>JAZKFB010000077.1:36076-52072 GCA_040386695.1 Verrucomicrobiota bacterium
AGGATGAGGATGAGGATGAGGATGAGGATGAGGATGAGGATGAGGATGAGGATGAAGGATGGGATTGAACAGATGTTTGCGGGATGGCCTTCTTTTCCATAAATCCGTGGCCATCCGTCATATCCGTGCCATCCGTGGCCCGTCAGCCTCCCGGTGGATTTCGGCTCCCGCGCTGCCCTGCGGCTTCCGCTCTCCGCTCGCGATTTGCGCTTCGGGCGGACTGATTCCTTTGATTTCACGTTTCCCATTCCCATCTCCCGTTTTTTTCCTCATGCCTGTTTTCATCGCCGTTGCCGCCATGTCGTCGAACCGCATCATCGGCCGGAACGGCGCGCTGCCGTGGCATCTGCCGGAGGATCTGAAGTTCTTCAAAAAGACCACCACCGGTCATCCGATCCTGATGGGCCGCAAAACCTGGGAAAGCCTGGGCCGGCCGCTGCCCAACCGGCGGAACCTGGTGCTTTCGCGGACGATGCCGCCGACTCCGGGAGCGGAAATCCTGAGGAGCCCTGATGAAATCGGCGCGCTGGGCATTGAAGGGACGGTTTTCGTGATCGGCGGGGCGGAAATCTACCGTCTGCTGATGCCGCGCACTTCGGAAATCCTGCTGACCGTGCTGGAGACTCCGGCGGAGGGGGATACGGAATTCCCGCCTTTTGAGGACGGATTTGAACTGGCGGAAGTCCTGCACCGGATCCCCGGCGTGGCCGAGTGGCGACGGTATGCGCGGCGGGAACCGGGGTTGGCGGATTGAGTGATTCTGTTCGTCCGGAGGAGACGCGGAAGTCGTTACTGGAATGACACCCGTTTCGGGCACCGCCCCCGTGCCAAACGGCCGGTGTGCGGCGGCATTCTCCTGCGCGGTCATTTTGGCCTTCCTGCTTATGTGCAAATTCCTCCTCCTTCTCCTGGCTCCGGTGCTTCTGGCCGTGCTGCCGTCCTGTCAGAGTGTCCAGTCGCCGGTCACCGGCGGGCATCCGCGCCTGCCCACCGTGAAGCGTGTGGATCTGAGAAAGTATTCCGGCACCTGGCATGAGGTCGCCCGGTTGCCGCAGTTTTATGAAGCCGGCTGCCTCCAGGCCACAGCGGAATACACGCCCAACCCCGACGGCGGTGTGAAGGTGGTGAACACCTGCTACAAAAAACGCGGCAAAGTCACCTCCATCGAAGGCAAGGCCGTCCCGGTCCCCGGCTCACGCAATGCCCGGCTGAAAGTCAGCTTCCAGGGACTGGCCGCGCTGGCCCCGGTGCCGGAGGAGGGGAACTACTGGATCATCGCCCTGGATCCTGATTATCAGTGGTCCATGGTCGGCACGCCGGACCGCAAGGCCCTGTGGATGCTCTCGCGGGTGGCGGCGCTGCCTTATCCCACTTACCAGATGCTGAAGGAAAAAGCGCGCGCGCTCGGCTACGACACCACCAGACTTCTGCCGGAGGCGGCCGGGAAAAAGCGCTGAGAAAAGAGGCTTTGGAACAGGGGAAAATTATTCCCAGAGGGCGGATTTCTCCTGGGCGATTTCCTTGCCGCCCTGGATCAGGGTGGCGCACCAGGCGAGGATTTTGCCGTCTTTGATATATTCATCGCCGGTGACCTGGATTTTCGTGATGTTGGAGCGGGAGACTTTGGGGATCTCCAGCAGCTGCTGTTTCTTTTGGAAGCCGGTGGCGGACTGGAGGTATTCGAAGCGGATTTTCGCGGGCTGGGCGGTGTCCCGCGCGTTCCAGAAAAAGGTGTAGTAATTGCCGCGCCGGGCCTCGCGCTCCAAGGTGGTCACCGCGCCATGGAGCAGATGCTCCTGCTCAAACGGAATGCTGGGGTCCACGGCGGTGACCTTCACGGAGGGGTTCAGCCGGTAGATTTTGACTTTGGTGAATCCCTGCGGCTTGGAGGCGCAGGAGGAGAGAACCGCCACGGCGAGGACCGGAAGCATTCGGAGGACGGAGCGGAAAGTCATTCGCGGGACATAAAAAGCGATGCGCCCCGCTGTCAACGTCACGCCCGGGCATTCCGGGGAAACGGAATTTCACTCGCCAACGGCCGCCGCGCTCCTGGTCTGCGGCATGAACCTGCGATTTTTCCCGGTGCTCGCGGCCGCCGGCGCCGCCGCCGTCCGTCAAAAAATGCGCGGGCGGCTCCGGAGAAAATTCCGGAACCGCCCGCGCGGGGTTTGGGTTGCTGCAAGCAGGAGAAGCGGGAGCCGGTGGGCTCAGGCATTCGGGATGGGGAACGCGGTGCTGTATTCCTCCCGGTTGAATTTGTTGGCGGCGTCGGCGTTCTCGCCGGTGTAAAGCTCCTTCACGGGATCAAAGGTCAGGGACGCGCCGAGCACGGGTTTCACGCCGCCGAGGTCGATTTTGTTGTCCGTGAGGTGCGTGAGCATCCGGTCAAAGGTCTCGGCGAAGAGGGCGTTGTTCCCGATTTTCGCTTTGATGGCGTCGATGCCCGTGTCCGCGCCGCAGCGGTAGCTGTGGTTGGCCATGTGGGCCAGACCAGCGGAGAGGTGGCCGGTGAGGGCGTTGTGGGTATCGGCGATTTTGCCGGCGCGGATGGCCTCAAGGAAACGGTCCTGGTGCTTGGCGCCGTCGTTTTTGTTGAACTTGGCGACTTCCTTGCCGTCCTTGTCGTAGGCCTTGCTCTCCACGATGTAACCGCCTTCGCACTCAAAGACATTGATCGCACCGCCGGCTTTGCCCCGGAAGGTGGAGACCCGGCCCCGGAAGTTCATGTCCTTGTCGGGCAGGCCGCGCACCTCGAAGATGACGGGGATGGGTTTGAAATCGTAAAAGGCGATCTGCGTGTTGGCCGTGGTGGCGTCGTCATCGTAGCCGAAGCGGCCGCCGATGCTGATCACGCTTTCGGGGCAGGCCTGGGGATCGCCGGCCAGCCAGCGGGCGACATCAAGCTGGTGCGGGCCCTGGTTGCCGATGTCGCCGTTGCCGTATTCCCACTGCCAGTGCCAGTCGTAGTGGAAACGTTTGCGGTGCACCGGAAGCTCGGGACGGGTGCCGCTCCAGAGGCTGTAATCCACTGTGGCCGGGGGTTTCACGGGCGCGCCGACCTTGCCGATGCTGCCGCGCAGTTTGTAGCAGAGGCCGCGGGAGACGACGGGCTTGCCGATCTTGCCCGTTTTCACAAATTCCATGATCTCCTCCCAGGCGTGGTCGGAACGGCGCTGCATGCCGTGCTGGACGATCAGGTTGGGGTGCTTGGCGGCGTGCTCGACGAGCTTGCGGCCCTCCCAGAGATTGTGGGAAACCGGTTTCTCCACATACACATGCTTGCCGGCCTGCATGGCGGCGATGGAGATGAGGGTGTGCGTGTGATTCGGCGTGGCGATCACGACCGCGTCGATGTCCTTGTTCTCCAGCAGTTTGCGGTAATCCTGGTAATACTGGACTCCGGGGTCCTTCAGCCGGCCCTTCACGATGTCCAGCACGGCGGAGTCGGCATCACAGACGCCCACGATGCGGCAGCCTTTTTTCTCGCCGAATTCCTTCAGGTGATTGGACCCGCGGCCGCTGGCTTTCTCACCGATGCCGATGATTCCCAGACGGATATCCCCGTTGGCGCCGGGAGCCTGCGCCCAGAGGCGCGGGGAGACAGCAAGCGCGGCGGCCCCGGCAAGGCTGCCCTGAAGGAAGCGCCGGCGGTTGGAGAAGTGGGCGTTGGACATGGAGTGGCGGTGTTGGTTGCCCGCGCCGCGACAGCGCGGAAAAGTGCAGGGTAGTTTAAAACGACCGCGCCGGGCAAGCTCATTCAACCCTCATAAAGCCGTGATCGCGTAGCAGGGGCGGCTCAAAGGCAGGGGCACGGGGCTCACTCGTATTCGTGGCCGAGGTTGTCGTCGGTGATGGGCCGGGCTCCGGCGGCGGTGGCTTCCATCTGGGCGCGGTTCTGGAGGCGGTATTTGGGTTCGCGGGCCAGGAGCGGAGAGAGGGCGGCGCAGGCGGCGGGGTCCTTGCCGAGGGTGTCGGGCAGGAGGAGCATTTTTTTCAGCACCTCCTGATCCCTGGCGTCAGCGGGATCGAACATGCGCCGGCCGTCGATCTCATAGTTTTCCAGAACCGGCTGCCAGCGGGCGCGGTCGAAATGCAGCTCGTCGGGAGAGATGACCACATTGTTGAGCACCATCATGGCGTGCGGGAAAGCGTCGAGGGCGGTGCGGGCCACGCGGGCGGAATCGGTGGTGTTGTATTGGAAAATGCCGTGCGGCCTGAAGTGGGAGGAGGCGATTTTCAGAAAGTCGGCGGACAGCAGATTCCCCGCGAACTCCCGCCAGTGGTGGGTGGTGTTCATGAGAATGGCGTCGAATTTCCGGTCCGGATTCCGCTCCAGCCAGCGGCGGCCGTCGTCGATGATGATTTCGACTTTGGGATTGGAGAGCAGGCTGCGGACACACTCGTGGGCGGCGATGACCTGATTATAGGAATGGTTGATCTCGACAATGGTCAGGCGTTTCACCTGGGGATTGGCGGCCACAATCTGCCCCCAGGAGCCGCCGCTGAGACCGATCATGAGCACTTCCTCCGGATTGGAATGCAGGGCGCTGAGGCAGTAGGCGCGGACCAGCCACTCATTGAGCGCGGGCTTCACGGCGATGACGCCGTCGTAAGCGCCGCCGCCGAAAATGTAGGCCGGCTGCGGCGGGGTGGCGCTGAGGTTTTCGGCGGTGACGGCGATGACGCCGCTCCGGCTTTCAATGACCGTGGCGAAGGGCTGCCCCATATTCCAATGCCACGACGGATCCTTCTGAATCCGTTCCCAGAACTGCCAGTGCAGCAGCGGCGTGAGGATGACACCGGCGGCGAGGACTTTGAGCGCGGTGTGCCGGGCGCGGCAGCGGAGGCCGCCGGCCGGATGCAGCATGATGAAAATGCCGGCGCTGATGGCCAGGAGCAGCAGGCTGATCCAGCGCAGCGGCAGATATTCCATCAGCACAAAACCGGTGAGCAGACTGCCCGCGCCGGAGCCGGCGATGTTGGCGAGGTAGATTTTGGAAAGCCGGCTGCCGACCCGCGCGTCCGGCGGCATGGAGAAGTGGCAGATCAGCGGCAGCAGGGTGCCCATGACGCCGCTGACGAGCATGACCAGCGGGTAGGTGAAACCGTAAGGCATCACCATGGCCGCCCAGCTGACGACCGGCGCGAGGAGGAAGGCGGCGGCATTGGCCTGGAGCACAAGGCGGGCGACGGCGGCGTTGCGGCTGTCGTTATTTCCGGTTTCGTGCCGCTTTTGAAAGCGGATGCTCCACAACGATCCCAGCGCCAGACCGAGCAGGTAAAATCCGAGCATTCCCGCAAAAGCCGGCGCGCGGCTGGCGGAGAGGAAGGAGTAAAGGCGCGACCAGAGAATCTCAAAACTGAGCGCGTTGAAGCCGGTGAACGCCACCAGCACGAGGGCGGAGCGGAAGGACATCATACGCGGCGTTCCCTCCATCCGTTGAGGAACATGAGCAGCGCGGCGAGGGCATTGAGGCTGGCGGCGAATTTCACGGAGCCGCTCATTCCGAGTGTCGGCAGGGTGAAGCGCGCGGCGACCAGACAACCGGCGGCCGCTCCCAGGGTGTTGACAAAATACAGCCAGCTGACACTGCGTCCGACCTCCGCCAGACGCTTCACGTGATGGGTGACCAGCAGCGGCAAAGTGCTGCCCATGAAGAGCGTGGGCACCAGCAGCAGGGCGAAACAGAGAGGTCCGGTCTGCCAGAGGCTGCCATTGGTCAGCCCGCCCGCCGCTTTGAAAATCTCCAGCGAAAACAGCCCGTAAAGACCGATGACGGCCTCCACGGCGGCAAAAGTCAGCAGCAGGCGCAGCCCGCGTTTTTCCGAAAGCCAGCCACCGAACAGGCTGCCCAGGCCGAGCCCGACCATGAAGGCGCTGACGACCATGGCCACGGACTCCACATTGCTCCCGAAAAGCGTCAGCAGGGAGCGCTGCCAGACAAGCTGGTAAATCAGGGCGGAGAGCCCTGACAGAAAAAAGATGCCATAAAGCACCGGACGGGCAATGCCCGGCGCGGCGACCTCCACGGCGGGATCCGGGGAAAGCGGGGGAAGACTGACGGGGGATTCCATGTGTGGGTGGAAGTGGTGCGGGCGTATCGACGCCGGGCGGCGGCGGGTGCTGTGCGGCGGTTTGGGCGCAGTGTCAAATTCAATGCTGCCGGGGCAGCGGGGGAGGCGCAGTGACAGCCGGGAGAAATGGAGCGACGGGAGAAAACAGGTCCTATACGGCCTATAGGTCTTATAGGACCTGTTTTCTCCCGGATGACCTGTTTCCGCGGAAAACCGTGCCGCCTCCTGGCGCGCTGTTTTTCAACGGACGCCGGCTTTAACCGGCGCGGGCTTTACCGGCGCCACGGGCACAGGCGGAGCCTTCAGCCGCTCGATGGTCTGCTGGGCGGCGGTGACCTCGCTCCGCAGGAAGGTGACCAGGTGATCCAGCTCGGCGATGCGGGTGGCGGACTGGGCGGTGACGGCATTCAATTCCGCGCGCTCTTTGGCGAGGGCGGCCTCGGTTTCCCCGAGACGGCTGACAGCGGCGGCGGCGGCGGATTCGCGGGAGGCGGTGGCCCGTTGGGCCTGGGTGAGTGACGAGACTTCGGCGCGCAGGATGGAGATTTCCCGGCGCTGCCGGAAAGTGGTCCAGGCGGCGGCGGCGAGGATCACGGCCCCCGTCACGATCAGCAGAACCGCCACCGGCGAAAGAGACAGGCGCGGAGACGGGGCGGGAGGGGCTTGACGGGGCATCGGTGGCGGTTTTCCGGTATGGCGTCACCATGGCGGGCCTCCCGCAGGTGGCCAGTATTTTGTTTGCTCCCGGCGCGGGACCGGTGAACGATGCCCGCCCTCCCGAATCCCCTCATGAAAAACAACACGCCCGCACCCTCCCGAATCTTCCGCGCGGTGGAGGAAGCCTTTGAACGCATGAAATGGGCCGGCCGCCAGGTGCCGGGCCGGGAAGTGCTGGAGGCGGATTTTGACACGCATCACACGCGGGTGCGGCTGCACGTGCAGGCTTTCCCGGAAATTCATGCCGTCAGCGTGGGCACCACCCTGGGCCACACCATTCCCGCCAGCCGCGCGGGGATTGTCAGTGAACTCCTGATGCGCGCCAATCTGGAGCTGACCATCGGGGCTTTCGAATTGGACTACGACGCCGGGCGGGTGCTCTTCCGGGCCTCGAATATTTTCCCGGAGCACACCGTGCCCACCGGCATCATCGCCAGCCTGGCGCACAGCGCCCTCGCGGAAACCGACCGTCTGACCCCTTTCCTCACCCTGGTTCTGCGGATGACTCCCGAGGAGCTGGGGCAGTTGAACATGAAGCTTTTCCTCCAGCGCGAGGACCTTCTGCCGCCGGTGCCGGAGGAACCCGATGCCATCCTGCCGTGACTGCGGAATACCTCATCCATTTCCCGGACGGCACCACCGACGGCCCCTACACCGAGGAGGAGCTCCTGGATATGGTGGATGCCGACGAGCTGAGCGCCGGCGCGGTCTGTGAGGACACCGCCACCGGCCAGCGGATGAGGGTCCGTCAGCTTTTCCAGGTCATCCCGCCCGCAGCGGGGAAAACGGAGCCGCCTCCCGGTGACGGCGGCAGCGGCCCGGGGCCTGCCGCTTCCGGTTCCGTTTCTCCTCTCCGGTCCACACCCACACCCGCACCCGCCCGCTGGGTTCCGGTGCCGTTTCCTGAAAATCCGGCGGCCCGCCCTCCGCCGCAGGCTCCGTTGCGCACTTATTACCGGGGAAGCCCCAGTCTGCTGAATTCCTCCGCCAGCGTGCTGCTTTCCGTCGCCCTCGCCACCGGCGGCTGGTATGCCGGGCGATGGGACGGCGCCTGGCTCGCCTGGGGCTGGATGGCGGGCTGCGCGCTGCTGGCGGCGGTGTTTTTCAGACGCAGCACCACCGAATACCGCGTGACCAGCCGCCGGGTGGAGGCGCACACCGGCCTGTTTTCAAAAATCTCCCGGGCTCTCCCTATCGACGGTATCCGCTCCATTCACGTCACCCGCAAGGGGCTGAAAGGATGGGTCGGGATTGGCACGGTGGTCTTCTCCTCCGGCGGGGCCGGGGAGGATGTGGTTTTCCGGCAAATCGGACGTGCGCGGGCCGTCGGGGAACTGGTGCGGCGGCTGCAGCCGGGGGAATCGGAATGAGAGGAGGCATGGATATCGTCATTCCCATATTCCCATCGGATTTTATGACAGCCCGCCGAAGGACACGGCAGCCCCCTCCGCAAACTACGGGCCTGTCTCCGCGATGCTGATGATCTGCCAGGCGTGATCGTGGCCCAAAGGGGTGCCTTTCCATGCCTGCATCGGAATGAGATCCCGCGACATCCAGATATGGTCGAGGGCCAGCAGCGGCAGGCCGATGGGCCAGGTGGCGGCCCCGGGGGTGCTGACGGCCTGACTGAGGCCATGATGGTAAATCTCCCGCCAGGTGTCGAAGGCGCGGGAATCATAGGGAGTGTTGAAATCCCCCACGATCAGGGTGCGCGGACTGTCTCCGGCAAGCTGGCGGATCCGCTCCACGCGTTCTGTCCGGGGGCTCAGGGGAAACGGCGAAAGATCCGCGATCATGAGAGTCCAGGGCTCCGTCTGATTTTTTAACTGAAGATCCAGCAGGTGCGCCCGGGTGCCGGTGGGCGGGCGGAACCGCCTTTTCACGCTGACCTGACCCCGCACGGCCACCTGCAGATTGCCCTTCAGCGGCTGAATCTGATAGTCCGGGTGCCGCAGGAGAAAGGCCGCTCTTTCCTCCGCGCGGATATTCTCCGCCTCCGCCACCACCAGAATGTCAGGCTGATGCGTGTCCGTCAGCTCATGCAGCTGCGCCGGCAGCGCGGCGCGGTGGCCAATGTTCCAGAACATCGCCTTCACCAGCGGTCCCGGAGCTCCGCCGAAACGCACCACGGGCGGAACGGGCCGCAGCAGCCACGCTGTCAGAGTGACTCCAAAGCCGACGGCGGTCAGCAGCCCCGCCGCGGTTCTGCCCCGCCGCCACCACCCGAGCACCGGCCACGCCAGCAGCAGCAAAGGCCACGGAGCGATATAAAACAACGGCGCGGACCACCCGAAGGCGTCGCGCACTGTCAGCCGCACCGCCAGCGCGGCGGCCGTCAGGGCCAGCAGCGCGTCCGGCGTGAATTTCCGCAAAAGCCGGTGCCGGAATGACGTTTCGCGCTTTCCTGGATGGCTCATGAGCGGGCTCCATTATGGCGCCATCAGCAAGGGTTTCTCCTCCTTTGCTTCCCTCGCGCCCTTCTGTTCAAAATCAGCATCCTCCCTGCCAATCACCCCCGGATCATGCCGGCGGCGACGGTTTCATTGGTCCCGGCGTCGATGAGGATGAAGCTGCCGGTGATGCGGTTTTTCGAATAGGGATCGAAAATCACGGGCGAACTGGTGCGGATGGAGATGCGGCCGATGTCGTTCATGCGGAACTCCAGATCGTCCTCGATCTTGTGCAAAGTGTTGATGTTCACCTTGTATTTCACGTCCTTGATCACGGCCTGCACTTCCCGGCTGGTGTGGCGCAGGAGGTAACGTCCGCGCGGGGACATGGGTTTTTCCCCGAACCAGCAGACCATGGCCTCAATGTCCTGACCGACCTGCGGCGGGTTGTTGGGCTTCACAATCATGTCGCCCCGGCTGGTGTCGATTTCGTCCTCCAGCAGCAGAGTGACGGACAACGGACTGTAGGCCTCGTCCAGCGGACCGTCGGCGGTGTGGATCTCCTTGATCTTCGACTGGAAGCCGCTGGGCAGCACCGTGACGTCGTCGCCCGGCTTGAAAACCCCGCCGGCCACGCGGCCGCTGAAGCCGCGGAAATCATGCCATTCGTCGCTCTGCGGACGGATGACCCACTGCACCGGAAAGCGGGCTTCCACGTGGTTTTCAGTGGTGCCGACGTAAACGGTTTCCAGATGATACAGCAGGGTCGGCCCCTGATACCAGGGCATGGCGGCGGACTTGTCCACCACGTTGTCGCCTTTGAGCGCGCTGATGGGGATGAAGGTCATCTCCACCAGATTGTCGAGGCGGCTGGCGAAGCACTTGAAGGACTCTTTGATTTCCTCAAACCGGGCCTCGGAATACTCCACCAGATCCATCTTGTTCACGGCGATGACGACGTGCTGGATGCGCAGCAGATTCGCCAGGAACGCGTGGCGGCAGGTCTGCTCGATCACGCCTTTGCGGGCGTCGATGAGAATGATCGCCAGGTTCGCGGTGCTGGCTCCGGTGACCATGTTCCGCGTGTATTGGATGTGTCCCGGGGTGTCCGCGATGATGAACTTCCGTCTCGGCGTCGCGAAGTAGCGGTAAGCGACATCAATGGTGATCCCCTGCTCCCGCTCCGCCCGCAGCCCGTCCGTCAGCAGCGCGAGGTCCACATGCTCATCCCCGCGCTTTTTCGAAAACCGCTCCACAGCGGCCAGCTGGTCCTCGAAGATGGATTTGGAGTCGTAAAGCAGACGGCCGATCAAAGTGGATTTGCCGTCATCGACGGAACCAGCAGTCGTGAAGCGAAGTAAGTCCATTGGAGAAATGTTGTTAAAGAAAAACGGGAAATGAAATGCGGAGTGGCAAGGCAGCGGGAGGCTCAGTCCTGCCAGTCTTCAAGAACGAGGCCGGGCACCCGGGCGAATTCGCGGGTGTTGTGAGTGACCAAAATCAGATTATGGGCTAAAGCGATAGATGCTATCAGCATGTCATGTGGACCGATCGGCGTTCCTTTTGACTGAAGGTGAGCCCGAAGCTCGGCATGATACGCTGCGCAGCGGTCATCAAAGGACAGCGAGGTGATTTTGCGAAAATAGTCACTGATCGCCTCCAGCAGCAGTTCGGGTTTGGTCAATCGGCGGGCTCCGAATAAAAGTTCAGCCCGCACCATGGAGCAGAGGCGCATGTCGTGGAGGGGAGTGGCCTCGAAACGCCGGAACAATTTTTCAGGCCGACCCCGCATGTGATCGGAAACGACATTAGTGTCGAGGAGATAGATCATCCTGCTTTTGAGAGTTCATCCGCATCCATGCCAGCTAAGGGATTTTCATACATCCTCTCATGATCCATGTCCGGAATGTCCTCAGGAAAATCAGGAAAAGCGCCTCGCCACTGAGCAAGTGCGGAACCTGTCATCCTGATTGCGGGCGCGGCGGTTCCAAGCATTAGACGCACCCGATCCTCCAACGCAGCGCGTTTGTCCGCGTCCAGTTGGCTGAGGGCTTCGTCAAGTTGCAGGGCGAGAGTGCTCATGGTTCGGAGGAATAAATTTCCTCAAAAATACCCTTCCTTCTTCCGGTCTTCCATCGCGGATTCACTGCGCTGGTCGTCGGCGCGGGTGCCGCGTTCGGTCTGGCGGGCGGCGGCGACTTCGGCGATGATGTCGTCGAGGGTGGCTGCGGGGGATTCCACGGCACCGGTGCAGGTGACGTCGCCGATGGTGCGGAAACGCATCGTCTTCTCAAGGACTTCCTCCTCCGGTTGCGGCTGGGCGAAGCCGGTTTCGGCGTCCAGCCAGGAGCCGTCGCGCTGGAAGACGCGGCGCTGGTGGCTGAAGTAAATATTGGGCAGGGGGATATTTTCCTGGCGGATGTAAAGCCACACATCCATCTCCGTCCAGTTCGACAGCGGGAAGACGCGGAACTGCTCGCCCTCGTGCATGCGGCCATTGAAAAGATTCCACAGTTCCGGCCGCTGGTTTTTCGGGTCCCACTGGCCGAAGTCGTTGCGATGGCTGAAAAACCGCTCCTTGGCCCGCGCCTTCTCCTCATCCCGGCGGCCGCCTCCGAGGCAGGCGTCGAATTTGTTGTCGGAAACCGCGTCCAGGAGCGTCACCGTCTGGAGTTTGTTGCGGCTGGCGCGGTGGCCCTTTTCCTCCACCACGCGGCCCTGATCGATGCTGTCCTGGACCTTGGCCACCAGCAGGCGCGCGCCGATTTTGGCCACAAACTCATCGCGGTAAACCAAGGTCTCCGGGAAATTGTGCCCCGTGTCCACATGCAGCAGCGTGAAGGGCATGCGCGCCGGATGAAACGCCTTCCGCGCCAGCCAGGCCATGACGATGGAATCCTTGCCGCCTGAAAACAGGAGCGCGGGATTGCGGAACTGCGCGGCGGTTTCCCGGAGGACGTAAATGGCCTCGGACTCCAGCTGCTGGAGGAGATTGACGTTATAAGAACGGATGGCGGACATGGCTGGGAGAGGCAGCTATAATGGACTCGTTCCGGCCTTCAAGCGAATTCTCCCTATTCCCCGTAGGTTTTTAGGCGAATTGCGAATTTTTCCCGATTCCGGGCTTGGCAACCGGGTCAGAATGCGCCTGGCTCCACCTCCCTATGGCATCCACTCCGGTAATCAATCTTCGCAAAGGACACGCCGTCCGCTACAATGGCGACGTCTGTCTCGTCACGGGCACGGAACTCAAGACTCCCCCGCGCATGGCGTCCTACGTCCAGATGTCCATCAAAAGCATCAACAGCGGCCGCATTCACAACCTGCGCATGACCTCCAACGAGTCCCTCGACGGAGTGAATCTCACGAAAGAGGACTACGAATACAGCTACAAGGACAGCAGCGGCTACCATTTCCTGCACATGCAGACCTATGACGACGTGGCCCTCAGCGAGGCCATGATCGCCGATGTGAAAAACTATCTCATCGAAGGCCAGAAATACCTCGTGGTCTTCACCGACGATGTGCCCGCCACCATCGAACTTCCCGCCTCCATGATCATGAAGGTGGCCGAAGCCCCTGAAGGCGTGAAGGGCGACTCCGCCAACAACGTTTACAAATCCGCCGTCATGGAAACCGGCCTCGTCGTCGGCGTCCCCCTCTTCATCAATCCCGGTGAAAAGATCAGCGTGAAAACCGAGGACGGCACCTACCTCGGCCGCGCCAACTGAGCGGAGGTCCCGATCCGGTAAATCACTGCCGCTTCCGGAATTCCGGCCAGCGGATCATTTAAAAACCCCTGCGCTCCGGAGTGGACGCAGGGGGTTTTTGCATTTCCGAAGGAGGGTCGACATTTTGTCGACGTGTTTCATGACCGCTCTGAACCCTGGTCGACAGAATGTCGACCCTCCTTTCAAGCGCCCTCCAAAATCGCCCCCGCTCCCGGTGCGATCCGCGTGTCGAAATGCAGAAACTCCTCTCCCACCTCGTCCTTCACCCCTTCCAGAATCGCCGCCAGATCCGCGCCCTCCTCCAGCAGCGCGAAAACCGTTGATCCGCTCCCTGACATCAGCGCCGCCGTCACCCCCGGCGAGGCCAGCAGCCGCGCTTTCAGCATTCCCAGCACCGGATATTTCTCAAAAACCGGCCGCTCCAGGTCATTCCGCAGCTCCCCCAGCGCCGTCGCCTGCGGAGCGTAAGGCAAACCGGGCACCTCCCGCGAATCCCGCCATTGCCTGTAAGCCCAAGGCGTGGCCACGCCGAAAGGCACCTTCACCAGCAGCACCCTCGGCGGGGCTTGACCGCCGAAAGCCTCCTCCTCCGGCACCGGCTCCACGATTTCACCCCGGCCTGACGCATCGGCCGCTCCGCCCAGCAGGAAAAACGGCACATCCGACCCCACCGCCGCCGCCGCTTCAAACAGGATCGCCTCCTCCACCTCCGGGCAAAACGCCCGGCGCACCAGCCGCAGCGCCGCCGCCGCATCGCTGCTGCCGCCGCCCAGGCCGGCTCCGTGCGGAATGCGTTTGGTCAGGAAAAAATGCATTCCCGGCAGCCGGCCCGTGGCTTTCTCCAGCTCCCGCACCGCCTTCACCACCAGATTTGACTCATCGCCCGGCACCGAAGGATCATCACATTCAAACCCGATATCCCCCAGAGCCAGTCCGGCCTCCGCCCGCAGCGTCAGCCGGTCGCAAAGCGCCAGCGGAGCCAGCCGCGTCTCCAGCGCATGAAACCCGTCCCCGCGCCGCCCCAGCACGCGCAGCCAGAGATTGATCTTCGCGGGAGCATCCAGGGAAAAAGCGGTCACGGCGGGCAAGCGGTCGGGTTTAAAAACTGCCGCCCAATAACCACAAAACCCATCGTCGGCAAGCTGCCGCTTCTCTCCGGCCGCTTCCTTGTTTTTACCGGATTTGAGTTTGCGCATGGCTGGCCGTGACCCAACCGTGAGTTCGTCGACCCATGAATCCGGATTACACGCCCCCCCTCACCATCACCCCGGGACTGCTGGATCTGGTGGTGCGGATCAGCGAGGAAATCGGCCGCCAGGGCCTGCCCGGGGACAGCGCCCAGACGCCTGTCCTCCGGCGCGGCAACCGTCTGCGCAGCATCCATGCTTCCCTGGCCATTGAGAACAACTCGCTTTCTCTTGAACAGGTGACCGCAGTGATTGCGGGGAAACGGGTGCTTGGTCCGCCGAAGGAGATTCAGGAGGTGCGCAACGCTTTTGCCGCTTACGAGGCCATGGAGGGCTGGAATCCCTCCTCACAAAAAGATCTGCTGACCGCGCACCGGCTGCTCACGACCGGTCTGGTGGATCATCCGGGGCGCTGGCGGTCCGGCGGCGTGGGCATTGCGCAGGGGGAAAAAATCGTTCACCTGGCCCCGTCGGCGGAACGGGTTCCGGGCTTGATGAAGGACCTCCTCGGCTGGCTTAAAAGAACGGACGTTCATCCGCTGGTGGCCAGTTGTGTATTCCACTACGAGCTGGAATTCATCCATCCCTTCGCGGACGGCAACGGGCGCATCGGACGTCTCTGGCAAACCCTGATTCTCAGCCGCTGGAAACCGCCGCTGGCTTACCTGCCGGTCGAGAGCGTGATCCGGGAACGCCAGGAGGATTATTACCGGGCGCTGGCCGCAGCCGACAAGCAGGGAAAGTCCACCGTCTTCATCGAATTCCTCCTTTCCGCCCTGCTCCAGGCTCTCCGCGAAATTACGGCCACCGACCAAGTCAGCGACCAAGTCAGCGACCAAGTCAAAGCCCTGCTGAGATGCCTCGGAAAACGCACCCTCTCCGCGCTGGAGTGCATGAAACAGCTCGGCCTGACCCACCGTCCCACCTTCCGCCGGAACTACCTCCAGCCGGCTCTCGACGTCGGTCTGATTCAGCGCACCCTGCCGGACAAGCCCAACAGCCGGCTTCAGAAATACCGGATTGTGTCCGTCCCCAGGGCTACAGGATTGATCTGAGTGGAAGCATCAGGTTTCCTCATCAGCCGCTGCCACTCCTGCCGCCCACACCGCCTGGCGGCCATACCAGAAACGTTCCTGCCGGATGTTCCGCCAGCCTGCCGCCGCGGCCAGTCCGCGGAGTTCCCGCCAGGAGAAGGCGGCCTTCGCGGAGCGGCGCATGTCCTCGACGGTCATGGGCTCGCGGTAGAAAATGGAAGCGGCGTAAATCCCGGCCGCCGCCCACCAGGAGCGTTCGAGATCCGCCACCAGCACACCGCGTTCCGCGAATTCCCGCATCCGCCGCAGGATGGTGACGGCGTCGGCTTCCGTGAAATGATGCAGCGCCAGGGAACAGACAATCCAGTCCGGTTTTTCCGCCGGCTCCCAGGTGCGGGCGTCGGCCTGGACGAATTTGACCTCCGGCGTGTCCTCACAAAACCGGCGGCCGATTTCAAAAGTCGCCGGATGTCCCTCCACGGCCTCCACTTCAACGCGGACCCCATGCCGCTTCCCCAGCTGCACCATCAGCCTCGGCAAATCCCCGGAGCCCGAGCACAGGTCCACGATCCGCAGCGCCCGCCCCCTCTCCCGCTGTCCATCAGGTCCATCCCGTCCACTTCGTCCATCCCCCCGCAGCACCGGCCCCAGCACCCTCCGCACAATCCGCCAGGCTCCGAACCACCGGTTCAGCCCGCGCAGATTCTCCAGGTCCCGCTCCAGCGCCGGGGACACCGGCTGCGGACGGTCCATCAGCTCAGGATTGTCAGGATCAAAAACACGCCTCATACCGCAGGCATACGCGCTTTCCCCGCATCGGGAAACCCGCGATCCGGGAAACAACAGCCCGCCGCAGCCCTCC
>JAZKFB010000077.1:52172-66557 GCA_040386695.1 Verrucomicrobiota bacterium
CTCAACCCTCAACCCTCAACCCTCAACCCTCAACCCTCAACCCTCAACCCTCAACCCTCAACTCCCCGCTCCCCACGGCCCTCCCCGCGATTCTTAAAAATAACTGGCACCATCCGCGTCCAGGAGGCACAGTCCGCGTCATGCGCGCCCTTCCCATTTTCCTGAGCCTCCCGCTTCTGTTTCTGGTTTCCGCGATTTCCCCGGCAGCGGAACCGGTGGCCGCCCTGCTCGCCGTCGGCCCCGAGGGCAAAGGCAACGCCGACGCCTCCGCCGCCTGGAAGCAGATGGTCAGCACCGCGACCCCCGCCCAGTGGCCGGACATTCTCGCCGCCATGGACAAAGCCAACGTCCTTTCCCAAAACTGGCTGCGCGGCGCGGTTTACGCCCTGGCGGACCGTGAGAAATCCGCCGGACGCCCCTTTCCCCTGGAAGGCCTGACCGCCTTTTTGAAAAACACTTCGCACGGCGGAGCCGGCCGCATGACCGCCGCCGACCTCGTCAAACAGGCCGACCCCGCCGCCTGGGCCGGGCTCATGCCCGGGTTTCTCGAAGATCCGGAAGCCATGCTCCGCCGCGAGCCCGTGGCCGCCCTGCTCACCAAAGCCACCGCCGCCAAGGACCGCGACGGCCTGCGCAAAGCCCTGCACGCCGCCCGGGATCAGGATCAGGTCCGCGCCGCCACCGATGAGCTGCGCGGTCTGGGCGAAACCGTGGATCTTCCCAGACATTACGGATTCCTCCTCGACTGGAAAGTGATCGGCCCCTTCGACAACAAGGGACGCAAAGGCTTCGACACCGTCTTCCCGCCGGAGAAAGGCGTCGATTTGGCCGCCAGCTATCCGGGCCGGGAGGCCGACGCCAAGCCCGTTAAATGGCTGCCCTTCACCGGCGGCGACGAATTCGGCGTCATTGATTTCAACAAACCGCTCGGCATGACCAAGGAGGTGACTGCTTATGCCGTCACCACCTACCAAAGTCCCGCCGCCCGAGATGCGGAAATCCGCATCGGCTGCAAAAACGCCTGGAAAGTCTGGCTCAACGGCGAGTTCATTTTCGGCCGCGACGAATACCACCGGGGCATGAAAATCGACCAATATATCCTGCCGGTGAAGCTCAAAGCCGGCCCCAACGAAATCCTCGTCAAATGCTGCCAGAACGAGCAGACCGAAACCTGGACCGTGGAGTGGGAATACCAGCTCCGCATCTGCGACGCCTCCGGCACCGCCCTCCTCGCTCCGGACCGCCCGCCGACTCCCGAAACGGCGCTGAAGGGGAAAATGTGATTCCGGGATCGCCCCTGCTCCGTCCGATCCCATTCCTCCGTCCCGTCCCGCCCCGGCCTCCAATTTCCATGATCGCCGCGATTCTGACTTCCCCGGAAAGCAACGCTCCCATGAGCAGTCATCCGGACATTGAGGCCCTCGCGGGAGCCGGGCTTTCCGGAGACCGCTATGCCACCGGCAAGGGATTTTACACCGGAGTGGCGGAGTGGGATGCCCACGTCACCCTGATCCAGCGGGAGGTTTTTGAGACCCTTGCCGCTGAGCATGGAGTTGAAATCGGCCCTGCGGACCTGCGGCGGAATCTGATCACCACGGACATTGATCTGAACTCCCTGATTGGCCGTGATTTCCAAATCGGAGAAAAGGCCGTCTTCCACGGCCGCAAAGCCTGGCCGCCCTGCACCCACATCGTGCAGCAGTCCGGCAGACGGGAAATTTTCCAGTATCTGGCCCGGCAAACCGGCATCGGAGCCGATGTCCTCGTCAGCGGCACCATTCGGGTGGGTGACACCATCCAACTCCTTTCCAAAACTGAACCGACCTGATTTTCCCTCTCCAGCCATGAAACTCCCGCGACTCCCCTCCTGTTTTCCGCTGCTGCCGCTGCTCGTGCTGTCGTCCGTCAACGCGCGGGCCGACTGGCCGCAATTCCGCGGCAGTGACGCCGCCGGCAAAGGCGACGGCCGCCCGCCCGTCTCGCCGAACACCGCCGATGTCGCCTGGAAGGAGTCATTGCCCGGACGCGGGCTTTCCTCGCCCGTCATCGTCTCCGGCAAAGTCTTTCTCACCGCCGCCAGCGGCCCGGATCAGCAGACTCTGCACGTGCTCTGCTTTGAGGAAAAATCAGGAAAACGCCTCTGGGAGCGCCGCTTCCAGGCCACCGGCCGCACCATGTGCCACGAGAAAACCAACGTCGCCGCCCCCACTCCCACCAGTGACGGCCAGCGGATTTTCGCCCTCTTCTCCTCGAACGATCTCTTCGCTCTCGACTTCGACGGCAACCTGATCTGGCTGCGCGGCTTCACCGTCGATTACCCCAATGCCAGCAACAGCCTTGGCCTCGCCTCCTCGCCCATCATGGCCGATGGCGTGCTCGTCACCCAGATTGAAAACGACAGCGACTCCTTCATCGCCGGCCTCGACCCCGCCACCGGCACCAATCTCTGGAAACTCAGCCGCCCCAAAAACGCCAACTGGACCACGCCCGTCGTCTGGCGCGATCCCGCCGGGGCCTGCGCCGTGCTGGTGAATTCCGGTGAGGGCGTCCTCGCTCTGGACCCCAAATCCGGCAAGGAACGCTGGAACCTGCCCAAGCCCGGCAGCACTATTCCCTCCAGCGGCATCAGCGGCAAACACCTCGCCGTGCCCCGTCCCGGCAAGGGTCTGGCCATCTGGTCCCTGACCACCGCCGGCACCGCGCCCGAGATGGTCTGGGAATCCGCGCAGATCAATTCCGACACCTCCAGCCCCGTCATCCACGGCAACCGCGTCTTCTCCATCAACGGCGCCGGCGTCCTCAGCTGCGCCGAACTCGACTCCGGCGACCGCCCCTGGAAGCTGCGCCTGGAGGGTCCCTTCAGCGGCAGCCCCGTCATGTCCGGCACCACCCTCTACGCCGTCAGCGAGCGCGGCGTCCTCCAGTGCGTCGACACCACCGCTGACAAAGGCGCCATCTCCGGCAAACTCCCCCTCGACGAGGCCATCCTCTGCACCCCCTCCCTCTCCGGCAACGCCATCTACCTCCGCAGCGACTCCCACGTCTGGCGCGTTGGGCGCGACTGAAAATAAGAGGCCTCTTCCGCCGGTTTCCTCCTTGTCTGCCTCCGGCACGTTTCATCCACCATGTCCCCGCCTTCCCGCGAAAGAGAATTCAGTGGCAAGGACGGCCTGTTCTGCCTGAAATGGTCGGCGGTCATTGCCGGAACCCTGAC
This sequence comes from Verrucomicrobiota bacterium, assembly GCA_040386695.1. Classification (GTDB taxonomy): domain Bacteria; phylum Verrucomicrobiota; class Verrucomicrobiia; order Verrucomicrobiales; family V1-33; genus CAIZWU01. The sequence goes on from JAZKFB010000077.1 coordinate 55,387, forward strand.
CGTGGGCCCGGGCATTTTAGTGGACTGGAATTCCACCCGAGTCCGCATTGCGATCCTGGCCTCTACGTTGTCGCCTCGCCGTTTGTCTTCGCGATCCTCGGCGCGGTTTCGTTTGCGATTCTTTTTTCGCGCGCCTGATTTGGGTGGCATGGCGCAATTCCAAAAATGAGCCGCGCGTCGGAAACCAGCTTTCCGGAAATCCGCCTCCGGCCGGCGGAGGAGCGGGACATTCCTTTTCTCCTCGAACTCCGGCGCGTGACCATGCAGGGAGTGATCACCAATCATTACCCTTGGGAGAACGGGGCTCAGACCGAGCGCGTGATGCTCCATTTTGAATGCGCGCGCATGGTGAGCCTTCATCAGGAAAGCAGCGACGGCGGCCCTGAAAACCGGAACTTCATTCCTGAAACCGATGCCGGTCTCCTCAAAGTCATTCCCCTGTCCACCGGGCTGGAACTCTGCCAGATTCAACTCCTGCCCGCCTGGCAGGGACGCGGGCTTGGCACCCGTCTGATCCGCATGGTCCAGGGCGAAGCCAAAGCCGCCGGACTTCCCCTCACCCTCCACGTCCTGCGCTCCAACCCCGCGCTCGCCCTCTACCGCAAACTCGGTTTCCAAATCGTGGAATCCGACGCCCACTCCCACACCATGCGCTGGAGCCCGGCGTTCTCTGACCCACCTGAAGCCCCGTGATCAATGCGCCGCCATCGCTTCCCGGGCCGCCTCCCGCGCAGGGCCGGCGGGAAGGGTGCTCAGCCAGGCTGCCGCTTCAGCGGGGGCGTAGCGCTGAAATTGAAAGGCCACGTTTTTGGCGGCGATGACCGCCAATTCGCCGGACGGCGGCAATGTTTTCACCCAGGCACCGGCGGCAGCGGGATCGGCTGCCGCCCACTGGGCGGTGAAGATTTTGGCGATGGGGGAAGTGTTTCTGTTAATGGCCGTGCTGCCAAGCCAGGCGGCGACAATTTCCGGTTTATCCTCGCCGATGACGCTGATCAGCATGTCGGCATCAAAAAATGTTCCTGATCCAGATTCTCCAGCATCCGGCTCAGATGATCCGAAGTCAGCCGCAGACGACGGGGATCCCATTCGGAAATGCTTCCACCCGATTGATACTCCGCAACCATCCGTTCCGGGCTGTTGAGATCGGGAGCGGAAAGCACCACCGCCAAGGATTTATCCGCCGCCTCCCGTAGCGGCGTTCCTTCAGGCAGGCTCCGGACCCAAGCCTTGGCGGCTGCGGAATCTTTGTCGAACCAGCCGGTGACAAAACCGCCGATCTTCTCCAGCTGCGCCTCCGGACTGAGCAGCGGCAACAGGGCGCTGAGGTCCGGGTGGTCGGTGTAGGACAATCCTTCAAACAAATGGGCGGCGGCGAACTGCCGGACCTCGGGAGCCAGAACCGTATCCCCTGCCAGAAGACGGGTGACAGCGGCCATGTTTCCCGTTTTCCACCTGAAACCAATCTGGTCGCTCATTTGCGCGAATTCCTCCGGGGAAAGAGATTTCAGGCAGGTCAAAGCCCGGGCGGGATCCGTCCGCATCGCGGCCACCACGGCGGCGGCCATGGTCGCGCCGGGGTCAGGCTGCTGACGGGCCCAGTCCCAGGCACGGGCGGGATCCGTCCGCATCAGGCTGGCGGCGATGGCTTTGCGCGCGTGCTGCAGCATGGCGGGCGGCATGGTGGCCATGGCGTCGAGGGCTTTTTCCACATTCTGATCCACCATACGGCCGATGACCGCACTGAGCGTCATGTTGCCGGCGCTGATCACCAGACCCGGAGTTTTGGCCAGCATCTCCCACGCCGCCGCCGGATTTTTGGCGCAGAGGATATTGCAGATGGCAAACCACACGCGCTGCTGGTTGTCTCCGGCAGGCAGAGCCTTCGCAAAAGCGGCGGCCTCCTCCGGGTGATCCTGGCTCCAGCTGCCGACAAACTGGGAAAGCAAATCCGCATGGTGCTGACGGCAGTATTCCAAAGCCACCGCCGGCTCCAGTTCCAGCCAGCGCTTCAGCAGGACAGTGACCGCCACCTGCCGGCGTTCGTCGGGAGGAAAATCTTTATGGTTGTCCAGCAGGTCCCGGATTTCCCCGGGGTCTGAAACTCCGGCGAAACGGAGGGCGAAAGCGATCTGCTGACTGGGAGGACCCGCCTTCCTGAAGGCCTCCAGCCGCGCCCGGGTCAGAGCGAGCATCCGGTTTTCCGGCAAAACGGAGACTGCCGGAGCGGGCCCCTGAGAATTCGCGGCAAGCCCGGCGCCAGCCTGGTCCTGATTCCTCCGCAGGAGAATGCCGAGGGAACTGCCCGCCATCAGGCAGGAGAGAAGGATCAGACCGGTTTTGAGAAAGGGGGAGGCCATGGCTTTATTGCTCAATCATTTCCAGGAGGGCGTCGCGCTGTTCCTCGGGAATCTTCAGCCCCTCCACCGCTTCGGCCGCCGCCAGGGGATCACTCTTTCTCCATCGCCTGACCGTGTCCTTGAGAAGCCAGCGCTGCTTCTCCGGTGAGGCGGCCTCCGCCCATGAGAGAGCGGCGGCGTAATCAGGTTCCGGGCTGCGGTAAATGAGCCAGTGGGTCAAAGCTTCGATGCTGCGATCCCGGACCGGACCGGCGGGCTGATCACGGATCCACGCGGAGGCGGCTTCGGGGGCCTGACCCGCCCAATTCCCGATGGCGGTGCCGAGAATTTCCCCTCCGCTCTCCGGAGGCAAAGTGGCGAGAGCATTGGCGGTGGCCTCGGGCACCGAAGCCATTAATCCGGTGATCACCTTGTCCGGCAGGCCCTCGGGGTCTTCTCTTCCGGTCTGCGAATTCCTCAGCAGAATGGCATCCTCCCCCTCTTCGGGTTTTGGGGTCTCCGCCAGCCGCCGCCAGTCGATTTTCGAAACCAGAGCCGCCGCCTGCCCGGGATCCGAAGCCGTCAGGGAGCCTGCCAGGGCCACGAGTACTTTCTGGCGGCCGAAGGGAGAGGCAACGGACTCCGCCGCCGCCAGGCCAGCGGCGGGATCCGTGTGGGCCAGGGCGACGATGGCATCCGCCATAAAATTCAGCTGACGCCCACCGGCAGGAAGTTGCCGGGCTTCCTTCAACGCCGTTGCCGGATCACTGGCGGTCAGCTTTTTGAAAGCCACCTCCTCGGCCACGCGGCGCTGAACCGGATCGGTGAGACCCCGCATCCAGGCGAGCGCCTTCTCCGGCTCCTGGTCAAACCAGCGGGTGAATATCCCCGTCAGCGCCCCATCGTTTTTTTGAGACGCCTGGCTGGCCGCCGCCGCAGGGTCTGTTTTCTCCAGTTCCTCCCGCAGACTCGCTGACAAAAACATGCGGTTCACTCCCGGATGTTCCTCCAGGAGTTTCCTGGCCAAAGCGGGGTCGCTCTGAGCAATGCCGTCAATGATGGAGTCCAGCATGTCAGGTCTGGATTTCAGCGCTTCCGCCAGAGCCTCCTTGGGTTGAAGCCGCGCCCACACGGACCAGCCAAGCATGGCGGGATTGTGCCGCAGCGCTGCCTCCTGGTCCATTTCGAGCCATCGCAGAAAAGCCAGACCGGAGATGGCCGAGGATTCATAAGCCCGCTCGTCCGAGTTCCGGTCGCTGGCGCCCGCGAGATCCTTTGCGGACGCCGACTGAATAAAACGTGCCATCAGGAGGGGCGGTCGAGACCACTGGCATTGAAAATCTCCGTCTGCGTTGGCACCGGGGATGGTGCCAAGGGAGGCAGTGCCGGATCCAGCTCCTCCGCCGCCGGTTTGGCGGCACCGGCGGTCCGCTCTGAAGAATCCAATCCCTCCTGCCGCCAGGCGGAGGCAATCTGTTGCCGCCAAGGCCCCGCAGGCCAAAACAAAGCCGCCAGCAAAGAGCCGGCGAAGGCGGCCGGGAGAAGCAGGATCAGTCTGGGTTTCACGCTGAACGGGGTAACAGGTCAACGCATTCCTGACAAGGCCTGAGCGAAATTACCCCCGGACAGGACGGTGATTTCCATCTTGAAGGCTGTACTCAGTGATTCCTCGGTGGCGTGTGGCAGCTGCAGAGTGGTTCGCGTCGATTCCGGGGGGATGCCGACTTGTTGGACAGAATGTCCAGCCTCCTCTTTTTCAAGGCGTGGCGATGGTTCTGCGGGCGGCGTCCTGGGCAGGGCCGGGGGGGAGAGTGTTGAGCCAGGCTGCCGCTTCAGCGGGGGCGTATTGCCCGTATTGACGGGCAATGTTGGGCGTGGCGATGCGGGCGAGATCGCTGTCGGGAGGAAGCCCGGCGGCCCAGGCTCCAGCGGCGGCGGGGTCCTCGCGGGCCCAGGCGGTGGCGAACTGGGCGGCCACGGGGCCCGTTTTGGCATCCATCGTCCGCGTCCGCAGCCACCCGGCGGCAACTGTGGGATTCTGAACGGCCAGTCCTTCGAAAAATTTGCTGTCGGCACTCAGCCGTTCCATATCGAACGAGGCGGCGAACTGGGCGGCCGTGACGCCGGCCAGCCTAGGGTCTTCGGGGCGCACAAAACCGGCTTTCAAATCGGCCATGAGGCGCTCCGCCGAATCCGGCGCGGGCCGGGGAGTGGCCGCCGCCATCTGATTCCCGTGATCCCGCTCCCGCGCCAGGCGGCGGATCTCTCCTTCCGGCAGGCTCTCAATCCAGGCTTTGGCGGCGGAGGGATCCCGCAGGGTCAGACCGTTCAGAATCCAGCGGATGGCGGTGGCCAGATTCCTCGGATCCTCAATCAGCGGCAGCAGCGCCTGAGCGGCCCGGGGAGCCGTCATGGCCTGGGTCTGGACAGAGGCGGCGATCAGCTTTTCCCGCCGCTCGGCGCTCAGCGGCAGCTCTCCGCCGAGGGCCTTGACCAAAGCGGGAATGTCGCGCGTGCCCCAGGAGAGACCGGCGCTTTCCATCACATATTTCTGATCATTTTCTGAAGCTCCCGCCAGAAACGAAAGCGCCTGCGCGGGATCGCGGTCGAAAAGCGTCCGCAGAGCGGTGCTCATCAGTTCGGCGTGTTTGGACTGACGGGAAATCCAGTCCCAGCCGCGCGCGGGATCCGTTTTCATCAGCTCCCGGCTGAGCGCCAGCCGGGCGGGACCCAGCAGCGCGGGGGAGAGTTTATCCAGGCGCGACATCACGCCCTCCGGATCGCTGGCCGTGAGTTTGCCCACCACTCCGGAAATACCTCCCGTCTTCTCCCACAGCCGTTCCGCCGGAGCGCGGGCGAGCAGCGCCCAGGCTTTTTCAGGATCGGTGGCGGCGGCGGTCAGGCAGAGTTCCTTCCAAGCCTGACTCCGCGGCGCGCCGGGCGGGAGCGAAAGGATGGCGGCTTCGGCTTTTTCCGGCTGGGTTTCGCTCCAGGTGCCAAGGACTCCCGGCAGCAGATCACTGCAGTGAATGCGGCAATAATCCACCGCCGCCTCTGGTTCCACGGCCAGCCAGCGTTTGAGCAAAACCACGCTGGCCACGCGGCCGGCGGAGTGAGCGGGAAAGCGGGTGGACTGGTCCAGCAGGGCGCGGATCTCCGCCGCCGATCCCTTTTCCGCCAGACGCAGCGCCGCCGCCATCTGCCGCATCGGTGTGCCCGCCTGGAGAAATGACTGCGGCATGGCCTCCACCGCCGTGCCGCCGGGCGGGGCGGACGCTTTTTCCTCCAGCCGGTGGTGGGCCGAAGGATCCGGCGGGGGAGCGGACAGCGTGAGGAAAAGCCAAGCCGCGCCCATCCCCGCGAGCGCGAAGCCGGCGGGTGCCAGGAAGGGGCGGAGGCGCGGGGAAAAGCGGGACATGGCGGGGCGCGCGATCATTGAAGCACCAGCAGAAACAGTTCCCGCTGTTCCGGCGTGAGCGGATAGCGGTCCAGGGCGGCGCGGGCGGCTTCCGGGTTCTCCGCCTTCCATGTCTGGAAGGTGCTCATGAGCAGCCCGCCCTGCTGCTCCGGCGGAGCGGCCAGGCTCCAGGCCACGGCGGCGTCGAAATCCGGTTCCGGGCTGGCGTGGAGCAGCCAGTCCGTCAGCCCGGCGATGGCGGTATTCCGGAAAGAACCCTCCGGCAACCCGCGCAGCCACCGGGAGGCGGCCTCGGGATCGCGGTTCGCCCAGGTCTGCATCATCGCTCCCGCCTGCACGGAAGCGCCTTCCGGCAGCGCGGCGAAGGCGTCGGCGCTGGCTTCGGGCGCGGCGGCCATCAGCTGCCCCATCATTTCCAGAGTGAAATTCGGATTCTCCAACTGGCCAAACTTCACGCTGCCATCCGCTGACTGATAAGTCCAGCCCGCCACCGCGCGGCCGGCCGGGCTGACCACCAGATCAGTGCCAATTTGCAAAGCCAGAGCCGGATCCGACGACGCGAGGCCCACGGAAATCCCGGCCAGGGCTTTCCGGCGGTCCACGGGATTCGGCAGAGCCCGCGCGGCCTCCAGAGCGGCGGACGCGTCCGTGCGGGCCAAAGCGGTGAGAGCTTTACCGGTGAGTTCCGAGCGCAGACGGCCGGGCGGAAGTTCTCCCGTTTCCCTCAGCGCGGTGGCGGGGTCGGCGGCCATCAGCTGACCCAGCGCCATCTCCAGCACCTGCCGCCGCCGGGCGGGATTCTCCTGGTTTTTCGCCCAGGCCAGCGCGGCGGAGGGATCGCTTATCGTCCACGATTCCACCGTCTCCTTCAGCCCCAGGCCCTTCTCCAAAGCCGCCGCCACCGCTCCCGCCGGATCGGTTTTTCTCCAACCCTCCAGAATGCCCTCCCACACGGCATGGACATCCACCTCCGGGTATTGCTTCAGCAGAGCCAAGGCGGCGGTGTGATCGCTCCGGCCAATGGCTGCCATGGCGGCGCTCAGACTGGCCCGCCCCTCCTTCGCCGCCGCGGCCACCGCTCCCTCCGGGTCCAGCGCCGCCAGGGCGCCGAACGCCGCCATGAACTGCGGCTGCCGCAGCGCGTCCTCCCGGTCGATCTCCACCCACCGCAGCCAGAGGCCCTCCGTGAGGCCCGGCTCATTGATATTTTCGTCCAGACAACGGTCCATCATGGCCTTGAGATCTGCCGTCGTGGCGTTTTGCAGAAAAAGCGCCATCCGCAACTGCCGGTCCAGCCCGCCGGCCCTCAACACGTCCTCCACCGTGGGCGGAGCACTCAGCCCCGCCAAACCCAGCAGCTCCGGAGCAAGGTGAAAATTGCCCGTCTCTCTATCCGCTTCCGCTTTTTCTCCTGCCTCTGAGCGGGATTCCGCTCCCGCCGGCGGCACTGGCAAAACCGGAAACGCTGCTTCAGAGCGCTTTCCCAATCCGGAGGAGACCGGTGAGAACCACGAAAAACTCACCAAAGTCACCGCCGCTCCCGCCGCGAATGACAGCAGGGACAACAGCAGGCGGCCAGGCTTCATGGAGTTCGGACTCATATCAGAGCCCTGCCGCTCTGACAAGGTCGGGCAGGGGTGGCATCAGGACTGAACCGCGTGCGGCTGCCGGAGTGCGGTTCCCTCTTTTTCAGGGAACCGCGATGGCTTTGCGGGCCGCGTCCTGGACCGGGCCGGCGGGAAGAGCGCCGAGCCAGGCGGCGGCTTCGCCGGGGGCGTAGCGCTGGTACTGGCGGGCGACGTTGAAGGCGGCGGTTTCGGCGAGAGGGCCGGGCGGCAGAGTTTTTACCCATGCGGCGGCGGTGGCGGGATCGTTTTCGGACCAACGAACGCTGAACTCGGCGGCGAGGGGACCGGTTTTGCTGTCGAGCGGGGTGTGCTCCAGCCAGGCGGTGGCGGCCGCCGGGTTTTCCGTGCTGAGATTGGCGAGAAGATGCGACGCTTTCCAGAAGCTGTCCGGGGGCAGGCCGCTGATGATCCCGGCCAGCTGGCTCTCCGTCAGTTGGGAAACCCGGGGATCCCCCGCCTCGGGGACTACCCAGTTCTGCAGCTCCGCCGGCGAGGAGGCGGAGTTCGTTTTTTCACCGGTCTCCGGGGAAGTGACGTGCCGGGCCAGAAAATCGAGCGCGGCCGTTCTGGCGGGACCTTCGGGCAGGGCATTCGCCCAGGCGCTGGCTTCTTTGGGGTCCCGGAGTTGAAGCATGCTGTCCAGTTTCCCGCCGATCAGTTTGGGCATGTCGGCCTCGTTCAGCAGCGGGATCAGGAGGGGGGAATTGGCCCAGCCCTCGGATTGAAAAGCTTTGGCGGCAAGTTTTTGCCGGGACTTTTCATCCAGGCCGGTCTCCTTTTTCAATAATTCCACCAAGTCTTCCGTGCTGCCCGTCACCCACATCCTGCTTTCGCCGCCGAGGGTCTTTTGAAGCTCCTCCGGGCTCAGGGTGCGCATGAGTTCCAAGGCCTTGGCGGGGTTGGACCTCAGAGGCTCGGACAGGACGGCGACAGTGGTGTCCTCCTGATTTGGCTGCTGGCGGGCCCAGACCCAGGCGCGGTCGGGATCGGTTTTCGCAAGTTGGGTGGCGATGGCGTTGCGGGCGGCGGCCATCAGCCGCGGGGGCATGGAATCCAGCGCGCGGATCGCGGGTTCCGGATCCTGGCTGACCAGCTTTCCTATGGCGGCCGCAGCATGGGAGTATTCGTTGTCGCTGGAGCGGAAATTCACATTGTCCGTGCGGGCCAGCATCCGCCAGGCTTGAGCGGGATCCTTTTCAGCGGCGGCAAGGCACAGGCGGCTCCAGAGCTTTTCCCTGGCATCGCCCGGCGGCAGTTTCAGCACCCAGGATTCCGCCTCCTTCGGATGATCCCCGCTCCAGGCGGCAATGAGTCCGGGGAGAAATTCCGCCTCCCGCAGACGGCAATATTCCAGGGAGCCGGCCGCGTCCAGCTCCAGCCAGCGTTTCAGCAGGGCGGCTTTGGCGGTGTGCTCCGAGGCGTCGTCGGGAAAACGCCGCCAGTTTTTCAGCAGCGCGCGGATGTCATCAACGGAATCCAGTTCACCGAGAGTCAGCGCCGCCGCCAGCCGGGCGGAAGGAGTGGAAGCCGCCAGCAGCGCGTCCAGCCGGGCCTGGGCGGTGCGGGAAAATTTGGGTCCGGCGTGAGGAAAGTCCGGCGGCCGCCGGGTGGTGCCCGTGCCGGCACCGTCGGGAGCGGAGAGGAGAGGCGAACGGAGCAGGAGACCGGCGGCGATTCCCGAAAAGCTTCCGGCCAGCGCCCGAAGCAGGATTTCAACGGAGGTTCGGGAGGACATTTTATTATTGGAGGGACCGGATGAGAATTTCCCGCTGCTCCGCCGTGACCGGCAAAGTCTCCATCGCGGTGGCAGCGGCACGGCGGGCGGCGGCGGGATCCTTCCGTTTCCAGGCGGTGAAGGTTTGCTGGAGAATATCGAACCGCCGGTCCGGCGAGGCCGACTGCGCCCATTCCAGCGCGGCGGGGAAATCCGGGTCCGGGCTGTCCCGGGCCAGCCAGGTGGCCAGACCTTCAATGCCGCTGTCCCGGGCGGGACCGTCGGGAAGATCGCGGACCCAGGCGGAAGCCGCCTCCGGCTGCTGGCCCGCCCAGGCGCCGATGGCGGCGGAAACGGGAGCCCGGCTGGATTCCGGCAGGGCCGCAAGAGCCTCGGCGGTCCGCTGCGGATCGCCGGACATGAGTTTCGTCAGGAGAGTCCGGGTGGCTTTTCCATCCTGCGGATTACCCCACCAGTCGGTGGGCTTGCCGCTGACCGCTTTGCCGTCCGGTCCCGTGTACTGCCATGCGGCGGGCTGGGAATCCTTCAGCAGATTCCAGTCAATTCCGGGAATCAAAGCGGCGGCGGCCCCGGCGTCCTGACTGGCCAGGCCACCCGCCAAAACCGCGAGCGCCTGACTGCGCGCATAAGCGGAGGGCAGGGCCTCCGCCGCCAGGCGCGCCGCCGCCGGATCCTGACGGCCCAGTTCGCTCATGGCGTTCGCGATCAGCCGGGTCTGCCGCACGCCCAGCGGAAGCCCGGCGATCTCCCTCATCGCTGCGGCGGGGTTGGAGACCGTGAGTTCCGACAGAGTGGCGGTCTCCAGCAGGCGGCGTTCGCCGGCGTCGGTCACTCCCTCCATCCAGGCGCGGGCGGCCCCGGGGTCCTGGCGCAGCCATTTTTGGAACTCCCGCTGCGCATAGGACACTCCCATCTCCCGGGCGGCTTTCATGGCGGCGGGCGGGTCATGTTTGACCAGACCCTCCAAAACCGCGTCCTGGCCGGAGCGGCGCAGGTCCGGATATTCCGCCATCATTTTCCGCGCCAAAGCCGGGTCGGATCCCGCCAGTCCCCGGAGGACGGCGTCGAGATGCTCGGGTGGGGATTTCTTTAAAGCAGCCTCCAGCGCGGCCTGCGGATTCTGCTTCGCCCAGGCGATCCAGGGCCCTGCCTCATCGTAATACCTGAGGCCGGGCGTGTCGTTATATTTGAGCGCCGCCTCGTGGTCGATCTCCACCCATCGCTCCCAGGCCATGGCTGTAAGGTGGAGATCCCAGTCCCCGGCGAGGCCCGTCCGCTGAATCACCTCCCCCAGTTCCGCAGAGGTCGCGCTCTGAAGAAACCGCGCCATGAGCAGGGTGCGGTCAAGGCCTTTGGCCGCCAAAACCTCGTCGAGCATCGGCACAGACCGGGCAGCCGGGCCGGCTGTTCCTGCGCGGGACCCGCCGGCGGAACCGAGGCTGGAGAAAGAAACCGCGCCTCCGGCGGATGCGGATTTTTCCCCGACCGGACCTTCCGTCGCTCCGGATGCGGTCCCATTGCCGGCAACCCGTTGATTCACAGGCCACAGAAAACCTGCTCCCATTCCACTCAGGAAAGTCAGGGGGAAAATCACCCGCAGCCGCATCTTCATTTCCCAGCCTGCTATCAGCAATCCGCCATCCTGACCAGCTTTCCTTCGCATCCTTTCCGCAGCGATGGGCCCTGAAATCCAGCCGGCCCCGCCGCAGCCTATGGCCAGATCACCCCGTGCTATACAAAACTCTTTCGTGCCACCCTCCACTGTTCCCGGCATCGCTCCGGGTCAATGTTCCTTACAGCCGCGCGCGGCATCCATTCTGTTCACCACATCCAACGGAACCGCAACTGACGGACAGCTGTCCCTGATCTCCATAACCTCGGCCCCGGTCAAGGGGCTGCCTTTGGCCTGCTCGCGGTTCAGGAGCGTGGCGAGCAGACTGGGCATCGGATAAATCACTGCCTTTCCGGAATTCATGGGGTGCGGCGGCTTAATGATCGCATTCATTTTGAAGTGGTGCGCGCTGATTCCGGGATGGCGCGTGTCGGTTACA
>JAZKFB010000077.1:66657-114953 GCA_040386695.1 Verrucomicrobiota bacterium
GAGCGGTGCGCGCTGATTCCGGGATGGCGCGTGTCGGTTACAGAGCGGTGCGCGCTGATTCCGGGATGGCGCGTGTCGGTTACAGAGCGGTGCGCGCCGATTACGGAGTGGCGCGTGTCGGTTACAGAGTGGCGCGTGTCAATTACGGGGCGGTGCGCGCCGATTACGGGGCGGTGCGCGCCGATTACGGGGCGGTGCGCGCCGATTACGGAGCGGTGCGTGTCGGTTACGGAGCGGTGCGTGTCGGTTACAGAGTGGCGCGTGTCGGTTACAGAGTGGCGCGTGTCGGTTACAGAGCGGCGCGTGTCGATTATGGGGCGGTGCGCGCCGATTACGGAGCGGCGCGGAACGATTCCATGGAGGGGTTCCGCCGTTTTCTCAGGGAGTGGCGAGGGGTTGGCGGGCGGCGGACTGGGTAGGGCCGGGGGAAGGGCGTTCAGCCAGGCGGCGGGGTTTCATCGCCCGGGATGTATCACGACGCCGGATTCCTGACAAAATCTCCGTGAATCAGCGGTGGGGATCGCTCAGGCTTTTTTGCAGCGCCCGCCGGGCGGTGGTTTTAAACGGGCCGTCGGGCAGTTGATCCACCGCCTGGGCGGCGGCGACATTATCCTTCCAGATGCCCAGGACCTGGTAGGCGACGCCGAACTGCAAATTTTCCGGCACGGTGCCCGTCCGGGCGAAAGCGGCGGCCGGATCCCGGTAGGCATAAGTCATGCTGATATTGCCGATGAGCCCCGGCGTGACGGAAGGCCCGCCTTTCTCCGCAATCCCCAGCAGGAATTGCAGATCATCTCCCTGTTTGACAGCTCCTTCACTGCCTTTCTCGTGCCGGTAAGTGGCGGTGCTGGTGCTCAGGGCCTGAAGCAGGGTGGCGCGGTCGGGACCATCCGGCACTTCTTCAATGGCCTTCCTGACGGCGTCTGACTTTGCCGCTTTGCCCCAGGCTTCCAGCGAATTCCGGCGCAGGGTGGGATCCTCCACCGACAGGGCGTAATCCCGGGCCTCCTTGGCGTCGGCCTTGCACCACTCGGTGAAAATCCGGTTCAGGGAGTTGTAGTCGGCGACTCCGAGGTTGTTTTCCCACCAGTCCACCGCCGCTTTGGGATCGGTTTTCGCGAGGGCCGTGAGCGGCTCATAGGCATTAAAGCGGTCGCCGGAACGGCCCTGGGTGGCCAGATATTCCAAAGCCGCCGCCGGTTCCTCCTTCCCCCAGCTCTTCATGATTCCTCTGAAAGCGTTGGCTCGCAGGGAAGCCGGCAGGGATTCCATCCATGCCATGGCGGCCGCGTGGTCCTTTCCGGCCCAGAAGGCCGCAAACTGATCCATCATGCTACTGCGGAATCCCTGTCCCGAAGCCTCCCGGGCCAGCGTGGCGGCAATCTCCCCGGGCGGGGACGAATTGAACCACTCCTCGCCCGGCCATCCCCAGCCATTGATCTGTTCCTCCACCTTCGGACACCACTTCAGCGCCGCCGCCAGGCCGCCGGGATTTTTGAGGACTTCGCCCAGCATGTGATCCAGCAGGAACTTTTGACGCTGAAAATCCTCCGGCAGATTGAACGCGGCTTCGAAAGCGCGGTTGGCATCCCGTTGGACCCAGGCCGAGAACAGAATGCGCAGAGTTTCCATTCCCGGCGGCACCCCGCGTTTGACCAGCCAGTCATAAAATCCCTCCGGATCCGCCTCCGCCCAGGCGGTCGCCGCCGCCCGCCAGTCACCTCCAGCGGCAGGCCGCAGCACCCCGGATCCGCCATCGGTCTCCTTTCCCGAAAAATCCTTCGGGATGGTGAAGGGTTCGCTCTTTCCCGGAGACGCGGCAGCGGCGGAAGCCGGCACTTTGGCCTCCACCGCCACATGCCCGGTGCCGGATGGCGGCAGCCGGGAAAGGGTGAATCCGGCGGCGAGACACAGGAGACTGACGGGCAATGTTTTCATGGAATCTGGTTGAAAGCGGGCCGCCGCCAGGTTCCGGAGCCCGTTCGGTTCTGATCTGATAATGCGGAACGGGCGGCCGGAAAGAGTGTTCTCCCGCAGGGATCATCCCCGGAGCGGTTCACTCAGTGGTCCTGGGCATAAGATAATACCAGGCCTGACGGGCTTTGCTTTTGAAGGAACCCTCCGGCAGCTGATCCAGAGCTTTCGCGGCGGCGATCCGGTTATCCCAGTTGCGGAAAATGGCCTCCGCCGCCGCTCTCCGCCGTTCCGCGGGCAGGGTGCCTGCCCAGGATAAAGCAGCCTCCGGATTCCGGGCGGCGCAGGAGGCACCGACTGCGGTGGCCATCTTTTCCGTGATCCGCTCCGGCGGCTCCTTTTCCAGCAGTGGCCGGAGGTCCTCGGTGTCCATGCTCCAGGTGTTGCTGTTATTGCCGAAAGCCTCCAGAAGGATTTCCCGATCCGCGCCCTCCGGCATCCGAAGACAGGTCCTCAGGACGCTGGCGGCATCCGCCTCCGATCCCCACGCCAGAAGATACCGTGACCGCAGAGCGGAATGCCCCACCCCGAGGGCATAGTCCAGACCTTCACGCGATGGGCACGGCACCTGACGGCAAAAATGGGCGGTTTCGCGGTCAATCCTCATCCGCCGTCACCAAGCGAGACGGTGAGACTGGTGAGACTGGTGAGATCCGGATCGAAAGTTCGTTCCTCCACGCTCCGGTCAATCACCGCCGCCAACTCCGCCGGGAAGGCGGTGCGGAGAAACCGGGCCATGACCAGCGTGCGTTCCAGCCCGGTGGCGGCGAAAACCTCCTCCATCGCCGGTGCCGGCACCCGTCTGGCGGCCGGCGGTCCGGAGGCGGAATCCCGGCTCCGGGCATTGGAAGGTCCGGATTTGATCCCTCCGACGGTGCCTGCAGGTGCGCCCGTCTCCGGCGGATGCCACAGCAGGAGCCCTGAAAGCCCCGCGACAAAACCGGACAGGAACAGCAGACTGAAGCGCGCGGATTTCATCCCCGCTATGATGCCGGAAAGTGCGGGGCGGTTCAAAGAAGCGGCTGAAATGAAGGCGCTTCCTCAGATTCCTCAGGGCAATTTGGCAAAAGCGGCCAGAGTCGTGGCGCGGAGGGTTTCGTCACTGATCGCGTTGGCCCATTGGACGGCCATGCCGGGACTGGCGGGGGCGAGCCGGCGGGCGAATGCCGCCAGGCCCGGATCGCGCCAAGGAGCGGCCTGGTGTTTCTCCAGCCATTGGGTGAGAGTGGCGGGCCAGCCGGACAGGGAATACATGAGTTTTTCAGCGGCGGCGGCGCGGCGGTCCCCGGGGACAAAATCCATCATCCAGTCGGCGGCGGCTTCGGTTTGAGAGGCGGAATCCGGTCCCAGCGTGGACTGCACGGCAAGGAGGGCGGTGTCCTCGCGCCAGGGCAGTTCCGCTGTCCATTGTTCGGCGAATTTCCGGGTTTCCCCGAAACCGAGGGAGTTGCTGATTTTTTCGGCCACGGCCTGATAGCCACCTCGCACCCGGACGTTTCCGGCAAAACTATCCCCGGCGGCGGCGCGCTCCGCATCCACCGCAGTCATCAGGGCATTCACGGAATCCAGGTTTTTGATATCGAACCAGCGCATGCTTTCCGCAAGGAGCAGACCCTCCCGCCGCGCCAGAGCCACGGCACCGTCCAAGCCATCCGCTTTGGCCACTTGGGTCAGCACGAGTGCGGGCCAGGTGTTCGGCACCAGGGATGGGTTTTCCTTTCCCCAGTGGAGGGCGGAGACAGGGTTTTCCGCGCTTAACTGCCGCAGCGCGAGGGCGGTCACGTTGATAAGCTGGTCGGAAGCTTTGGGCGGCGCGCCGGCGGCGCAGACGGCCAGGGCCTGCTCCGGAGCGATCACGCAAAGCCGGCGGAGGGCGGCCAGGCGGGCCCGGGCCTCATCGATTTCCTCCTGCGGTTTTTCCTCCCGCAGGTCCGCTGTCAGAGTGAATTGGGCGGCGGGCTCCGTGCCGATCACGGCCAGCAGTTCCTCCGCCGAAAGGCCTTCCAGCAGAGGAGCGAGACGGTTCAGCGGATCCCGATTGGCCCCGGATCCCGATTCCGGGCGCAACTGGCGGACGAGTTCCCGGCGGGCCTCGTCACCGCTTTTGGCCACGAAGGGTTTCAGCAGCAGATTCCGGCCGCCGCCGGGCGGGGGCGCGGGAGCTGCGGATGGCCTCACACGGATCCCGGCATTTTTTTCAGACAACGCGGCGAGTTCTCCGGCGAGGATCCGATGCTCGGCCATCCGGGACGCCAACAGGCCGGCGCCCGCCAATGCCGCGAGTCCCAGGAAAAAGTTGAGAGCCGCCTGCTGTTTGCGTTTCATGGGGTTGCGGCGCTGACGGTCTGGCTGCGGAGCTGCGGGTCGCTGATTTTTTCCGCGAGCGAGCGGGCGAGGTCGGGGTTCTGCCGGGCGGTGAGGGCGCGGGCGGTTTCGGCAAGGGTTTGATCCAGGAGGCGCCGGCCTGCGGCGTCCGTGGTTTCGGGAGTTTTGTCAAAATCCTGCCGCCGGGCGGGGATGGAGACCAGGCGTTCGGCGGCCCGCGCCAGATTTTCACTGCGGGACGCCGGGGCTGAAACCTCCCTGACCGCAGCCAGAGCGGACCAGACATTGTGGTTCGCGGCGTTGTGCAGCGCGCCGTCCTGAATGGCGGCGTCCCGCAGGGCGGCGGGGAAGCGGGGATCCTCCAGCACATTCGGAATGGCGATGGAAGTGTTCTCCGGATGATCCGGATCGGGGTTGGTGGGCATGCGGAGCACTCCGTTTTCGATAAACATGCCGCCACCGGGGACAGGATTGATCAGATCGGGCTGCATCGTCATGTAAATCCGGCCCAATCCCGAAAAGAGCCGCTCCCGGTCCCCGGCATCGGTCACGCGGGCCGCCAGATCGAGCGCCGGGCCAGGATTGAAAGTGAGGGCATTGATCACGGGACTTCCCTGCGGATTATCGCCGCTGCCGAAAATCAGGGCGCTGATCAGACCGCTGCCGAGATGCCGGTCCGCAAAAGCTAGGAGATCGGGTGGCATTTCCCGCCATTTTTGAGGATCGGCATGGGATGCGAAAAACGGCCCGAAACCGGCCATAAGTTCCCCGGCGGGATCGTTGCGGCTGGAGCGGGACCGGGCAGGGCTTCCAGTGGCGCGAAGTTCCAGGAGGAGCTTTTCGGCATCGCCCGGGTCCTTGTCCGCCAGTTGGCGCATGAGGCCGGCCAATTGCTCGCCGCCCACGTCATTTTCGACTGCCATGCGCACCGCCAGGGCGGGATCGTGGCCGGGAAGCCGGTAAGTGATCAGGTCCCGCATGATTTTCAAACGCAGGGACTGGGCCACGGGAGCTTTTGAGGCCTCGTCGATCAGGCGGAGAATTTCGGTGGTGCCGGCCCGCTGATAATAATGGTCCATGTCCTGATTCCAATTTGGAGGAATGGGATCGAACAGCAGAGCCTCTCCGGCGCGGGAATAGGCATACAGCCGCACGAGAGTCATACCATCGATGGGATCGGGCAGAGGCTGGGCGGCCAGCGCGGCGGCAGGAGATTTGTCGGAACGCGCGGCGTTGCTCCGGGCGCGGGCGGCGGCTTCGGCTTCGGTCTGCTTTTCCAGGGCGGCGCGGCGGGACTGGATTTCCTGGCGGAGGGAGGCGTTGGCCCCGGACTGCCAGCCGGAAATTCCCAGCAGGAGCAGCAGCACGGCGGCGGTGGTGAGGGTTGCTTTGGAGGTGCTCATGAGGAAAAACAGCCGGTGAGGCCAGGAGAGGGCGGAAGTTGTCCCCGCCGCAAGGTCTGCTCCGCTGGCGGCTGACGGGAATGAGAAGGGGGGCGGAGCACCGAAAGCCGGGGAGGCAAGAACCGCTGCTGGCGAAAATTCCGCCGCCGCCAGCGAGGCCAGGCCGCCGACCGGGAGCACGACCCCGCGCCGTCTCAGGTGGGCGGCGACTTTTTCCAGCGCGCGCTGGGTGCGTTTCTTAACCGCAGCCCCGGTTTTGCCCAGAGCGGCTCCCAGTTCCTCATAACCGCGCTCCTCAAAATACCGGCCCAGCAGCAGCGCGCGGTCGGTTTCCGGCAGGCGGCTCAGGGCTTCGTCCAGGAACAGGCCGACAGCGGAATCCGCAGCGGACGGGACGGAGGGAAAAGCATACGCGGCCCCCGCGTCTTCAGCGTTGGCGGAATCCGCCCCGCCCGGCAGGTCACCCGCTCCGGCCGGATGATCATCCCGGGCATCGGAAGCGTGGCCGCAGGACTGCAGGCTCAGCAGCCGGTGGCGTTTCTCCCGCCGCGAGCGCGAGCGGGCCAGGGCCGAGGCTTCCAGCATCGCCGCCCGGTGCAGCCAGGCGCTGAGTCCGGGCCGGGAGGCGAGGCTCGCGGACTTCCGGGCGAGGGCGAGGAAGACATTCTGCACCGCCTCCTCCGCCAGCTGCGCATCCCCCAGCCGCCGCATGGCCGTGCGCCACACCAGCGGCGACTGTGTCCTGACCAGCGCGGAAAACGCCGCCTCGTCGCCATGTGAGGCGTAGCGCGCAAGCCATTCCTGGGGGGAGGGAGACAACATTCGGAGACGGGTTCACCTGATATACCGTCCGCCCGGCCATCCCATCGGGACAAAAATCCGGAAGTTTTTCTCCGGCACCCGCAAAGTGGACGATTCACGGCCCTTGTCCCCTGCAGGCAAACCCTTACTATGAAAACTCCAGTATCCTGAATATGACCAGCCCACACACTTCACCAGCCAGCACGGATTTCCCTGGAGCCCAGTGGTGGAGGGTTGATTTCCATGCCCATACTCCGCACTCCACGGATGCCTATCAAAAGGCCTCCATCACGGACCGGGAATGGTTGCTGGAACACATGCGGCGGGGCATTGATGCGGTCTGCATCACCGACCATAACGGCGGGAAGCACATCGACCGCCTCAAGGCTGAATATGCGCGAATGGAGGGCGAGTTTGAAATTTTAGGAAGGATGGATGAAATGGACGACTTTCGGAAACTGACCCTCTTCCCGGGAGTCGAGATCACCACGGCGGATGATATCCACCTGCTGGCGGTATTCAGACCGGAGGCGGGAAGCGGCGAAATTTCCGCTCTGCTGGGGGCTGTCGGCCTGAATGACGGGTTGGAGGGGGATGCAGGGGTTCAACTTCCTCAAAATCTGCTGGTGATGTTGGCAAATATCACACCGGGCTTCGACTGCGTGCTGATTCCCGCACATATCAATGGTTCCAAAGGACTGCTGCGAACGGCAAACCCCAGATCCAAAGAAAAGGTGCTGAAACACCCTTCCATTTATGCCCTGGAGTGCGCCTGGAATAAAAACCCCGACTGGGAAGGGGAAACCAAAATCGTGGAGGACAAGTCCCGAAAGGCGTTCTCCATCGTGTATGGCTCCGATTCCCACGAACGGGATCAAATCGGACGCCGGAGCACCTGGGTCCGCATGGAGACTCCCACGCTGGATGCCCTGCGCATCGCGTTGATGGACGGTGGAGGTTCGGCGGTGGCATTTGAGGACGTAAACCCGCCGCCCGGCCCGCCGACCGATCAATGGCTGCGGGAACTTTCGCTGAGTGGAACAAAATTCCTGGGCCGGACAGAACCGCTGGTTCTGCGGTTCAATCCTGGCCTGAATACCGTCATCGGAGGCCGCGGTTCGGGGAAATCCACCTTGGTTGAACTCATCCGCAAGGCCGCTCACCGGTCGGAGGACCTGGGCAGCATCCGCGAATCCGAACTGCGGCAGCAGCACGAAGGCCTTGTCACGGATGCTCTGAAAGGACTTCCCGATGCGCGGGTGACCCTCGTTTATGAAAAACACGGCCATCAATCCCGCATGGAACTGACTGGAGGCGAGAACCCGGGGGCGGCCCGGCTGATGGAAAAAACAATCTCCGGCGAATGGCAGGCCCGGGATCTTCCCCATGCGGAATGGCGGGGCCGTTACCCACTCAGAATTTACAGCCAGAAGGAGCTTTACAGTTTCCGCAAAGGTCCCGAAAAGCTGCTGCGCGAAATCGACGCTGACCCGGCGGTGGACTTTCCACAATGGAGCTTCACGCAGCAATCTCTCGTCAGCGGTCTCCTCCAGACGGCGGCTAAAATTTCCGAACTGTCATCCGAAGCGGACAGAGCGCCCGGCCTGATGGCCCGTCGGGAGGATCTGCACCGGCAGATCCACCTGCTGGAGGAATCGGGGCACCGGGAGATTCTCCAGAATTACAATCTCCGGCGCAAACAGGCCTCGGAAATCAAACGCTGGGAGGACTCCCTTGCGGGGCTGACGGAGGAATTGCGAAGCCTGGCCGAACAATTCGACCTTTCCTCCGCCGGCGTCACTCTCACCCGGCTCCCGGAGTCAACCGGGGACCAGAAGGAGATTTTCCTGGAAGCCGAAGCGCTTGTCTTCGCACAGTGGCATTCCACCGTCGGAGAAAATCTTTCAAAGATTGCGGCGGATATGAAACAGGCCAAAGAGGCTTGGGAATCCGCCAAACAAGCCAGCGCCTGGCGGGCCGCCGCTGACCAGGCAAAGTCAGCTTACGAAGCCCTCGCCGCGAGGCTCCCGCCGGAGCAGGCGGCCAATCCCGCCGTTTACGGGCAGCTGGTTCAGCAGCTCAACTCCGTCGATGGAGAATTGAACAACCTCGCCTCCCGGAAAAATCAACTCGTGGAGCTTGAGGCCCAAAAAGCCGCCCTTCTTGCAAAACTTGAAGCCCACCGCATGGAACTGAGCAAGGCCCGAACGCAGTTCCTTCAAAATTTATTCGTCTCCCGGCGGGATCTCAAAATTACTCTGCGGCAATTCGGCGACAGCGATGGAGCCCTCAGTTCCCTCCGGGAGGTTCTTCAGCGGACTGACGAAGACTTCTCCGAGATCGACAGGATGATGGAGAAACTTTACGGGGACGGAATGGAGGTGAATTTGGAGCGCATTCGGGATTTGAAACGCGCCTTAAAGGCCGCGCCCGGGGTTGGTGAAAGGCACGACGGATTCGAGGGAATTCCGATCGGGAAAAGTCTGTGCGGCCACCTTGCCCGGCGCACCACTGAGGATTGGGCGAGGCTGGATGTGTGGTTCCCTCCGGACAGTCTGAAAATCCAGATTTCCCGCGACGGCACCTCCAGGCCGGATGTGGATTTAATCAGGGCCTCCCCCGGCCAGGTGGCGACTGCCGTCCTGGCTTTTCTGCTGGCTTACGGCGGGCAACCCCTGATTCTGGATCAGCCGGAGGATGATCTCGACAACCAGATGATCTACACTGTGATCGTGAAGGAGCTGCGGAGGAACAAACGGAACCGCCAAGTGATTCTGGTGACTCACAATGCCAATCTGGTGGTGAACGGGAATGCGGATATGATTTTTCCGCTGGTCACTTCCGAGGGCCGCACCCAGCTTGAACATCCTGGCACTCTTCAGGCGCCTGAAGTCCGCGACGCCGTCTGCCGGATCATGGAGGGTGGTGAGCAGGCCTTGGAACAGCGGTTCCGCCGCATGGTCTCCACCCGCCCGCATCCTCAATCATCAACCTATGTTTGATTCCGAGCCCGAACTTCTGGAAAAAATCCGCCTTGGCGAGGACAGCCTGCTGGAGCTGAAGGAGATCGTATTTCAAGGCACGAAGCTCAAAGGCCCGTCCCGGGATAAAATCGCGGACGAGCTGGCGGCCTTCGCCAATTCCCTGAAAGGAGGAGTTCTGGTGTTTGGAATTGAGGACGCCAGCCGGGAGCCTCACGGCATTTCCCTGGAGGAGCTGGATTTGCTGGAAACCGTGGTGAGGGATGTCTGCAGGCAGAGCATTGAGCCTTCTCTGACCCCGGTCATTGAGAGGCTCACCCTGCCCGACAGTCTGGGCTTGCGGAAGGCCATTCTGAAAATCGAGGTGGCTTCAAGCCTGTTCGTCCACCGTTCACCGTCCGGTTATCTGCACCGCTCGGGCAGCTCCGCCGTGACCATGCCCACCAGCTATCTGGAGCGCCTGCTCCAGCAGCGCAGCCAAAGCCGGCTTATTCTCTTTGACGAATGCGCGGTCCCGGGCACGGCGATGGCGGATCTGAGCGCCCGGCTCGCTGGACGCTTTGTTCAAACACTGATGGATGAGGCCCCCGCTGAACTTTACCGGAAATCATCCATCCTGACGCTGGACAGCCTTGGGATTGAGCGATGCAGTGTGGCCGGAGTTCTGATGGCGACGGAGGAGCCTCATCAACTTTTTCACAGCGGAGCCGCCATTGAGGCCGTGCATTACTCAGGTAAAATCAATGATGCGGCGGATCAACTGGACGCACGCAGAATCACGGGCCCCTTGGACGCTCAGATTCTGGAAGCCTTCCGCTTTGTCCGCGCAGCGGTGCCCCGCCGCGCCAAAAAGCAGCCTGCGCGGGAGGAAATTGAAATTTTCAGCCCCAAAGCCCTCTTTGAAGGCATCGTGAACGCCGTCGTGCATCGCGATTACTCCATCTCCGGAGCTAAAATCCGGCTGTTTGTTTTTGACGACCGCATTGAGATCCGTTCCCCTGGTTCCCTTCCCAACACCCTTACAATCGAAAGTCTGCCTCATCGGCAATACACCCGGAACGAAACCATTGCGGGCCTGTTGAACCGGCTGACTTTCGAGATGGATGAACTGGACAGTCCCATCCGCCGGGGCCGGTTTATGGAGGAGCGCGGAGAAGGCGTGCCCACAATTTTCCGGGAAAGCGCGCGTCTGGGCGCATCTCCACCGGTTTACACCACTTTTGATAATTCCGAAGTTTGCCTGACCATTTTTGGCAAAAACTGATTGGTGGGAGATTTCGGTCTGTCGGCAGGCACGGCCCGGCAGCGGAAATCCGCAGGGCATTCACCGCAGGGCATCGAAGAGCGACTGGGCGGCCTGGAGGGGTTCGGTCCAGGGGGCGCTGGTTTCGGCGGACTGGGGCGTGGTGCCGCCGTGGTCGGGGAAGACGAGGGCTTTTAAGTTGAGCTGGCCGTTGGCGATCCAGGAGTGGACGCCGACGGGGGTCTGGCAGCCGGCTTCGAGGAGGGCGAGGAAGCGGCGCTCGGCGGTGATGCGGGCGAAGGTTTCCGGGTGGTTGATCCTCGCGAGGATGGCGGCGAGTTCAGGCGTTTCCTGGAAGGTTTCCAGGGCCACGGCTCCCTGGCTGGCGGCGGGGAGGAATTTTTCGGGATCGAGGACGCTGAGGTGCAGCGGCGCGCCGTATTCCGTGAGGATTCCGTGGAAAAGGCCGAGTCGGAAAAGACCGGCGCGGGCGAGGATGATGGCGGCGATTTCCGGGGATTCAGCGGCTTTGCGGAGGCGTGTGGGGACGTTGCCGCGGATGTCCACAGTGATGAGGTCGGGGCGCAGGTGCTTGAGCAGGCGGACGCGGCGGACGCTGCTGGTGGCGACGACGGATCCGGCGGGCAGGGCGTCGAGACCGCCGGGGGTTTTGCTGATGAGCACGTCCTCAATCGGGGCGCGGGGCAGGACGGCGCTGATTTTGAAACCTTCGTCAAGAATCGTGGGCACGTCCTTGAGGCTGTGGACGGCGGCGTGGACAGTGCCGGCGCGGAGGGCGTTTTCGAGTTCGCGGGTGAAAATGCCTTTGTCCACCACGGGGTCGCTGCCTTTGGAGAAATCGGCCAGCTTCAGGTCCGGGCGGAGGTCGCCGGCGGTTTTGATGATCTGGTGGCTGACCTGAAGTTCCGGCAGGGCCTGGCGGAGGGCGGCGGTGGTGAGGACGGTTTGGGCGAGGGCAAGTTCGCTGCCGCGCGTGCCCAGGAGGAGATCGGTCATGTGTGCGTGAGAGAGCGGGGAGGGGGAGCGCCGGCCCCGTTGACAGCGGGCACCGGGGCGAAAAGGGGCGAAGCTTTGACGTGCTCGTCGATGATGGCAAGGCAGCGCTCGATCTCGCGGGCGCGGCGCTGGCGGGTCTCGCCGGCCTGGGTTTCCAGGGCGTCGATGTCGTAAAGATACACGCCCTCAATGGCGTGGACGCGGGGATCAACGTCACGGGGGACGGCGATGTCGATGATGAACAGCGGGCGTCCCCGGCGGCGGCGCATGGCGGGCAGGATCTGCTCGGGGTGAATGACGGTGTGCGGCGCGGCGGTGGAGCTGATGATGACATCCACTCCGGCGGTGCGCGCGGGCCATTCGTCAAAAAGGATCGCCTGGCCGCCCATTTCGGTGGCCAGTTCCACAGCGCGGTCGTGGCTGCGGTTGGAGACGATGATGCCCTTGGCTCCGCGGCTTTGCAGGCTCTGGGCGCAGCGTCGGCTCATGTCGCCGGCCCCGAGGAGCATGACGTGGCTGTCGCGGAGGTCGCCAAAGATTTTCTCGGCCAGCTCCACGGCCACGGAGCCGACGGAGGTGGAGCCGCGCTGGATTTCGGTGCCGTTGCGCACGGCTTTGCCGACGCGGAAGGATTCCTGGAAGAGCTTGTTCAGCAGCCGCGAGGTGGTGCCGGCGGCGTGGGCGGCGGCGTAGGCGTCCTTGATCTGGCCGAAAATTTCGGTTTCCCCGAGAACCATGGAATCGAGGCCGCTGGCGACGGAAAACAGGTGCCGGGCGGCGGCTTCGCGGCGGTGCTGGAAAAACTCGATGCCGCTTTCCAGCTCAAAACGCTTCCGCAGCCAGGCATCGACCTGCGCGGCGGCGGCTCCGGGCGACTGGCTGGTGGCGTAAATCTCCATGCGGTTGCAGGTGGAGACAATGACAGCCTCATCCACGCCGTCGAGGGCGGTCAGAGAGCGCACGGCCTCGGGCAGGTCCTTGCCGGGCACAGCCACGCGCTCCCGCACTTCGACGGGGGTGTGGGTGTGGCTGAGGCCGAGGCAGAGGAGGGACATGCGGGCGGGGCGGCGGTTAGTTGATGGTTGAGAGTTGATCGTTGATGGACCAGGGCTTTGAAAAGAGGGAGAGAACGGTGGAGGCCGGGGATCCCGGGAAGCGAGTGAGGAGGAAAACCGGGATGAGAGGGGAAGATTTTGCGGAAAATGAGGATCAGCGGGATCGGTTTTTTTCAGTGGGAGCCGACAAACCAAAGGCTGGCGACGGGGACGAGAAAGCCGAGGGCGGCGGCGGCGGCGGCGCGGCGGGCGGACATGCCGCGCCAGTAATCATACGCCAGCATCCCGGCATAAAGCCCCCAGACGGCCCAGACGACGGCGAGTTTGGTCTCCGTCGGGCGTTTTTCCATCTGGTAGGCGCAGACAATCCCCGCCGTCAGCAGGACAGTGCCGGTCAGAATCAGGCCCCGGATGGCGCGGGTGATGTAGTGGATGGGGGGCAATTGGCGGAAAACGGGGGAAATATGATGCCGCTTCAGCTGGCGGTCCTGAATGAGAAACATGATCCCGGCGGCGCAGGCCAGGGCAAAAGCGCCGTAAGCGACCAGCGAGAGCGCGGCATGGAGTTCCGGCCAGAATCCGAAGGAGGTGCGGCGCACCGGCGGCATCCAGGCTTCCGGGCGCAGGAGGGCGGCGGTTTGAAAAATCAGGGCCAGAGGCGAGGTGAAAACTCCCAGCAGGGAAAGCCGGTAAGCCGGTCCCACCACAAAATAGAGCAGGACGATGGACCAGCTCACAAAGGTGAACAGTTCAAAGGGGTTCGTCATCGGACAGCCGCCGATGGCTTTGCCACGCCAGTGGAGGAACAGAGTCTGAAAAAAGGCGCCGAGGGCCATGACGCCCAGTTTCCAGGTCCCGGGCCGGTACTGTCCGTGCCGCAGCGTCCACGCGGCATACCCGAAACCGCCCAGATAACACAGGGCGGCCAGCAGGAGGACCAGTTGTTCACGGGACATGAGGCTGGGGAATGAACGCGGGAAATTGAAAAATGGACGGGGCGGATGGGGACAGCGGCCCCGTGGATGACAGGAACAACGGTGCGGGAGGACGGATTTTTCCTAAAATCCACCGCACGGATTTTCGGGCCGCCCGTCCGGAGGTTAATCCACAGTGGCCTTGGGCTGGCGCGGCAGGAAAGGGTTTTCGTCCGGCTGGACGGTGGGAACAGGGATGGCGGCCGGGGCTGCCGGAGTCTCCTTCACCGGCGGAGCCTGCGCCGGCGGATTCGGCGTATCCGCCGACGCCACCGCGGCGGCGATGGAGTCGTAAGGGTCTTTTCCCACGACAGTGGGAGCCCGCAGATGAACCGGGACGGCCTCCTCCGTCTCCACCGCCACACCAACCCCGGTGGGATTGATGACCGGCGGCGGGGCCAGATAAGGAACCGGCGCGGCATGGGCTCCCTCGCTGTGGCCACTGTGGACATCGCAGATCTGCGTCATGCGGAATCCAGGCCGGAAATACTCCAGATAGGAGCTTTTGAAGAGCTTGTTGCGGGAGGGATCCGCCGGATCCGGACGCAGTTCCAGACAGGAATCGGTGGCCAGTTTGCCGGAAATCTGGCAAAGCTCCACCTCCTCGATTTCCTTTGGCGGCGTCAGCTCG
Source organism: Verrucomicrobiota bacterium (assembly GCA_040386695.1). Classification (GTDB taxonomy): domain Bacteria; phylum Verrucomicrobiota; class Verrucomicrobiia; order Verrucomicrobiales; family V1-33; genus CAIZWU01. The sequence goes on from JAZKFB010000077.1 coordinate 81,062, forward strand.
GCGGCGGGGAAATTCTCCTGCGAGGCATTCATGATGTCCACCCAGACCGGCAGGGCGACACGGTTACCGAAAGCGTTGGGATAGACGGGCGCCGGGCGGTCCAGCCCGGCCCAGACCACGCAGGTCACGGCGCTGTCATAGCCGGCGAACCAGAGATCGGTGTAGTTAATATGGGTGCCGGATTTGCCGGCCGCCGGGAAATCCTTCAGACCGAAATCCTTGGCCGGAGCGCCGGTGCCGTCGGCCAGGGCGTATTCCAGACAGCTGTGAACCATCCAGGCCGTGATGGGATCCGTCATGCGCACCCGCTCATAGCTGTCAGGGCGGCGCTGATACATCACCTGGCCCTGGGCATTCTCGATTTTGGTCACCAGGGAAAGTCCTGTCGGGCGCACCCCGCCATTGGCGAAAGCGCTGTAGGCCAGCGCCATATCCCGCACGCTCACCAGCTGCCGTCCCAGGAACAGGGTGGGGTCGTTGCGCACCTCGCCCAAACCGGCGCGCTTGGCGAAATCCCGCACTTTCTCCGTTCCCATCTCCAGTCCCACGCGGGCGGCGCTGTTGTTTTTCCCCTGGGCGAGGGCCTGACGGTAGGAAATGTCGTTCTCGTGCGCCTGCTCCAGGCTCTCGCAGCCCCATTCCCCGAGAGTGCCGGAGGTGCCGCCGAGCATGATCCGGGAATTGTCCATCTGCTTGTCCACCACCCGGGTGCCGGGAGAGGCGCTGCCCTCAAAAGCGGTGGCGTAAACGAAGGGCGTGAAGGCGGTTCCGGCCGACAGTTTGGCCTGCGTGACCCGGTTGAACTGGGAATCCCTGAACTCGCGTCCGCCCACCATGCTCAGCACCGCGCCGGTTTTGTTGTCAATGACCAGCGCCGCGCCCTGAAGATAAGCCACATCCGGCCTTTTGGCGCCCGGCACGGCCGCCGCCCGGATCTCCGCCAGTTTTTTCGCATAATCCGCCGGCGTCTCCCGGCCGGGGGAGGCGGGGTAAGCCGGCAGTTTTTCAATTTCCTCAAGCCGCCGGGAAACGCTCGTCTCCGCCGCCCGCTGAAGCACGGCGTCCACCGTGGTGTAAACTTTGAAACCTTTGCCGCTGATGCCCTCGTAGCCCTGCTGCTCCAGAATGCGGTCCACCTCGGACTGCACCTCCTGCTGGAGGTAACCGCTGGCCCGGAGGTCGTCCGAGGGATTGATTTCCAGGGGGCGGGCCTTCAGGGCATCCGCCTGCGTTTTGGTCATCTTGCTGGTGAAAACCATGCGGTCAAAAACCTCATTCCGCTCCCGCAGGGAATAATCCCTGTTGCCGCTGATGGGGTTGTAAAGATTCGGATTCTTGACCAGCCCGATCAGCACGGCGGACTCCTCCAGGGTCAGATCCTTCACATCCTTGCTGAAATAAACCTGCGCCGCCGCGCCGATACCGTAGCAGCTGCTGCCGAAAAAGATCCGGTTCAGATACAGCTCAAGGATTTTTTTCTTGTCCCCCACCGCCTTTTCGATGCGCAGCGCCAGAAACGCCTCCGTGATCTTCCGGCTCAGGGTTCTTTCGGTCCATTTCATGGAATTCCGGGCCAGCTGCTGGGTGATGGTGCTGGCTCCCTGCCGTTTTGAGCCCTGGATGGTGTTCCAGATGGTGGCTCGGGCCACGCCTTTCCAGTCCACCCCGTGATGCTCCCAGAAGCGGCTGTCCTCCGTGGCCAGCAGCGCCTCGATGAAATGCGGCGGGATCTGATTGAAGGTCACCAGCTGGCGGTTCTCCGGCGAGAGCCGCCCCAGCTCCTTGCCCACGCGGTCATAAACGATGCTGCTCTCCTCCAGTTTGTCCAGCTGCGTCAGATCATAGGCATCCGCCGCATTCCGGTAAGGCTGAAGGTAAAGCTGGCCTCCGACATAACCCGCAAGGCCCAGCAGCAGCACGGTCAGCGCCGCTTTTTTCACCCACTTGCGGCGCAGAAACGGTTGTTTCGGAGCGCGCTTCGCAGGCAGCTCGTCAGGTTTGATTTTAATAAGGTCGCCAATCATGGAGGAGAAGGAAAGCAGGAAAACGCCCGCGCCCGCGGCGGCGGCCCCGGAAGCCGGCGGACAGTCTCCCACGCTTCCCTGTTCATGGCAACGGCCGGTTGCGGGCCGGAGGCGGAAGCGTTTCCACGGAAGGAATGCCTCACATCAGGTCCTCCGCCGGATAAGTCCAGATCTCGCTGAGTGTGGGGTGGTAAAAGGGAATTTTCGCGAATTCCCCGGCGGTGCAGCGGAAATGCATGGCCACACAGACCTCGTGAATCAGCTCCACCGCTTCCGGGCCGGCGACGGAGGCACCGAGAATTTCCCCGGTTTCCGTGTCGGCGATCATTTTCACAAACCCGTCCACCTCGCCCATGACCATGGACTTGCCGTGATCGTTGAAAGGATAAGTGGCCGCTTTCCAGGGCCGGCCGGAAGCCTCCGCCTCCGCCTCGTTCATGCCCACGGAGGCCACCTGGGGTTCGGTGAAGACGCCGAAAAGCTTCAGACGGTAATCCATTTCCTCCAGTCCGGCCTCCCTCCGCAGCAGCCGGGCGGCATTGCGCGCCGCCAGCTCGCCCTGCTGGATGGCGACATGCACGACATCCGCCTGGCCGCAGACATCGCCCGCCGCGAAAATATGCGGCATGCTGGTCTGCATGGTGCCGGAGACGCCGACATATCCCTTGTGGCAGTCCACGCCGGCTTTGGCATAATCGAGCCCGTCCACCGCCGCTTTCCGGCCCAGCGCGAGCAGCACCTCCGCCGCTTCGGCGGTGTGCTCAGCCCCGTCTTTTTCAAAAATCACGCGCTTTCCGGTGCCGGTGCCGCCGGGACTTTCCGCCGTGCGCTCCACCCGCAGCAGCCGGGTGCCGGTGTGAACGGTCATGCGGCGGGAAAAACTTTCCTCCACCACGGCCGCCAGATCGCGGTCCATGCCGGTGAGCACCTGGGCACTGCGCTGAATCACGGTCACCCGGCGCCCGATTCCCTCAAGGTAATGCGCCATTTCCAGCGCGATGGCCCCGCCGCCGAGCACGATGAACGAATCCGGCACGCTCTCCGCGTCCAGCGCGGTGTCACTGGTCCAGACGCCGGCTTCCCGCAGACCCGGCACCTCCGGCCAGGCGATTACAGAGCCGGTGGCGATGAGCACACTTTTGGCCCTGACAGTCAGAACTTCCCCGCCATCGGCGCCGGCGGCTTCCTCCACGCCCTTATTTCCGTTGTCCTGGACGCTTTCAACCGGGCGGCGCGGCGTCACCCGCAGCTCATGCGGTCCGGTGAATGCCGCCGTGCCCCGCAGCAAAGCGAACCGCCCGTCCCCCAGCTGGCCCTGGCGGTATCCCGCGAATTCACCGATCAGCGCGCGCTTCCGCCGCCGGACCGCTGCGGTGTCCACGCCCTGAAAAGCCGCCGTGACGCCGAACTCCGCCGCGTGGCGGGCCTTCAACGCCACATTCGCCGTCTGAATCAGCGTCTTGCTCGGCATGCAGCCGCGCAGAATGCACAGGCCTCCCAGTTCCTCCGCTCCGTCAATGACCACCGTCCTCAGCCCCAGTCCGGCCGCCGTCCGTGCGGCCGCATACCCCGCGCTGCCGCCGCCGATCACGGCGAAATCATAGTCGTGTCCGCTATTTTCCGCGTTGGTGTTCGTGTTCATACCCCATCCTCCAGAGATCAGGCAGTGAGGGAAATGGCAAAATTCCTTCCCCGCTTTCCTTCCCGCCGGCCCCCCGGCGTCCCAAACCACCTTCAGTCCGTTTTATCCTCAGTGCCCTCCGTCAAATCCGCCCGACTCCGCCGTGCTCCGGTCCCCGGTCCCGCCACCTCTGAGGCCGCCCCGCCGGCCGGCCTTCCGGTTTTCGAACCTGTCGAGCCGCCTGTCAGACTTGACCGGCTGACACCCGAGCAGCGTTCCTGGAACATGTCGCGCATCCGCAGCGCCGACACCAAGCCCGAGCGGGTGGTGCGCCAGCTGATCACCGCCATGGGCCTGCGCTACCGGCTGCAGCGGCGCGATCTTCCGGGCAAACCGGATCTCGTGTTCGGGCCGCGCCGCACGGTGCTTTTTGTGCATGGCTGTTTCTGGCATCAGCATCCCGGCGGCTGCCGCGCCGCCCGCATGCCCAAGGGAAACCGCGGGTTCTGGGAAAAAAAACTCAACCGCAACACCGAACGCGACGCCGAGACCCGCCGGGCCCTGCGCCGTCTCGGCTGGCGTATCCTGACCGTCTGGGAATGCGAGACCAAACAGCCGGAAAAACTCCAGCGCCGCCTCGCCCGCCTGCTGCCCCCCCTGGCATAGACTGACTGGAAAACGGAACCGGGCCCGCAGTGGACAACCTCCGGTCCGGGGAGCTGCGCCATTTCCTGAGCACAGGCCGGCGGCCCGGGGTCCGGCGATGGATGCCAGCCGTTTCAGGTCAGCAGCGTCCGGTCCAGGGTGCGGTACTGGATGGCCTCCAGGACGTGGTCAGCCGTAATCGTTTCCACAGCGGCCAGATCGGCCAGAGTGCGGGCGACTTTTAAAATGCGGTCATGGGCCCGGGCGCTGAAATTGAGATTATTCATGGCGTTCTCCAGTAAGCCCGAGGCCTCGGAATCAATCGCGCAGTGCTGACGCATCAGGCGCGGCGTGAGGGCGCTGTTGCTGGTGAGACCCACGCTGCGGTAGCGCTCCTGCTGCCGGGTGCGGGCGGCGATCACCCGCTGGCGGATGGTTTCGGAGCTTTCCTCGGGAGCGGTGGAGGAGATTTGCCTGTAATCCACGTTGGGAACCTCCACATGGATATCAATGCGGTCGAGCAGCGGCCCGCTGATGCGCTGACGGTAACGGGTGATCTGCATGGGATTGCACCGGCACTCGCGTTTGGGATCGCCGTAATACCCGCAGGGACAGGGATTCATGGCCGCGACCAGCATGAACCGCGCGGGAAAGGTCATGCTGCCGGCGGCGCGGGAAATGGTGACTTTGCCGTCCTCCAGCGGCTGGCGCATGACTTCCAGGGTGGCGCGGTTGAATTCCGGGAGTTCGTCCAGAAACAGCACCCCGTGATGGGCGATGGAGACTTCCCCCGGTGTGGGATTGCTGCCGCCGCCCAGCAGTCCGGCATCGGAAATCGTATGGTGCGGGGAACGGAACGGGCGGTGGGCCAGGACCGCGTTTTTCGCATGAAGCAGCCCGCAGATCGAGTGAATGCGCGTGGTCTCGATGGCCTCCTCGCCGGTCAGCGGCGGCATGACGGTGGCGATGCGCTTGGCCAGCATGCTTTTTCCCGTGCCCGGCGGACCGACCATCAGAATATTGTGCCCGCCGGCCACCGCCACCTCCACGGCGCGCTTCACGCTGTGCTGGCCTTTGACATCGGAGAAATCGATATCATGCGATTGTTCAGAGCGGAATTCCTCAATATGGCGGTGCCTGACCGGCAACAGCCGCCCGGTGCCCGCCAAATGCTCCCAGGCCTGGCGCAGACTGCCCACGCCGATCACCCGGATGCCGGCCACGATGCTGGCCTCCCCGGCATTCTCCGCGGGAATCAGAATCTCCTCCCGGCCCTGCGCCCGCGCGGCCAGAGCGATGGAAAGGATGCCCTTCACACTGCGCACGCCGCCATCCAGAGCCAGTTCCCCGACAATGGTGCAGCGGTCAAACACGCTGCGGTCAAAGCCGGCCATGCGGTTGGCGATCATGCCCAGAGCCATGGGCAGATCGAAACTCGGACCTTCCTTTTTCAAGTCCGCCGGAGCCAGATTCACGGTGGTCCGCCCGCCGGGCGTGCCTGGAAAAGCGCTGTTGGCGATGGCGGTCCAGACCCGGTCCCGGCTTTCGCGGACCGCCGTGTCCGGCAGGCCCACAATGACCGTCACCGCCTGCATTTCACCGGTGGCGTTCGACGGATTGGTCTCATTCACCTCCAGTTCCACCTCCACAGCATCCACTCCCCGCAGAGCGGCGGAGTAAACACGGGTGAATTCTCCGGGCATGAAAATTGAAAAGAAAGATCTGTTGGCTTATTTGTTCTTATTTACAGGAATGACGGGTTATCCCCGGCAATGCAAGTTTTTTGTGCGGTGTTTAAAAATGAACTCCCGCTTCCCCGGCGTGCTCCATATTTCGCCACGCGACAACAAAGAGCCGCACCCTTTCGGATGCGGCCGTTTTCCGCAGGCCGGCAAGCTCCGGCGTGTCTGTGGAACCAAATCAGTAACCGTCGGTTTTAATCCCATCCAGCTGCTTCTGAAGACCGCGGCGCTGGCCTTGCAGAGTGGTGATTTTTTTGGCCAGAAGAGTGACCCGCGCGCCAGCGGCGACTTTCAGATCTCCGTAGGTCTGACCGGTGCCGCCTTTCACTTTGGCGTCGGATTTACGGATATCGAGAGCCCTCATATCCCGTTTGGCCTCCTCCAATGCGTTCTGAGCCTTGCCGAGTTCTGTCTCCAGTTTGGTCAATTGCTCACTGACGCTGAGACTTTCCAGCTTTTTGATTTCCGCTTTTTCCTCGGGAGTGAGCTTTTTCAGCGCGCTCTGCTGGGCGACACTGACAAGCACTTTTTCCTGGGGCTTGAGCTCCGGAGCCACAGGCGGGACAGGTTTCCATCCCAGCCCAAGGCGTTTGCTGTAATCCGGAGTCAGCCGGTCCGCCGTCAGCTTCATCAGACCATTGGCGTGCTCAACGGTGAGCACATCATCATCCGAAATATTGCTCAGAACAAATTTCTCCAGCTTGGAGTTGTCCTTCAGAGTCATGGTGCGGGGGACCGCCTTTTTCTCATTTTCCCTCACCGCCAGAACAGCGGCGGCACGGTCAGCATCGGCGGCTTTGAATTTGACCAGCAGCTCCTCCGCTTTTTTCTGCTCCTGCGGAATAGCCGTCATGTTTTCACTGTGCTTTTTATCAAGATCACCTAGGTTGCCGACTTCTCCCTGAAGTTTAATACGGCGCTGGCGGGCGTTCTCCACTTCCTTGTCAAGAATGCGCAGGCGGGCTCTGGTGTCCGTCAGGGACTGGCGCAGCTGCTCCTGCTCTTTGCCAACCTGCGAGTCCATGGCAAACCCCACGAGGGCGGCGGACACACCCACAAACAAAATACCTTTGAAAATTGGATTCATGGTTCTTTTCGAAAATTGATTTTCTGCCTTCAGGGCTTGAGTTGTTCACGGCGGTATTTGGCCACCGCCTCCGTCAGTGAGGCCACCTCCTTTTCAAGAGCTTCCCGGTATTGGGTGAAACGCCCGAGGGTTTCCGTGGAACGGGCCGCCGAAGTTGCCAGTTCGTCTTTCTTGCTGCCGAAATCCCGAAGCTGCTGCCCGAGCCCCGTGCAGGTTTTGTTCACGTTGTCCAGTTCTATGGTCTGGATTCTGATCAATTCGGAGGTTTTCTCCACCTCCTCCTGAAGTTGAATCGTCTGGGATTTATCATGACAGCCCGTCAGAACGAGCATCAGACCCAGGGCGGCGGGCAATGAGTAAAAGGGGGGGTGTTTTTTTTTCATTCGGGGGGGCGATGTCTGGCGGATGATTGCCGAATCTGTCGTGCCTGTCATCTTTTAAGACTGAACTTTCAAGAATTTGTTCACACAAAATTAAAAAAATCGGCACGGAAACAGCGCCACCGAAATCATGATAAGTTTCACCTCCATCTTATTCTCATGAGTAAGCAGCATGACAACTTGGAAAATCCGCCGGAGCCGCCGGATCAGACACGCGGCGTTCCTGAACCTCATCGGCTTCCGCCCTTCATGATTCAGGAAAAGAGGAGGAAGCCGGGAAATATTCAGCAGCGTATTTAAGCAGCGGTTCCACTGATGAATGGAGCGCCGGACACACCTTCATGATTCACGTATCTAACTTATTATGTTTACAGCCGCGGGGTCAGCCCTGCGGGTATGCCATACAAAAATTCAACACATGAGGGAAATTCATTCTGGGATATCGTCACTGCCCCGGAAGTTTGTTTTGCAAAAGAGTTTTTCCAGCGGGATTCTCACTTGGCAAACGCGTTCCGCTCGGGGCGGTTTGACTGCCGGAATGGACAAAACGGCGCAGGCAATGCGCCATTCCGGCGCATCATGTCAAACCCCGCAACGAAGTTTTGCTCATGAAATGGCGCTTCCGATGCTGAAGGCCGGCATGGCCGCAGTTATGGTGAATATTTTCATCCCACCCCGATTTTGAGCGCTGGAAACCAGATAAAAAGGACCTCTTCTCCACTTCCCATGGCCGGACCAAAACCTGCCGGACCGGGTAAATGAACGCCCGGAATGATTTTTGCTCAGTATGTCCGGCAGAATAAAACCAGGATGACGCTTCCCCAGCAGACCCTTTCAGATATTTCCAGTCCGTCCCTTGAATTGCCGGGTGACGGGGTTACTGGTGATCTGTGGGCCCTTGCCTGCGGATCGCGCCTCCGGCAGAACCGCAACCCCTAACTAAGTCCGATGATGAATAACTTTACTCCCAGAGCCCAGCAGGTCCTCGCCCTTGCGCGCAAGGAGGCGGATCGTTTCAACCACAATTACGTGGGCACGGAGCATCTCCTGCTCGGCCTCATCAAACTCGGACAGGGCGTCGCCGTCAATGTCCTGCAGAAGATGGGCCTGGAACTTGAGAACGTGCGCATGGAGGTGGAGAAACAGGTGGGTTCCGGCCAGGAACAGAAAATGGTCGGCAACATCCCCTACACGCCCCGGGTGAAAAAAGTGCTCGCCCTCGCCAGCAAGGAGGCCCGCGCCCTGAATCACAGCTATGTCGGCACCGAGCACATTCTGCTGGGCCTGCTCCGTGAAGGCGAAGGCGTTGCCGCTCAGGTGCTGAAAAACCTGGAGATCGACATTGAGCGCACCCGCAATGAGATCCTCAAGGAGCTTGACCCGAATTTCACCCCGCAGGAACCCGAGGAGGAGGAAAACTTCCAGGAGGCCTCCGCCGGAAACGCCGGAGCCAAAAAGGACAGCAAAACCCCCGCTCTCAAAGCCTTCGGCCGCGATTTGACGGAGCTCGCCCAGAAAGCGGAGCTGGATCCCGTGATTGGCCGTGCCGACGAAATCGAGCGCGTCATTCAGATCCTGTGCCGCCGGACCAAAAACAATCCGGTGCTCATCGGCGAAGCCGGTGTGGGCAAAACCGCCATCGTCGAAGGCCTCGCCCAGGAAATCGTGGCCGGCAATGTGCCCGAGATTCTGCGCGACAAGAAGGTGATCACCCTGGACCTCGCCCTGATGGTCGCCGGCACCAAATACCGCGGCCAGTTCGAGGAGCGCATCAAAGCGGTGATGGACGAAATCCGCCGCACCAAGAACGTCATTCTCTTCATCGACGAGCTGCACACCATCGTGGGTGCCGGTTCCGCCGAGGGCGCGATGGACGCCAGCAATATCATCAAACCCGCTCTCAGCCGCGGGGAGATGCAGTGTGTCGGCGCCACCACGCTCAACGAATACCGCAAGTATATCGAGAAGGACGCCGCCTTGGAGCGCCGCTTCCAGACCGTGAAGGTCAACGAGCCGACCGAGGATGACGCCACGAAGATCCTGATGGGCATCAAGCACAAGTACGAGTCCCATCACAAGGCGCTCTACACCGAGGAGGCCATCATCCAGGCGGTGAAGCTTTCCTCCCGCTACCTCACGGGCCGCTTCCTGCCGGACAAAGCCATCGACATCATGGACGAGGCCGGTGCCCGCGCCCGCATCGGAGCCATGACCCGGCCTCCGGAAGTGAAGGACATTGAGGCCGAAATCGAACGCATCCGCATCGACAAGGAACGCGCCATTAAAGAGCAGGACTTCGAGAAAGCCGCCGCCCTGCGCGACAGCGAGCGCAATACCCGCAAAACACTCGAAACCGTCATGGAGACATGGCGCACCGGGAACGAGGAGAAAAAGGTCACGGTGGGCATTGAGGAAATCATGGCCGTCATCTCCAAGTGGACGGGCGTGCCGCTCAACCGCATGGAGCAGAAGGAGACCGCCAAGCTCCTGCGCATGGAGGAGGAACTCAAAGGCCGTGTGATCGGTCAGGACCAGGCGGTGATCGCCATCAGCAAGGCCCTGCGCCGCAGCCGCGCCGACCTGAAGGACCCCCGCCGTCCCATCGGCAGCTTCCTCTTCCTCGGCCCCACCGGGGTCGGCAAGACCTTCCTCGCCCGCAACCTCGCGGAGTTCATGTTCGGCGATCCGGATTCCCTGATCCAGATCGACATGTCGGAATACATGGAAAAATTCACGGCCAGCCGCCTCATTGGCAGCCCTCCGGGGTATGTCGGTTATGAGGAGGGCGGTCAGCTGAGCGAAGCCGTGCGCCGCCGTCCTTACAGCGTGGTGCTCTTCGATGAAGTGGAAAAAGCCCACCCGGACGTGATGCACCTCCTGCTCCAGGTTCTGGAGGAGGGGACCATCACCGACAGCTTCGGCCGCAAGATCGACTTCCGGAACACCATCATCATCATGACCTCCAACGTCGGCGCGGAGCTGATCAAGAAGCAGAGCGTGATGGGCTTCGGAGCCATCGGCACGGACAAGCACGACTTCAACTCCATGAAGGAAAAGATCGAGGAGCAGGCCAAGAAGCACTTCAAACCGGAGTTCCTCAACCGCCTTGACGACCTCATCGTCTTCCACATGCTGGAAAAAACGGACCTCGTCCAGATCGTCGATCTCGAAATCAGCAAAGTGCTCAAGCGCGTGCGTGACAAAAAGATCGAGGTGGAACTCGACCAGACAGCCAAGGAACTCCTCATCGCCGAAGGTTACGACCCCGCCTACGGGGCCCGTCCGATGCGCCGCGCCGTGGAGCGCTACCTTGAGGATCCCTTCGCGGAGCACCTCCTGCGCGGCGACATCAAGGAAGGCGACAAAGTCAGCATTACCCGCCGCGAAGGCGAAAAGAGCCTCAAATTCAGCGTCGCCGACGAAACCCCTCCCGCCGCGCCTGCCGAGGAGGCTCCCGCTGGAGTGGCTGAATAAGCGCCTGAGGGAAATCTGAAGCGAAAATCAGAACTCCATCATCCTTAACCTGCGGCACCAGTGAATTTCACTGGTGCCGTTTGTTTTACGGAGAATCATCCGCGCAGGCGGTGCGGATTATTTCTCCTTTGACTGATGGTGGGAGCATCATGCGGTTCCACGGATTTGGACAATGGCATCCAAAAATGACGTCTCCCGTTTCAGCACGCGGATCAAACTCCGGTGAGAATCCGGCCGTCCGTTTCCAAAATCACCGGACAATGGTCGGAGCCATGGATGTCGGGGCGGATGACGCAGGATTTGAGGGCGGCGCGGAGTTGGGGGGAGGTGCACCAGTAGTCGATGCGCCAGCCAACGTTGTTGGCACGGGAGTTGGCGCGGAAGCTCCACCAGGAATACTGGCCGGGGCGGGCGTCAAATTCGCGGAAGGCATCGTGGAATCCGGCGGTGAGGATATTACCGAAACCGGTGCGCTCCTCATCGGAGAAACCGGGGCTCAGGCGGTTCGTGGCCGGGCGCGCGAGGTCAATTTCCTGATGCGCCACATTGAGATCCCCGGCGAAAATCACGGGTTTGGTTTTCTCCAGTCCGCTGACGTAATTTAAAAACGCCGCGTCCCAGGACTGCCGGTAAGCCAGCCGCGCCAGTTCCGCCTGGGCGTTCGGGGTGTAAACGCAGACGATCCAGGCGGCGGGATATTCCAGCGTGAGGACCCGGCCCTCCATGTCGTGGTCGGGCAGCCCCATGCCGTGGCGCACGCTGAGCGGCTGGTGCCTCGTCAGAATCCCGGTGCCGCTGTAACCGGGTTTCCGGGCGCGGTTCCAGTGGAGGTGCCAGCCGGGCAGCCAGTCCCATTCCAGGGACGCCGGGTCCACTTTGGTCTCCTGAAGCAGGAGGAAATCCGGATTTTCGGCGTTCACAAAACCGGCGAACCCCTTGCCGAAGGCGGAGCGGAGACCATTGACGTTCCAGGTGATGAGTTTCATGCCGGGACTCATTCACGGCCTTGACCCGATTGCCAGCGGTTCGCAGGCGCTGAAGCCTGAACCCTTGGCCCTTCTTTTCCACCATTCAGGGCCCTGCTCCCCCCGGTTTCACTCTCTCTTGCCGCCGGAAAATTTCTGTCTTAGCACAGCAGTCATATGTCCAGCACTTGGGGTCAGGCTTTCCGCGTTACGACTTGGGGGGAATCACACGGCGGCGGGGTGGGGGTCGTCATCGACGGCTGTCCTCCGCGCGTGCCGTTGTCCCTGGAGAAAATCCAGGCGGCGCTGGACCGGAGGCGGCCCGGCCAGAGTGAGATCACCACACCCCGCAAGGAGGCGGACCGGGCGGAGATTCTCAGCGGCGTTTTTGAGGGGAAAACCACGGGCACGCCGATTTCCATTCTGGTGCGCAATGAGGATCACCGCTCCGAGGCTTACAACGAGATGTCGGGCAAATACCGGCCCAGTCACGCCGACTACACTTACGACGCCAAATACGGCTTCCGCGACTGGCGCGGCGGCGGGCGGTCCAGCGCGCGGGAAACCATCGGGCGGGTGGCGGCGGCTTCGGTGGCGCAGCAGGTGCTGGAGGTTCTGGCCCCGGAACTGGAGGTCATCGCCTGGGTGAAAAGTGTGAAACATTTGACCGCTTCCGTCGATCCTCTGACGGTCACGCGGGAGGTCATCGAAGGCAACATCGTGCGCACCGCCGACCCCGCGCTGGTGGAGCCGATGACGGATCTGATCAGGGAAATGCGCTCCACCGGCAACAGTGTCGGCGGCGTGGTGGAATGCGTGGCGCGGAACTGCCCGCCGGGTCTGGGCGAGCCGGTTTTTGATAAAATCGACGCCGATCTCGCCAAAGCCATGCTCAGCCTGCCGGCCACCAAGGCTTTTGAAATCGGCAGCGGTTTCGCCGGAACCCTGCTTACCGGACTGGAGCACAACGACCCCTTCCGCATGGCCGGCGGCAGGGTTCACACCACCAAAAACGACTCCGGCGGGGTGCAGGGCGGCATGAGCAACGGCGAGCCCATCCTGTTCCGCGTGGCTTTCAAACCCGTGGCCACGGTGATGCACCAGCAGGACACCGTGACCAGCGTTCCCCATGAGGATACGACACTTAAAGGCCGCGGCCGTCACGATCCCTGCGTGCTCCCGCGGGCCGTGCCCATTGTTGAAGCCATGACCTGGCTGGTGATTCTTGATCACGTTCTGCGCCAGCGCGGGCAGAATGGCTGATGACCGGCAATTCTGGCGGTTGCCATTTTCAGTGGAAATGGACTCATTTTTCGGAAGGAATATTTCTGTTCAAAAATCCGCTGTCGTCACCTGAAAAACCTGCGATCACTGCACGCCGCAGCTCTGAAAAACTGAAATCCGAACCGCAAATTTCCCTTCCATGCTCTCTTTGACATCCGAACCCACCCTCAGCTTCGCCATGATGGGCTTCACGGCCGCCTGCATGATCTGGGGCGTGGTCAAAGGCATCGCCCGCATGGCCGTGCTGGGTGCCGCGGCCGTGGCCGGAGCCCTGGGAGGGTGGGCGTTTTTCCGTTATGCGCCGGGTCAGGTGGTCTCGTGGCTGAGCCGCTTTCATTCCGATGCCCTGCAATGGGGCTCGGTGGTCTGCGCGGTGGTGATCTTCTTTTTCATCCAGCGGTTTCTGTCCGCGCTTTTCAGCGGACGGCTGCTGTCCCCCTCGGGGGGCGGCTCCCGCGCCAAAGCGGGAATTTTCAGCCTGGTGCCGGCGCTGCTGGTCCTGTGGTGCATGGCCATGGCCATCCGCTGGGGCGGCGCGGTGTCGCGGATGAAATGGGTGGAGAATTCCGCCAACAACCCGCATCCGGCGAACACCATCGAGCTTCCGCTGCTCGCGAAACTGCGGGACAGTCTGTCCACGGGGGCTCTTGGGGATGCCCTGGATTATGTGGACCCTCTGCATTCCCGTGAAACCTCCACTCTCGGAGCCATCCTGGCGCTGCGGCACAGTGACACCGCCTGGAAAAACCTCATGGCCCAGCCGCAGATGGCCGAATTGTCCCGGCAGGCCGTCCTCCAGCACCTGCTCCGCGACAACAATGTTCTGCACGCCCTGAGTTTCTCCCATTACAGCGAACTGCTCACGATGCCGGAAGTGACGGAGGCCCTGGGCTCCCCGGCGGTCCGCGACGCTCTGCGGTCCCTGCCGGTGAATGATCTCATCCGCGCCTCCATCCGGGGCGACGCTCCGCGCTACTACGGGACTCCGCCCCGGGCGGAGATCGTGCGGTGATGGGCCCCTGTTCGCGGAAAACGGGCCGCAGCCGGAAGTGATTTCTCCGCTTCCGCCACCGCCGCCGGTCAGAACTGGACTTTGACCGGGTCGCGCTCGGCGTCCTTTGTGACCTCGAAGAGCTGGGCGTCCGTGAAATTGAACATGCCGGCGAGGAAGCTGCTGGGGAACATCTCGCGGCGGTTATTGTAGTTCATCACGGCGTCGTTGTAGGCCTGGCGAGCGAAGGCGATCTTGTTTTCCGTAGAGGTCAGCTCCTCCGTGAGCTGCATCATGTTCTGGTTCGCCTTCAGGTCCGGATAGCCCTCCTGCACGATGGAGAAGCGGCTCATGGCGGCGGTCAGGCCGGCTTCCGCCTGGTTCAGCGATTTCAAGGCGCTGCTGTCGGCGGGGGCGGTGGCGGCGGTCTGGCGGGCGGCGGAGGCCTGGTTGCGCGCCTGGATGACGGCTTCCAGGGTGTCCTTCTCGTGGGCCATGTAGGTTTTGGCGGTCTCCACCAGATTCGGAATCAGGTCATACCGTCGCTTCAGCTGAACGTCGATCTGGGAGAAGCCGTTTTTGTAGCGGTTCCGCAGGGTGACGAGGCCGTTGTACAGGCCGACGACCCAGAAAGCCGCAAGCGCGGCGGCTCCGGCAAGAACCAGGAGGATGACAATCAGTGTGTTCATGGCGTTTAAGGAGTTGGCGGAAGGGCCGGGGGTGAACCGGGGAACGCCGCAGCATAGCGCGGCACCGGCCGCGGTAAATCATTTAGCGCGGGCGGCGCGGAGAATCCGCCCGGTGTTCTGGAACGGCGGGGACCGTGCCGGCGGAACACCGAAATACCGGGGAAATGCCGGACCTGACGGGGAAGCGGGGGCGGCGGCGGTTCACACGTTTGGAAAAGGATGTGCCGCCGCTTCATTTTTTCGTTCTTGCGGGGCGGCGGGCGGTGGGAAAGGGTTCGCGGCCCATGTCCTTCTCCCGCTTTCGTTTTCTGCCGCTGGCAGCCGTCTGGCTCGGTGGTGTGACCGCTTTCGCCGCTCCGCCGAACCGGCGCGCAAAACCTGCGGGCACCACACCGAAACCGCCCCGCACCGCCCCCGCGGTGCCGGCGGTTCCCGCTCCCCCCGCTCCGGAGGTGGCCCCGCAGCCATCCACCGGGGAAGGCGACCAGATTCACCCGCCGCCGCAGATTGACTGGACGGCCATCGCGGAACTGCCGCCGCGCCCCGGACAACCCAAAGCCGCAGGCCTGGGAGGCGTGTTTTCGGGGGCGCAGGGGGACGTGCTCATGATCGCCGGGGGGACAAATTATCCGTCGGGCGAACTTTGGGCAGGGGGCAAAAAAGCCTGGTGCGCGGATATTTACGTGCTTCAGCGCCGCTACACGCCGGAGGAGAAAACCGCTTATGAATGGCTGCCCTGCGACACCAAGCTGCCGCACAGCCTGGCTTACGGGGCCTCCGCGCCCCTGCCGGACGGGGTGCTCTGCATCGGCGGCGCGGAGCAGGATAAAGTCACGGACGCCTGCTTCGCCATGAAGTGGAACGCGGCGGAGAAAAAGGTGGAATTTGAGGATTATCCCAAACTTCCCGTGCCCCTCGCCTGCTCCAGCGCCGTGCGCCTCGGCAGCACGGTTTACGTCCTTGGCGGCACCAGCCGCATGCCCGGCGGCCGCGCCACCAACAGTTTTTACGCGCTCGATCTGGCCAAAAAAGCCGATGCCGCCGCCTTCACCTGGCAAACGCTCGCCCCCTGGGACGGCCCGGCGCGCATTTTCCCCATCGCCGCCGCCAGTCTGGAGAACGGCGAGGAAAGCATCTATCTCTGCGGAGGCCGCGATCCCGGGAGCGATCCGGATTTTCTGACGGATCTCCACAAGTTCAATCCCGTCAAAAAGGACTGGTCCATCCTGGGCGACATCGTCGATCCGCGCGGTCATTCCTCCTCGGTCATGGCTGCCCCGGCGTTTCATGTCGCGCCGCATCACCTGGTGATTGTCAGCGGCACCGATCAGGAACTGGTGAAAATGCTGGAGAACAACGAGCGCAAAATTGACGCTGTGGATCCCGCCGAGGAGGCCGCGCGCAAAAAATACAATCAGATCCTGCTGGAGAATTACCCCGGCTACACCCGCACGGTCATGGCCTACGACGCCCAGGCCGGCGAGTGGAGCGGCATCGGAAATTTCCCCGGACCCGCCTGTCTCACCAGTCCCTCCGTGAACTGGGACGGCACCATCATCATCCCCGGCGGGGAAACCGGGCCCGGCAAACGCTCCGCGACCATCTGGCAGGCCACCATCCGCAAAAAAGCGGCGGTGGTGGAGCAGTGAGCTGATGGTTGAGAGTGAATGGTTGATGGCGGCCTGGACATATTGGAGCCAGCATCAGGAGTCAGGCGGTTCTGCTGGAAATTTTTCCGGCATCCTGTATTTCATGAAGCCATGATCCTGCTTTATCTTGCCGTCGCGACCGCTGCTCCGCTGATTCTCATTGTTCAGGGAAAGCGCTGGCTCGGAGCGTCGACTCATCCGGCGGCAGTCTTTATCCTGGCCTGGATGCTGTGCGCTCTGATTCTTGGGCAGATTGAGGGACCGCCGGTTCCGGTCGGCGTTATTGCTCTGCTCTGGGTGGCGGTTTGTTTTCCGCTGGCCGCCGTCTGGCGGAAGAGAAAAGCGGGGAAAACTCCACAGGCGATTCCTTCGCCGGACGATCAAAGTCCGAACTGAAGGGCGCGATTATGGGTTATTGGCCAATGGTCATTGAGCTGCGCTCTGGAATATCCACTGGCTCATCCAGCGGATCGCTGAGACCGAGCGCGGCCAGTTCCCGGCGGATGGCGGCGAGATCCCAGAGGTAAATCTCCTGCCGGGCCCCGACGGCGGCGAACCAGCGGCCTCCGGAGCTGAGGCTGCATTGTTCGAACAATTCATCCACGGGGGACCTGAGGTGGAAAAGCGTGCGCCAGGAGCCGGGCTCCATGATGGCCACGGAGGAAATGCCGGATTTCAGGGCCAGCAGAGGCCTGGCCGCCTCCTGACCAGGGGCGGTGGCCGAGCCGCGCGGGATGATGCCGCCATTCCGGCAGGGAAGATCGCGGACCGCGCGCCAGGCGGCGGGGGAATGGGCGGGACCGGCGGCGGGGGTCAGGTGGAAAATGCGGTGCTCCTCCGGGCCGGTGCGGATCAGTCCGGAGCCGTCGGGAGTGAAGACGGCGGCGTTGGTGCCGCAGATTTCATGGTAAACCGGTCCGTCCGCCGGGGAATGCAGGTCCTGAATGCGGAACTCCCCGCTGTGGTGGGAACCGATGGCCAGCCAGCGGCCGTCCGGGCTCAGGGCCACGGGACTGCCGGTGTCGTTGACGGGGAAAATCCGGGGGGCGGCGGTTTTTGTCAGGACCGTGACCGTGCCGGAGGCGGAAAACACCCGCACCGAGCCGTCGGGGGAGGCGGCGGCGAAGTCCAGGGGCCGGTTCACCACCCCGTCCACCGGGACGGCGGACGGGAGATCCGCGGCGGACGGCGGGCCTCCGCTCCACGCGGTCCGGATCAGGCCGGCGGAGGTCAGAAATTCCGCTGTTTTGTCAGGGTAAAACAGCACCCGGCTCGCGCCCTGGGCCGGCTGGGTCAGGGCCGGGCGGTCGCCGGGCTGGCCGAGCGGCCACCACTGGAAACTTTCCGTGTTGCCGGTGATGAGCCATTTTTCGTCAGGATCGAAGGAGAAATGCACGGCCCTCCGGAGATGATCGGCGGCGGGAATGACGCGCAGGATGGAACTGGGCCGGCATTCCACCGCGCCGGACAGGGTGCCGCGGGAGCTGGCGTAAAGCAGGCCGGAGGCGGGTGAAAAATTCCAGACTCCGCCCAGAGGCGCGCGGCTCAGGAGTTCCCCCCGGGCGAGGTCGTAAATGCCGCTTTCCGACCACGTGTTGAAAGCCAGCAGATTCCGGGAACCGGGAAACACGAGACTGGTGCCGCCGTTGACGACGCGCCGGGGCAGGGTGTGCAGAACCCGGCCATCGGCGGCGTCGAGGACGCGGATTTCCTGGCCGCAGCGCAGGGCCACGCGCGATCCGTCGGCGGACCAGGCGGCGGCGTATTCGTCGGTGTCCGCAGTTTTCCAGAGGATGCGGCCGGTGGACGTTTCGAGCACACAGGCCTCGCGGCGCAGGACCGATGGTTTGCCCGGCAGCCCCTCGGGCCAGAAGTCGGGAGTCTCGCGCGAATGGTTGATCAGCAGAATGCGCCCGCCGTCCGGCGAGGGCCAGAGCGGCTGCTGCGAGACCATGCCGGAGACCACGGGGAATCCCTCAATGGGCGGCGTGGTCTCGCGCCGCGCGGTTCCGTCCGTCTCCGCGCCGGCGGGCGGGAGCGTGTGGATGGCGATGCCGCCGGTGGCGGAACGGCGGACGAGACGCTGACCGCCGGGGCCGCAGAACGTGAGCAGGGTGCTGTCGGCGGAGCCTTCGGGAATGCGGGTCAGAACTTTTCCCTCGGCCGCGTCCAGCACCACGCCGGAGCCCATGGGGCCCCGCACCAGCAGGCGCTGGCCGTCGTCGGAAAAGGTCAGGCCCAGCAGGTCAGCGGGGGCTTTTTCCAGCACCAGGCGGCGCACGGGGAAACCGTCGCCGCCCGCGCGGTGGAGGTCGATGCGCAGCCGGCCCGCCGCGTCCGTTTTCCCCTCCGGCAGCACTGCGGCGAGGCCATGGGCGGCGTCCACGGCGGGGTACTGGCCTTCGGGCATGGGCACACTGACGGCGAGGTCGGAGCGGATATTGAACTGCGCGCGGCTCAGCAGGACGATGGCGTCATCCAGCAGTTCGGAACTGGCGCGGATGGCCGCCGCCGCCGCCACGGCCTTCAAACCCGCCGGGACCGCGCCGGGCCGGGGATCCAGCTGGGCCCCTTTGATGGAGGCGGTCAGCGCCGCGTAATGAGCCTCGCGGCGCACGGTTTCCAAAGCCTGCTCCCGGCGCTGCTCGCGGCGGAGCACGGCGGCCGCGCCGATGCCCAGGAGAGCGGCGGCGCCGGCGAGGGCGGCGGTCCATTTGAGAATCCGCAGCCGTCCCTCCAGACCGCGCATTCTCCGGACGGACCGGCCGCTGGCCAGCAGCGCGATGTCCGCCAGCAGCTCGCGCGCGGAGTGATAGCGGCGGGCGGGATGGCTTTCGCAGGCGCGCAGGACGATCTCGTTCAGCTCCACCCGCTGCGGGAAATCCGGCTCCATCCGCCAGCCCCGGGGAAGCTGCGGGAAGAGCGAGCGGTCGAGGCCGGTGAGGGTCTCATACAGCACTTTGCCCAGGGCGAAGAGGTCCGCGTGCTCCGTGCCCGGACCGTCGCGGGGCACAAATCCCTCGGTGCCGACAAAACTGCGGGAGCTGCCGGCCTCGGCGACGAGGCCGATGTCGCCAAGCTTGGGAACGCCGCCGCAGAGCAGCACATTGGAGGGTTTGACATCGCGGTGGATGAGGCCCTGGCCATGGAGAAAAGCCAAAGCGCCGGCCAGTGACTCGGCGGTGCGCAGGCACTCGGCGGCCGCCATGAGCGGCGGGCGGGCGAGGCGTTCCGACAGGGTCGCGGGGCGGTAGGTGTTTTCATCAAAAACCCCGTCCGCCGGATCCGCCAGCTCCATGACGCAGTAGAAAAAACGGTCGTCCTCCTCGCGGCCGATGTGCAGGATGTCGATGAGCCCCTCGTGCGCGCGGCTCAGGGGCTCGCAGCGGCGGACGCCCTCGAATTCCCGGAGGAACGGCCGCCCGCTGTCGAAGGATTCGCGGCGCACGATCTTCACGGCGCGGCAGGTGCCCATGATGTTCCGCGCCAGCCACACCTCGCCGTAGCTGCCGCGCCCGATGAGGCGCAGCAGGCGGTGGTCCGGGATGTCAGGAGGCGGGGTGATGGCGGGGGACGGGGTCAGGATTCGGGGGGACATTCGGGCTGGGGAAGCGGCGGCGCATCCTCAAAACGAGGCCTGATTTGGAGTGCTGAGCCGGCCGCCGCTTTTCTCCAAGCGGAAGCAGGCTCCGCGCCCTCCAAAGCAGGCTCCGCATTCCTCACGGCGTGGCCAGGCGGAAGAAGGCGCGGGGTTCCAGGGCGGGAATGCGGATGGGGGAAACCGCGCCGGGCATCGGCAGCCAGGGGCCGGCGGGGGTTTCAGCGGCCTGAAGCGCGGCGGCGGCCCCGGGCCAGCTGATCCAGAATCCGCTGCCGTCCTGGAGTCCGCTGACCTGGAGTCCGCTCTCCAGCGTCAGGTCCGTGCTGGCGGCGGCTCCGCCGAGGGCATTGCCGGCGCTGACGGAATACGCGCCGGCATCCGCGCCCGTCAGCAGCGTGAGGCCGAGCGCGGAGGCGGCGGAGCCGGTGACGCGGCCGCTGTCGCTGAGGGGCGCGTCCCGGCTCCAGCGCCAGGTGAAGGGCGTGCGGCCGGCGGCGATGGCGCGCAGGCTCACCGCGCCGCCGGGCAGGCCGCTGTGGACCGGGGGCAGGCGCAGGATTTTGGGAACGCTGGTGAAATGCAGCTCGCGCGTCTGCCGGGCGGAGAAGTCGTAGGCCGGCGCGTCGTGCCACACGAGAGCGCGGCGGGCGCGGTCGAAGACCACCGTGTTCCGGCTCCCGGGCTGCCGCTCGTGCGCGGCCCAGGCGTGGGTGCCCAGCTCATCGCGGATGGCGGTGCTGTCGCCGGTCCAGCGGATGCCGTCCCAGTAGCGGAGGGATTTCTCATTGGTCAGGGACACCCCTCCGGCCACGCCCGTCAGTTGCCGCCAGGGATCGTAAAAGGCGGTGCCGGTGGCGGTGGAGCGCGGCGGGGTTTCCCCGGCCGGAGCCGCTTCGGGGCTGATGGCGCGCCAGTGACTGCCGTCCCATTCCAGCACATCGTAATCCGCATTGCTGCCGCTGAAGCTGCCGAACAGCACGGCCACTCCCCGGTTTTCATCAAAGGCCATGGCGTTCTGGCCGTACATTTCGACGGCCCCGGTGGCGGAGCGGTAAGGCATCGGCGCTTCCCGCCGCGTCCAGTTCAGACCGTTCCAGGCCCAGAGCGCGTGACGTTCGGGATAGGGGAAAATATCCCCGCCGATGAGCAGGGTCTCGCCGCGCGCAGGATCGTGGCACAGGGACATGCGGGTGTTCGGCGGCGGGGAAATCTGCGGCAGGGGCCGGGTCCAGTTCAGGCCGTCATATTCCCAGGTCTCGTTGCTGAGGCTGAAGACGGAGCCGCTGGCGGTGCCGGTGTATTTCCGCCCGCCGAAAAGCACCATCCGGCCGCGCGTGGCATCGAAGACCATGCCCGCCTGATCCAGCGGCGGCGGCGAAACCGGCGGACGCCGCAGCAGCCAGGCGAGCCCGTCCCATTCCCAGGTCTGGTCCGAGATGAAATTCCCGGTCTGCGCGGATCCCGGCAGCGTGCCCCGGGCCAGACCGCCAAAGACCACAGTCACGCCCCGGCGGCTGTCGTAAGCCATCGCCGCATCGGTCAGGCGCGGGATGTTTCCGGCATCCTGCAGCGTGATGTAAGGCAGCTCGCCGGGCACCAGCACCCGCCAGCCTTTCATGAAACGGCGGGAGGCGGCGTCATTGCCGGTCTGCGCGAAAAGCTCCCACAGACCCTCGGCGCCGTAGTCGGGATGGCTCAGGGAAAGCGACGGCACCGCCGAGGACGCGCCCGCCGGGCGGCCGCGGTGCTCCCAGGTGTAAACCACCGGAGCCGGGGGCAGGGGACCGCTTCCGGCACCTTCAAGAAGCAGGCTGCCGGTGCCGGGAGCGTCCACTTTCAGCAGGGCCGGAGGGATGGGACGCGCGGCGGCGGGCACGGAACCGGGAGCGGCGGAAAGGGCGGCGGGATCGGTCAGGACGGGGCCGGTGACCGTCAGCGGCACGGGCCCGCTGAGGACCTGGCCGTGGTCATTGGCGACGGCCACGCTGTAGGCTCCGGCATCGGCGGCGGCGGAGCGCAGGACTTTCAGACTGGGCGTGCGTGACCCGAGAATATTGCCGCCGTCCGTCAGAGGGGCTCCGTTTTTGAACCACTGATAACCCAGCGCCGGCAAACCCGCCGCCACCACCCGGAACTGCCCCATCTGCCCGGTCCGCACATTCACCGCCGGGGGCAGATGCGCGATCCAGGGCTTGCAGGAAAAGCGGATTTCCCGTGTGAAGGCCTGTCCGGTGTAAAACGGACTGCGCGAATGAAACCACACATACGCCCGGCGGTGGGTGTCGAAAGCCACCTCGTTATTCGCGGTGACGCGCACATTCAGCAGATCCAGGGTGCTGCCGGTGACGCCGTCGAGCACGGCGGGAACTTCCCCGCGCCAGGCGCCGCCGTCGTAGTGCATCAGCGCTTTGTCCGTGCTGTTGGCGGCGGCGGAACCGCCCGTGACCGTGACACAGCGCCGCCAGGGATCATAAAACATCCCGCGCCCGAGGCCGCCGTAAGTGCCGCCCGCCGGGGCCGCGCCGGCTGACCAGGCGGTGCCGTTCCATTCCGGCAGGACGTAGCTGGATCCGCTCTGGATGCGGTCGTAAAGCACCGCCACGCCCCGGCGCTCGTCGAAGGCGAAGGCCGGTCCGTAATACGGCGCGCTGCCCGCCGTGCCCATGAAGTCCGCGTTTTTCACCACCCAGTCCGTGCCGTTGTAAGCCCACAGTTTTTTCGCGTCGGCCGCCCCGCCGCCGCCGGGAATGTCCCCGCCGATGAGCAGCACCTCCCTCCGCACGCTGTCATAACACATCGTGTGCCGGGTGCGGGCCGGCGGGCTGAGCGCGGGCAGGGACCGCGTCCAGTCCGTGCCGTCCCACTCCCAGGTCTCGGCGGCGGCGGCGGCGGAGCCGTCCGTGCGGCGGCCTCCGAAGAGCACCACGCGCTGCCGCTGCTGGTCGTAGGCGAGGGCGAAATCCCTCAGCGGCGGCGGCTGATGCGCCGGATTCCGCCGCGTCCACAGACTGCCGTTCCACACCCAGGTGTCGGCGGCGCTGTAGCGGCCGTAATAATCCGGCTGATTCGGCCTCGGATCGGAGCCGTAGGCCTCGCCGCCGAAAAGCACCGTCTCCCGGCGGGCGGGATCGTAAATGATCCCGTGACCCTCGCGGGAATCCGGCCCCTGCGCCGTCAGGGTCAGCCAGGGCGGCGTCGGCTGGAGCTGCAGCCAGGTTTTCTGACTCAGCACCCGCCGGCTTTCACCCCAGGCGTCCTCAATGAGGCAGTCGTAGTCGCCCTCGTCCTCGTAGTCCGGATCCGTGATCGTCAGCGCGCCGCCGCTGGCCGGGGAGGCCACGGCAAAGCGCCCGCCCGGCACGATGGGGACGCTCCGGTGCCGCCACGTGATTTTCGTGATGCCCTTCCCGTGATCGAACCAGGCGGCGGCGTGGTGCGGCGGCGGGAAATCGGCGCGGGTTTCCGGTTCGCCGGTGCCCAGCACCCCGTCCGTCCCCACCGACAGCGTGACCGGCGGCCCGCAGGCGATGGCTCCCTGCGGCGCGGCGGGCTGCGTGAGGATGGCCGGGCCGGTGATCAGATTCCCGGTCAGGGTGATGGAGCCGCAGGCATTGGAGACCGTGCAGGTGTAAGTTCCCTCGACGCCCGCCGCATCCGCCGCCGTTTTGAGGGAATCCCCCAGAAAGGCCTTCACCCGCCCGTCAAAAAGCGTGGCATGGCCGGGCCGGTTCCAGGTGTAGGTCAGCGGCTGCATCTCCTCCAGCAGCAACGGATCCGGCCGCACTTCAAAATAACCGCTGTTGCCCGGCCCCAGCCGCAGCCGGGGCTGCACGTCCCTCAGCACAGCCACGGGAGGAATTTTCACATCGAGGTAAAACTCGTCGCTCCAGGCCTTCACGCCCGCCCCGTTCTCCGCTTCGATGCGGTAAACCGCCTGATGGGACAGATCGACGGCATTGATGGGAATGACGGACTGATTCACGGCTCCCGCCAGCGGTTCCCCGTCCTTGAGCCAGCGGTAGGAATGCTGTCCGCTGACGCCGGCCTTCAGGGAAAGATTCTGCCCGGTGCAGACCGTCACTGTTTTGATCAGACGCCCGCCGCCCGGCAGCGGCAGCAGCGAGCCGGTGTCGGCGATGGGCTGGGCGGGGGTGATCACCCCGATGGACTGGCTGAAAACCGCGAGCGGCAGCGGGGTCACCTTCGCCCACCAGGTGCCCCAGTCGTAACGGGTGGCGGAATGGACGTAAGGGTGACAAATCCAGAAACTTCCGTCCACCGGGTCACTGACCACCGAGGCGCATTCGCCCCAGGACGAGGGATTGAGGAAACTGTCGCCGTCGCCGGCGTAAGCCGCGGAACTCAGGACCAGCTGCTGCGGCTGGCTGAACGCCTGCGCGCCGGAGCCCTGGTTCCGGGCCATGGTGGCGTAATAAACGGCGGGATTCAGGGTCGGCGAAGTCACCGTCCAGCTGATGCAGAGACTGCCGGCGGGGTTGATGCCGATGGCGGGCAGGAAGTTTGACCGGTCCCCGCCGGCGTCCAGTTTCCCCTGGGCCTCCACCACCGTCTGGCCGGACTGCGGACGCATTTTCACCCAGCGGATGACGGACCGGTCCGAGCTGTCGTCCTCCGTGACATACACCCCCCACATGGCCGCGCCGTCGCGCACCGCGCCGTGCATGAACCCGAGAGTGTTCAGGTCCACGGCGGGCGGCGGCTGGGGCGCGGGATCGGGGAGCGACTGGTCGCTGATCGTGGTCTGATCGTCATCCGTCAGAAACGCCCCGGCATAATCGATGTAAAAGGTGTCGATCAGGGTGTCGAAAGCATCCTGATCCAGCCCCAGGAACCACGCGTTCCGGACCTCGGGCGCGGGCACCGCCGGCATCGCCGGCTGGAGGTTGCCGTCCGTGGGCGAGGGGAAATACGGGAGCG
Organism: Verrucomicrobiota bacterium; assembly: GCA_040386695.1. Taxonomy (GTDB): domain Bacteria; phylum Verrucomicrobiota; class Verrucomicrobiia; order Verrucomicrobiales; family V1-33; genus CAIZWU01. Next base: position 106,152 of record JAZKFB010000077.1, read on the forward strand.
GCGCCGCCGCCGGGGGCGCGGTGCCGTCGGGAGCCGCCCCGGTGCCGGAAATCAGGGAAGCCTTGTCGAAGGTGTAAATGCCGGCCTCAATGAGGTCTCCGGCGAAGCGCGCCGTTTCCCCGTCCGCCGCGATCCTGTAAAAATTCAGCGACACATAAAGATGCCGCGCGTCCACCCCGATGGAGGGGTAAGCCCCGCCGGCGGCATTCAGCAGACCGACCGGCCGGGTCAGATCGAAGCGGTAGCGGTGCCATTCCGCAGGATCGAAAACCCGGACGGGCGGCAGCGAGGCGCTCATTTTCCCCTGCGGATGGCCGCTGCGGGAGACCAGCAGGTGCAGCCAGGATTTCTGGGGCTGCGTCTTCACCACATCCAGGATGATCATCAGAAACCGGTCCGTCAGCCGGTCGTAAACCACCCTTGGCTCCCGGGTGTCCGTCGAGCCCGGCAGCGCGCCGTCGAAGGACCGGTCCAAGGGGACCCGCCAGAGCGGCTCCCGGGCATTGCCGCCATTCCGCGGATAGTAGGCGGCCTCGGAATTCACCACCTGCAGCAATCCCTGCTGACCCGCCGCCCCGGAGGTGTCCGGCCACGGCGCAAACCCGGTGGAGGCTCCGTTCAGGCCGTCGAAGGTGTCGAGGATCACGCTTTGCGCCGGGCTGTTTCCGCCGGTGAGGACCACGCCGCAGAGCAGCAGAGCCAAAAAACGGACGCGGGCCGGCAATGTCCGGCGGCAAAAGGAGGGGGCGGATTTCATGGCGGAAAAGAAGGTTTCGCGCGGAAAACCGCTCCGCGGCAGGCGGACGGAGTCCCGGCGGAAAGCTTCTTTCCCCTGGCACCGGCGCAATCTTGCACCGGCGGCAAAAAAAGTTTGAAGGAGCCTTTTTCCGGCCTTCAGGCTGAAATCCGGCCATTTCATCCCCTTCCACCAGCCCTGTTCCTTCAGCCTGGGCCCGGCGGCGGTGGAAGACTTGTCCTGTCGCCCTCCCGGCACGCTTGGAAACCCCGGCAAGGACAAAATCTGAATAAATGAACGGTTAAAATCGATCATTTATCGAACTTCCGTCAAGAAAAATCGTCATGCGGGGGTCACATTTTGATCCTGGAGGTCCGTCTTTTGATCCTGGGACTTCGTCTTTTGATCGTGGGGGTTAAACTTTTGATCCTGGAGACCCGCTCTTTGATCGTGGGAGCCCAACTTTTGATCGTGGAGCCTCGTCTTTTGATCCTGGAGGTCCAACTTTTGATCCTGGAAGCTCACCTTTTGATCGTGGGGGCTTATTCTCCCATCCTGGGAGCCCGCCTTTTGATCGGGGGAGCAGGCCACCTGTCCTTTCCGGCAACGGGTGGCACAGGCGTCCCCTCCGGTGCCGCCGGACATCCCGCCCGGTGCCGGAGCATTGGCCGCTTCCAGCTCCCCGGACATAGGTCCTGTAAGACCTATAGGACAGACAGAACCTGTCAGCCGTGAAAAATGAACGGTCCCCGCCACAGCGCGCCACAGCAGTGGCACCGGGCAGGGTGCCCGTCGGGGCAGGAGGGACGCCGGTTCCACCCCGACCCATCCGCATTCCCGGCGTGACCGCCCGGACCGTTACTCCAGTTCTTTGCGCAGGCGCTCGATCTCCCGCTTCACCAGGCGGCCGACGCGGTGCCGCGCGAGGTAAATGCGGGCGCGGGGCACGCGGAGCGAGGCCGCGATTTCCTCAATGCTCCAGCCCTGCACCGCGCTGAGCTGGAAAATCTGGATCGATTTGGTGCTCACCGTCTCCTCCACCCGCGCCAGCGCCCGGGCGAGCAGGTGACCGCGCCATTCCGATTCCCAGACCGCGTCCAGATCCGGCCGGCCGCCATTCCGCACATCCGGGTCCGCCGCCAGACTCTGCGCCTGCTCCGCGGGCAGCTCCACGCGGCGGGCGGCGTCGCGGGTTTTGCGGGTCAGGAAATCCGCGATATGGTTGCGCGTCACCCGCGCCAGCCAGCCTTTGAACGATCCTTTCGAGCGGTCGTACTGAAACTTCGGCAGCGTCCGGGACACGGAGGTCACCGTTTCCTGCACCACCTCCTCGGATTCCTGCCGGGTGAGGCCCGAGCGCAGGCAGACCTGAAAAATCAGCCGTCCGTAGTGGTCCAGAAAGTGCCGCCAGGACTCCGCGTCGGAGGAATCCCGGAGCCGCGACAGCAGGCTGCTGCGTGTCGGCAGGAAGTCGTCGGGATCATGGGGTTTCACCGTCGTGCTGGAAGGGGACTTGAACCTGAAAAAGGCAAAGACGGGCCACGGATGGCACGGATGGGACAGATAATCACGGATTGATGAAAAACCAGGCCTCACCCGGCGGGTGAGGCTTTTGCTTCCGCCCAATCCGTGCTTATCCGTTATATCCGTGCCATCCGTGGCCCGTCATTTCCCCCTGTCAGGGTTGCCAGTGGGCGACGGCGTCGCAGACGAGGGCGGCGGCGTTGTCGGGAGCCAGTTTGCGGATGGCGTCCGAGAGGGCGGCGCGCCGGGCGTCATCGTGGAGCAGACTGGTGAGCAGGGCGGCCAGTTTCCCCTGCCCGAGGTCCGCCTCCTCCACGGCGAGGGCGGCTCCGGCCCGGGTGAAGACACCGGCATTCCGGCGCTGGTGGTCATCGGCGGCGGTCGGATAGGGCACAAGGATGGTGGCCAGGCCGAAAGCGGACAGTTCCGCGAGGCTGGAGCCGCCGGAGCGGGAGACCGCGATGTCGGCGATGGTGTAGGCCAGCTCCATGCGCTGGCAGAAGGGAATCACGGCCGTTTCAATTCCCGGCTGCTTCGCATACTCGGCTTTCAGGGTTTCAAATTCCCCGGGTCCCGTGATGTGCAGCACCTGCACGGTGGCGGGATCCAGGAGCGGCAGGGCTTCGACCACGGCGCGGTTCACGCCCCGCGCTCCCTGACTGCCCCCCATGACGAAGATGGTTTTTTTGCCCTCGCTGAGACCGAAAAACGCCAGCGCCTCCGCCCGGCCGGCACCGGCTTTCATTCCCGAGCGCAGCGGCGTGCCCGTGACCTTCGTGCGCCCGGCCGGGAAGTGGGCCGCGCAGGCCTCCAGCCCCAGCAGGACGCCGGTGCAGAACCGGGCCGTGAGCTTGTTGGCCTTGCCGGGAATGGCGTTGGATTCATGAACAAAGGTCCGCAGCCCCAGACTGCGCCCGGCCTGCACCGGCGGCAGGCTGGTGAAGCCGCCCATGCCCAGCACGGCGTCGGCGTTGAATTCCCGCACCAGCTTCAGGCAGTGGCGGCGGGTCAGGAAAAATTTCCACAGAAAGCGGATCATTCTCAGCGACAGCACTTTGGGCATGGCCACGGCCGGGACTTTCTCAAACTGGAGATCCCCGTGCCCCTGCACGGCGAGGGCGTCGATCTGTTTTTCCGAAATCAGCAGCAGGGTCTCCCACCCCCGGCGTTTCGCCTCCTGGGCCACGGCGATCCCCGGAAACAGATGCCCGCCGGTGCCGCCGCAGGCGATCACCAGACGCTGGACAGGGGAGGGGGAACCGGAGGGATCAGCAGGGGGGACGGACATGGTTTTCAGCGGAAAAGGACGGACGCCCTTTCCGATAGGCGGCCCCGGGCATCAACCGGGACTTGTGGGGGACGGGGGCGGGCTCCGGGGGCATGGACGATGGACCTGATGGACGGGATGGACCTGATGGACGAAAGGGGCGGGGGCTTGGTTCCTTTCCATAAAAAATCCCGCCCCGGAGAATTCCTATCCGGGGCGGGATGGTGTTTTATCCTGTCTGTCGGACGGGCCGTTCAGGGAACGGCGCGCCAGAACCGGCGGGTGCCGCCCAGCCCGGTCAGAGGGATGCGCAGCGGGCTCACCGCGTTCTGCACGGTCTCCCAGCCGGAGGTGGTGGTCGAGGTCTGGAGGGTTCCCTGGAAGGTGATCACGATCTCGCCGCCGATGACGGTGATGGCGATGGCCGCCGCCGGCTGCTCGCCGGCCACGGTGGTGGTGATGCGGATGTTATCGAGGGCATTGTTCTCGTTGGCCCCGCCGGTGGCTCCGCCCCAGCCGTAGCGCGCTCCGGCGAGAGGCGCCCAGCCCGGCAGCGCCTTGTGCCAGAAGATCACCTGACTGTCGAAGACCACGTCGCAGGTCCCGTCGGAGTTCACGCGGACGAGCACCTGGACGAAATCAGGATCCATCAGCAGGTCGATCGGAACGCGGATGTTGCCGAGGCTTTCCCCGCGCCATTTCAGTTCGATGGCCGGAGCCTCGGGATTGACGTTGTCATTGTTGTAGGTGTCGAAGGCCACAATGAGATCATTGCCGGTGCCCTCCTCTCGGAAGCCGGCACTGGCGACCGAAGTGCTCCAGGAGAAGCTCATGCCGTCGGCGGGTGTGGAGGTCCCCCCGCTGATGCGGACATAAAACTCCGCCGTCATGGAGGTCACCTCCGCGCCGCCGTCCTGATCCTCCAGCACGAACGACCCCGTCTGGCTTTCCGCGGCCTCCGTGAGGAGGATATAACCGGTGTTGCTGATGCCGCCGGCGGGCAGCACGGCGGCATTGCCGTAAACATTGCCGATCCCGTCCGGAGGGAGCTCGCCGTTATCAAACGTGAGGCTCAGCTCCGGCGTGACCGGCAGATTCAGCGCATACACGGCGATGGTGGTCACATTGCTGGTGACGGTGTTGGTCGTGGCCGTGGCCACGAGCCGGTACTGCACGCCGTTTTCAGCGGCGGACAGAGCCGGGGTGTCGTAGGTGGCGGCGGTGGCTCCGTTGATATTGCTGAACTCGGGATCACCCGGCAGTTTCCGCTGCCACTGGAAGGTGGTGCGGGTGGGGTCATTCACCGTCGCGGCCAGAGTCACGCCGACGCCCTCGGCGATGGCGGCGGTGGCGGGCGGCTGGGAGGCGAAGGAAATCGGGCCGGCATACAGCTCCGTCTGGAGCGCGAAGTTATCGATCCACTGGGTGGCGGTGGATCCCCCGGTCCGTCCGGCGAAGGCGAAGCTGGCCCCGCTGAGTCCGATGAAGCCGGGAATCTGCACGCTGATCTGGGTCGGCACACCGTCCTGGGCGACACTGATTTTGCCGTCATTGGTCACCTCAATGCGGACCTCCTCAAAGGCGTCGCCTGTCTGCAGCAGCGCCCGGGGCACCACCATGTGCGCCAGGGAGGCGCCGCGCCAGAAGACGTCGATGGCCGGAGCCTCGCCGCCGCCGTTGTCATAAACATCGAAGGAGACGCGCAGGTCGCCGCCCACGCCCTGCTCCAGATCGCCGCCGAAACCGGCCGCGATGCCTCCGCCCCAGGAGAAGCTCCAGCCGTCGGCGGGAGTGGCGGCGGCGGCGCTGCGGACCGCGAAGGCGGCCTTGAAGGATCCGATGCTTTTCCCGGCATTGAAGTCGGGAATGATCAGGCCGCCGGACTGGCCGGCGGTGTCATCGGTGATGTGGAAAACACCGGTGTTGCCCACGCCGCCGGTGGTGCTCACGGTGCTGGTGCCGCTGATCACGGAGGTCACGCCGGTGGCGGTGCCGGTGTTGACGACGGTTCCGGTGTCGAAGGTGTAAATCACCTGGGCGGGGGAGGGGCGCACCAGATTCACCACCGTGAGCACGGCGGGATCGCTGGTGGCGGTGGTGCCGTTGCTGCTGGTCAGCACCACGCGGAAAGCCGCCTGATTGTCAGCGGGATAGGTGGCGGTGGCCAGGGGGTAAGTGGCGGCGGTGGCCCCGTTGATATCGGTGAAGGCGGTGGCTCCGGGCTCGCGGCGCTGCCATTGGTAAGTCGTGCGCTTCGGGTCGTTGGAAAGCACGCTGAAGCTGGCGGGATAACCCTGGACGACGGCATAGGACCCCGGCTGCCGCGCCACGGTCACCGGACCGGTGAAGAGCTGCGTGGTGATGTCCACATTGTCGACGGCATGGAGCTGGAAGGCCCCGCCCGTGCGCGCGCTGAACCCGATCTGGCCGGCGGAGACGGGGTAGAATCCGGGCAGCGCCAGATTGGACACCGCCACCACGCCGTTGAAGGACACGTCCAGCGTGCCGTCGGTCTCCAGGCGCACGCGGGCATCCACAAAAGCGCTCTGGGTATTGAAGAAGGTGCCGGGGTAGGGAACGGTGGTCACTTTGGCGCCGTGCCAGAAGACATCCACCGCCGGAGCCTCGTTGTTGGCGTTGTTGTAAACGTCAAAGCAGACGCTGAGGCCCGTGCCCACCGCCTCCTCGGAGCCGGGATACGAGCCGGTGGCCGGCAGATCGGACGCGAAATGCAGCCCGAACCCGTCCGCCGGGTTCCCTCCGGCGGATGGCGTCATATTGATCCGGAACTGGGCGAAAAGACCATCCACCGCCGCGCCGTCGCGGGTGTCGGGAATCACCCAGGTGCCGCTTTTTCCGCCCTCATTGGACGTCAGCTGCAGGAAACCGCTGTTGTCCACTCCGCCGGCGGCCTGGACGATGGCGTCTCCCCGCAGTTCCGTGGGGGCCGGGACGGTGCCGCTGTTGAAGTTGTAGGAAAGCTGCGCCGCGGGAGGCGGCAGAGTGGTCACCGTCAGCGCCACCGGATCGGAATTGAGATCCACTCCGTTCAGCGAAATCACGGCCCGGTAAAGGCTGCCGGAATCCGCCGCTGTGGCCGCCGGGGTGGTCAGCAGCCCCGTCGTGGCTCCGTCGATGTTGGAGTAACCCGCCGCTCCGGGCGCTTTTTTCTGCCACTGAATGGTGGAATTCTCACTGGCCGCGACCGAGAACCAGCCCGCATACCCCTCCAGCACGGTCATGGCGCGCGGAGCCTGGGTGATGCCGGGGTTCACCACGCCGGTGGTGGTGGTGAGGCTGACATTATCAATGAACTGATTCTCGAACGCTCCGCCGGTGGCGCCGCCCCAGGCATACTGGGTGCCCGGGAGAGTGAAATATCCGGGAATGAAGAAATTTGAATACAGCGTCCGGCCATTGTAGGTCACGTCCAGCGAGCCGTCGCTGTCGAGCTTCACACTGGCGTCCGCGAAGGCGTCGCCGGTGCGCAGGGATTCAATGGGGACGATGAGATGGGCGACCACGCTTCCGGCCCAGTAAATATCCACGGCCGGAGCTTCGGGAATGGAGGCGGGCTCTCCCGGAGGCGCTGCGGGAGTATTGTTGTAAGTGTCGAAAACCACGCGCAGACCGCTGCCGGTTCCCTCGGGGCCGAAAGTGCCGCCGATCCCGTTGGCCACGCAGAACGCGACTCCGTCCGCCGGTGTCGCGCCGCCGCCGCCCATGCGCATTTTCCAGGTGGCGAGCACGCTGTTCACCTCACCGCCCTCATCCAGATCATCCACCACGAGACTGCCGCTCTGGCTCAGCGCCGCCTTGGTGATTTTAAAACAGCCCGTGTTGTCCACGCCGCCGGTGAGTTCCACCACCCCGCCGCCGCCGCCGGAGTAAACATTGGAGCCTGCGGGAGTCTGGCCGTCATTGAAATCCGCCGTGAACGTGCCGGCGCCGGCGCTGGAGATTCCCGCCGATAATATCCCGGCGAGGAAAAGAGGGTTTGTGGTTATTTTCATGAGTTGGGGTTGCTAGGGCTGAATTTCCGCGCCCAGGGTGCGGAATCGAGAACAAAATCCGGCATGTGGAAATCTTAATCCGGCAGAAAAGTTGTTTTCGGGGAGGATGATTTAAAGCTTTTTCAATGAGGATTTTATGAATTTTAAATCCGTATTGAAACTTTTCCCGCATTCTTCCCGCAAGCCCGCGAAGCGCTGCCGCACGGATTGGCTGACATTGACGGACCGGCTCCCGCTTGGGAAATGAGGATCCGCCGCCGGGTAACCCGCTGTTTTGTCCGCAGGCAACTTCCGGACACCGGGGCCGAACGGATCACGCCTTCAGCGGAAAGGCCTGACAGAATAGAACAGCCGACCGGTCCCCGCTGCTTGAAAAATCACCCGGGCCCGGCCGCGCGGGGCATCCCGGAGCCGGACGGCGGGGATGCGGGAGCAGGCGAGGCATCGCAGGTTCCCGGGCTTTTGGGAGCCGCCGGCACCGCCGTGATCCGGAATCCGTTCGCCGCTTTGGTGTAACGGACGGGCACCGCCACAAAACTTCCGGGTTTAAGCGCCGCGATCCATTCATGGTGGCCGGGCTTCGCGATCCATTTGCCATCCGCCGCTTTGTCCGTGCCCTGAATCACCAGGACCACGGAACTGACGAGGCTTTCCGGTTTCGGCGCTTTGCTCGTGGCGTCGGGCATGGCGGAGGTGATTTTAACCCGGAATGATGACTGATGCCGGCCCACGGTCTCCACGCAGCCTTTGATAATGCCCCGGAATTCCGCCGCCCCCGCCGGCACTCCCCCGTCAAACAGGCGCGGCGGTTCCACCGGCAGGCCGGGAGCGGGAGAGCCTGCGGGCGGGGCCGGAGCGGCGGGTGAAAGGGAGGGCGGGGGATTTTCCGGAGCTTTGGGCTCGGCGGGCGTGCCCGGCGCATCCGGCGGCTTTGGCGGTTCTGAAAGTCCGGCGGCAAGGGCCGGTTTCTCCTGGCTCTGCGCCCAAAGCGGAATGACGGAAATCCCCCACAGGGACAAACCTGCGGCCAGCGCAAGGTCAGGAAAATGGGAGGAACGGAGTTTCATCGCGGTCAGCGGGAACCGCGCACCGTTTACTCCGCCGCCGGGAGGCCTTCAAGATTTCGCTTCCCCGCAAAGCCGTACCGGCCTCATCTGAGCGCTTGCCTTTTGTGGCGGAGCGTGAAATATCTCCCGCTCAACCCTGTGCCGGTGTGGCGGAATGGTAGACGCGGCGGACTCAAAATCCGTTGCCCTTTAAAG
>JAZKFB010000078.1:0-47983 GCA_040386695.1 Verrucomicrobiota bacterium
ACTCGGCGTCAGCGTTTCAATAACGGAAATGAACCCTTAACGGCATTGGGTTTTAGGCGGTGATCCGGAACCAGGAGGGGCGCTCTTTCCTCAAACCCTCGCGGCCATGCGCCAGGCTCTTATGCCCAACAGCACGGCGGCCACGGCGAGTCCGCTGGCCAGACCGGCCCAGACTCCCGCCGCTCCAAAGCCCGCCCAGCGCGGCAGCCCCAGCGCCGCTCCCACGGGCAGGGCAATGGCCCAATACGCCACAAAGGCGATCCAGGCGGGCACCCGCACGTCGTTCATGCCGCGCAGAGCTCCGGCGGAGACCACCTGCATGCCGTCCACGAGCTGGAAGAATCCGGCCACGATGAGCAGACTGGCGGCCATGCGCACGACTTGGGGATCAGCCACAAACCACCCCGCGATGCGCTCACCCGCCAGCAGAAACAGCACCATGGTCAAAGCCATGAAGGTGATGGCGAAGAGCCAGCCGGCGGCAATCACTTTGCGCAGCCGCCGGGGCTGGCGGGCTCCCACAATTTTCCCCACCCGGACGGTGGTGGCCATGGCAATGCCGAGGGGCACCATGAAAGCCGTGGCCGCGCAGGTCATGGCCACCTGATGGGCGGCCAGGGGCATCGTTCCCAGGGTGCCGATCATCAGCGCCGACACCGCGAAGGCCACGACCTCCGCCAGCAGCTGCAGGCCGGCGGGCACGCCGATTTTCAGCAGACTGCGGAAAGCCGCCGCCCGGCAGGGCGCGAACCATCGCGGTGGCGTCCACGCCCGGAGAGCCCCCGCGCGTTTCATCCACACCAGCATGGCCAGGGCCGCGAGAAGGCGCGCGGTGAAAGTCGCCCAGGCTGCGCCATTCAGCCCCATGGCCGGAAACCCCGCCAGACCGTGAATCCACAGGGCATTCAATCCGGCATTCAAGCCCACGGCCGAAAGATTGATCCAGAACGGAACCCACGGGCGGTTCAATGCATCCGCGTGATTTTTCCACGTCAGCGTGAGCAGCGCCGGGATCAGGGAGGCCGCGCAGATCAGCAGGAAAGCGGGCGCGCGCTCCACCACTTCCGGCGGCTGGCCCAGATGATCCAGCAGTGGAATGCCCGCCGCCGTCAGCAGCGTGATCAGCAGTCCCAGTCCCAGCGCCAGCCAGGTGCCGTGCCGCACCGCCTCCTGCGCGCCCGCCGGATCGCCCGCGCCGTAGGCTTGGGACACGCGGACGGAGACCGAACTGAGCACCCCGATGCCCAGCACGAAAGGCACCACCAGGAGGGTATTGGCGAAGGTGGAGGTTCCCAGCGCGGCGATGCCAATGGCTCCGACCATGACGGTATCCACCACGCCCATCAGCATCTGGCTGAGCTGGCCGGATACGAGAGGAAAGGCCAGCTTGAAAGTGGCTCCGCATTCCTGGGGGAAAGTGGGCAGGGAAGCATCCTCCAAGGGCGGGTGCTGGATGGCGGCGGAAGCCGCGGAATGAGGCGGATGCATGACGAGGGGACGGAAAAGGAAGGAAAGAAGACAGGGAAACAAACGGCGGGTCAGAAACGGCGACCGGCGCGCTGCGGGATCCGCCAGACCGCAAGCCGCCGGGAAAAGGGCACCGGCGGGCGGAGGAAGGGAAAAAAGGGAGGAATCTCCTCCGCTACAGGTTCCCTTTAAAAACCCCTCCGCGTCCGGCACCCGGCCGGGAAACCGGCATCATGGGGCGGGACAGGGAGACAAACGGTTTCATGGGAAGGGCCGCGAGCTTCCCGTTTATAATGCGGTTTGTCAAGCGGACCCGCCGGATAAGGATAGGAGAACATCCCGCCGGATTTCTGATTCAAACCCGCAGGAGGAACTCAGGCATGCCTCCTGTTCCTGATAATACAGTCCGTGCCGCGGGAGCGTGAATTCAGTCAGGTGGATTTCACCCTGTGAATGCGCGGGTTCTTCTGGATGCTGGAACGGTCACGGGAGGAAAGCCCGCAGCGGCTTCCAGGGATATGGCATTCCGCCGGGCTACCCGCCGATCTCCGCCTCCATGGCGTCGAGGTAGCGGGAAACGGGGTCAGGCCGGGGTGCGGGAGGACGCTCCAATTCCTCGGCGGTGCGCAGATAATCCTCAAAAGCGCCGGATTTTTCCGGGGATTGCCGGGCCTCGTAGTCGTCGAGCGTATTCTCAATCTCCCGCATGATGGCGGCGAGTTTCTGACGGGTGGAGGCCAGACGCTCGAAAGTGGCGGCAGCCTCCTTGAGTTTTTTCCCTTTGGCGATGTTGCGGAGCACGGTCTGATATTCCGCAATGATCGGACGGTAAACCGGATGGGCGCGCAGCAGGAGCAGCGTCAGATCAAGATTTGGCCTGTTGAGCACGGCCTCGTGATCGGGCAGGGGCAGGACTTTTTCAAACTCCCGGATATCGCAGGTCTGCTCCACGGCGGGAACCGCCGGTGCTGCCGGCGGCGGGGCGGAAGCGGTTTTTTCTTTGTCCTGATCCTTGCTTTTATTCTTATCTTTGGCGTCCGCCGCGTTGGATTCGGGAGCGGGTTTATTTTTAGAGAAGAAGCGTTTCATCCCGCCGGTTTTTTTGGCTTCGTCCCTGATGGTGTAGCGGAGCGTCAGAGCCTCGGCGAGAAGCTGCTCGGTTTCTCCGGGGGCCTGCACCTCATCAAGACCAGGCTGGGAAAGGGCGGCGATCTGGAGGGACCACCATTTTGACAGTCCGTTGGATGACGAGGACAGCGCGGGGAAATGACGCTCAATGACCGGTGCCGGATCGTCACCCGCCATGGCCAGCGCCGGGAGAAGTTTCTGCAGCAGGGTCGGCCCGTTCGGCTGTTCGATGAGCATCATCAGCAGGCCGCAGCAGGAAACGCGGTAAATGGTCAGACTGACGGAGTCCATGCCGCTGGGCTCGGCCCCGAGAATTTCGGAGACTGACAGCACGCGGCCGAGCTGGAAAATGGTGGAGAAGGTGGTGCTCATGCGGCCCAGTTGCCGGTAATCCATGAGAGCCATGGCGCCGTGCAGCAGCCAGTCGGGCGGAGGGGAGTTGCGGCCGTTCAGATCATCCTTTTCGTGACCCCGCAGAATGAGGTCGGCGAGCGTGGCCCTCACAATATTCTCGCGGAGCAGGGAACCGGGCACGGAGCCCTGTCTCGGCACGAGATTGATCTCGATGCGGAATCCGCCGGGCACCTGTGAAACCGCGGTCCACACGGGCGGACGGAAGTCGGTGCCTTTGGCGAGAGGCTCACGGAGCTGGATAAGGATGGGATTGCGCCATTCAAGGCCCAGATGCAGCGCGTCCAGAACATCGCGGCGCACCATGCCGGCGGCGATAAAAAGGTTGGCGCGCTGGTCGCGGGTGCCGCCCCAGATCACGAAGGGGCTCTCCTCGGAGAAGGTGCGTCCGGTTTTGTCCCTGGGACCGATGTCGATCCGGGGCACAGGGCCGGGCGGCAGGGCTTCGGAGTTGGCCGCAGGCCGTTGCGGAGCAGAGGGCGCTGAGGATTTCGGCTTCGGTGATTCCGGCGGAGATGGGGGAAAAGCAGGCGCGGGAATCGGGAGCGGCGGCAGGGCTTCGTCCGGAGAAGGCGGGACAGCGCCGGGCGGAGTCTCCGGGAGCAGCGTTTCGGGTTCCGGCGAAGGGGGCGGATCCTGGGCTTTACCTTCCTGACCCTTGGCGGAAAGCGTCAGAAGCAGCGGGATCAGGATCAGGGCGGAACGCATGGCTTTTTGAGCGGAAAAACAAAAGGGGGCAGAAAAGGTCAAAGAGCAACCAGCGGGTTGCACCGACCTGGAATGACGACAGGAAAAGGGCGGCAAGAATAGCCGTCCCTGAGAGCGAAGGAAAGCTTGTTTTTTGCCGGGATAAAAACGGATGAATGAAGGGTTGGCGTCCGGGATTGCGCTCATCAAGGTCAGCCGACATAAAAAAATCCTGCGGCGGAAATATTTCCGCCGCAGGATTTTCGGGAATCGCTGCGGAAGCAGCGGGTGCAATAAACAAGAGAACTACTTGCCGTCGCGATCGGAGTCGCCGGGAATGGCGCGTTCCACCCGGTCCCAGGCGGCACGGGAGGCGTGTTTGGCTTTATCCCAGGTGAGACGGGATTTGCCCTTCACTTTTTCCCAGGAATTTTCCAGATCGGATTCGGCCTCATGATATGGGCGGTTGGGGTTCTGGCCATAAGCGGTATAACCGGCGCGGTAGGCGGGAGCGTAGTCATCATAAGTGGCGTCGGGATCCCGGTAGCTCTGGTTCGGAAACTCGTCGCGCCAGTAGGCGTCCTCGGCGGTGGGGTCAATGGATTCCGCCACGCCTTTGCCGGCCAGACCGCCGGCGACAGCGCCAATGGCTCCGCCGATGAAAGTTCCGACCGGACCGGCGAAGGAGCCGATGGCGGCCCCTGTGGCGGCGCCGCCGGCGGCTCCAAGGCCGGTGCCGACAGGATGGGAGCCGGGCTCGCCGGTGATAATGTCACGATTGGCGTCAGGGGCATTTGCGGTTTTCATAATATACAAGGTTCAGGGTTTTGATTTGAAGCACTCCAGGCTGGGTGCCGGTCCCGGACTATTCTGCAAAGTCGATGCCAACGGTGATTCACGGGGAAAAGCACCCGCCGCCGCCCGCCGGCTCAGGGCAGAATGCAAGAAGCGCGGCAGAGTCAGGCGCAACCTGCACGCTGCGTGGATCAGCCATTTGACATGAAAAAGCGGCTCTTTCCCGAAGAAACCGGAATACAGGCGGTTTTGGCAGGTTGGAATGCGATATGCAGAGGAAAGAGCACGGCAGCTCCTGCTGATCCGCTTCGGCGGCGGGGGGCGATTCCACAAACTGTAAACCCCGTAACCATGAAAACACATTCTATTCACTTCTCCCGACTCCCTGTTGCCGCCGCCGGCATTCTTTTGACTCTGTCCCCTCTGAGCTATGCCGCGCCCGCGGCGGACCCCGCCAAAAAGAATGATCCCGCGGAAGTGGAGTCCACACAGCATCAGGCCAAACAGGAGGAGGAGGCCAAAGCCGCCACCGCCGCCAACGGCCGCGTCTTCAGTGTTGAGCCGGAACTGCTTTCCGTGGTTGTTGAGGGAAGCCCGACTCCTCTCCAGTTCAAGTATGACAAAAGCACGCCCTATGTGGATGAGGACGGAAAGAAGGTTCCCATGGAGCTCATCCGTCCTGAACTGCCCCTGACAGTGCATTACACGGGCACTGGCGAAAAATTGACCGCCAGCAAAGTCATTGTCACCCGGAGCATGGTGGACGGCGCCAGCCCGAAAACCGAGAAAAAGCGGGAGGAGATTGCCGAGGACCGGGCCAAGGAGAAAGAGAAAACCGCAAAGGAGACCGGGCCGGAGACCATCATGGGCACCGTGTCCACCATTGAGCAGACCATCACCATGCAGCCCCGGGGTGAAACGACACCTAAAAGCTTCGTGATTAACAACTCCACCCGCTATCTGAATGCCTCGGGGCAGCCGGTGAGCAGTGATCTGGTTTTCTCCGGAATGCCGATCACAGTGAAATCCGTTTCGGACGGCGAGAGGCTGATTGCCCAGGTGATCACGGTGCGCGGCGGACCATCCAGTGGAAATTCCCAATATCCCGGCAGCCAGGGAGGAGCGGGAACAGGATCCGGGGAAGGCGGCGCCGGTGCCGCGACTGGAAACGGAAACACTTCCGGCCAAACCTCATCCACACAATCAAACGGAAACGTCCGCACCAGCCAGGGTTATTCTTCCGGCGGGGCAAATGCGGATATCCCGATTTATGGAGTTAACAATCCTGGCATTGTCGGGCCTTACAGCGGCCAATTGGGTAACACCTCCTCCGGGGCCAATGGAGCCAATTTAAACGGGCAAAACACGAACGGGACCCAAGGAACCACGCAGCCAAACGGCACCAATGGAAACACGCAGCCGAGCGGCACCAATGGAAACACGCAGCCGAGCGGCACCAATGGAAACACGCAGCCAAACGGAACCAATGGAAACACGCAGCCAAACGGAACCAATGGAAACACGCAGCCAAACGGAACCAATGGAAACACGCAGCCGAACGGCACCAATGGGAACAACCAGCCAAACGGCACCAATGGAAACAACCAGCCAAACGGCACCAATCAGCCTTCGGGAAATAATCAGCCCAGTGGCAGTAACACGACATCCCCGGCCAACACCGCACCGGCTTCCGGATCCTCAAACAGTTCCACAAACAACAATAACCAAAACTCCGGCGCCAACGGCGGCACCCGGACGGGTGGCAACGGCAGCTCCGGTGGAGCCAGCGCCGGTGGCACCAGAGGAAGTGGAAATGGCACCTCGGGCGGAGCCAGCGGCGGCGGCTCCCGCGGAAGTGGAAATGGCAGCTCCGGCGGCGGAGCTCCCTCCTCCAGCGGTGGGGCTTCCGGTGGCGGTGGTGGAGCTTCCGGCGGTGGCGGTGGCGCTGGTGGACGGTAAGTGAACGCCAAATGATTCTCCATCCTGTTCATCCTGAACCAGCGTTTAAAAACGCCAGTGTCCGGTGATGGAAACCAGGCCCGGGAATTCTGAGCTTATCAGAATTCCCGGGCTTTTGCCTTGAAGAAATCCGGGGATGATGATGGAGAATCTGGCCGGTTTAACATGGTTGAAGGAAATCATCCCGCCACTCCTTGGAGACCCCAAATTTTCCGGTCCGTGCGAATGGATGGATAATGTTCTCACCGCCGCGCCTGCTTTTTGGCGCGTTTGGCGGTGTAGGTGGTTTTCAGTCCTTTGCTGGAGCCTTTGGGCAAGGGACTGCCGGAGGCCATGGCTTTGAGCTCGTTGATCTGGTCGCGGAGGAGGGCGGCGCGCTCAAATTCGAGGGCTCGCGAGGCTTCGACCATTTCCTCCTGGAGCTGGGCGATGACAGCGGCGGTGTCCTCGGCGGATCCACCTTCGCCGGCTTTCATCGGCTTGCTCGAGAAAGGATCGGCGGGAGCGTGCAGGCTTTCCTGAACGTGACGGGAGACGCTGCGGGGCGTGATGCCGTGCTCCTCGTTATATTCGTGCTGTTTCCGGCGGCGGTAGGTGGAGATGCTGATGAGGCTCTGGATGCTTTTGGTCATCACATCGGCGAAGAGAATGACCTCGCCCTCCACATGCCGGGCGGCGCGGCCGGCGGTTTGGATGAGGCTGGTTTCGCTGCGGAGATAACCTTCCTTGTCGGCATCGAGAATACAGACCAGGGAGACTTCGGGCAGGTCGAGACCTTCCCGGAGAAGGTTAATGCCGACGAGGATGTCGAATTCTCCGAGGCGTAAACCGCGCAGGATTTCCACACGCTCCACAGTGTTGATGTCGCTGTGCATGTAGCGGACTTTGAGGCCCACGCCGCGCAGGTAATCCGTCAAATCCTCCGCCGTGCGTTTGGTCAGGGTGGTCACCAGCACCCGCTGGCCGCGCTCCACCCGCTGGCGGCATTGCTCGATGGTTTCGTCAATCTGGCCTTTCAGCGGACGGATGAGAATGACGGGATCCAGCAGCCCGGTGGGGCGGATGATCTGTTCGACAATGAGATCCTTCCCGGGCGTCAGGACGTCGAATTTCTCCGGCGGCACTTCCGATCCGGAAATCCGGGGCAGGCGTTCGGGCGTGGATTCCGGCTCGCCGATGCGGTCGCGTTTGTGGGGAATGTAGCCGGTGTTGCCGACAATGCTGTTTTCGATTTCAAACTTTGCGGGCGTGGCGCTGACATACAGCCGCTGCCGGGTGCGCTTCATGAATTCCGGGAACTTCAGCGGCCGGTTGTCGAGGGCGCTGGGCAGGCGGAAGCCGTAGTCCACCAGGGTGGTTTTGCGGCTGTGGTCGCCCTCATACATGCCGCCGACCTGCGGAATGGTGGCGTGGCTTTCATCCACGAGAAGCAGGAAATCATCCGGGAAAAAATCGAGCAGGGTGTAGGGCGTCTCGCCGGGCGGGCGCCCGGTGAGGTGGCGGCTGTAGTTTTCAATGCCCTGGCAGAAGCCCATCTCGCGCATCATTTCCAGATCATAATCGGTGCGCTGACGGATGCGCTGGGCTTCCAGGAACTTGCCCTCGCTTTCAAATTTGGCGACCTGGGCGTCGGCCTCCTCCCGGATGTGAACGAGGGCGCCTTTCATCTTTTCGGCGGCGGTGACGAACTGCTTGGCGGGGTAAAAGGTGATGGCGTCGATGACCCGGATGGCGTTGCCGGTGAGGGGATCGAAGAAGGTGATGCGGTCGATCTCGTCGCCGAAAAATTCCACCCTCACGGCCTCGTTTTCCAGGGACGCCGGCCAGACCTCGACCACGTCGCCGCGGGCCCGGAACTTCCCGCGCTGGAAGGCGATGTCATTTCGCTCGTAAAGCATTTCCACCAGCCGCGTCAGGAAATGATCGCGGTCCATGAGCATCCCTTTGCGGATGGGGAACATGGCCTGGGCATAGTCATCGGGCGACCCGAGGCCGTAGATGCAGGATACGCTGGCGATGACGATCACGTCGTCGCGCGTCAGCAGGGCGCTCATGGTGCTCAGGCGCAGGCGCTCGATCTCGTCGTTGATCGACGAGTCCTTTTCAATGTAGGTGTCGCTGCGCGGGATATAGGCCTCGGGCTGGTAGTAGTCGAAGTAGGAGACAAAATACTCGACCGCATTGTCCGGGAAAAACTGCCGGAACTCGGAGTAAAGCTGCGCCGCGAGGGTTTTGTTATGACTCATCACCAGCGCCGGCTTCCCGGTGGCCGCGATGACGCTGGCCATGGTGAAGGTTTTGCCGGAGCCCGTCACCCCGAGCAGCGTCTGATGCTGGTTTCCGGCCCGGATGGAGCGGGTGAGTTTATCAATGGCCTGCCCCTGGTCGCCGGAGGGAGGGAAGGGGGATTGCAGTCGGAATTCAGCCATGGGAAATCAGGTCGGGATCGGCAAGAAAGAACGCTTCCGCCGCCATTTCAGCCGCAAATTCCAGCAAATGGAACGACTGGCGGGAGGCGCGGCCCGTTTCTTTCACCGCACCCTTTTTCCCGGACGCCCCTTTCTTCCCGTCCTTGGCAATCCAGAACCGCCCGCCAACCCAGACCGGAAACGAGGCGGTGACGGAGGCGTAGATCGAGCCCACACGGCTCAGCCGCACTTGAACTCCGGGCATCTTGCCGGTGCGGGGGCAGCAGCGGAAAATCATGTCCATCGGCATGGAAGGGGTGCTGGAATAAATCCCGATGATAACCGTCACATGCGCCGGAGTGATGGCGGAACGGCGGGCATCTCCCTTTCAGAGAGCGGAAATGGCAGCAAACAGCCCTGCCGGGGTTCAGCGCGGGACCAGTCATCCATGGGCCGGAGGTTCTCCGCCAGCAGCAGATGATGATAGCGGCCCTCACTGGTGATTCGGGGGAGTAGGTCCGCCTGCGGCGGACGGGAAAGGAAAATTATAACCAAACTCACCGCCTTCCGGGGATTCCTGAATGCCGAATGCTTTGCGCGCGGCGGCGGACAGCCGGTGGCGGGGAATCAGCTCGCGGCCGTCCTCCGCCAGCAGCAGGCTCATGGGGCTGTGGTAATTTTCGTCGGCATAGTTGAAGAACACGCGGAAATGGCCTTTGGCGTCGGGAATCACCACGGGATTTTTTTCACCCATGGGGTCACTGTGCGCGACAGCATGGACCGCGCTGAGCACATAAAACAGGCAGATAAACGCACGCATGAACAGCGCATTGCCGGAAAGCGGGGCCCGGGTCAATCCTCCCGGCAGGCCATAAGAAAAATCGTGTGAGGAAAATAATCGACAACCGCCGGGGCGCGGCTGACAGATTCAGCCGGTCACCAGCAAGCCTGATTTTTCCCCATGAATGACGAAACCGAAACGCCCGCCGTTCCGCCCGTGAAGGATGCTCTGACTTATCCTCTGCGCGGCTCCGGAAAACTGATTCTGATCATCGGAGCTGTTCTCTGGGTTCTCATCTCTCTGGTCTCCTGGTTCTCAATGCTCTCGCTTCCCGCCACCCTGATCGGACTGGCTTATTTCAACGCCTACTACTTCAATATTGTCGAATCCACCGTGGCCGGAAAGGATGGGGTCCCGGACTGGCCGGATATTTCCGATTTCATGGAGGGGATTGTCCTGCCCTTCGCGCGGATGCTGGCGGTGTGGGGGCTGTCCTTTTTGCCGTACATGGTGATGCTGGCCCTGACATATGACGGGGAAAGCCCCTGGGGCAAGCCGCTGGTTTGGGCGGCTCTGGCATGGGCTGTTTTTTATTTTCCCATGGCCATCCTCAACGTCATCATCAGCAATGAAATGGCGAAGGGCCTGCCGCGGCATGTGCTCCCCCGGATCCGGCGCAATTTTCCGCCCTATCTCGTTCTGGTGCTGTTGCTGGCGGCGGCGCTGGTGGTTTCCAGCGTGCTGGGTTCCCTCGTTTCCGGCATTCCGTTTGCCGGCGGCCTGCTCTCGGCCGGCACCGGCCTGTATTTCATGATGGCCCAGGCGCGCGGGGCGGGACTTTTCTATCTGAAGCACCTGGAGGATGAGGACGGGGACGGGGAGCCGGGAATTGTCCCCGCTTTGGAGGATCAGACTGAAAAGTGACGTCCTTGCCCCAATGCCGTTAACTGGGCTTTGGTGAATTTTCAAATATGGGCCAAACTCCCGGGCGGGATGCCCGTGCTCCTGTCCGCGGAAGGGAGCGCGGGCCTCCGGCCCGTGAGTGAAGTTACCAAAGCCGAATTAAGGATCCGGCTGCTGATCCAGCGGGAGAGACGGGTTATCAGGGGATGGACGAGGGTTCCGGTTCCGGTGGTTTCAATTGACCGGAATTTGTTGGATGTTCCCTCGGAGAAATGAAAAAGGCGGCGGTCCATGCGGCGCATCCTGGCCGGACGGTTTTCCGGCAAGCTGTTCAGATGTAAAAAGCGGGAGCGTTATGCCGATTCACGGCCCAGGCCCGAACCACGTTGCGGTTCAGGATGTTGCGGGCGACCGAGCCGGGGCAGCCTTCCGCGCCGGCAATCCCGGGCTGAATTTTTGTTTCAGATTCATGCCCGGATACGGCCTAAAGAATGGGCTCCAGGGCTTTTCTCAGCGTCGCCGCATCCAGCATTCCGGCGCGGTGGAGCACCACGCGGCCGGTTTTATCGATGAGGAAACTGGCGGGAATGCCTTTGATGTCCCCGAAGGCGGCGGTCACGGTGGAATCGCCGCGCAGGACGGGATAGTTGAGGCCCCGGGCTTTCATGAACCCGCGGACCGCGGCGGGATCGCCCTCGTCCAGGGAAATCCCCAGAATGGTCAGGCCCCGCGCGCGGTATTCCTCCTGCACTTTGATGAAATCGGGGATTTCCGCGATGCACGGCGGGCACCAGGTGGCCCAGAAATTCACCAGCACCACTTTGCCCTGATAATCGGCGGAGCGGACCGTGGCTCCGTTCATATCCTGAAGCGTCCAGTCCGGCATTTGGGCGATGCCGCCGGAGACCGCCTGCCGGGGACTCAGTCCCAGGGCTTTGGTGAACGCCACCGCCGGCTGCCAGGCGCCCGTCATGCCCAGAACGATGAGCAGCGCGGGAAGGGCCAGAATAACCATCAGCAGGGTCGCGTATTTTTGAAGAAAAGCGGTCATGGGGATTTTGGAAAATGAAGCGGCGGTCACCAGAGACCGGTTGACGGGCGGTGTAAAGGGAAGGGGGATGGAACAGAAGGGCGCGGAGGAAACGGGGCGCGTAAGCCAGCGTTGAAATCCCGGTCCTCCGATTCCGGCTCCAAAAGGACTGAAATCCTGAATTTCCAATTTCGGATGCTCCCGCCAAAACCCGGCCGGCCCGCCCCCGGCGTCTTCCGGGAATTTCACGCGCCAATCCCTTGCATGGCCGGGAATTTGTTCTAATTCCCAACGCGCGACGCGCCCCCGATGGATCAGCCTCCGATCGAATTCTCACCCCGCACCGGCACTGCCGCCGAATGGAATGACGCCTACGCGCGGCTGGCGGATTATCTGCGCTCCTACCGGATTCACAGCCGGCTGCACCGCACCTATCTGATTCTGGAGACCCTGCGCCGGGCCAAGGTCACCCATGAGAAACACCCGGATCAGTCACCCACGGCCGTGGTCATCCACGAGGCCCGCCGCATGCACCGGGCCTGGCTGCGGGGCATCATCGGGGATCTCAATGTGCCGGAGGGCCGGCTGGACGCGAACGGGCGGCTGGCGTTTCTCCTTTGTGACGGACCGAGCGAATATCCGGATTTTTTCCTGAACAGCACGGACGCCCCGCTGGAAATGCTTCAGGCCATGCGCAAGCCCATCCAGCAGAGCGGCCCGGACCTTGCGGTCTCCAGCATGGTGCCGCGCCCGATTGATCTGGGCGCGCTGCCGGACATCGCGGAGGAGACCAGCGGATTTTTTGGCCGCCATCCCTGGCTGCGCTACGCCCTTCTCGTGGTTTTCGCCGCCCTCGTGGGCTGGGGGCTGTGGGGGGTGACGCACTAGCGGGAAATTCCACTGCCGCTTCAACCAGATCAGAACAACCTATGGACAGCAAAGACCTGCTTAGAAAAAACGCCTCTGTGCTGCGGCTTCTCCAGCGGGAACACGAGCTGTCCTCGCGGCGTTATGAGAAGCTTTCCTGGAAGCTGGGCCTTCCGGCGGTTGTTTTATCCTCCATCACCGGAGCCGCCATTTTTGCCAATGGGAAGGACAAGCTTGATTTTGACCATAAAGTCGCCGTTGCCGGAATAAGCATCACTGCCGCTGTCCTGAGCGCGGTCCAGACCTTCCTGGACTGCCCGCAGCGGGCGGCCAGGCACCGGGCGGCGGCCAAGGGGTTCGCCGCTCTCTCCTCAAAAACAGCCAGTGTCCTCACTCAGCAGTCCGATGACGGGTCCATGGCCAAGGTGTTCACTGAGATTCAAACCGAGCAGGATAAAATATATGCCGAAGCGCCCAGCCTGCGCGAATCGACAACCACAAAGATCCATTTGATTCTCGATGAGATCTACGCCGATCTCGGCAAGGACCAGTGAATCACTGCCTTGAGGCGGAGGGTGCGCAGGTTTTGTCCCTCCCCGATGAATTTCCCGCCGCTTACCCCATGGTTCTTCCCTCGCTCCCGCCCCCCTCCAACATCCCCGGCTACACGGCGGCGGCCATCCGCCGCCGGCGCACCACTTTCTTCGGTATGGTGCTGGTCACGCTGGCGTCCGGCATGTGGCTGCTGGCGGTCTCCCTCGGGCGGAACGGGTTCAATTTCATCGACTTCGCGATGCTGGCGGTCTTCGCGCCGCTGTTTTACCAGCTTTCCGTCGGATTCTGGACGGCGATCATCGGGCTGTATCTGCTGACGTTCGGGAAAAAGGACCCGCTGGATCTCTCCCGCAGCCTGACGGAGGACGAGAAACAGGCTCCCGTGCAGGCGTCCACGGCCATCATCATGCCGGTTTACAATGAGGACGTGTCCCGCGTTTTCGAGGGGCTGCGCATCATGTATCTGTCGCTGGAGCGCACCGGACAGCTGGAGAATTTCGACTTCTTCGTGCTTTCGGACTCCGACAATCCCAATAAATGGGTGGAGGAGGAGCTGGCGTGGCTGGAGCTGTGCCGCCAGCTGAACGGATTCGGCCGCATTTTTTACCGGAAGCGCCGGAAACCCATTAATAGAAAATCCGGCAATGTCTCCGACTTCTGCCGCCGCTGGGGCAAGCGCTACCGGTATCTGCACGCCCTGGACGCGGATTCCATCATGTCCGGCGATCTGCTGGCCAACATGGTGAGGATCATGGAGAAACACCCGACCATCGGCATTCTCCAGACCGCGCCCCGGGTGTTCGGCGGGGGGACGCTTTTCGGGCGGGTGATGCAGTTCGCGCACGCGGCCTACGGTGAGCCGTTCATGGCGGGGCTGAATTATCTGGCCATGGGCGACGCCACCTTCTGGGGGCACAACGCCATCATCCGCCTTGCGCCGTTCATCGAATTCTGCGGCCTGCCGGAACTGCCGGGCCGGGAGCCGTTCGGGGGGCATATCCTGAGCCACGATTTTGTGGAGAGCGCCCTGATGTGCAAAGCCGGCTATCAGGTCTGGCTGCTGCCCGTGCATGAGGGAAGCTATGAGGAGGGGCCGCCCACCGTCATTGACACCCTGAAGCGCGACCGCCGCTGGTGTCAGGGGAACATGCAGCATTTCTGGCTGCTTTTCGCGAAGGGCTGGACGCCTCTGGCGCGCCTGAATTTCCTGCACGGCATTCTCAGCTACGTGGCCTCGCCGCTGTGGTTCCTGTTTCTCCTCTGCGCCACCGCCCTGGCGGCGGTGGACCGGCATCAGCCGCACCATGGGGTTGCGGCGGGGGAAAAAGCGGGGCTGCTGCTGCTGGTGATCACCATCGGACTGCTGTTTGTTCCCAAGGGGCTGATCCTGCTCCGTCAGCTGCTGCGGCCGGATATTGAAAAGGACTTCCACAGCAAAAAAGCCGTCGTGTGGTCCTGCGTGCTGGACACGGTTTTCTTCACGGTCCTGGCGCCGATTCTGATGATGTTTCACAGCAAATTCGTGCTCTACACCGTTCTCGGCAAAGGCGTGAAATGGGCCAGTCAGCGCCGGTCCGGGGACGATGCCGTGGACTGGGAGGAAAGTATCCTCACCTTTGCCGGCGTCAGCGCCTTCTCGCTGGTCTGGGCGGCGGTGGCCCTGTGGATCAGTCCGCCGTTTTTCGCCTGGATCAGCCCGGTGCTGCTGGGCATCGCCCTGGCCATTCCCTTCAGCATCTTCACCGCCGGCACCCAGAGCGGGCGGAAAC
The DNA here is from genome assembly GCA_040386695.1 of Verrucomicrobiota bacterium. Lineage (GTDB taxonomy): Bacteria > Verrucomicrobiota > Verrucomicrobiia > Verrucomicrobiales > V1-33 > CAIZWU01. Next base: position 14,761 of record JAZKFB010000078.1, read on the forward strand.
GCGGATTTTTCGCCACCCGCGAGGAACTGCATCCGCCGACGGTGCTCAGCCATCTGAAGCGGAACCTCAGCACCGCCCATGTCCGGCCCGCGCCGCTGCCGCAGCTGGCGAAAAATTACGGCCTGCTCCAGTCGCTGCTCGATCCCTACGTCAACGCCCTGCATGTCAGCCTCCTGCGCCACCGTCTGCGGGTGACGCCGGAAAGCCGCGAATACCTCGACGGCCTCCGCCGCCGCCTGGTGCGCGAGGGCCCGGACGCCCTGAACAAACGGGAGCTCAGCGCCCTGATGTATGACCCGGATGTCATGCTGCGCCTGCACTACGACCTCTGGTCCGCCTCCGGCGACGGGCTGGCTCCGTGGTGGGACACCGCCATCCGGCAATATAACATCCTGACGGAGGAGCCTGTCACCGCGCTTTACCGGTAAATTTTTCCGGTCATTCGCAGGTTGCGGGCCGCGGCCTCCCGGTCCCCTGTTTCCCTCCAATGAACGAGAAATTTGAACCCGCTGATGAACCAGGCAAACGCGGAACGTGGAAATGGCTGCTGACTGGCGCATTGCTGCTGATCCTGACCACGCTGGCGGTGCTGCTGCTGTCCGATGAGCGGCTGCGGCCGTATGATGATTTGCTGCCTCCGCAGGTGGCCGTGCCGGACGCGGGCACCAACGGGTATCTGTATTTAAAAAAGCGGTGGGAATATCTGCCGGCGCGTTCCTCAAGAGAACGTGAGCGTCTGACGGCGATGACCAGCGGGAAGGAGCCCGCTGATGCGGCTTTTTTAAGCAAATTGCGCAAAGGCCACGAAAACACGGTTCAGGAATGGCGGAGCGCGCTGGCCATGCCGGAATGGCGCCAGCCATCTCTGACCGGCGATTTATCAGAGGACTCGGTATCCTGGATGATGAGCCCTCTCCGGCTGTTCATTTTCGACGCTATGACCTCCTTGCGCTCCGGGGATGCCGCTCCGGCGGTTACCCTGCAGGAGGAAATGGCGTTGTGGGTTCACCGGCATCTGGAGAGCGGCGGCGGCCTTGCCTCCGTTCTGGTGACTGTAAGTATTCAGTCAATCACGGCGGAACTCGGTTGTGAGGTCCTGGCCTCCGCAAAACCGGATGCCGTGCCCCTGGAGGCGATCAGCAGCCTGTGGCGGGAGGAGCGCGATTTCGCCGCCGCGTGGCAGACCGCCATGCGGAATGAAGGGGTGTCTTTCCGGAGCGTCGTGGATTCCACGCGCTCCGGAGGCACCCTGCGGCAAAGATGGCTGCTGAAGAAAAATAAGACGCTCAACGCTTATCACGAAATAGTGAGGAAGGTGATGGCGGCCTCATTTCAGTCTTTTCCAACCCTGAAAGCCGCTCAGGAGGCGGGTTTGGGAGATCAACCGCAGAGTGATTCTCCTCTGCTCGGTCGGTGGGATCCCAATGCCACAGGGGACAGGCTTCTGAATGGAACGCGCCTGCTTGGGAAATTGGCCCCCGTGCTCCCGAGGGCGCTCTTTGTTCCACGCGCCATGCGGGTGCGGCTGGCCATTTACCGCTGGCGGCAGGCTCATCCCGGCCAGTGGCCCGTCAGCCTGACAGAGCTGGTGCCGGACTACCTTCCCGAGGTTCCCAAAGATCCCTGGAATGACGGTTCTCTCCTGTGGGATCAGGCCACGCGCACCGTTTACGCGGTCGGCGCGGACTGGAAGCCGGCTCTGCCTGTATTCAAGCGGGACAACCGGTCCTGGCTGGCGCCGGATTCGGAGGCTCAGGGCCTGCGCATGGAATTGCCTTCGCCGCCTCCGGCCTCCGCGCCGCCGGAGCGGAGAATCATTCTCGGAACCCCGTAGAATTAACGGGGTATAAGGCCGGGTCCATTTATCTGTTGTTCCGCGGCTTAACTGGACAAGCCGTCGTTGCGCTGGATGGGGGAGTTGACATCCTCCTCCGGCGGTTTCTGGCCCTCGGCCAGGGCGCGTTTGCGGCCGTGTTTGGTGCCGCGCAGGCGCTGGTTGATTTCGATGAACTCCGCGCCCGCGAGCACGATCATGGACGAGTAGTACACCCAGATCAGCAGCAGCACCACCGATCCCGTTTTCCCCACCGCCGCGAAGGTGCTGGCGCGGCTGAGATACCAGCCCAGACCCCACTTGCCGCCCTCGAAGAGCAGCGCGGTCACCAGCGCGCCCAGCCAGACATCGCGCCAGGGGAATTTGATGTCCGGCAGCACTTTGAAGATAATGGCGAAGAGGATGGTCTCCGTGGCCATGGCGATGCCGAGGGCCGCCATGCTCCAGGTTTCCACGGGAAGCTGGCTCAGGTGGATCTCCATCCAGCCCTGGAACACGGAAAAAATCCCGGTCGTCACCACCGACGCCATCAGCAGCACCCCGAAAATCAGCACCATGCCGAAGGACAGCAGCCGGTCCTTGAGAAAGAGCACAATGCTTTTCCCTTCCCGCCGCTTCAGGCCCCAGATCATGTTCAGCGAGTCCTTCAGCTCCACAAAAACCCCCGTGGTCCCGTAAACCAGCGTCGCCGCCCCCAGCACCGCCGCCGGGGTGTTGCCCTTCCACAGCGTCATGTCGCCGACCATCTGCTCCAGCTGGGTCGCGGCCTGGATTCCCATGAATTCCTCCAGGCGGTCGTGCAGTTTCACCAGTTCATCCGGCCCCAGGGTCCGCCCGATGATCAGCCGCGCCAGCAGCAGCAGCGGAGCCATGGAGAACAGGGCGTAATACGCGATGGCCGCGCTCTGCCGGGGCACGCGGTCGTCCGACCACGAGTCAACGTAGCTGCTGATGAAGGTCCAGATCCGGCGCAGAAACCGGGAGGTCAGCGGGAACCGTGTGTTCAGGCCGGCGATCAGGACCGAGAGATTGATGATGAATATGGTCCAGGCCCTGTGCATGCGCTCCATTCAAACAGCAAAACGAGCCCAGGCAATCATCGGGTGCCCGTATTTCCAGCTGCGCTCCGGGATTTCGGATATGTCTGTTCGGAAAAACAGTCGACGTTTGACAAGTGACCCTGATGTGTGAATTACCGTTAATTGTTTTACTTATCAATTTTCACAGTTTTCCTGAGCTGTGGACTGGATGCTCACTTTTCTCTCCCATGCTTATGAGACCCTTCTTCTTTCGTCTGGCCGCGTGCTGTCTGATTCTGTTCTCCATCGATTTTCATTCTCCAGCACTCGGAGACGAAGCCATCCTGTTTAATCAGCTGGGAATGGAAACTTCCAGGCGGCTGACTGGAGATGAAATCGGGATCACACTCACACCGGAAGGCATTCAGCTGCGGGCGGCGTTGCAGGATTTGGAGGCAGAGGCCACGGAGCAGGGACTTTGGATAAAGTCCACGGAAGGCACCGGCAAAACCGGAAGCCAAAGTGCCGGGAGCGGCGGTGACCGTGACGTCGAACGCTTCCGGGTAATGGCCACCGGGATTGGGCGTTCAATGACGGATCATGAAGGGCAACCGGACAGTTTTATTGCCTTGGCGGACAAAGGCCCGGTGGGCGTCACGGACGGGAACCTCACTTGGACCCGCGCTGGTGTGATTGAGGAATACAGCGTTGATGGCGACGGGGTGCGCCAGGATTTTTTGGTTTCGGAGTGCCCCCCGGGCTTTGGTAAACTCAATTTAAGGCTAAGCGTGGACGGTGCCCGCGTGGAAATGGCCGACTACGGCGTCAAACTCACCTTTCACGACAGCGCTCAACGGGAGATCGCCTACAGCCGCCTGAAGGTCACGGATGCCGTCGGAAAAGAATTTTCCGCCCGCATGGAGCCGCAGGGAAATCAGATTCAAGTCCTTGTCGAGGACTCAAATGCCGTGTATCCCCTGCGCATTGATCCCACTTTCAGTGATGCGGACTGGATGAGTGTGAATACCGGATTTCCGGAAAATACCGGTATTTACGATATGGCGACTGACAGCAGTGGCAGTCTTTACATTGGTGGCTCCTTCACTCAGGTGGGCGGAGTGCCCGCCAACAATATCGCGAAATGGAATGGCAGTGAATGGTCTGCTCTCGGACAGGGACTGAATAATACTGTGGCCAGACTGACGGCGAGTGGAGGGGACATCTATGCGGGAGGGACTTTCACCATGGCGGGAGGCCTGACAGTCAACCGTATAGCAAAGTGGAACGGCAGTGAATGGTCCGCTTTAGGCTCGGGCCTCAACCCGGCCGCATCTTCCGGTGGCATCGTCGTCGCCAGTCCAGTTTATGGGATCGCCGTAATGGGAGCCTATGTTTATGTGGGAGGATATTTTTCCGTGAAAAGCAACGGTATTCCCAATTTGGCGAAATGGGACGGGGCGAGGTGGTCAAGGGTCGGTGATGGAGTGGAGCCCAATGATCTGATTATGGCTCTGGCTCAGAATGGGAGTGATCTTTACGTCGCTGGCTCATTCAGTCAGATGAATGGAGTGTCCGCCAAAAAAATTGCCAAATGGAACGGGAGCAAGTGGTCAGCTTTGGGCACAGGGCTGGGCACAGCAGGCCTAGTTTATTCCATGACGGCGACTGGTTCCAATCTTTATATTGGAGGAAATTTTGATAAAGCCGGTGGAGTGACAGTCAATGGTGTCGCAAAATGGAATGGCAGTGTCTGGTCGGCCCTGGGCACCCCGCCTGGTTTTTCGGATTTTTTCAACAACGTGGCCAGTGAAATGGCAGTCAGCGGTGATAATCTGTATGTAGGGGGTACATTTTCCATGGTGGGAGGAGCGGCAGCTCAGAATATTGCAAAATGGGACGGCGACAGCTGGTCGGCCCTCGGTTCCGGAGTGGACGGCACCGTTTACTCGCTTCTGGTATCCGGCGGTGATCTTCACGTGGGAGGCCGGTTCACCAAAGCGGGAGGAAAGGTTTCCCCGTTTGTGGCCGTGCTGAAATCACCCCGGCCAATTTCCACTGTTGCGGCCGTCACTGGAGTCACGGCATCAGCAGCCACCCTCAACGGAATCGTGAACCCCAACGGAACTTCCACCACCGCCCGCTTTGAGTATGGACTTACTGTGGAGTATGGCCGGAACGCCGAGGTCGCTCTGATTCCGCCCGGCGGGGATGAAAATCAATCTATCAGCGTCAACCTGACAGGATTGACAGCAGGCACCGTTTACCACTACCGGCTGACGGCCGCTAATGTGAACGGCGTGACGGTCACGGAGGATGCCACTTTCACAACCTCGGGGTTGGCGGCTCCGGCGCGGACGCTGTTTGACAATGCCATGACCGCCGCCGGTCTTAATGGAGGAAATTCCACGCCCATGGCGGTCCCGCAGGGTGATGGAGTGTCTAATCTGTTAAAATATGCTTTCGGAATGAGCCTCTCCGGCTCCGACGCCAGGACACTGACTCCCAGCACCGGGATCGCTGGCCTTCCCTCGATCAGCGTGCGCTTTGCTGGAACGGCCGGTTTTCTTCGTTGCGAATTTGTGCGCGGTATTGGCAACGGATTGGAATACAATCCACAGAAGAGCGTGGATTTGACAACAGATTCCTGGAGATCTTTCACTTCCTCCGCTGTTATTTCGACAATCGACAACAAGCGGGAGCGGGTTATTTACGAGGAGCCGTTTGATCCGGCGATGACGCCTCGAATGTCCGCAAGGGTGTCGGTCACTTTGCCTGATTAGTCGCTTTCCGGTTTTCCCAGTCCTCCATTTACCGTGCGCCGAACGTACGGGCGGGCTTGACACTTTGAGGGTTTTGCGCCCCATTCCATTTCCGTGGGCCTTGACCGGGAGGCCGGTTGGGGGAAACCCGCCTGCGGCACCCGTCGCCTTGAAAAACGTTCTCTTTGTCTGCACCGGAAATGTCTGCCGCAGCCCGATGGCTGAGGGCCTTTTCCGCGCTCTCGTGAAAAACGCTCCGGATTATGACATCCTGAGCGCGGGCATCAGCGCCGCCCGGGGCCAGAAGGCCAGCCAGCACACGGTGGATGTGCTCCGCAGCCGGGAGGGCATCGATCTCACCCGTTTCCGCAGCCAGCCGCTAACCCGGGATCTGGTGAACGACGCCACGCACATTTTTGTGATGACCAGCGGGCACCGGGAGCACCTGGAGGCTCTTTTCCCGAAAGCCGCCGCCAAGACCTATCTGGTCTGCGAATTCTGTCCCGATGACGACCTCATGGGCAGCGACGTTCCCGACCCCATCGGCTACGGGCTCGGGGCTTACGAAAAAACGCTGACCACCCTGCGCCGCGCTCTGCCGACGCTGCACGCTTTCATCGAAAGCACCTGGAAATCCCCGGCCGCCGCCGCCGCTGACACCTTTCCCCCAACCTCAACCAACTCCATGACGCCTCCCGCCACCGCCGAAGCCCCGGTCTCCGACTCCTCCCCGTCCGCGCCCGCCGCGGCGGGCCTGAAAACGATCATTGCCGGAGCGGATCACGGAGGTCTGGCGCTCAAGGACGCTCTCGTCAAAGCCCTGCGCGCCAAAGGCCACACCGTGGAGGATATTGGCACCCGTGACGGTTCCCGTGTGGATTACCCGGATTACGCCACGCTTGTCTGTCAGGGAGTGCTGGCCGGAAACTACGGCACCGGTCTCCTCGTCTGCACCACCGGCATCGGCATGAGCATCGCCGCCAACCGCCACAAGGGCATCATGGCCGCCCTCCTGCACGACACGGAATCCGCCGCCCTGACCCGGAAACACAATGATTCCAATGTCATGGTTTTCGCCGGAAACCTGGATCCGGCCCTCGCGGAGAGTATCGCGGACACCTTCCTGGCCACGGAATTTGAAGCCGGCCGTCATGAACTCCGGGTGGATAAAATGAACGCCGGCCTCGCCCAGACGGATCCCGAAATCGCCGCCGTGATTATCAAAGAGCAGGTCCGCCAGCAGAATTTCATCGAACTCATCGCCAGCGAGAACTTCGCCAGCCGCGCCGTGCAGGAGGCCCAGGGAAGCTGTCTGACCAACAAATACGCCGAGGGTTATCCCGGCAAACGCTGGTATGGCGGGTGCGAGAACGTGGACCAGGTGGAGCAGCTGGCCATTGACCGGGTGAGGAAAATCTTCGGCGCCGACCACGCCAACGTGCAGCCACACTCCGGCAGTCAGGCGAATGCGGCGGTTTATTTCGCATTCCTGGATCCCGGCGACAAAATCCTGACCATGAACCTCGCCCACGGCGGTCACCTGACCCACGGGCATCCCGCGAATTTCTCCGGCAAGTTCTACGACGTCACCCACTACGGCGTCAGCGAGAAGGACGGCCGCATCGACTACGATGAGCTGGCCCGCATGGCTCTGGAGGTGAAGCCGAAAATGATCACCGCCGGCGCCAGCGCCTACCCCCGCGTGATCGATTTCGCCCGCATGGCGGAGATCGCGAAAAGCGTTAATGCCCTGCTCTTTGTGGACATGGCGCACATCGCCGGCCTCGTCGCCGCCGGAGTGCATCCCAGCCCCGTGCCCCACGCCGATTTTGTCACCAGCACCACGCACAAGAGCCTGCGCGGCCCGCGCGGCGGCATCATCCTGTGTAAAGCCGAGCACGCCAAAAAGATCGACGCCCAGGTGTTCCCCGGCGTCCAGGGCGGCCCGCTGATGCACGTCATCGCCGCCAAGGCGGTTTGTTTCCACGAGGCTCTCCAGCCGGGCTTCCAGGAGTACCAGCAGCAGATCGTCAAAAACGCCCAGGCCCTCGCCGTCCGCATGGTGGAGAACGGCTACCGCGTGGCCTCCGGCGGCACCGACAACCACGTGATGCTCATCGATCTGCGCCCGCAGGGCTTGGAAGGCAAAACCGTCCAGGAAACCCTGGACGAGGCCGGGATCACCGTGAACAAAAACAGTATCCCCTTCGACACCGCCAGCCCCTTTCGTCCCAGCGGCATCCGCATCGGCACCCCCGCCGTGACCACCCGGGGCATGAAGGAGACCGAAATGGTCCAGATCGCCGACGCCATCCACCGGGTTCTCTCCAACATCGGCGACCACGCCGTCCTGGAATCGACCCGCCAATGGGCCGCCGAGCTGAATCTGCGCTTCCCGCTGCCCTGACCGGTCCGCAGTGGCGCTGGGCAGCGACTATTAAATTCCCCTGTCCTCTCACCTTCCGTCATGCAGGGGCGGGCGCAGGCTTTGAAAGGCCTGCGCCCGCTCTGTTTTTAAACCGGTGCCGGGAGCTATGCTGTGTTCCGCACCGGTCATGGAATGGTTTTTCACCACTTGGGGACCTGTGCGTGGATGTGCTTGATATTGGTGGAGAAGTGTAAAATAAAGTGAAGATTTACGGGTGATTTTAACCATGAATGGTTATCTGGTTTTTTGTCCAATAATGTTCTCCTTCCCGGCCAAAGACATGGGGAGAGCCCTTGCCGGTCCATTTTAAATGAATCCTTTCAACCGACTGATCCTGAATGGAATCCGCGTCCTTGCCGTCCTGGGATTTTCCGCTCCTTTCCGCGCCGGGGCGGAGATCAAATACGTTCTGCACATCACGGTGGATGGTCTGCGCGGGGATTTGCTGAGGGGACTCATGGACACGCGCCCGGCGGATTATCCGAATTTCCGGAAACTTCGGGACGAGGGGGTCTCCACCTTCAATGCCCGGTGTGATTACGATTTTTCCGAAACCCTGCCAAATCACTGTTCCGCAGTCACCGGCCGTCCTGTAAACAATCCCGCAGGCGCTGCCGGAGCGGGGCATCAGTATAATATCAACAGTCACTCCCCGGGCGGCCATATCCATAAGCTGGGCGCCGGCCAGTATTTATACAAAGTCAGCACCTTCGACACCGCGCACGACCGGAGTCTGACGACGGCGCTGTATGCCGGCAAGACCCGGCTGAATGTGCTGGTGGACAGTTATAACGCCACAAATGGCCGTCCGGACACCACGGGGGTGGACAATGGAAGAAAGAAAATTGATTTCATCTCGGTGGCGGATCTTTCCGCGGCCCCCGATCTGCTGAGGGTTAAAAATGCCCTGGTGGCGGACATTACCGCCGCGCCCCTGTCGAAATTGAGAAACTACAGCCTGGTTCATTTCACGGACACCGATACCGGCGGCCCCGGCGGCGGGCACTGGGTGGGCTGGGGTTCTCCGGCATGGAATGGCGCGGTGAAGACGGTTGATGGTTATCTGGGCGGCATTTTCACGGCTTTGACGGCGGACGGCACGGATCCGGAGATCAAAGGTAAAGTGGCCATCATTCTTACTTCGGACCACGGCGGCGGAGGCCCGGCCGGACCGGGGGGCGCTTTTGGAACCTCCCATACGGATGCCGCCAGTCCGCTGAATTACACCATTCCCCTTTTCATCTGGGGACCCGGAATTCCCGCCGGGCGGGATGCCCACACTCTTTTTAAAAATCGCTTTGATCCCGCCGACGGACGCCCCGGGCCGACTCTCTCCACCCCGCAGCCGCTCCGGAATGCGGATACCGCGAACATCGCCATGGGTTGCTCGGTCTGCCTCCAGTGGAGGGCTCCTATTTCAAACCGGAATTTGCCGCCGTTCCCGTGATCACCGGAAATCCCGGAAATTTCACCATCCGGTGGCCATCCTATCTCACCAACTACCAGCTCCAGTTCACCACGGATCTGAATGCGGGACCCTGGATGCCGGAAACCAGTCTGCCGGTGAGGGATGCGGACACGCTGACAACCACGGTGCCGGCTTCTCCTCTGGAACCCCGGCGGTTCTGGCGGCTCAGGGGACCGGATTGACAAGGCTGACCGCGGAGTGGAGCGGTGTGCACGGCCGTTGACGCGGATATCCGTTTCCCCGGGAAAGATTGCATGGAGAAAACGGAATCCGCCGCCGGGGCCCCCGCTTTGAGAAATCCGCCGCCGGGCCGCGTTTTAGGGAAACCATGATTCCCTGGATTTCTGTTCGTTCCCTGAAGGCCGCCGGGCTTGGCGCTTTGGTTCTGCTGGCTTTGCTCCCGGCCGCCGGAGCGGGCGAGACTTTGCGTCTGCTGTGCTACAATATTCACCACGGCGAGGGCCTGGACAAAAAGCTGGATCTGGCGCGGATCGCGGCGCTGATCAAAGCCCAGAACCCGGATGTGGTCGCCCTTCAGGAGGTGGACAAAAACTGCGGCCGGTCGGGGAAAGTGGATCAGCCGGCGGAGTTCGCGAAACTGACGGGCATGACGGCGCATTTTCAGAAAGCGATGGATTACGACGGCGGGGAATACGGCGTCTGCCTGCTCACCAAAGGCAAAGCCCTGGAAATCAAGGGTTACGCTCTGCCGAATTCCGAAAAACCGGTCGAGCCCCGCACCGCTCAGGCGGTCAAACTGGAAGCGTTGGGAGGCACGCTGACGGTGGCCAACACGCATCTCGACGTGACCAGCGGCGAAACCCGCCTGGCGCAGGCGCGGTTTCTGATGAAAGCCCTCGGTGAAATCCCCGGCACCGTGATTCTGGCGGGCGATTTCAATTCCGTGCGCGGGGACGCCGCTCTGAAAACCATCGAAACCGCCGGCTGGGCGGTGCCGGTGAAGGAGGGCAATCCCAATACCATTCCCACCGTCACGCCGAAGAGGGAGATCGATTTCGCGGTGTTCCATCCCGCTGAATCCCTCCGGGTGGTGAAATACGTTGTGCTGGATGAGGCGGTCGCTTCCGACCACCGCCCCATTCTCATCGAGTTGGAGCGCAAAACACCGTGAGCTTGCGTCCAGGCCTGAAATCCGCTATCATTCCCCAGTCATGAGCCTTCAAGCCCCTCCCACCGCCGCCGTCACCCTTCCCGCCACGGGTGTTTTCCAGGAGGTGAGCGAGCGGGCGAGGGCGCTTTTCACGGCGGCGGGGAAATTTGAATCCCTGGCGCACGGCGCTTACCTCGCCACCCAGGGGGAGCCGCACCACACGCTTTCCGTGATTATTTCCGGGACCATGAATGTTTTCGTTCATGCCCATGCCGACATTCTTCAGGTGGCGACCATCAAATCCGGGGAAACCGTCGGGGAAATGAACCTTCTGGACCCTGTGGACCGCGCGTCCGCCGATGTGGTGGTGGCGGAGCCGTCCGTGGTTTTCACCATTGGCCAGACCGCCTTCCAGGACATGGTGACCCGCGACCCGGTCATTGGCCTGGAACTGGTGACCGCCCTGGGCCGCGAACTGTGCCGCCGTCTGCGCAAAACCAGCGAAACCATGCTCCGCCAGACAGAGGAGACCCGCGCCAATTTCCGGGACATGGATTATTGACGGCGGGGATTGACGGCGGGAAACCGGAACAGTGGCTCCGGGCGGAGGATGCCCGGCGGGCGGGCAGGACGGCTGTTTTACCTGGGCGGAAAAAGGCTCCGTCTTTAAAAGCGGATAAAGTGGCGAATTTGTATTTCCGGAAGCGCTGGAGCCTTCCTGAAAGCTTGAGTTCAAGGTGAAACCGCCGGGAAATTCACGCATAGGCGTTGACAGACCGGGTGCGCGGCGCTCGTTTGTTGGGGTGGAATCCGATACTCCTGTTTCTCTCTCCCCGCTGCATGATGTTCACCTGCGCAGCGGCGCGCGCATGGTCCCCTTCGCGGGATGGAATATGCCGGTGCAGTACACGGGGATTTCCGACGAGCATCTGACGGTGCGGTCCGCAGTGGGCATTTTTGATATTTCCCACATGGGGCAGTTTCTGGTGAGCGGTCCGGCCTCGCTCGACTGGCTGAACGGCCTGCTGACCAATGGCGTTCACAAGCTGGCGGAGGGGCAGGGGCAGTACACGCTGATGCTGAACGAGAAAGGCGGAGTCATTGATGATCTGATCATCTACCGCACGGGTCCCGCGGACTGGTTTCTGGTGGTCAACGCCTCCAAAATCGCCGAGGACCGCGAATGGATGCGCGCCCGGCTGGTGCCGGATGTGACCTTTTCCGATGACAGCGCCAGCTTCGCCGGCATGGCGGTCCAGGGGCCGCACGCGGTGGAGGTTTTTGGCGAGGTTCTGCCGGGGGAACGGATGCCGGCCCGGAATGGAGTGACGGTTTTTAACCGCAAAAACGGCGGAAAATGTGTCATCTGCCGCACGGGTTACACGGGGGAGGACGGGTTCGAGTTTTTCTGCCCGGCCTCCGAGGGCGCGGAGTGGTGGGATTCCTTTATCGCCGCCGGAGCCAGGGCCTGCGGGCTGGGCGCGCGGGACACGCTGCGGCTGGAGATGGGATATCCGCTGAACGGCAACGATCTGTCGCCGGAGCGCACGCCGCTGGAGGCGGGGCTGGGATTTTTTGTGGACATGGAAAAAGGCGCGTTTGTCGGCCGCACGGTGCTGACGGGACAGAAGGCGGACGGCCTGCCCTCCAAACTCGCCGGGGTGAAAGTGACGGGAAAAGGGCCGCCCATCCGGGCGCATTATCCGGTTTTTTCCAAAGGGGAGCAGGTCGGCGAGCTGTGCAGCGGAGGGGTCTCGCCCTCGCTGGGCGGCGCGGGCATCGGCATGGTTTATCTGCCGCCGGCATTGGCGGCGGTGGGCACGGAGGTGGAAATTGATGTGCGTGGCCGGCGGTTTGCTGCCGCAGTGGTCAAAAAACCGTTCTACCGCCGTCCGGATTGAGCGGTCGATTTCAAACCCCTCCCACTCCATTTTCCCCGCCGCATTTCTTTCTCATCCTTCAAACTTCACCCTTCACCGTCATGCCCGCCGCACCCGCCAACGCCCGCTTCGCCACTTCCCACGAATGGATTCTCTCCGGCACGGAAATCTCTCCGGTCGGCATTTCCGAGCACGCCCAGGCGGAGCTTGGTGAAGTCGTTTATGTTGAGCTGCCCGAAGTCGGCCGTCAGGTGAAGGCCGGGGACAGCATCGCGGTGGTGGAGTCCGTGAAGGCGGCCAGCGACATCTACGCTCCCGTTTCCGGTGAGATCGTGGAGGTGAATGAGGACGTCAGCGCCAATTCCGCTCTGGTGAATGAGGATCCCTACGGCGCGGGCTGGCTGTTCAAAATCAAAATCGCCAACCCCGCCGAAGTCGCGGCTCTGCTGGACGAAACCGCCTACAACGCCCAGGCGCACTGACCGCTCCGATTTTCACCGAAATGGTGCGCAGCCTGCGGCATTTGGCCGACGGGCCGCTGCTTTTATTTTCAAAATCCCCCTCCGTTTTATTTTCAAAATCCCCCTCCGTTTTATTTTCAAAATCCCTATCCCTCTCTCCATTTTCCCATGGCCACTGAAACTTATCTCGAACGCCACATGGGCGGTCAGCCCGATATCGCCCTCGCTCTGGCCAATGCCTGCGGATTTCCCGGCCTGGAGGCGCTGATTGACGCCGCCGTTCCCGCCTCCATCCGTCTGGAGGGGAAAATGCCGCTGCCCTCCGCTTTGACGGAGCAGGAGGCGCTGGCGGAGCTGGGCGGCATAATGGGGAAAAACCGGGTGATGAAATCCTGCATCGGCGAGGGGTATCACGGCACCATCACGCCGCCGGTCATTCTGCGGAATATTCTGGAAAATCCGGGCTGGTACACGGCTTACACGCCCTACCAGGCGGAGATCGCCCAGGGCCGGCTGGAGGCGCTGCTGAACTTCCAGACCGTCATCACCGAGCTCACCGGCCTCGCGGTGGCCAACGCCTCGCTGCTTGACGAGGGCACCGCCGCCGCGGAGGCCGTCAGCCTTTGCCACGGCAGCAGCCGGGTGCCGGCGAAGACCGTTTTTATCGATTCCGGCGTCCTGCCCAACACCATCGCGGTGGTGAAAACCCGCATGGAGCCGCTGAATATCGGGGTGACTGTGGGCGACTGGAAAGCCGCCGCTCTGACCAAGGGTGACGGTGTTTTCGCCGTGATTCTGCAATATCCGACGGTCGCGGGCACGGTGGAGGATTACGCCGCTTTTGTGGAAACCGCCCACGCCGCCGGCGCGCAGATCATTGTGGCGGCGGATCTTCTGGCTTTGACCCTGCTGAAGCCGCCGGGTGAATGGGGCGCGGACATCGCGGTGGGCAACACCCAGCGTTTTGGCGTGCCCATGGGCGCGGGCGGACCGCACGCCGGCTATATGGCGGTGAAGGACGAGCTGAAACGCAAGCTTCCCGGCCGCCTGGTCGGAGTCAGTGTGGACCGTCAGGGCCAGCCGGCCATGCGCCTAAGTCTCCAGACCCGCGAGCAGCATATCCGCCGCGACAAAGCCACGAGCAACATCTGCACCGCTCAGGTCCTGCTGGCGGTCATCGCCGGGATGTATGCGGTTTATCACGGGCCGGAGGGGCTGAAACGTATCGCCTCCCGCGTTCACAGCCTGACCGCGCGCCTCGCCGCCGCTTTGGAGCTGAAAGAGGTCACTTTCTTCGACACCCTGACGGTTCCGGTGAACGGCCGCGCGGAGAAAATTCACGCCAAGGCCATCGCTGCCGGTTTCAATCTGCGTGTGATCGACGCCGATCACGTCGGCGTCACGCTCGACGAGACCACCACCGAGTCCGACCTCGCCGCTCTGGCAGGAGTTTTTGGTGTCAAGCTGTCCTCTGAGACCTCCATCGCCGGGGCTCACGCCACCGCCGCCGTTTCCACCGCCGCCGTGCCTGTGGGTCTTGTCCGGGACACCGGTTTCCTGAAACAGGAGGTCTTTCACCGCTATCACACGGAGCACGAGATGCTCCGCTACCTCAACCGCCTCGCCGCCAGGGACCTGACCTTGTGCGACACCATGATCGCCCTCGGCTCCTGCACCATGAAGCTGAACGCGACCTCCGTCATGCTGCCGCTCAGCTGGCCGACGGTGTCCGCTTTGCATCCTCTGGCCCCCGCCGGTCAGCTCGCCGGTTACGCCGAAATGGTGTCGCAGCTGGAGCAGTGGCTGGCGGTGATCACCGGCTTCGACACCGTCTCCATCCAGCCCAACGCCGGTTCCCAGGGCGAATACGCCGGGCTGCTGGCCATCCGCGCCTTCCACGAAAGCCGGGGCGAGGGACACCGCCGCGTCTGTCTCATTCCCACCAGCGCCCACGGCACCAATCCCGCCAGTGCGGCCATGTGCGGGCTGAAAGTCGTGGCCGTGAAATGCGACAACGATGGCAACATCGACCTCGCCGACCTCCGTGCCCAGGCTGAAGCCCATGCGGCGAATCTGGCGGCGCTGATGATCACTTACCCTTCCACGCACGGGGTGTTCGAGGAGACCATCCGCGAGATTTGCCAGATCATCCATGCCCAGGGCGGCCAGGTTTACATGGACGGGGCCAACATGAACGCCCAGGTCGGCCTCACCAGCCCCGGCAGCATCGGAGCCGATGTCTGCCACCTGAATCTCCACAAAACCTTCTGCATTCCCCACGGCGGCGGCGGTCCCGGCGTCGGCCCGGTCTGTGTGGCCGGACACCTCACGCCTTTCCTGCCCGGACGCGGCCAGGTGGGCGCGGTGAGCGCGGCTCCCTGGGGCAGCGCCAGCATTCTGACCATCTCGTGGATGTATATCCGCATGATGGGACCCGACGGCCTCACCCTGGCCACCAAGTGGGCCATTCTGAACGCCAACTACGTCGCCAAACGCCTCTCGCCGTTCTTCCCGGTGCTTTACAAAGGCCGCAACGGGCTGGTGGCCCACGAGTGCATCATCGACGTGCGGCCCTTCAAGGAAACCACCGGCGTTTCCGTCGAGGACGTGGCCAAGCGCCTCATCGACTACGGCTACCACGCCCCCACCATGAGCTGGCCCGTCGCCGGCACCCTCATGATTGAGCCCACGGAAAGCGAGAGCCGCCGCGAGCTGGACCGCTTCTGCGACGCCATGATCAGCATCCACGGCGAAATCCGCGCCATCGAAACCGGTGAGGCCGACCGGGAGGACAACGTGCTGACCCACGCCCCGCACACCGCCGCCGTGCTTTTGGCCGCCGACTGGCCGCACGCCTACACCCGCGAAAGCGCCGCTTTCCCCGACGAGGCCAGCCGCCGCGCCAAATACTGGCCGCCCGTCAGCCGCATCGACAACGTCTACGGCGACAAAAACCTCGTCTGCACCTGCGATTCCGTCGAAGCCTACGCCGAACGCGGCTGAAACGACCGCATTTCTCCAAATACACCACCCAGGACGACCGAAACGCCATCTTGGAAACCTGAGGAGGCTTTCCGGATGACGACGGCGGACTTCCGGATGATGGCGGCGGGTTTCCGCACGATGACGGCGGGTTTCCGCACGATGGCGGCGGACTTCCGGATGATGGCGGCGGGTTTCCGCACGATGACGGCGGACTTCCGGATGATGGCGGCGGGTTTCCGCACGATGACGGCTGACTTCCGGATGATGGCGGCGGGTTTCCGGATGATGGCGGCGGACTTCCGCGAGATGGCGGCTGACTTCCGGATGATGGCGGCGGACTTCCGGATGACGACGGCGGACTTCCGGATGACGACGGCCTGAAAAACCATTCGCCCTTCCGGCCGGGCAGGGGGCATGCCGCCAACTTATTCCGACGCTGCCGGAGGCGGTGAGGCGGCGGTGCCGGGTTTCACCTGATAGCGGCACTGGCGGGAGAGGAGCCATTTGACGCCGAACATGTCCGTGGTGGCGCGGAGGGCGCGGTTGCCGAAGCCGTATTTGCTGACGCCGGAGACGCGGGGGCGGTGATTGACGGGCATTTCCGCCAGGCGGTGGCCGCCGCCTTTGATGAGGGCGGGAATAAACCGGTGCATGCCCCGGAAAAGCACCAGGCAGTCGCGGCAGGGGGTGCGCAGGACCTTGAGGGTGCAGCCGGTGTCGCGCACGCCGTCGCCGGTGAAACGGCTGCGGACAAAGTTGGCGATGCGGCTCTGGATGCGTTTGAAGGCGGTGTCCTTCCGGCGGGCGCGGTAGCCGCAGACGAGATCGAAGCCCTCGTGAAGTTTGCGGATCATGGCCGGAATATCGGCGGGATCATTCTGAAGGTCGCCGTCCAGCAGGGCGATGACCGGTGCCGTGGCGGCCATGATGCCGGCGTGCATGGCGGCCGACTGGCCCCGGTTTTCCGTGAATTCCAGGACGCGGATGAAGGGTTCCCGGGGAATGCGGGCCACCGTGCTGTCCGTCGAGCAGTCGTCCACCAGGATGAGTTCCAGAACTTCCCCGGCCAGGGCGGCCGTGATTTCGCTCACCAGACCGGCGACATTGCCCTCCTCATTGTAAAGAGGAATGACGAGGGAAAGAGTGGGCGCGGACATGCCCGGAAGTGCACGGGCCGGGGCCTGGAGGAAAGGGGAAATTTTTGGAGGGAGGATGTGACCGGAGGAGCGTGACGAAAGCGGAGAGGGGAATGAGGAGCGGACAGCGGACAGTTTTCAGCAAACAGGACCTGCGGGACGGATGGAGTCCCGGAGGTCCTGCTGTGAAAACGGGCCTGTTTTCTGTTTGTTAAAATCGATTAATTTTTTGATTCCTCCGGTTCTTTGGCGCTCTTTGGATCCTCCTGCTGCTGCTCCTTCTCTGCCGCCGGCTCCGCCGCTTCCGCTGCGAGGGACACGCGGACGAGAACCTTGTCATTCCGGGCGAAGACGCTTTTTTCCGCGAAAGCCGGGTGGCTCCAGATGACCTTGCGGCCCATGCCGGGGCTGGTGGGATCCAGCAGCATGGCGCGGGCGGTCTCCTTGTAGCCCTTGCGGGTGAGATCGGCGAGGATCAGTTCGCCCAGCTCATTGAAAATCACCCAGTGGGGACTGGCTTTGACCATGAAGAACGTGCCGGAATTGGGGGTGCTGCCCAGCACCTCCTCGCTGCTCCAGAGCCGCTCCCCGGTGGCGGGATCGATGCAGCGCAGCTCCCCGTCGGCGTCACAGCCGAAGAGCAGGCCGTCATCCACCACCGGAGTGGCGTTTTTGGGAGCGATGCCGGTTTTGGGCGTGCCTTCCCAGGCAATCTCCGGGGTGCTGAGATCGGCTTTCAGCTTCAGTCCGATGGATTTCTTGACCATGCCGCCCATCACCAGAAAATCGCCGCTGAGGCGCGGGGCCATGATGGCCATGCCGTAGTTGGGAACGAAAGGCACCGTCCAGAACACTTTCCCGGTTTCCGGATCCAGGCTGCAGATGGCCTCCCCATGGGCGACAATGAGCTGATCCCTGCCCCCGTGGTGGATCACCGCCGGCGGCGCGTAGCCGACTTCTTTGGCGGTAAGAGCCCGCCAGACCTCTTTTCCCGTTTTTTTATCCAGGGCGACCACCGCCGTTCCCTCGCCGCCGGGGCGGAGGTAAACGAGGTTTCCCTTCACCACCGGATGACTGGAAAAGCCCCAGATGGGCGACTCCACGCCGTAATTTTTCTTCAGATCCAGTTCCCAGGCGGGCTTGCCGTCGGCGAGCGCCAGGCAGCTGACATGCCCCTCCGCCCCCACGGCGTAAATCATCCCGTCGTCCACGCAGGGCGTGCAGCGGGGACCGGCGGGGAAACTGAGATTCAGCGGCGCGTCGTAAGTGTGGGTCCAGATTTCCTTGCCGGTGGCGGAGTCAAAACAGCGGACACGCTCATCGCCTTTGATGGCGGTGCGTCCACCGGGATTGGCGTCCGGTTTGCCCTCGCGGATCACATAATCCGCCACCACCACCCGCCCGCCGCTGACCGCCGGGCCGGAGTATCCCCAGCCGACCGGGACCTTCCACTTCACAGCGGGGCCTTTGTCCGGAAAGGTTTTGACCAGGCCCGTTTCCCGCCAGACGGAATCGCTCTGCGGTCCCAGCCAGTGCGGCCAGTCATCGGCGTGCAGCGGCCCGCCGGAAAGCAGGAGCAGGGAGGAGAAGGCGGCGGCGGAGGAGAGGCGTTTTTTCATGGCGGGAATGGAATGGGATGGGATGCGCGAAATGACGGGCCGCCGCCGTGAAAAGGGCGGGCGGCCTGATCCGGCAGGCGGCAGGCCACCCGGCGGAGTGGCGGAGGCCGGCGGACTGACAGCGTGTCTGTCGGCCGGTTTCGTTCCCAAATCCAGTCCGGGTTCAGGACTTCGGCTTGGGTTTTCCCTTGGGGTCCAGATTTTCCTTCAGATCCTCCTCGCTGACTTTGGAGTCGATGCCGCCGGCGGGGACCTCCGCTCCCGTGACCCAGACCAGGGCGTTGAGCACGGTGCGGCGGAAGTCGGAGTTGCCCCAGTTCAGGTGATAGTGGCCGCCGGTGAAGCCGAACCCGCGCCCGCCGTCGGGACGCTCCACGCACCACATCATGGCCTCCGTGCGTCCTTTTTCCGCCTGAATGTGCGGATACGGCCCGGCGGGATAAACATAAGGGCCGTCGCGCACGGTGTCGGACGGTCTGGCGGTGAGAATCGGGGTGAATTTCATCTTTTCCGCCTCGGCCGTCCCGTCGGCGGTGAATCCGGTTTTGAAGCGGATATTGAAATACCACTCGTCCCTGATCTGGAAAGGTTCCACGCCGCGCGTGACGGGGTGCACGGGCAGCTTTTCAAAACGCGGCTCCCACATGGGATTGACGGAATATTGATTCTCATAATAACCGCCCACCCACTGCTGGAATTCCGGCCCGCCTTTGGCAGCCGGAATTTCGACGCCGTAATGCATGAACCCGATGCCGCAGCCGCGTTTCGCCAAAGCCGCCAGCGCCGCGAGGTGTTCGCCCTGGATGGCGGGATGACCGGGGCCGCCGTCGGCGTAAATCACCACCGCGTCCGCATCCTTGAAAGTGGCCTCATCCTTCACCCAGCCCTGATCCTGAACGTCCACCGTGAAATCCGGAACTCCGGCCAGGGACTTCGCGAGCAGCAGGGAACCGGCGCGGAACTCATGCATCAGCGGCGGATGACTGGGCTTGCCGGCGATGATCACCAGTTTCTTTTTTCCGTCAGGAGTGGCGGCGGAAAGGGAGGCGGGCAGAGCCAGAAGCAGCAGCAGGAAGGGCAGGCGTTTCATGTTGGGATAAAAGAGCACCGGGTCAAATCAGATCATCATCAGGCCAAACCAGGTCCGGTCCGGTCAGATTGGAGGAGGGCGGTGAAGGATTTTCCGGGAAAGGCGGAGCATCCGGCCGGGCAGCGGCCGCAGCGCCTACGGATGCCGGAATCATCGCTGGCGCGGCAAGGAATATTTCACTGATTTTCCGAAAAATGCCCAATATGAAAAGGGCGCGCGAAATAACTTGCGCCCGGCTGGGGAAGACCGTTTATTGGCGTCGGATTTCCGTGCGGGGGTTCTCGGACCCCGCATGTGCCATCAGCCGCCGTAGTGCTGAAATAACGGTCTCGGCGCTGAAGCACCGGTTTTCCCGCCGCGGTCAGACGCACCATCTGTTTCTGTCACCGCGCCGGTTCTGTTCCCCCCCGCGTTTTCGCCCGGTCCGCCGGGAATGGCGCTCCGCCTTCCCTCCCCGGTGTCAAATACCTGTCCCGCCCGTCCGGCGGGGAGCGTGTTTCATGCCGCCGCCGGGAGTCCGTCATTACCCTTATTTTCATTATCTTTCCGAGTTCCCAAGCACTCCCGTATGGCAGGTCATAACAAGTGGTCCAAAGTCAAACACATCAAGGCCGTCGTTGATGCGAAAAAAGGCCGCGTTTTCAGCAAATACGCCCGGGAGATCACCATCGCCGTGAAGCACGGCGGACGTGATCCCGACGCCAATCCCCGCCTGCGCACCGCCCTGACCGGCGCCCGGGGCATGAATATGCCGAACGACAATATCGACCGCGCCATCAAAAAAGGCCTCGGCGAACTCGGCGGCGCGGTGCTGGAGGAGATCACCTACGAGGGTTACGCGCCCGGCGGCGTGGCCATGCTGGTGGAATGCGTCACCGATAACAAAAACAGGGCCTCGGCGGATATCCGCACCATTTTCAATAAAAACCACGGCAGCATGGGCAGCGCCGGCAGTGTCGCCCATCTGTTCCAGCGCATCGGCGCGGTGAAGGTGCCGGCGGACAGGGTTTCGGCGGAGGAGATCACGGAGCTGGCCATCGAGGCCGGAGCCGATGATGTCCTGCCTGACGAAGGGGAGCACACCCTGGTCACCGCTCCCGACCAGCTGTACGCGGTGGCCAAGTTCCTCAAGGAGAAGGGCGTGGCCACCTCGGCCATCCGGCTGGACTACCAGGCGGGCACGACCATCACCCTGACGGACGTGGAGACGGCACGGCAGGTGCTGAAACTCCATGACGCTCTGGATGATCTGGACGACACCCAGAACATTTACGCCAACTTCGAAATCGCGGATGAAATCGCGGACCAGCTCGAAGCCCTGATGGCGTCCTGACGGATATAAAGCCCTGTTTTATTTTTATACTGACCATTTTCCCCCGGCCCGGCGGCGCCTCAATCCGAGGCTTTCCCCCGCGCCCGCCCCTGACGGCATGAAAAAGACCAAAACCGAATCCAAAACCCCGATGGAAATCCCCGTCGAACCCGCAGCCGCCCCGGCAGCCGCCGCTCCCCGCAAACGCGCCGTGAAAAAGGCCGCCGCGAAGCCGGAATCCTCCTCCGCGGAAGCGGAAACCGCGCCCGCGCCCGCAGCCGTGACTACGGTGACCGTGGTGCCGTTCACTCCCAGGGCCGTGCTTCCGGTTCCGGTTTTCCTGGATGGGGAAAATACGGCTGAAACGGTGGAGAAGGCTCCGGGCGCGGGCAAAGCCCCGGCCAAAAAAGCCGCCGCGAAAAAAGCCGCCCGCAAAGTGGCCGAACCGGTGCCGGAGCCGCCCGCGCTGGTGCCGCAGGCGGAAACGGCCGCTGAGGTGATCAAACCCAAAGCGGCGAAGAAAGCTCCCGCCGCCAAAAAAGCGGTCCGCTCCTCAAAAAATGCGGATACCGCGGAGGAAGCGCCGGAAACGGCGGCGATGCCGGTGGCGGCGGTTGAAATTCCCGCTCCTGCCCCCATTCCCGTTATGGTCCCGGAAACCACAGCCGGGACCATCCCGGTCCCCGCTGTTCCCAGGAAAGCCGGCAAAAGCACCAGAACCTCCAGAAATCAGGCGCCCGCGGTTCCTCAGGAGCCCGCGCCGGAAACGGTCAGCGGGCCTGTTTCCCGGAATGAACCCGCTCCCGGGCCTCCGGATAACCGCAGCGGTGGAAAAAATGACGGGAGTGCGCCGCCCGGGGAAAACGCGGAATCCCGCGATAACCCGGACCGGGACCGGGACGATGGCAGCCGCCCGGGGCGCGGGGACCGTGATTTTGACAGCCGGGGTCCCAATGCATCCGGACCGCCCGGACCGGATGGCGAGGGCCGCCGTCTGACCAAGTTTGAGCGCTGGAAGCTGCGGAAGGAGAAATTCAAACTCCAGAAACAGCAGCGTTATCTGGAGCGCACCGGCCGCGCGCCGCAGGGACCGGGAGCGCCCGGAGCCAATGGGCAGGGCGCTCAGGGCGGCGTTGAAGCACCGCCGGCCCAGGACCGCCGCGAGCAGCGGGATCCGCGCGACGCGAGGGACCAGCGGGATCCCAGAGAAACGCGGGACCCGCGCGAGGCCCGTGTCTGGGAACCGCGCCCGCCGCGGCCGGAGCCGGTGCTGGGACCGCCGGAGGAGTGTGAGGGACTGCTGGAGCTCACGGACAACAAGGGTTTTGGCTTCCTGCGCCCGCGTGACAAGGGGTATGTGGCCTCGGCGCAGGATCCGTTTGTCTCCGCCGAACTGGTGCGCCAGCTGGGTCTGCGCGACGGGGTTTACATCGACGCCGTCATGCGGCGCGGCGGGCGCGGGCCGATGGTTCAGGAAATCACGAAAGTGAACGGTCTGGAGCCGAACGCCTACCGCACGCTGCCGCTTTTCGAGGAACTGACGGCGGTGAATCCCAACAAACGCTACATTCTCGAAACCGAGGCCAGCCGCAACACCACGCGGCTCATCGACTTCATCTCGCCCATCGGGCGCGGCCAGCGGGGACTTATTGTGGCTCCGCCGCGCGCCGGGAAAACCACGTTCCTCCAGCACATCGCGGAGGCCATGCTCCAGAAGTATGTGGATGTGAAGGTGATCGTCCTGCTCGTGGACGAGCGTCCCGAGGAGGTCACGGAACTTTCCCGCGCCCTGCCGGGAGCGGAGATCATGGCCAGCAGCAATGACCAGGATCCGCGCAATCACATCCGCATGGCGCACCTCGCGATCGAGCGCGCCAAGCGCCTGGTGGAGGCGGGGCAGCATGTGTTCATGCTCCTGGACTCCATCACCCGTCTGGCCCGCGGATTCAACAACGCCATGCGCGGAGGCGGGGGCGGCAAGGCCATGTCCGGCGGTCTCGACAGCCGCGCGCTGGAGGCTCCGCGCCGTCTGTTCGCCGCCGCCCGGAACACCCGCGAGGCCGGTTCCCTGACGATCATGGCCACCGCGCTGGTGGAGACGAACAACAAGGGCGATGACCTGATTTTCCAGGAATTCAAAGGCACGGGCAACATGGAGCTGGTCCTCGACCGCAAAATTTCCCAGCAGTATGTCTACCCCGCCGTGGACATCTTCAAAAGCGGTACCCGCCGGGAGGAGCTGCTGCTGCCCGCGCATCAGCTGGAGAAGGTGCACCTCATCCGGCGCGGTCTGTCCGGCCACCGTCCGGGAGAAGCCGTGGAGCGCCTGCTGCAGGTGATGAGCAAATACCCGAACAACAACCAGATGCTCCTGGAGATCAAATCCCGGGAGTAAGCCGGAGCGTTTCCCCGGCACGGCGGTCAGCACAGGACCGGCAGGACTTATCGGTTCTGCCGGTCCTGTGCGTTTTTGTGCGGCAATCCCCGGCAAATCCTCCCTTGTGAAGCGGGAGCGGAACGGCCAGTCCGGCGGAAACCATGAGCACGGCACTTGAAATTTCACGGGAACTGGCGGCCATCGCCCAGGCGGGCATCACGTATTCGAAGGATCATTTTGATATCGGACGTTTTCACCGGATCCGGCAGCTCGCGGACGCTCTGCTTCAGGGGAATCCCGCCACCGTTGATTTCACCTGGCCGGACGAGCTGGGTTATCCCACGCCCAAAGTGGATGTGCGCGGGGTGATTTTCCGGGAGGATCAGGTTTTACTGATCCGGGAAGTGTCCTCAGGCCTGTGGACGCTGCCGGGAGGCTGGGCGGATGTGAATGCGACACCCCGGGAAAATGTGGAGCGGGAATGCCTGGAGGAGACCGGTTATACGGTGGCCGCCACGCGGATCACCGCCGTCCTGGACCGGGAGCGCGCGGGATATCCCAACAACGCCCATTCCATCTACAAAATGTTCTTTCTCTGCTCCATCACCGGTGGAGAGGCCACCCCCAGCGTGGAGAGCAGCCACATTGAGTTTTTCCCGCTGCATGATTTGCCGGAACTCGATCCGGACCGGGCGCGGCGGGAGGATATTCTTCATGCCTGGGTTCTGTTTCGGGATGGAGCGGGGGAAACGGCTTTTAATTAGCCGGATCCAAATCGCCCCGCACCCATGCCGGAAATGCGGGACAGGGTGCCAGGAAATCCGGATGCGGGACAAAAGCTGCGGTCCGCGGTGGTTTGGAGGTGGAGTCCGGTGGTTTGGGAGGGCGTGCGTCGGTTCGGGAATGGCGTGCGTCGGTTCGGGGGTGGGTTGTGGGGAACAGGGGCTATCCGATGGTGAACCGGTAGCCGATTTCCCGCACGGAGAGGAGGTGCCGGGGGTGCCGGGGATCGGGCTCGATGCGGGCGCGGAGGTTTTTGACCGCCTGATCGACGGTGCGGGTGCCGGGCAGCAGGGAGCGGCGGGCGATGGAGCGCAGGAGGGTGTCGCGGGTCAGGGCGCGGTCGGTGTTGGCGATGAGGAATTCAAGGAGCGACCGTTCCTGCGGAGTGAGGAGAATTTCCTGGCCTTCCCGCAGCAGCCGCCGGGACGCGGGATGCCATTCGCATTGACTGAAGCGGAGCACCGGGCTGTGGCCCCGGCGCTGGCGGCGCAGGAGGGCCTGGATGCGGGCGCGGAGTTCGGCCAGGCCGAAGGGTTTGGCGAGGTAGTCATCGGCTCCGGCCTCCAGGCCGCGCACGATATCGGCTTCCTGCCCCCGGGCCGTGAGGATGAGCACGGGACGCTCGAATCCCTCGGCGCGCAGCCGGCGGCAGACCTCCAGGCCGTCGAGGCCGGGCAGCATGAGATCGAGCAGGATCAGATCCGGCTCGGCGGTGCCGTCGAGAGCGGTCTGGACAGCGGAGTGGCCGTCGCAGGCGATGGTGACCGTGAATCCGTCGCGGCGCAGCGTGTCCGTGAGGGCGCGCAGCATGGCGGGATCGTCCTCCACGATGAGAATGGCGCCGGCATCAGTCATGGGGAGGGGGTGTTGAAAATGGCGGGGCGGGGGAAGTGGCGGAATCGGCGGCGGCGGGGTGGTTGGCGTCGCCGTGGTCCCGCCGGGACTCCGCCACAGGCTCGGGCCCGGGATCGGGATCGGGCCCGGGATCGGGATCGGGATCGGGATCGGGATCGGGAAGCTCATCCTCCGCGGGGCCGGCGGCGGGAAGAATCAGGCTGAAGGTGCTGCCCTGGCCGGGGACGCTGGCGATTTCCACAGTGCCGCCGGCCTGGATGGCGACACGCCGGACGATGGCGAGGCCGAGGCCGCAGCCCCTGTGGGTGGCGCGGTGCCGGGCGAGGCGCTCGAAGGGCTGCCAGAGCCGGGCCTGCTCCGCTGCCGTCAGACCGGGACCCGGATCGGTGATGGAAAACCGCACGGTCTTTCCGGAGGCTCCGGTGCCGGTTCCGGCTTTGAAAATCACCCCGCTGCCGGGCGGCGAGAATTTGCAGGCGTTGTCGATGAGGTTGAGCAGGGCGATTTCCAGCATGGAGGCGTCGGCATGGACCATGGGACTGCCTTCGGGAAACTCCACCCGCAGCCGTTCCCCGTGACCGGCGGCGCGGGCGGTGGCGGCCGCGCGTTCCATCAGTCCCCGGACCTCATGGCGGGCGGCGGCGGCGGTGGGGGATTTGTCGAGACGGGCCAGGGTCAGGAAATTGTCGATGAGCTGGCTGAGACGGTGGTTTTCCGTGGAGACCAGCGCGAGGTAATCGCGGGTTTTGGTCTCCTCCAGACAGGCGTCCTCCTGAAGCGACTCCACCAGCAGGCGCATGGAGGCCACAGGCGTCCGCAGCTCGTGCGAGACGGTGGCCGCGAGGTCATGCTGCAGCCGGGCGCGCTGAAGCTGCCTGCGGACATGCCGCCAGGTGAGGGCCGTGAGTCCTCCCAGCAGCAGGACAAAACCCCCGCCGAGGCCTCCGTAAAAAGCGATGCGCCGGGTGACCTGATCCTGCGCGCCCCGGTTCATGGACAACCGCCAGCCGGGCAGGGCGGGGTGGATTTCCAGGGTGACGGCGCCGGCTTCCGGAGTCCGGGCTTCGGTGAGAAGGGTCACTCCGGGCGCGGCCGCCGCTTCCTCAAGACTCGCCATGAGGGAATCGGGGCGGAAAAGCAGCAACGGGCCATTTTCAGTCAGTCGGAGGGCAGTGGCGGCGGTGTTGTCCAGATGATACCGCGCGGCGAGGGTTTCCGCCGCAAAGGTGTCGAAGATCCCGGCGGGAGACCGGTTTTCCAATTCCGCCAGCCCAAGCATGATAAACCGCCGCTGAGGCGCGGGCATGGCCGGAGCGGTGTAGTCGGTCAGGTCATGTTTCAGTCTGAGGATAACAGCGGCCGGCAAAGGCTGGCGGAAGCGGCGGAATTCCTGAAGCGCCCACAAGTCAGCGGCGGCGGCACGGCGGCGGCCGTCCGGGCCGACAAGCAGGCGGTGGGCGGGCAGACTGAAAAAATTCTCCGAAATGCGCAGCACCGCCGCAAATTCCTCCGGAAGAGCGGCCACCGCCGCACTGGAGGCAGAGACAGATTCTTCCACCAGAGCCCGTCCATCCAGTCCATCCAGTCCATCCAGTCCATCCAGTCCATCGGGTCCATCGGGTCCATCCAGGCTGGACCGTTTATAGTATCCAGCCAGCCACGCCCGCTGGGCGGCGAGCCAGGCTCCGGCGGCGGCGGCCGGGCTGCCGGAGGTTTCCCGTCCCCGGGCTTCGGTTTCCCAGGCCGCCGGGGATTTTTCGCCGGACCCGGCGCGGAGGCTGTCGGGATCCGGCACGCCGCCCGCCGCCGCCGCCGTTGTGAAGGACTGGGGATAAATTTCCGTGCCGGACGCGGCCTGGCAGATCAGACTGTCGGCGATGCCGTCGCGGACGGCGGCGGCGAAAACCTGCGGCGGCGGCTGATCCGCCAGCTGCAGCAGGGCCACCCGGCGGGTGGAAAAGAAGCGCTCCAGCCGCTGACGGGCGTCCGTCAGGCGGATTTGAGCGGCCTCATTCCAGCGCTGACGGGCGGCGAACCGCTCGGCGCGCATGGCTTCGGCGACAATCCACAGCACGGACGCGGCCGTGCCCAGCGTCAGCAGCGCCAGCAGCCAGGCCATACGGCGCGGGGCCGCAGGCTGATGCGGACTGAGACCGGGGTCGGAAACTGGATTATTTCGGATCAAGCTGTTCGTGAAGGGTTTGCAGAGCACGGAGCACGGACGGGTCCCGCGGGGCGGTGTCCGTGCCGGGGGCGGTGTCCGGGCGGAGGTCCGGCGGCGTGAGTTCCAGAGGCTTTGGCGTTTTATCCGCTTCGTAAAGCGGGTGGGTATTGCCGAATTCCGCCGGCACCGGAACTTCCTTCCGTTTGGGCTCATCAAAGAGTCTGATGGTTTGCGGGCCCACGACCGGAAGCGCGGTTTCCGGCACTTCGATATCCGGGGTCACGCCCCAGGCGTCGGCCGGCGTCATCCCCGGCTTGCGGTCGATGGGACGGCCATCCGCGCGGCCAAGCTCCGCGACGGGAACCTGGAGGGAACCGCCGGGCACCGGGACCAGGGAAAAGACCACCGAGCGTCCCATCGTCCGCTGGCCGATGATTTTGGCCCGGTGCTGGTCCTGGAGGGCGGCGGCGATGACTTCGGCGCTGGCGGCGGTGCGGGCGCTGGTGAGCACGGCCACCGGCAGGGCGGGAAAGGAGGCCGGGATTTCAGGATTGGCGAAGGTTTTGGTCAGGCCCGCTTTTTCGCGGCGGGTGTAAAACGCGCCGCCGTTCCCCAACAGCTGCAGAATCCGGGCTGCCTCGCCGGTGCTGCCGCCCCCGTTGTCGCTGAGATCCAGCAGCAGGGCTTTCACGGGCTGGTTCGCGGGGTCCTGGATCCTTTTGACCAGCTCGCTGGCCGCGCCCGCCTCGGTGCTGGTGAGCCTCACCGCGAGAATGCCCGGAGCGATCAGCCATTTGGGGGAAAGATCGGCGTTTTTCTCCAGAGGCTGGCAGATCAGAGGAGTCAGGGAAATCGCCTTCCGCGTGAGCGTGAGGCTTTTTTCCGTGCCGTCGGGAAAGCGGAGATCCAGAGTGACCGGGCTGTCCCCGGGGCCGCGGATGGCGTGGACCACTTTTTCCAGGGAACTGCCCAGAGCGAAGACACTGCGGCCGTCAATCTTCAGAATCCGCGTGCCGGGCAGCACTCCGGCCTCGGCGGCGGATGATCCGGGGATCACTTCCCGGCAGGTGATCTCCTCGCCGCCGGTCAGCATCATGCCCACGCCGGTGAGCGGTTTTTCAGGTTCGCCCGGCGGATTTTCCGGGATAAACAGGGCCTCGGGATGCAGCCGCCGGGCAATGCCGGCGTAGGCGGCATTCATCAGATCGGCGGAGGAAACCTCGGGCATCGCCAGGTTCCGGATGTCGGCGACGGTGAATTTCAGGTTTTCAAAATCCGGGCCCGGAGCCGGTGCCGGGACTGAAGCGGGAACTGCGGTTTTTTCCGGACCGCCGGCCGGTTTCAGCGGTTCCTGGCTGACGGGCAGTTCCCATGAGCCCAGGCGGGGCTCCGGCGGTTTGGCTTCCCCCCATAAATCGACGGTTCCTTTCACCACATTCACCTCGGGGGGAACATTCACTTCCAGAGTGAGGGGTGTTTTCCCGGAAAGCCTCACTCCAGGATCCACCGGAAGATCACTGCTGACCGTTTTCCTGGCGCTTCCCGGAGGTTTTCCGGACGGCGCGGGAGAGGGCAGCATCGCCAGGCGGCGCCGGGCCTCCTGGCGCAGGGCTTCCGGTGCGGAGGGGGAAGCCAGCAGCTTTCCAAAAGCTTTCCGGGCGGCGGGAATGTCGCCGGCAGTGTCCTGAGCCTGAATGCCCTCCTCCAGCGTCAGCGCGGGATCGAGGACCGGAGGCCTGGCGGAGGCGAAGGCTTCAGGAACAACAAAAGGTCCCCAGCGGAGAACGGCGGAGGGCGCGGTGACAGGAAAGCCGAGGACAAGGATGACAGAAAAGAGGGTCTTCATGAAGGTCACACTGCGGCATCCATGTAAGTAAATCGTGAGATTGGGAACGATTTTCCGCTGTTCCGCCGCTTCTGTTCCGCCGGGGCGGATGGTTTTTGTAAGAAAGGTGAAAATTTCCATGTTCCCCTGAACGAACACGCTTTAATATGGTCCGCTGATGCGTCGGTTTTGTTTCATCCTTCTCTGCTCCGGAGCCCTTCAGGCCTCCGTAAAGTCCGGGCGTGCGGCGGAATCGCCGGTGGATCTCTCGGATCTGGGCGGCACGACCGAGGAATGGCTGGGGGAGGGGAACGATCTGAAATTTGAGCTGGCCCATGTGATTCTGGCCGGAAAAAGAGGGAATCTGGCGGCGGCCCGCCGGGATCTGGAAAGAATTGCGGGTCAGGCGGAGGCCCGGGGCAGCCGCCGCACCTGGCTGGAGGCGGAGAAGTGGTGGGTGCGGTTCACCTTTCAGGAGGATCCCTCGGCGGACATTTCCCCGGCGATGGAGGACCTGCTGGCGCGGGTCCGGGAGTGGGGGCTGGGCAATGAGGAAATCGGGATTTTTGCGATGTGGGCGGATCTGCTGCGCGACAGCGGCCAGTGGATGATGGCGGTGAAAGCCCAGGACCGCGCGACCCAGATCGCCCTGGACATGGACCGGGTGCCCCGGGCGCTGGAGGCGTTTCTGGAAATGGCCCGGCTGTGCCGCCGGGCGGATCATGGCTGGAGGCTGCGCCAGGTCTGGGTGCGGATCGATCAGGTTCTGAAGGAGCGTCCGGTGTTTTTATCGGCAGCCCTGCAGGCGGCGCTGGGAGCGGAGCGGGCGGCGGGCGTGGAGCTGATGGCTCAGGCCTCGGCCGGAGGCGTGCTGGTGGAAGGCGTTGATCTTCAGCCCTCGGACAGCCGGGTGCTGGTTTCCGCGCCGGACCGGGAGGTGGGCCGCACACGGTTTGTGCTGACCAATGCCTCGCCCTTCACGGTGCAGGGCACATTGAAAATTTCACCGGAGCACTCCGTGGTGACCTCCTGGGAAACCGGGGAATCCGGGGCCTATGTTTCCGTGGGCAAAGGGGATGGCGGGGGAACGGGAGTGGACGGGCAGCGCGCTCTGCGGCTGCTTCCGGGGCAGCAGATGCCCATTTTTGTGGAGCGCGGGCCGAATGGCGGCGAGGAGAAGGTGGCTGTGGAGTGGAGTGACGGCAAGCAGACGCGCACCGCCTCCGGGGAATTTTATTTCGAAAATGGCCTGCCGGCGGCTTCCGTGGTGAACGTGGGGGAATTCCGGCTGCAGGCGGGCTGGAGCGTGCCGCTGTATCACGAGATTTATTACCGCGGCAGCCGGGTGCACACGGAAAACCTGCGTGTGACCGCCAGCGCGCCGTGCCGTCTGGAGATTTTTGACTACGACACCGGCCGGCTGCTGGCGGTGGATGCGGATGGGGACGGCGCTTTTCAGACACCGGGGGACCGGCTGCTGGAGGACATGGACGGCGACAGCATGCCGGATCTGCAGGTGGGCGACCGGGCGCGGGCGGTGGAAATTTTCGCCTGGCCGGCCGGTCCGGTGGGGGACGGCATCACGATCACGGCGGGACTGCGGGATCCGGCGGCTTCGGGAGCATGGCGGGAGGACGCGTCCAACAAAGTGACCTCCGGCTCCGCGCGGATCGGCAGGCGGTGAGTCATGCCGCCGAGGGCCGATGATTCCCTCCCGGGTGAAATTCCCCCTGATGAGCATGAATTTTTGCGCGGCGGCGGTGTGAAGGTTTGACCTGACGCGCGGGTTGCGCAAAATGACAGCATTGAAGCCGGGGTTTTCCATGAAGTGTCCGAGGTGCGTCCAGACGGTGGCGGCGGGGGAGGAGTCCTGCCGGTCCTGCGGCTATTCCCTGGAGGTGACGGACAGTCAGTTCGGGCACGGGGCGGTGTCGGTGGAGAGACTGACGGACGCCGATGGAAATTTCACGCAGGAGGAACGGAATGCCATTGGAGCGGTGCAGGCGGAGTTTGAGCGCCGTTTTCCGCAATTGTTTCTGATGGTTTATGTGGGGTCGCCGCCGGTTCCGGCCAGTCCGGGGCAATTCGGATTCTGGCTGCTGAACCACGCGGCGGTCCCGTCCTTGGATGTGCTGCGGCCCAATGAGCGGGGGCTGGTGCTGGTGGTGAATCCGCTGGCGGGCACGGCGGCTCTGACAGCGGGCTATTTTCTGGAAAACTGCCTGAATCAGAAGGAACTGGACGCGTTGCTGCGGAGCGGGTTCCGGGAATTTAGCCGGGGCGATTATGTCGGAGCGGTGCGCGTGATTGCCCGGCGGCTGACGGAAAAACTGTGCCGGCGGGCGCGCGAAGCCGCGAGGCCGGATGTCCTCACCGGAACCGGTTCCAGAAGTGAAAAAAAGTGGTTCCCGCGGACGCGTGCAGGGGCAGGGGAGCCGGACATTCCGGCACCGCCGGGGGGGATGGGATTTCCAGTCCCGCCGCCGCCGGGAGAGCCGGTTTTTGCCGCCGCGGCGCCCGCCGGAAAGGAAGCTGCTGGAAAAGAAACTCACGGACGGGAATGCCGTGCCCCTGTGGCGGGGACGGGGGCGGATCCGGATTTTGCCGAAGAGACCGACGCGGTGCGGCGCTTGTCCACGGAACCGGCTTTTTCACTGGAAACCGTTGAAGGTGAGGAGACGCTGATGGCGGAGGGAGAGGAGGCCGGAAGCGGGGACCGGAACAGAAGCGGGGATAAAAGGGCGGACGGGGAAAAATCCTGGGTTGCCGATGGTGCGGGTCAGGCGGGCAGGGGTGCCGGGAGCCATGATGAAAGGGCGGTGAAATGAGCGTCCTCCGCCAATATTCACCAAACCTCCGCTGTTTGAGCCTGATCCTGGGATTGGCGGCGCTGCCGCCGTTTTGGGTGGCCGGGCGGGTGAAGGCTCAGGATTCAGTGCGGAATCAGCCGTCCCATGCGCAGGATGATCCGGCCGCAATGGACGGAAAACCCTCCAGTCCGGAGGAATCCGCCGCCAGACCGGAGGACCAGCGGCGCAATACGGAGGGGGATGAGGAATTGCCGGCGGAGTTTCAGCCTGAGCGGATTATCCCGTTCCAGCAGTCGCAGGTGGAGCTTCCGGACTGGCGGGGCAGGGAATATTCGGAAATTTCCGGGGGGCTGCGGCCGGCCAATCAGGGCGGAGGGCTTTTTCCCTTGGAAATCTGGCCTCTCCAGCCCGCACCTCCGCTGGCACCGCTGCCGCCGCCGCCGGAAAATCCGGGAGTTTTGACTCCGCCTCAAGGGACGGAATCCGAAAACCGGACGCCTTCCGGAGTTTTGAGCCCGGAACTGGCGGCCCGGTATTTTGCCCGCCGGCCGGACCGGGTTTTGGTGGATCCGCAGCATTTACTGGATGCGGCGGAAACCGGAGAGATGGAATCGCGGGTTCAGCGCTGGCTGAATGCGGAGTGCGTTTTCAAAACCACCCTGCTGGTTTTTGGGCCCGGTCAGAAGCTTCCGGCGGAGGTGGACTCGGATGCGCTGATGCGCCAGTGGTTCAATGCGGCTCCGGACGCGCTGCTGGTGTTTTATTATTATGAGCAGCCTGAGCGCACCAAAGTGATGTTCGCGCCCGGCGGCGCGCGCCGGTTTTCGGAGGACCAGCTGACCGCCGCCATGGTCTCCGCCATCCGGCAGGCGGGCCGGGCGGAGGGCGGGCTGGCGCAGCTGGAGCGCTTTTGCTATAAAACCACGGTGCTGCTGCACCGTCTGGCCCGGGCCACCCCTCCGTCCGCTCCGCGCCCGGCCAGGCGGGGCAGCCATGCGGTGCGGGGGTGGACGTGGGCGGTTTTGGGAACGGCGGTGCTGGTGGCGGTTTTGCGGGCGGTTCAAAAACGCCGCCAGGCACGGGGGAAAGTGGAGGCTCCGCCGGTTTTTCTGCCGGAGGAGGATTTTCAAACCCGCTTGGGCGCGCCCCACTGCGGCGGGTTTGCCGCCGTGCTGACCTTCACCGTCCATAAACGCGGAGAGCGTTGAAAATCCGGTCATTTTCCCGCGCGGCCGGGTGGAACAGGCGTCCTGCCAAGAGTGTTCGGCACGGAATCAGCTGCGCGCCATGGGCCCTCCATTTTTTCA
>JAZKFB010000079.1:0-47935 GCA_040386695.1 Verrucomicrobiota bacterium
TCATGATTTCCTGTCCTCGGTTTTTCCCTTCCACACAAACTTTCTGACAGGCTCGTATGGTTTGACAGCCATGAGTGCCGTCATCAGGCGGCTTTGACAGCCAGCACTTTGTCCCTGCTGGTGGTGAGCGCGGCGTAGGCTGCGGGCGTCAGGGTGTGCACCGTGTGGTTGGTGGCGGCCGGCAGTTTGCCGAAGAGCCAGTGGAGGCAGGCGCGCGGATTGATGCTTCGACGCAGGCAGCTGCCAAGAAGGCTGTAGAGGATGGCGGAGCGCTGACCGGCTCCCGCGTCCCCAATGAACATCCAGTTCTTTTTGCCCAGCGCGCAGGGACGGATGGCGTTCTCGACACTGTTATTGTCGATTTCGACAAAGCCGTGATCAAGGTAAACGAGAAGGGCGTCCCACTGGCCGAGGGCGTAAAGGCAGGCTTTGCCGACGGGGCTTTTCGGGCGTTCGGTCCGGACAGTCCTGTCAATGCGGCGGCGAAGCGCGCGGATCACGCGACGGGCACGGCGCTGCCGCAGAAGGGCGCGCTCCTCCGCGTTCAGACCTTTTGTCCGGGCCTGGCCTTCGATGCGGTAGAGCACGTTGATGATTTTGAGAAGCCGGGCGGAGATGAGGCACCCGGCTTTGGCGGCCTCGAAAAATTTGCGCCTGACATGCGCCCAGCAGGCGGCGCGGATGATGCCGGGCGGCGGTCTGGTCCTGGCTTTGCCGCCGTTGAGGAAGCAGATGAGCTCCTTTCCGCCGTCGCTCTGGAGGATACCTTTATAACCGGAGGGCACGATCCCTTCGGCGACGGTGGCGGCTTTGCTTTTGTCCCAGGTGTATAACACGTCCCCGCCCGGCACCGCGCAGACCCACATCTGTCCCTGGAATGATCCGCCACAGTGCTCCCTGCTCAGGCAGCGGACGGGAGTCAGATCAAACTGCACGCAGGGAGCCCGCCACAGCTCCTCAGCCATGGCGCGGACCACGGGCTCCACCGCCTCCGCGATGCGGCCGATGGTCTGGCACAGCGTGGAGGCCGGAAGTCTGACCCCGCTTTCCCATTCCAGGGCTTTGGCCTGACGGTAAAGCGGCTGGTGATAAAGGTATTTTCCCAGCACCAGGTCGGCCATCAGCTGCGGCCCCATGAAGCCTCCGGGCACCAGTTGAGGCGGCGCGGGCGCGCTCGCCGGGGCGGCGAAGGGCTGGTCCCTCCTGACAAAAACAGGACGGGTCACCCGCAGGACAATGAGCTTTCCAGGGATGCGCTCCAGGCGGTCGGTGGACACGCGGTCAATCTCCCGCCACAGGCCGGGATTGGCCGCCACCAGCGGATCAATGAGAACGGTCTCCTCCACGGGCAGGTGGTCCGGCAGCAGGGCCGCGCGCGTTTTGCGGTCTTTGCGGCTGCCGCCTTTGGGCTTGTCCGGCTTTGCGGGAGGAGGGAGCGGTGGACTTTCAGCTTCTGTCTCCAAGGCCAAATCCAGCTGCCCTCCGACGGGCGGCGGCGGCGTCTGCTCACTCCGTTTTCCGAACACATAACGCGTCAGCACCGCCAGCTGCCGCGCCATCACCGCCAGCTCCTCCTCGAGCTCGGCGATGCGTCTGCGGGCTGTCTCCAGTTCGGTCACGCGGTGTTTTTATAACACGCCTGACCGCCCGGCCAGGAAAATGTGTTCCGTGAGGAAAAATTATGGTGCGGGCTCACCAAAGTCCGCCGGTGACGGTGACGGGGCCGACGGATCCTCATACCACGGCCGCATCCGCGCGCCCTTCAGGTCGATCCCGCTCAGCAGCATCTCAAAGGCCTCCGCCCGCAGCTGGATTTTCGCCGCCCCGTCCGGCACTTTCGGCCACGCGAAGTTCCCGGTTTCAAGTTTTTTTGTCATGAGCCACAGGCCGGTTCCATCCCAGTAAAGAAGCCGCACCCGGTCCCGCCTGCGGTTGGTG
Organism: Verrucomicrobiota bacterium; assembly: GCA_040386695.1. Classification (GTDB taxonomy): domain Bacteria; phylum Verrucomicrobiota; class Verrucomicrobiia; order Verrucomicrobiales; family V1-33; genus CAIZWU01. The sequence goes on from JAZKFB010000079.1 coordinate 1,939, forward strand.
AAAACGAAAATGTGACTGGAGCGCTCATCCTCCTTCAAAGTCCCGCGCACCAGCAGCGCCAGCCCCTCGAAGCTCCGGCGCAGGTCCGCCGGCTGCGCCGCCAGGCACACCCTGAGTCCGCGCGTGAAAATCATGACGCGCCCCCTTTCATGGCGGTCCGTTCCTGAGAGACCGCGCCGCCGCCGCCCCTGCCGCCTGAATCTCCACCACCCCTTCCGCCGCTGTCCCGGGCACCGGTGAAAATCCGCAGCACCGCCCCTCCCGGCAGCGGCGGCGGTTCCGGCGGACCACTGTCCCCGGTGGTCCGGGACGCTGCCCCGGTCTCCCCGTCCGCGTCCTCCGTGTCAAAACTCTCACTCCGCGCCGGTCTCCCGGCAGCCACAGTCCGCTCACCGCCTTCATTCACGCGGCGGGCGGCTCAGGCTCGGGAGGCAACGCCTCCACCACCACAAAGTCCGGGGAAACCGAAGCCCCGGCAGCTTCACGGGCCAGCCTGCGCCAGTTGAGCACCGTGCTGCAGGCCAGACCCTCCCGCCGGCAGAACTCCGCCACCGAAAGTCCGCTTTCCTCAAACCCGCGCAGCCATCCCGCGCGCCGCTCCTGTGATGATGATTTTGCCATCCCTCATCGTGGCACAACGCAGCCGTCCCGCGCCCTATACTGGACGGTCATCCGTCAAATGCTTACGTTGTTTTGGGGGGGATTGACGAAAAAAGGAGAGGGATACATGAAGTTTTAACCTTTCGTTGCGTTACGGAAACGATGAGGTTTAAATGGCCGCATGACTGCTGTGGCTGCCATCATTGCTCTGGGGGGACTGGTGATCTTTTTTGTCTCCCAGCCGCTGATCCGCCGGAAAGTGCCGATGAACGGGCTTTACGGCATCCGGATTCCGGCGGCGTTCAAGTCGGAGCAGCGGTGGTATGAGATCAATGCTTACGGCGGGCGGCAAATGGCGGCCTGGTCCTGGATGATCACCGGGGCGGGAGTGGCGGGCTTTCTGGTGCCCGCGGCTTTTCAGACGGCTTATTTCTGGGCCATCATCCCCGTGGCACTGCTGGCGGTGCTGGTGCCGGTGGTCCGGATTTGCCGGTGGGCGGGCAGGAAAGCGGGGTGAGAGGCCGGCGGAAGGAGTTGAAGGGATCGGATGGAATCCGGCGGAAGTGATGCCGGGCGGGTGTGTCAAACTTGCGCACAAGCCGGCTTGCCATCACGGTTAAACCTGGTCAGGGTGGCGCGGAATGGAGGCGACAGTTCTGATCGTTGATGACGAAAAACACACCCGCGAAGGATTGCGGATGGCGTTGGAGGATGATTTTGATGTCTATATCGCCTCCGACCGGGCGGAGGCCATGGAGGTGCTGAAAAGCGAGCGGGTGGATGTGATGCTGACGGATCTGCGCCTGGGCGCGGATGACGGCATGGAGCTGATCGACGCCGCCCTGGCCATGAACCACGCCCCGGTGGTGATCATGATGACGGCTTACGGCAGCGTGGACACGGCGGTGGAGGCCATGAAGCGCGGGGCCTGGCATTTTGTGACCAAGCCGCTGAATCTGGAGGCCCTGGATCTGCTGATTAAGCGGGCGCTGCGCAGCCGGAGCCTGGAGCAGGAGAACACCTCGCTGAAACGGCAGGTGGAGGAGCGGTTCTCGCTGGACCGGATCCTGGGGAAATCGGGATCCATGCGCCGGGTTTTTGAAACCATCACCCAGGTCGCGCCGACGCGGGCCACGGTGCTGATTGAAGGCGAAAGCGGCACCGGAAAAGAGCTGGTGGCCCACGCGGTGCACAATCTGAGCGGGCGGCCGAAGGCCAAACTGGTGATCGTGCACTGCGCCGCCTTGTCACCGCAACTGCTGGAGAGTGAGCTGTTTGGCCATGAGAAGGGATCGTTCACGGGAGCCATGGAGCGCCGGATCGGGCGCTTCGAGCAGGCCAGCGGAGGGACGCTTTTTCTGGATGAGCTGGGGGAAATCGACCAGAGCACGCAGGTCAAACTGCTGCGGGCGCTGGGCGAGCGCACGATTGAGCGGGTCGGGGGAAATGCGCCGGTCAAAGTGGATGTGCGGGTGGTGGCGGCGACCAACAAGGATCTGGCGTCGATGGTGTCCGAGGGGAAATTCCGCGAGGATCTCTACTTCCGGCTGAACGTGGTGAATATCCACATGCCCCCGCTGCGGGAGCGGAAGGAGGACATCCCGGTGCTGGCGCAGGCGTTTCTGACGGAGCTGGCGAAGGAGAATCACAAGCCCGTGAAGGAAATCAGCAGCGAGGCCCTTCAGGCGCTGATGGCCTATGACTGGCCGGGCAATGTCCGGGAACTGCGTACCGCGATCGAGCACGGAGTGGTCATGGGAAATGGTCCCCGGCTGACGCTGCGTTATCTGCCGGCCACGCTGCGCGGGGAAATCGCGGCTCCCCGGATGCACCGTCCGGCCGCCGTGGCTGCTCCGGCCGCCGCTTTATTGAATTCCGGGTCCGGTCCGGGGGGAGGGGGATTGACGGTGAACGGACCTCTTCCCGCGGATCTGAGCATCGGGCACATGGAGATCCGTTTTATTGAGGAGGCGCTCCAGCGCACCCGCCAGAACCGCAGCGAGGCCGCCAAACTTCTGGGCATCAGCCGGCGCACCCTGCAGCGGAAACTGAAGGACCTGAAAATGGCTGACGGGGAGGGCGAAGACGATGCGTCGAATTGATTGCGCCCCGGCCCGGAGGGTGCATAATGCGCGCTCTGTCCCCACGAAAAATTAACCGCCATCGCGTTTTCCACGCCAGGTTTTCAATTTTCTCATCCGGATTTCCCTGATTTTTCTCCCATGGCCTCTCCCGACAACGTAAACGCTCCGAAAGAACTGGATGCCGGCATGATGGTGCGGCGCGCCCTCTTTCTCCTTACCCTCATCGGCCTTACGGCTTATTTCCTGAAGCTGGACTTCAGGGGGCTGTCCACCGCCCGGGGCATCGAGCAGGCGCAGGTGGCCCGGGAAATCGCCAAAGGCCACGGCATCAGCACCAAGTGCATCCGCCCGCTGGCCTGGCGTCAGGTGGAGAAAAAGCTCAAGGAGGACAAAGGCCCGGCGGCCACGCTGGATCTGCTGAACATTCCGGACACTTATTATTCCCCGCTCGGTCCGCTGCTGAATTCCCTGGTGCTGGGCACGGCGCCGAACACCTGGGAGCTGGGGGAAAAGCAGGCTATTTATATCCCGGATATTCTGATCGCCGGCACCTCCATGGTGCTGCTGCTGGCCTCCATCGGGATCACGTATTTACTTATTTCCCGTATCTTTGACGCCCGGATCGGCGGGGTCACAGCCCTGCTGATGCTGTTCTGTGAGCTGTTATGGCGGTTCTCGCAGACCGGACTGCCGCAGATGCTGATGCTGTTTCTTTTCTCATTCGGCTCCTATTTTCTGTATAAAGCCATCGAAAATCAGGCGGCGGGGCGGAAAGTTTACCTCTGGATCGCGCTTACGGGCGGATTTTTCGGGCTGCTGGCGATGTCGCACTGGCTCACGCTGTGGATTTTCATCGGACTCGTGGTTTTCAGCGCCATGTATTTCAATCCCCGCGGGGTCCAGGCCGCCATTCTGCTCGGCGTGGTGGGGGTGATCACCATGATCTGGGGGATTTTGAATCAGCGCTCCAGCGGCAACATGCTGGGAGCGGCGAACTACACCTTCTTTGCCGGCCTGGGCGGCACCACCTCCGAGGAGGCGCTTTTCCGGGATCTGGATCAGACGGTCGGCGGGCTGAATTTTCAGGGTTTTCTCCGCCGGAGCGTGGGCAACTCGCTGGCCCAGATCACGAATCTCTACGGATATCTCGGCGGTATTGTGGCCGCCCCCATGTTCTTCCTGAGCCTGCTGCATCCTTTCCGCCGCCGGGAGATCGCGGATTTCCGCTGGGCGATTCTGATCATGTGGATTTTCGCGGTGATTGGAATGACATTTTATGGTCTGAAGCCGACAGAGGTGGAGCCGACGGACTCCAATAATCTGCACATTCTGTTCATCCCGCTGATGACCGGTTATGGCCTGGCCTTCCTGTCCGTCCTGTGGAACCGTCTGAATCTGCCGATTCAGCACGCCGTGGTCCGCAACGGTCACTTCATCCTCGCGGTGCTCATCAGTATTCTCCCTTTCGCCCTGCGGCTGGGACCCTCGCTGATTGATTTGAACCGCCGCGACGACCTGCTGAAGGTGCAGTATCCGAATTATGTGCCTCAGCTCATCAAGGGATATGCCGACAAGGTGAAACCCAATGAGATCATCGCGTCCGATATTCCCTGGGCGGTCGCCTGGTACGGCAACCGGACCTCCATCTGGCTGCCGAAGTCACGCAAACAACTGGGAACGATGATGGACCTTGGCAGGGACAAGGGCCAGCCGATCACCTCCATTCTGCTGTCGCCACTGACCCTCTGGCAGCCGATGAGCAGTGTGTCGCAGCAGGGCAGTGAGTATTTTGAATGGCGCCGCTACATCATGTTCTACGGAGCCATGGGGCTTCCGGATCCCACCGTGCGGGGAGCCATGGAGGCGATGGTCGCCACCGTCACCGAAGGCCTGCCGTTCAAACATTATTACGGCCTCAGCCAGAGCGCTTTCGGGAATCTGTATCTCTTTATGACGGAACAGAATATCGCGGCCCTTCGCCCGGCGGCAAATCCTTGATTTCCACCCGCTCAGGCGCCCGCCTGGATTCCCGGGCATCGTCTCCGGGCAATTTCTCCTCCCCCATGCCGGCCCGCCATCTGGAAAAAGTCCGTGCCCATGCGCAGGTGGCCCTGGTGCATGAGCCGGATCAGGTGCAGGCGGAGCGGATCAAAAAGTACCGCAGCTTCCTGAAAAAGGAGGAGCACCGCATCCGGCTGCAGCACAAGGCCGGGGAGAGCGGCGAGGCCGTCTGCGCCCAGCGGTCCACGCTGCTGGACGTGGTGCTGCACAATCTCTTCGCCAGTTCCCTGGAGAAAACCGCCGCCGAGGTGCGGGTGGCCCTCGTGGCCACCGGCGGCTACGGCCGGGGACTGCTGAATCCCGGCAGCGATGTGGACCTTCTTTTCCTGCATCCCGAGCGCGGGGGCCGGGAACTGTCCACGCGCACCCGCGATGTCATTGAAAAAGTGCTCTACATGCTCTGGGATGTGGGGTTTAAAATCGGTCACGCGGTGCGGACGCTGAAGGAAACCTACGCCCAGGCCAACAGCGACCATCAGACCAAGACGGCGCTGATTGAAAGCCGGTTCATCACCGGCGACCGGGCGCTGTTTGACCAGTTCAGCGGCAACTTCCGCCGGCAGTGCATCGCCGGGCGAGCCAAAGAGTTTCTGGAATCCCGCGCGCAGGACCTGCGCGAGCGCCACAGCAAACAGAGCAACACGGTTTATCTTCAGGAACCGCACCTTAAAAACGGCTGCGGCGGGCTGCGGGATTTTCATAACATCCTCTGGTGCAGCTACGTGAAGCTGGGCATCCGCACGGTGCCGGAAATGATCCAGCACAACGTTTTCTCCCGCATCGCCGGCCAGGAGATCATCAAGGCCCACGAGTTCCTGCTGCGGGTGCGCAATGACCTGCATTATTCCGAAAAACGGCCCACGGACATCCTGACGCTCCGCGCCCAGGGCGTGGTGGCCACCAATCTGGGCTACTCCGGCCGCCGGATCGTGCAGCGCTGCGAGGAGTTCATGCGCGACTATTATCACCACGCGCGGAATCTTTATCAGCACAATCTCTCGCTCATGGAGCGGTTTGAGCTGGAAAAAGTGGAGGAGAAGGACGGCATTTTCAGCTTCCTCGCCCTGCGCAAAGGCCGGAAACGCGAGTCCTTCGACGGTTTCTACAGTCAGGACGGTTTTATCTTCCCGGAGAATGACACCATTTTCGAGGAGGACAGCACCCGCATGATGCGGCTGTTCCAGCATCTTCAGCTCCGCCGGCTGAAACTGAGCCCGAAAATGCGCCAGCTTTTCAAGGCCAACTACGCCGTCATCGGCCGCACCTTCCGCTACCGCAAAGCCAACCGCGAGACCTTCGAGGCCATCATCAGCCGGAAGGGCGAGGTCGGAGCCACCCTGCGGCAGATGCACCGCGTGGGATTCCTGGGGCGGTATCTGCCGGAGTTCGGGGCGCTGACCGACCTCGTGCAGCACGAGTTTTTCCACCGCTACACCGCCGACGAGCACACCCTGAAATGCCTGGAGCGGCTGGATGAGCTCAGTGACAACAAGGAGCCGAAGCTGGGCTTCCACCAGAAGCTGTTCCACGACCTGGAGGATCCCGCCATTCTCTACGCCGCCCTGATCATGCACGACACCGGACGCGCCGAGGGCGTCCGCAAGCACGCCTACGCCAGCACGGAACTCGCGGATCAGGTCTGCCGCCGCCTGCAGATCACCGACAGCCGGCGCTCGCTGCTGCTGTTCCTGGTGGACAACCACCTGCTGTTCTGGCACACGGCGACCACGAAAAATCTGGATGACCCCGAGGTCATCGCCGGTTTTGTCAAAATCGTGCGCCACCGCGCCTGGCTGGACGCGCTGTTCCTGCACACCTACGCGGACAGCCGAGCCACCAACGAGGCCGGCTGGACGGACTGGAAGGAAAGCCTGGTGCGCCAGCTTTACAAGGCGGCGGCGGCTTATTTTCAGGATCAGGAGGCGTTCCGCCATCAGCTGCCGGTTTCCGAGCTCCGGAAATCCGTGGCGGCGCTGCTGGAGGAAAGCTACGCCACGGAGGTCGATGCCCATTTCGCCAACATGCCGGACCGCTACACCGCGTTCCGCGGCGCGCACGACATCGCCCTGCATGTCCGGGTTTTCCGCTCCTTCTTCCGCCAGCAGCGGAAGGAGGATGCCCGCAGCGCCCTGACCCCGGTTGTCAAGTGGATCGCGCATCCCGAACAGGGCAGCAGCAGCATGATTCTCTGCTCCTGGGACCGGCACATGCTGCTGTCAAAAGTGGCCGGAGCCCTCGCCTCGCACAGCATCAATATTCTTCACGCGGACTTTTTCCTGCGGTCGGACAATCTGGTGCTCGACCTGCTGCGGGTCTGCACCACGAATTTCGAGCCGGTCACCTCCGAGGCGGAAACCAAAGCCGTGGGGGAACTCATCGCCCGTTCCTGCAACGGGGAGGACATTGACTACGCCGCCCTCATCCGGAAACGGAACCGCGAGGAGCCGGAACCGCTGCCCGGCTGGCGCAGCGAGTTCCCCATGCGCGTCATCGTCAGCAACGAGCGCCACCGGGACTATACGGTGGTGGAAATCCAGGCCGTGGACCGCATCGGTCTGCTGTTTGACCTCTTCACCGCCATCGGCAGCCTCGGGCTGGAAATCACCCACGCCCGCATCAACACGGAGAAAGGCGCGGCCATCGACTCCTTCTGCGTCACCGACACCAGCGGCAAAAAAATCACCGACCCCGAAATCCTCGCCCGTCTGCGTCAGGACGTGGAGACCGCCATCGCCGTCCCCGCGCACTGAGGTGGAACCGAAAAGAACGGGGAAAGTATCAGGAGGATCGGCATTCCAGCCCTCAGACAGTCTCTCAGGAGCCTGAGCAAAAGGGGGGCTAAAGGCATAAAGGACAGGAGCGCCCACGAGATGCCCCAGTCCCGGAGGGGAGCCGGGAGCGATACCCATACACCCCTGCTCTCCCGTCACTGGGATCCGGCGTCGCCGGTTATCGGCGTGGAAGGGGCGGGGGCCACAGGCTCCGGACGGCGGGCGGGAATTTTTTTCGAGTCCGCATCCCGCTGACGGACAGGGTGTTATGCGGACACTATGCTGGCCGCTATTTTTATTTGTTGATAATGGAGCTGTTTTTGGTATCCATGCGTCGCTCCGACGAAGAATGACTGTCATTTCATGATTCTCAAATCCTCCTCCTCCCTTGTCCTGACCGCCGCGCTCTGCGTCTCGGCTCTGGGGGTGCTGACAGACGCCGGAAAACCGGGGCCGCCCGCCGTTGCGCCGCGGAGCGCGCCGGCGGCGGAGCACGCGGCCGCGCGTCGGGCGCTGGACGGGGATCTGCGCCGGCTCAGTCTGACCCCCCTGCTGGCGAGCCCGGAGGAGCGGCGGGACCGGCTCATGGCCTGGCGGGATCAGAACCGCGCGGCCCTGGGCTCGCAGGATGTCCGCTGCCTGACCATTCAAACGCTTTGCGCGCGGCACCATATGCCCAGTCCTCCCGGCCCGCTGGAGATGATGGCCGCCCGGTCCCCGAAGACGCTGACGGAGGCCGCCTCCCCAAAAGCCCGCCTCCGGGCTCCGGAATAATGAGGGCGCACAGCATTGATTTTGAATAAATTAATGATTTGACGCCAAAACCGCATCCAATGAAAGACTGAGAATTGTAATTATCGATTTATAAATTATCAAAATGAACCAAAATAATTATCCCCTGTTTTGCCTGCGGCGGCTGTGCATTGCCTTCATTCCTCTCGCGGTGCCGGCGGCCCGGGGGGCCGTCAATTATTACTCGACTGTGGAGATTCAGCCGTATCCGACGGTGACAACCATCAATTCCACATCGGACAATTATAATCTGGTCGTGGGCACGGGCAACATCACCACGGGCTCGGCGAATATTGTTCAGGGAGAGGAGAATACGGTGAGCGGCACCCAGAATATGGCCATTGGCGACAATCATAATATTCAGGGATGGGAAAGTCTTGTTGTCGGAACAAATCACGAGATCAACCACAGTGACTCGTCTGCCAATTTTATTTTCGGTCAGAACAACTATATTTCCGACGGAGCGTCATACTCCATGGCCGGAGGCACCAGCACCACGGTCATTGCGGACAGTGCGGTTGCTCTGGGCGCGCTCACACGGGCCAACACCTATGCCAGCATGGTGATCGGCCAGTATAACGCCTTTCTTCCCGGAGAGACCGACAGCATCAACGCCAAAGTCCAGTGGCGCCTGTCGGATCCGCTTTTTGTCGTGGGCAACGGTCCAACGGGAAGCGACCGCAAAAATGCTTTCGTGATCACCAAGGGCGGCGCGGTGAGCATTCCGTCGGGCTCGCTGACGGTGAGCGGGGGGTTGAGCGCGGGCGGCGTCCCGTGGGGAGGGAACACGGCCGCGGGTCCGAACTTCTCCACAGGCCCCAACAGCGTGGCCTTTGGATATGGAGCAACGGCCTCGGCCGGGGCGGCTTTCGCGGCGGGGGACCGGAGCACCGCCTCGGGCCAGTCCTCCACCGCCCTGGGCTACATGAATCTCGCCTCCGGAAACCAGTCCTTCGCGGCCGGGCATCAGAGCAAGGCGCAGAATTTTGCCGCTTCGGTCATCGGCCATGGCAATGAGGCCAACGGGCGCGCGTCCTTCGCCGGCGGATATCTGTCGGGGGCGGCGGGCGATTATTCCACCGCCCTGGGGCTTTACACCCACACTGCCGGGGAAGGCAGCGCCGCCCTCGGCCAGTACACGACCGCCAACGGCACCGGCTCGTTCGCGGCGGGCTCCTGGAGCTATGCGGCGGGGGCCGGCGCTCTCGCGGTGGGGGCCGGAAACACCGCCTACGGATCCGCCAGCGGCGCCATTGGCTCCGGCAGCTATGCGCTCACGGACACCGCGTTCGCGGTCGGCGACAATAACAGCGCCTGGCAGAGGGGGCAGACCGTGGTGGGGCGCTACAACGCCTTTCCCGCGCATCCGGTGGGCCAGTGGGGCGAGACGCTGCCGCTGCCGCAGCCGGACACCACCTATGATGAGACCGATGCGGTTCTGGTGGTCGGGGGAGGATATCCCACCGCAAACGGCCCTGTCAGAAAAAATGCCCTCACCGTTCAGGCCAATGGAGACACCACTGTCACCGGCACCCTGAAGGTGAGTAAACCGATCATTCTTGAGCCATCGGCTATCGCCGGGGATATTCCGATGTACACCGGGAACTGACCGGCCGCGTCTCACCCGGAGGCTGGTCCATACTCTCCGAAAGTTCCGCCGGACGGCCGGAGCCTCCGGATTTTCCGCGCCACCCTGCGGAATCAGGCTCCGAAGGCTTTCCAAAATTCCATTTTTCCCAATTTATGCTGTTTTCACGTTCCCGCCTGCTGGCGGCGGTTCTTTTCGCGGTGTTCGCCGGAGGTGTCAGCCGGGGTGAGCGTCCCCTGTGGTGGCTCGAGTCGCTGAATCAGAATCCCAGCGCTGATTCCGCGGTCGCCACCCAGGGGCAGGCCATGCATATGGCGAAAATAGCCCGGAACCGCATCGCCTCCGAGTTTCCAAACGCCGCAGCCGCGCCGGGCGCGCCGGTACCGCCGGCGGAAGCCGCGATTACCGCACTTTTCAACGGTTACTCCACCGCCGGCAACAGCAAGCCTCTCAGAATCGGGCAGCTGAAATACATCAGCTCCCTGTTCTGGGACCGCATGGCGGAAATCGGGGTTGCCGGTTTTCCGCGCGCGGTCTCCCGACCCTATCCCTGGACCCAGGACACCTCCGATGACGCCGACAACGCCCTGGCCACTCTGGGGCAGGTGAAAATGGCTTTCTCGATGGAGATTTACGGGGGAATGCGGGACTCGGACCATGATCTCCTTCCGGAGAGCTGGGAACTGGGCCACGCCTCCTCGCTTACGGCATTTTCAGGACTTTCCGGCGCGGATTTTGAGCAGGACGGACTGACGGATGCTCAGGAGTATGCGCTGGGCACTGATCCCGATGGGAGTGATACCGATTTTGACGGAATCAGCGACGGGTTGGAAAATAACATCGGTACGGATCCCAAAGCGAACAGCGTGGGAGTGGACACGGACGGGGATGGAATCACGGACACTGCCGAAGGCCTGATCAGATATCTTGCTTTACAGCATATGGGTCCTAACTATGGCCCGTGGCCTCCGGGAAACATGGTGGACCTTACCGCAGTGGATCCCCTCAGCAACCTGGATGTCCTGAACGACGGGCTTCCTGACGATTTTCAAAAAATATGGCGGCAGGGGGAGCCAGCGGCAGGGGGCGGGTTATCTGTTGCGGTCGAGTTCTCCGCGGACGGGGATACGGACGGGGACGGTCTTTCGAACCGCGACGAGGCTCTTCACCGCACATGGCCGGCACCGCTTTTCTCCCAGCTGAGCGCGGAGGAGCGGGCGGCCATGCTCCGTGATCTGAATGGGGACGGCGTTCCCGAGCTTCTTCAGCCCGAATACGATTTTGCCCCCACAGGCTACAATGACAATGGTGTTCTGACGCCGGATCCCGCCCAGCCAGGCACCACGATTCCGGAGAGGCTGGAGCGTGCGAAGGATTTTGACCTTGATGGTTTTCCGGATGGCGCGGAGGTGGCCGCAGGCCGCAATCCCCGGGTCTTTGACGGAAACAGGGCACCGGATATCATCACCCCCGTGGGCGGGCCTGGGGATCCGCCGGACGTGCAGTGGCGCAGCGGCGGAGCCATGAACGCCCAATGGGCTAACGGACAGTGGTCGCGGACCCTGGATCCCTACGGAACAACCCCGGAAAACGCTTTTCTTGACCGCGACCCGGCAGGCACGGAGGTGAGATTCATTAAAGACACCACTTTCCATTACCGTAATCGTGCCCTGACCGCTGTCGCGGAGCACAAGGGAACCCCAGGGATCCAGATTTTCAGGAGATCCATCACACGCTCATACTCTGCGGGCCAAACCCCCTCCAAGGAGCAGAAGGATTTCATGGAGGGCAGGGAGGGCACCGGGGGAGAGGGGAAATGGGAGGAGATCACAGGCGATCTGACGGGCTCATGGAAGGATAGCCGGATTCCCTCCCCGTTCCCTGGCAGTCACCGCTTGATTTTTGCCGAGGCTGTCGATGGCAAGGACAACTCCAATTATTTCACTGACCAGGGACAGGTGAGGATTACGGGCAGTTTTATCCCGAATCTGAGTTTTTTAATCTCGAATGCGACGGACACGGGAGAATATCCTTACCAGATATCCGAAACGCAGTGGGTCCCGTCTGATGAAAGGAGGCGCTCCTTCTGGAAAAGCTCATTCAGTCGCTTTGATTCCCAGGGAAGCTCCGAATTTGCTATTGGTCCTGTGATGATGGGGCTTTCAGGGTTCAGCGTAGGGAAGTTCATTCCCAATAAGGACTATAACCCTTTGCTCAACAGCAGCCAGAGTCCGGGCAAATATCTGCAGGGCCAGCGGTCCTACTCGGATGGGAATGCATGGCCGTGTCTGCTCTATATTGGATTGGATGAAGGGGCATCCAGCAAAATCACGCGGGCGCAACTCGTCTCCAATCAACTCAATGGAGTGTATGTTGACGCCACGCCCGGCAGTTCCCGGATTGTCACCCTGCGCTGCCATTTTTATCCCACCCCTTCCGATGAGCCCGAGCCCTATGTCAAGGGAATCAGTTTCCAGACCACCGGGAATATCGATCTGCTGGATCTTGGTAACCAGCCACTGAAAAAGAGTGGCTGGATAACTCCCGTCGAAAATGGTATCTACCGTTTCAAGGCCAGGCTGAACAGCACCCGCGGCAGCATCACTTACAAGCTGAAAATGCGCGCGAAGAGGCTGAATACCATTCATGATGGTGAGGACCCTTTAAACCCCGACGTGACCCAGAGCGAAGTGGATGAGAACATTGATGGCACCACTGTGAGGCTCACGGCTTACGGGGGGGAGGCCACCATTCCCCAGCTGGGCCAGGGAATGGGCGTGCAGATCACCGAGGACGCCGGGAACCGTTTCCGCAAGGTGGGCATCAACGGGGTGCCGCTGGCGGACTCCAAGCCCCAGAATGAGGCGGAGTCCGACCAGAGCTACGGGGAGATGCATATTGATGCCCTCACCCACAGCCTTTACCACCACACGTCAGATCTTTATGTCCCCGTGGCCGCGAGTGATCTGTCGCTTTCCGCTGAGCGCACGCTCCGTCAGGAGATCATCAATGACGCCAGCCAGGGAAACTCCCCCAATCTGCTCTCCGGGAACGGCACGGGCTACATCGGCAAGCCCTTCGGGGTCTGCTGGTCCTCGGGAATCACCCCCTATGTTGAGCTGAGTCTGGGGGTCAACTCCGGCGGCGGCGGCGCTCCGGACCGTGCCACCGTAGTGGATGAGACCGGGGCCTCCTACAGTTTCGCTCTGGGCTCCGTTGCCACTTCCCCGACCACCCGGCTTCCTCTCTTTATCCCTCTGGCCTCGGGCCCGGACCAGACCGCCTTCATGAACCGGCTTGAGATCAGTGATGGCGCCACGGGCCCCACGGATTACAGCAACTGGAAACTCACCCTCTGCAAGCGTTTCGGCACCCAAACCCGCTACGAGCATCTGGGCACTCTCGTGGATGCGGCTCTGGAGAACGGCAAACCCCAGATCTCGCGCACCCGTCATTTCTACCGACCTGTGAACCAGGTGACCATCAGCGGCCAAGTCACGGCATCCACCGATCCCGGGCGCTGGGCCGTGAGTGACCGTTACCAGAACAGGCTCTATTATCACTACAATCCCGTCGGGTCGGACAGTTCCGTGGCCATCGCCATCCAGAAGGCTCTGATTCCGCTCAGCATTTCAGACTTCAGCAATCAGAACCTCCCGGAAGCCAGGTGTCTGCGTATCACCCGCACCGGCGCGCAGAATCCGCTGGCGGTTCCGCTCAAAGGGCTGCCGGCCTCCCTGAAGATCAATAACGTGAAGGCGGAGGATGTCCGGTTCAAAGACGCTTTTATCGGCCGGATTGACATCATAGGCAATTCCACAGTTCGCCAGACGGTGCTTTTTGACTATGCCGCCAAAAAGTTTGCCGATGATCCGGATACCCGTTTTCCCGCGGATTTTTACACCATTCAGCTTGGCCGGGTCCGGCGGCCGGTCGCGGCGGTGGGCGCGGTGCCCGCCAGCATCATCAGCACTTATTATGATTACGCCGATGCCCAGGAGCCGGACAGCGGCCCCCTGACCCAGGACGGCCCCCCGGCCGTTCACCGCCATCTCTGGCTGAGCCGGATCGTGGGATCGGACGGCCGTTATTTGAAATTCACCACCGGATTTGACCGCAGCCGGGTGCGTTACTGCCCGGACCCGACCCGCGTGGACGCGGTCAGCATGTATTATGAGCAGGGAAAACCCCGCCCAGTCAGGGGAGTCGACGCCGGTCAGCACACGGGCGCCTTCAGCTCGGGCACTCTTGAAAGTTATCTGAGCCCGCAGGCGGCAATTTCCGAAAACGAGGTCGCGCTGTCCCGCTTCGCTCTTCAGTCGGATGGAGTAAAAGCCCTGGATCCCCTGGTGCTGGACAACGCGCCCTCCACCGCCAATCCCGCCGGCAAACTCAAAGTGGCCAATCCTCCGGTCAATGCCGTGGTGGACGGCGACCGCCGCCTGCGCCTCTACCGGTTCCGTGACCCCGATATCCGGGAGGGCACCGATCTGGCGCAGGTTCTTTTTCCCCCGCCACCCGGCCTGAAGCGGGACACGATTGTGAATCTCGCCTGGAAAACCCTCGAAATTGATCACGGACTGGGCGCGAAGGAGATCTACACGTTCAAGCCCGAGGCCATGATGGCCCTCACCGGCGCCACCATGATCACTCCCGGCCAGGGAGTGGGCCCCGGCCACAGCGCCGACACTGTCTGGACGTATGACAAGACGTTCTCCATCGCGCACGCCATTCCTGTGCTGAAGGACGCCACCTTCACAGGCAGCGGCCTAAAGGTGAGCGATCACGCGTTCTTTCCGAAATTCTATCCCGACCCCTCCAGTGAAACCCGTATCGTGAGGGGAGGCGGGGGAAGTTTGACGGGACTTTCCCAGGAGGTGCTTAACAATACTCCCATTGTCAAAACCTTCACCTATTGGGCGGATACCGCGCCGGGAGATCCCACGCATTCACAGTTCAGGAAACCATGGGCCCGCACCATGCTGGCATCCGTGACCACGGGGAGCGGGCTCTCCCTTTCCCATGAGGTGACTCTGGACCAGTATGGACGGCCGGCGGTCGTGACGGACAAGGATCTCATCCAGAACCGAGTGCTCCGGACAGTCACCAACACCTATAAAAACGGCACGCCGCGCCCTTTGCTGGAACAGGAAAGCATCGCGGACGCCCTGGCTGATGGGGTTGATTTGGTCACCGCCTACTCCAATGCCGATTTTTACGGTCAATACCAGACCGTCAGAAAAGGTTCCGGCCCTTTCGTGGAGACCAATACCGTGCGCAACGAACTGGGACAGACGACAACGCAGTATAACGGAAATTCGAACACCCGCGCCGTCACCTTCACCTACCGCAGCGACGGCCGCCTGGCCATGGAGACCAAACCAATCCTTGGCACCGCCCCCTCCGCTTTTCCCGATGGAAACACCAAGGCCGTGACTTATCACACCTACGATTCCGCCGGGCGCAAGGAGACGGTGAAGTCGCCGGACGGCACCATCACCAAATACGGCTATGATGTCCTGGGCCGGGTGATTTCGACGGAGGTCACACCCGACCCCACCGCTTATCCCTACATCATGGCCACCCCGAAGTCGGTCACCGGAACGCGGCACACCGTCACCGGACTTCCCGTTGAAAGCGTTTCCGCCAGTGAAGTGGTGATCCGCACCACTTACGACTGGCTGCGGCGGCCCACGCTGGTGATCACCCATGATCCCTCATCCAACTCCCTGTCGGGGGGCGGGGACACCGCTGTCAGCATGGAATACACAGGCTCGTGGTGCGGTGACAGTCTCTTTGACGCCTCCTCCTTCAAGCCCACCCTCATCAGGGGCCCCTTCATCAGCAGCAATGGCCCTGCCCGCACCGAAGCCTCCTACAACAGCCTGGGCTGGAAAATCTCCGAGCGTGTCCAGTACCGGGAGGACGGTTCGATGGCCGAAACCCGCACCGCCCACAACGCCCTGGGCCAGGTCATCGGAGTGGAGACTCCCGGCGGCAATGACAACAGCCGGCTTCTCACCAAAACGCCCCGCGATGTGCTGGGCAGAATCATGCAGACCATCCGGCCTGACGGAGGCATCACCACACCGGTCTATCAGATGTCCTCCGGGCTGGTCACCCGGGTGGAGGAGTTTGTGCCGGGGGTTTCCGGGAGTGGATTCCCGGCGCAAACACGCGTCACCAAAATGGTTTATGATGCCGCGGGCCGTGAAATTGCGGTTTATCCGCCGTCTCCCGCAGGTCCCCCCTCCGGCACACCCTCCAGGATCACCCAATACGATTCCGAGGGAGTCGGCCTCGTTTTCCGCACCGCGGTGCCCGCCCTTCAGGCTGCAGCCTCCACCGTTCCGGACCACTGGCTGATCACGGAAACAACCTATGACAACCGCAGCCGCCCTTACAAAACAATCAGGGGAATTAAAAAAACCACGGGGACGGTGCTGACGCCGGAGGCCGACATCACCCCCGCTCTCTTCTCCACCGCTGGTGTTTACAGTCTGAAGGAATACACCGCTCCCGCTACCGGCCAGACCAGTGGAACCACTGTGGACACCGATTGGCTCACCTCATACACCTGGTATGACATCATGGACCGGCCCACCCGGACCCTGGCTCCGGATGGAGCCGAGGCCATCACGGTTTACGACCACGCCGGCCGGTCTCTGCGCTCCGCCGGACCCCGCACCAGCACTCTGGGACCATCGGGGCTGATAGATCCGGGAGACGGCACTCTTAGTGTCCAAGTCATCGAGGGGAACACCTGCACCGCCACCGCCTACGACGCCGCCGGCAGAGCCATCGTGGTGCGCTCCGGTATCCTGCTCACCCCGGCGCGGACAGGACAGGATCTGTGGACTGCGGTCACCGGATCCGCCACGGATCCCCTGGGGGACGAGAACGGCCCCGTCAATAACACAGTTAGGAACAGCTATGACGGCAATGGCCGTCTGCTGGCCACCACCCGCACACTTGCCCCCGACGCCCAGCCAGTCATTGAAAGCTTCCAGTATGACGGTTCGGGCAACAGAATTTCCGTCACGGATGCCCGGGGCTCCACTACTTTGTTCACTTATGACCCGCTCGGCCGGGTGCTTGCCACCATCATCCAGGCGCCGGACAATGTCCCGGACAAGTTCGATATCACCAGGAACACCTGGGGCGCCACCTCCCTGAGGGGCACCAAAACTCCCGACGGCCGCACCAAAACCTTCACCTACGACAATGGCCTGCGGGTGCGCGTCATCAACGGCGGCCAGGAGGCTCCTTACACCGGTCCTTCGGAGCTTCAGCCTGTGGAGCCTGAACAGATTTTTGTTCACAATGCCGCCGGGGAGCTGCTCTCCACCTCGGTGGCCGGTCAGGCATGGCGCGGCACCGCCTGCGCCTACGACGCCCGGGGACGGAAAATTTCCGAAACCTCCGCCGGCCGCACCCAGGCCTACGCCTACAATGAGCTCAACCAGCTCGTCTCCGTCACCACTGACCTCGCCGGTCCGGAGGAGGACGGCGACCCCTCCGACGATCTCCGCGTCACCACCACCTACGACCTTCTGGGCCGTGTCTCCGGCATCTCCGAAAACAGGTCCTCCGGCACCACTGTCTACGGCTATGACCGGGGTGGGCACACTATCCTCAAACAGCTTCCGGGAGGAGTCATCAGCGAATGGAAAACCTACGACCTCTCCGGCCGGCTGCTCACCCAGCGCACTCTCGCCGGCACCGCCGGAATCCCTCCGCAGCTCACCTCCTGCGTTCACGACGCTGCCGGCAACCTCGTCTTCCAGTCCGAATCCCGCCCCGCCTCCGGTACCTTGGCCTCCATGAGCCGTTATGTATGGAACACTTATGACAGCCTCAACCGGCTTGTGGACGAGACCATCTACTCCTCGCCGGCTCCGGTTGCCGAAGGGCATGCCACCCCCTCCGAAACCAGCGAATACACCTACGATCGGGCCAATAACCGCACCAGGTTCAGCCGCACCCTCGCGGACGGCTCCATGGTCACCGAAACCTCCGAATTCAGCACCGGTGAAAATGATGACTACCTCACTGATCCGGATCTTGAGTTCGACCCCTTCTGGGACAGTCTCGGTCTTTCCAGAGGGAATATCCCCGCCCTTCTGGCCCCCGATCCCCGGGAGCCGGCCCACCCCCGCACGGATCAGATCCGCCGCACCCTCATCACGCGCCAAGCTCCCAATGCTCAGGCCCCCGAGGTCACCGGCGCCGTGGTTTACCGCTATGACCGCAACGGCAACCGCAGCCACCGCGTGGAATTCGTCATGGATCCCGCCTCCGGAGGCCAGTCCCGGATCAGTAAAAAAACCGTCTATGTCTGGGATCAGTCCAACCGCCTCATCAGCGTTCAGGTGACTCCGCACACCGCCAACGGCACCCCGTCCGGAGCGGCCACCGGCGGATACCAGACATGGACCTACAGCTACGACCACCGCTCCCGCCGTATCCTGCGTATCGGAGGGGATGTCTCCACCACGGTTGAGGTGGACTCCTTCGCCGGCGGCACCGCCCTCACCCGCTGGACATTCGGGTCCACCGGCCTGCCGCACTGGACCACCAGTGCCATGCCCTCCTTCGCTTTCCGGAACACCTACTTTATCCGCGGAAGTGATTTTGGCGGCGGTGTCGGTGGTCTGCTCTACAGCGTTGACAGCAGTCCCAGCAGCAGCGGCACCGCCACAAATTTTCTCCAGTATGGAGCCCGGGGCGACGTCACTGATTTCGCGAACATCACCGGCAAACCCGTCTTCCGCTCCACCTACCGCGCGTTCGGCGAGCACAGTGACCAGGGCTCCGCCGTTCCCTCCGTCCGCCAGCGCGCCTCCACCAAGGAGGAGGAGTCCGCCCTGGGCCTGCTCAACGAGGGGTTCCGCTGGCGCGACATCCGGACCGGCACGTTCCTCTCCCGGGACCCGGCGGGATTTGTCGACGGACCCAACCTCTACTCCTACGTCCGGCAGAACCCATGGTCCGCGTTCGACCCGGAGGGGCTGGCCGATGAGCGTTTGGTGGATGTGGGATCATCGGGCTCAAGGCGATATCTAGAAATGACTGAAAAGCTTCCGATGATTACGGGCTATGCAATGGGCGGAAGCCGGTTTCCGGCTCTTTTAGGCTCGGATGCCACTCAAGAGAAGCTTCAGGAGTATTTTGATCAATCCGCCTTGCTTTGGGCGGGGAATATTGCCGACAGCCAACGCCGTAACGGCCTGCCTTCGGCTTGGATTGATACTTACAACAGTGCAGAAGGAGATGGGAAAGACAAGGTCCGCGCCGCTATCGCGGACCGCTTCGCCATGGTCGCGATGACCCGCGCAGGATTCGTGACGAATTCAAAAATGAAGGCTTCTTTTGACGGTGCTGATCTCACTGGGCGCTTGGCCATGATGCATCTTCCCGCCGATATCGAAGCCTACACCTCGGGCTCATCCATTGGTGTTGGAAAAGGCCAGCATATTGGAGAAGTTGAATCTGTGGCGCCTTCGGGTAGAAGCACTCATATCGCGGCTGCACGCGCAGCTGGAGGCTATTTGCATTCTCGTCCAATGATTGTGGATGAGAATCTTTCTCCAGCTTTGGTTGATGCCTTAAAGACAAAAGGCTTTAATGCGGTTCGAATGTCAAATGGAATGTTGGATCCCGATATTATAGCTTGGGCAAAAAATCATAATGCTTCCGTTCTCACGGGTAACACTCGCGACTTTGTGAAACAAGGTGTGACAGTGCTCGACGTTCCTGTAGAGCTGCGTGGAGTAAAGTCAGTGAATGGGCTTGCGGAGAAGATCCGGCAGATGAATGCTGGGCAAGTATCCGGCTATAATCCTCCGACGTCTTCAAGTGTTTTTAAAGTTGGAACAGATTGAATTTTAATGAAAAATATTGTAAGAAATCAATTTGTCCGCGGAGGAGCACCAACCGTTGATGGAACCCGGTTGTCTGTTTTTGATGTTGTGGTCCGGCTTGATTCTGATAAATTAGCCGCCACTTCCACTGATATGGGACTTACGGGAGAGGAAGTATTAAATTGTGTGAAATACTGCGCTGATTTGAATTGTGTCAGTGGAAATTACGAATTACCTTATTGTGATGGATGTTTTTTATCCAAGTGCCCCAAGGATGAAATTAAAGTAAAAGCGAATGAATTTATTTTGACTGGCGATCCTTCTGTAATTGGCGTAAAAGAAAGTCCCGCGGCGTACATTAATGATATTTCCTTGACATGGTTGATTGCTGCCGAGCAAAAATTTTCCTACCGTCTTTAGGAATTACGCAAACTCCTGATTCGCCGTCGGAAGCCCCTCGCCCACGTGGCTGAGCTTGATGTTCCTCCCAGGAGGAACATGGCGCAGCAGCCAACGCCTTCCCCTTCCTGCTTCTGAAACTCCATCGGACTTCCCGGCGGGTTGCAGTCCGCCCTCTGAAACGCGCCGCCCGGCCTGCTGATCTTCTGGCCGCTTTCTTTTTTAGCCGCTGACGCGGCCTGCCCCGTTTTGACCTGGCGGGATGGGCTGACCGCCCGCCACTGAGGGGAAGAGCGGCCAGGAGGCGGCGGCGTGCTGGTCCACAAAGGCTTCCAGCAGGGCGATGACTTTGTCCTGCTTGCTGCGCGGCAGCTTCGCCGCCGCCTCGAAAACCTGCCCGAGTCTGCCGCCGGGGTTGGCCACCCGGCGCGGCCTGGCCTCTCCCAGCACCTCCTCGACGGTGACGCCCAGAATCCTCGCCATCGGCAGGAGGAACTCGGTTTTGGCCACGCGGCCGTTCCTCTCCCAGGTGAGGATGTTGGGGTGGCTGGTGCCGAGCTGGCGGGCCAGCTCGCGCACGGTCAATCCGGCCTGCACGCGCAGGTCCGTCAGGTGGGAAGAGGAAGGGGGCTCCGGGTCGCTCATGGTTGGAAAATATACCATGCCGGTAAAAAATAGTTGCGAATGGTAAGAAAACAAACCAATCTCGGAAAGTGAATTTTGATTTGACGCGTCTAACTTAAATCCCTGAACACCATGCCGCGCATTGCCGAGGAGGAGCTGGAACGCATCAAGAGGACGGTGGACCTCGCACCAGAGCCGCAAGGTCCAGTCCCGATGGGCACAGCCCCGCTTTACTTTAAATGCCTGATGTTATTTCGGCTTTGGTAAATGGTGTTTGGCTGTGATTGACAGCGGCCGGGTGGAACAGGGACGCCTGTTCCGCCCGGTCCTGATTTCCGCCATGCCGTAACGAACCTTTCCGTTTCCAGCATGGTGATTTCCAATTTTACCAAAACCGAAGTATGATGATCCCCGCAGTTGGCGTTGAGCGATCCGGCGGCGATCTGGTTGGCCGGTTCCCGGGGCGAGGGACTGAGAGCCGCCGGTGCCGCCGGGACCGGACCGGATCAAACGGGTGCTGCCGATGGCTCCGTGGGACCATTCATTGAAAAAAATCCCCGTCCCGCACTGCCGGGGTATCAGGCTGTGCGGAACGGGGAGACGCTGATTGCCATCAAAACATGGCCGCCATCTGAAAACCAGTCCTCAGCGCCGCCGGGCGAAGGTGGTGGCCAGCGCCCCGAGGAGCAGCAGCCCCGCGCCGCCCGGCTCCGGAACCGGCGTGGTGACGAAGTTCACAAACAGGGGGGTGCTGAGCGCATTGGCATTGGCCGCGCTGCCGGAGGTGGTGCTGGAAATGGCCGCCGCCTGCCCATCCACGGTGGCGCTGGTGGCGAAGAAGGCCGCCGCCGCTCCTGAGGGAGTGTAACCGCTCAAACCCAGCGTCAGCACCAGGGAGTCCCCGGGGGCGAAGGTGTAGGGTATCGTGAAGGGGATGGTGAAACCATAGTCATTGGCGGTGGGGGAAGCGCCCGCATTGGTGAAGCTTCCGGCCGGAATGACGAGGGGACCGCTGCGGACCGTGATCAGATTGGCGCCCTGGCCGTAGGAGAACGCGGTGGTGCCGTTAGGATACTGGCCTTCGGCGACCAGCGCGGCGCTGGCCACGCTGAGCTGGATGGTGTAATCGGCAAAAGTCAGATCCTGCGCTGGCCAGGTGCCTCCGGCTGTCACTCCGCTGTTGTTGGTGGCCAGTCTGAACTCAATGCCGGTGATGGACTGGGTGGTGACCACCGAGGTGAACTGCGCAGCCGCGTAGTAGGCCTGATAAGTCCGGACCGCATTCCGCAGGGGAGTGTTGATTCCCCCCAGGGAGTCAACCTGATTCTGGGTCTGTATATCCGCCTGGGCGGGGCACAGGGCAAAAAGCAGCGCGGCGGCGCAGGGAGGAAGCAATTTCATGGGTGAAGCAAGAGGATGGGTGATGGTTAATGTCAGGTTATTCCCCTCCCGGGACGCCTCCATGCTCAGGCCTGACTGAATTCCTAAAAATTCACTCAACCCTGCGGCGGCAGTCTCCCGGCGAGCGGAATTTCCAGTGGCCATTTTGGTGAAATTGCCATGAAAAACAATCGTAAATGCCTGAACGTCACTGAATTGTAAATAAATTCAATTTTTCCGTCCGGATTCTGTTTTCCGGAATTGAGGAGACGGAATACGGCAAATCACCGGGCATAAGCGCGATTCACACTTGTGATTCCATTCCCGAAGGGGAAGGGACCGGTGAAATCATGAACAGATTATCCATCCTGGCGGAATCCATCGCGCTCATGGCCGGAAAGGCCGCTTCCTGGAAATGGATTCTGCCCATGGTGCTGGCTTTGGTGATCCTGGGGGCCATGGTGGCCGTCTTTCAGACTCTGCGGCGCTGGAGAGTGAACCGGTCAGCGGTGTGGGCGTTGCTGCTGTTTCTGGGGGCATGGCTGTTTTCCATGGGCCTGGCGGCTCTGCAGGCGGTTCTTCAGGTCCCCGCCATTTTTGAGGTGGTGAGGAGATGGCTCCAGTTGATTCTGACACTGGCCTCCACCGTGCTGGCGGTCACCGGCCTGATGAAAAGCGCGCGGAGTCCGGGAAAATATGCCTATGGCAGGGCGCAGGGCATCTGGGCCCTGGTGCTGTCCGGAATCATGAACACGGCACTCCTCGGAGTGCTCATCGGCACCGGTCCGAAAGGCCGGGAGAAGTGGATTGCCGCGTTGCTGGGCCGCAAAGCGCTCAGTGAGGCGGTGCCGGTCCTCACGGGCACGGCGGAAATCACGGAGTTCAATTTCCGGTTCGGCCAGCCGGCGGGGCCGTGGATTCCCACTCCTTTGGAAAAAAATCCGGTGGCTCAGTTCGAATACTGCCAGCCGGCCATCGGGGCTTTCGTGGCCGTTATTGCGGAGCGCTCCGATGGCCTGATGACCCGGCAGGAGATGCGCGGTCTTCTTGAGTCCTATCAGAAATCACGGGGAATCTCCCTCACTCCTGTTTCGGAGGAGGATCGCAAAGTGGAGGAAACCACCTTCCTGCGTGTCGTGACCAAAGTGGAAGGAATGGCGGGCACAGCCCTGACGGTGTATCATGAGACATGGCTCGCGGGAACCACCGACTGTTCCTATCAGCTCTCGTTCTGGGGGCCATGGGAACACCGGGAAATCCTGGCGGCTTCGGCCAAAGCCTGGATGGACAGCTTCTCACTCATCTGGCCGGCGCCGGATGTGGTGAGGAAAGAAGAGCGCTGAGTCAGGGGCTGAGGCCACCGCCGGTCCCCTCCCTCACCGCCGCCCGCGGTCCGGAATCCCCCTGACGGCTGGCGGCGTCCGACCGCTGATTTCTATTCCTTCAGCGGCTTCACACGGATATTGCGGTAACAGACTTTGTGGTCGTGGTCCTGAAAGCCGATGCTGCCGGTGCGGGCGAAGTCGCGGACGGCTTTTTTGAATTTGTTGTCGGAGCCGTCGGGATTTTTGCCGGGCGTGGTCCACTGGTCGAGGTTGATTCCGTTGACCTTCTCACCGTTGAGCACCACCGTGATCTCCGGGCCTTTGGCGGTGATGATGTATTGATTCCATTCGCCTTTTTTGGCCGCGTTTTTGGTGGGCGGCACCAGATCGTAGATGGCGCCGACGCTGTGTTTGTCGGGTCCGCCGGGATTCTCCACCTGGATTTCGAGGCCTGTCTGCACGTTGTCCTTCGGATTGGAGGTGCGGATGAAGACGCCGCTGTTGCCCGTGGTTTTGAATTCCACCTCCAGCACGAAATCCGAGAATTGCTGAGTCGTCCAGATGTCTCCGAGCTTTTTGTCGCCGCACATCGCGCCGTCCTCGATTTTCCATTTCACCGGACCGCCGTTGGCGCTGGTGAAACCCGTGAAGTCCTTGCCGTTGAACAGCGTGATCCAACCGTCCGGGCCCGGTTTGGCGTCGTCCGCAAGCAGGGTGGTGGAAAAGAGGGCGGTGAGGAGGAAAGTGGCCAGTTTCATAGGATTGGGGTGAGAAAAACGGGGTCCGGATCCGGGGACCGGAAGTCTGAGCCTCATACGCTTCCTTCCTCACCGCTCTTCCCGGAGCAAAAAAAGTTTTTGCCCGGGTCACAAATCCGGCGTGGCGTGGCATTAATGGAAAAGCCTCATGACTTCCCTCGCCTCCCACTCCCCGGATCCTGACGCGGCGCTGCTGGAGCGCTTTGCCGCGCAGGGGGAGGAGTCGGCGTTCCGGGAAATCGTGGCGCGCCATGCGGGGCTGGTCCTGTCAGTTGTCCGGCGGCAGCTCGGTGATGACGAGGCGGCGCGCGATGTGGCGCAGCGGGTTTTTGCCCTGCTGGCGGGGAAAGCGCCGCTGCTGCGCCGGCATCCCTCCATCACCGGATGGCTTTTCACCGCCTGCCGCCTGGAATGCCGCGCCCACCGCCGGCAGGAGGTCCGGCGGGCCCGGCTCATGAAAGATTACGCTGAGCATCACGAGGTCACCGCTCAGGAGGATTCCGGCCTTCCGGCGGAGCGGCTGGATGAAGCGCTGGAGCAACTCGCCGAAACGGACCGGGAACTGCTGCTGGCCCGTTATTACGGGGGCAGCTCGTTCGGCGACATCGCCAGCGCCCGGAAAGTCTCGGAACCCGCCGCCCGCAAGCAGCTCTCCCGGGCCATGGAGCGCCTCGCCGGAGTGCTGGGCGCGCGGGGCACCGCTGTCACTGTCACCGCCGCCGCGCTGAGTCCGGCGATGGCTTCCGCCTACCCGCCGCGCCCGGAAGTGCCCTGGCCGGGAACCGAAACGCTCGCCGATGCCGCTTTGAGATCCGCCCCGCTGCTCCCCGCTCTTGCCCTCCCCCTTTTTATGACCGCTAAAACCACCCTCATCACGGGAGCCGCCCTCCTCTGGATCGCCAGCCTCGCCGGCGGCTGGCAAGCCGGTGTTCGCTCCGCTTCGGATCCGGCGGAAAATGCGGCGGCTTCCCCCTCACCGAACGTCTCCGCCCAACCATCCAAGGTTTTGCCGCCCGCATCGCGCCAGCAGCTGCCCGCCGGGACCAGCAAACGCACCGTGGCCCTCCGCGACCTCATCGCCAGGATTGCCGAGGATCTGGAGGCCTCGCCCTGGGATGAGGTTGCCAGAGTCCGGGCCCAGGCCCGCTTGGCCGCGCTTTCCGATGCCGATGCCGCCGAAGCCCTTGCCGTGGCTTTGGAACTCCGGGACCCGCCTTCCGCTCTGCTGGCCTTCCTGTGGGTCCGCCGTGGCCAGTCCGAAGGTCCGGCGGCTTTGAAAGCGGTGGAATCGCTGCCCGCCTCCCGCATCCGCGGAGCCCGGATGAATGCTCTTCAGGGCTGGGCCAATAAGGATCCCCAGGCGGCCCTCCAATGGTTGCAGTCGCGGACGGAGCCCATTCCCGAAGGCCTGGCCGGCATTTTCACGTCATGGGCAGGCAAAGATCCGGCGGCGGCCCTGGCGGCGGCGGCGGGTCTGGCCGATCCCGATCAGCGCGGCAGCGCTCTGGCCATGTGGTGCCGCAGCGCGGCCGACAACCGGCAGCGGCCCCAATTAATGGAGGCCATTCTCAGCGCACCCGAAGCCAGCCGCGCCGGACTGCTGAAAGAGGCCGCTTTTCAATGGAAGGACGATTGCCCCGGCTATGCCGCCTGGCTGAGCGGCCATCAGGCTTTGGAAAAATATGGAACGGCTCCCATCGAAGCTCTGTGCGGCACCTGGGCGGGCAGCGATCCCCTGGCGGCGGCCGGCTGGCTGAAGCAGAATCTGAGCGCCGGGCCGTCATACCCGAAGCTTCTGGAGAAAATCGTCGCGCCCTGGGCCATGGTGGATGCGCCCGGCGCTTCGGACTGGCTGGCCGCCCAGCCTCCGGGACCCGAAATGGATCCCTCGATTGTTTCCCTGATCGGCATTCTTCCCCCCAACGAGGGCCCGGCCATCGTGGCCTGGGCGAACCGTCTGAATGACCGCTCCCGCGCGGACTCCATCCTGAGATCGCGCCAGTTGAAACCATCCGCCAACTCCACTGATTCCTCCTCCTTCAAATGAAAACGCCGCGCCGCCTGACAGGATTCCTGGCCTTCTGTCTCCTCAGCGCCCTGGCTGCCGCAGCCGCGGGGCGGGCCAGCCGTTCCCGTGGGGAATTCAAACCTCAAATTTCCGCCGCGCCTCCCAAGGTGCGGCCTGTGGACAGGCCGCTGGACCCGGCCTGGGCGGCGGCCGCCGCCGCCGCCCAGGAGTTTGTGTGGCCGGCGGGGGAGTCCGCCCTCCTTGAACAGGCGATCAGCAATCCGCGCCAGGCTCCGCAGGCCGTGTATGCGCAGATCATGGGCCTGCCCGAGGACTCCGCGCCCATGCTGCGCGAGGCGATCCTGAAGCTCCGGGGAAAACCGGACCGGGAGGAACTGATGTCCGTGCTGATGACCCGCTGGGCGGCCATTTCGCCCTTTGAGGCTCTGGAGTTCGCCCTCACCCTTCCGCCGGCGGACGCCATCATCGGGCTCGTCGCCGGCTTGCCGGGATGGACCCGTGACAACCCTGCGGCCGCCCTCTCCTGGGCCATGGCCAAATACCGGGAAGGGCAGATTCCCACCGGCGTTTTCGACGCCATTCCCTCCATCGCCTGGCAGTGGGGGCGTCAGGATCTGCCCGGGGTTTTCACCTTCCTGCAGGGCATGGAGGCCATGGTCGGCGGGCGGTCCAACGGAGCCATGCGGGAATTCTGTTCCGGCGTCGGCGGTCTCGCTCTGCGGGAGGAGATGCGGGATGCCGTCTTTGAGCAGTCCTTCGACTTTGCCGCCCGGCGTGGAGAGCTGCACGGGATATACGAAACCGCCTTCCTCACTCCGCTGGCCCGGGAAAAACCCGCCACTCTGGCCGCCTGGCTGGACGGTCAGCCGGACAGAACGGTGCCCGCCGGAGTGATCGGTGACATGCTGGAGCATTGGTCGGTCCGGGATGAGGTGACCGCGCGGCAGTGGGCAAAAACGACCTCCCGTCCCATCCCCGACCCCATTCGCGCCAAACTCGAAGCCGCCGCCCCCGCCGGAAAGTGACCGCATGGCGGCGCTCTTCGTTCCCGGAAACACGCCGGGGCAGGGACTTGCGCAAAGGGAAGGGACATGCTGGAATGCGCGGATGTCCGAACCGGCCGATGCCTCCCCCCGAATCCTCTATTGCCGCTGCGCCTACGCCCAGGTGGTGCCGCAGGAGGTGAAGGACGGCGTGCTGCGCCATCTTTGCGCCGCCGGGGAGCCTTTCGAAAGCGTCGCCGACCTCTGCGAAATGTCCGCCCGCCGGGATGGGCGG
This sequence comes from Verrucomicrobiota bacterium, assembly GCA_040386695.1. Taxonomy (GTDB): domain Bacteria; phylum Verrucomicrobiota; class Verrucomicrobiia; order Verrucomicrobiales; family V1-33; genus CAIZWU01. Next base: position 29,491 of record JAZKFB010000079.1, read on the forward strand.
CTGGCGGAACTGGCCGCCGGAGGGCCGCTGAAAATCGTGGCCTGCCATCCGCGCGCCGTGCGCTGGCTTTTCCACGCCGCCGGGGCTCCGCTGCCGCCGGATGAAGCCGTGACGCCCATCGTCAACATGCGGGCATTGTCCGTGGAAGAAGCCTGCGCGGCTCTTGGAGAACGTCCCTGAAAGGGGAGATGGACCCAATGAACAGGATGGACTCAATGGACCAAAATGATGAAGTTTAAATTTCCTCGAACAATCCGCCGCTGTGGTGTTGTTTAATCACGCTGGCCCCGGAGCCCCCGCCTTCAGTCCATAACTGTCCACCGAGTCCATTTCCGTCCATTCCGCCCCTTATGTCGCTGGCCCCCGATTTTCACATTCTCATCTACGAAGGCACCGGCAGCCAGCCTCTGGAGGCGGCCCGCCGCTTCGAAGTCTGCGCCGCGCTCCTGGATCTGGGTTACAGCGTCAGCCGCTCCGGCAAAGGCGCGAGACTCAGCACCGGCCAGTCCTCCCTGCTGGTGCTGGGGGAATTTGAAAACGGCTCCGCTCCCGAGCTGGAGGACGCGGCGGGCGGCATTTCCCTGAAAACCCTGCACATTGCCGGCCTGAATGCCCAGGCCGTGACCGCCCTCGTGGAGCGCAGCCGCGGCGACAAGCCCATGAATCAGCCGGGCCTCTGGAAACCGTGGTTTCCCGTCATCGACTACAGCCGCTGCACCAACTGCATGCAGTGCCTCAGCTTCTGCCTTTTCGACGTTTACGGCGTCAGCAAGGAGGGCAAGCTCCAGGTCCAGAACAACGACAACTGCAAAACCAACTGCCCCGCCTGCTCCCGCGTCTGCCCGGAAGTGGCCATCATGTTCCCGAAATACAGCAGCGGCCCCATCAACGGCGAGCCGGTCAGCGACAGCGATGTGAAGCGGGAGAAGATGAAAGTGGACATCTCCGCCCTCCTCGGCGGCGACCTCTACGCCCGCCTCCGCGAACGCAGCGACGCCGCCAAAAGCCGGTTTTCCAAGGAGCGCGACGCCAGCAAAGCCCTCGCCGAGCGCAAGAAATGCCTCACCAAGCTCATGGACGAGGGCATGATCCCCGCCGACGTCCTCGCCAGTCTCCCCAGCCCCGAGGAAATCCAGCGCCGTGCCGCCTCCGCCGCCGCCAAAGCGGAAGCCGCCCTCGCCGCCGCCAACTGAGGGCGTCCAGCCGGATGGCCGCAGGGAAACTGGAGAATTTCGGACTGAAATTTGAATTCGGGAATTTGGGAACCTTTGGACTGCGGTGACTTGTCACCGCTTTCGCCAGCGGGACTTGTCCCGCGCCCGGGTTCCCAAAATGTGATTCGCGGGCGGGGCGGCGATTCACGCAACGGTGACAAGTCACCTTTCTCAAAGCGGTGACAGGTCACCGCCGTCCAAATTTTCCCGGCGCGCGGGGGAGTGTCGCGGCAAGTCGTTGCCTTTGCGGTCTTTGAGGCCTTCTGTTCAAACCCCTCACGGGTTCCAGGTCTGGCCGGGTAAACATCACCGCTTCATCACCAGAATCCGCATGGAGTCCATTCTCAGCCGGGCGCTGCTGATGGCCTCCTGAAGTTCCGCCTGCCGGGCGCGCAGTTCATCGGCTTCCCCGCCTGCCGGACGGTTCTGGCGGCGGGCCAGGATTTCCTGGCGCGTCAGGTCCGCCTCCAGTGCCCGGTTCATTTTCTTCAAAGCGCCGGCAATGGCGGCGGTCCGCCTGGGAGCGGCGAGGGCGGCGGCCCGGGCGGGAAGATCAAAGTGCTTCACGGCGGGCCAGGCCGCTTTGAGGACGGAGGCCTCGGCATCCGTGACGCGGAGTTTGAGAAGCGCCTGATTTTCAGAAAGATCCGCGCCTTTCTCATCCACGGCCACACGCAGCGGCAGACTGGGCAGAAAGCGGTCAGCCTGAAGCGCCGGACGGGCCACGCATTCCAGAACGTAACAAACCTCCAGCATCAGCCCCGGGCGGTTCTGACCCGTCACCACGCCGCACGCGGCGGATCCCCGGGTGCCGCCGAGCAGCAACTCCGCCGCTCCGCGCGGCAGCGGATGATCCGGCGTCATAAAGGCCGCGTCCTCCCGCGTCAGAGCCTCGGCCCGTTCAAAAACCGCGCTCAGTCCCTCGACCGGCAGCTCCGGCAGGGATTCCGTCTCCGCGCTCCCGGCCTGGAATTGCCAGTGCCGGGCGCGCAGGGGCTCGACCTGCATGCCCAGGGATTCCAGCAGCCGGACGCACCACGTTTCCCAGGCTTTGACGCTGTCCGATTCCCGGATGCGGTCCGCCATCACGTCCCCGGTGCCGTCCGCCGTCTGCCATTGCAGCAGGCGGTCGTAACCGGACGCCAGCTCCCGGCCGATGCGTTCCTTCACGCGGCGGGTTTCCCGGATCAGGGTTTCCAGGCCCTCCGGCGTCGGATTTTCCAGCACTCCGCGCCGGAGAAAAGCGGTTTCCTCCGCCATCCGTGAGGCCCCGGAGACCGGCGCGTGCAGCAGTCCGAGCCCCTCCGTCATCCAGCGGAACAGAAATTCCTCCGCCGTGCCCGCCGCGAACGGCACATGAATCTGAATCGTCCCCCGCCGCCCGATGCGGTCCAGCCGGCCGATGCGCTGCTCCACCACATCGGGGTCATCGGGCAGATCCCAGAGCACGAGGTGCCGGGCGAATTGAAAATTCCGTCCCTCGCCGCCGATTTCCGAGCACAGTAAAATGTCCGCCCCGTCCTCCTCGGAAAACCACGCCGCCTGGCGGTCGCGCTGGAGCAGATTCAGGCCTTCGTGAAACACGCCGGTCTTCACCTGGATTTCCCCGAGCAGGGACTCCCGCAGCTGTTCCGCCGTTTCACTGGCGTGGCAAATGAGCAGCACTTTCTCCCCGGTGCCGGGGCCGGCGCCGGCGCAGCGTCTCAGAAGTTCCGCCAGCCAGCGCACGCGGGTTTCCCCGGAGGCATCCGGCAGCGGCGCGGCGTGGACTTCACGGCCCGGAAAACCGGCGAGCGACGACCGGACATTGCGGAACATCACCCGCCCAATGCCGCAGCGGTCCAGCAGCGCCGCCCGGAGCGCGGCGGCTGCGGCGGGGGTGTTGTTGCCGCCGGATTTTCCGCCTTCCCCGTCGCTGTGGCATTCATTTTTGCTGATGCCTTTGCCGCCATCGTCCGCCAGAACGGCGAGAGTTTCCGGCCAGTCCCGGACTTCCGGCGGCAGCCGCGCGGGATCCAGTGTGCCTGTGGCGTCCAGATGCTCAATGACTTGGGCGATTTCACCGTAATGCCCGCTTTCAGCATGAAAAACCGCCTCCTCCGCATACCTCGCCGGGTCCAGCAGCTGCAGCAGCGCGAACTGTCCCTGCCAGCCGGACTGCTGCGGTGTTCCGCTTAAAAGGAGCACGCCGGGGACCGCGGCGGCCAGACGGCCAATGACTTCCAGCGCCTGACCCTCATCGTCGCCGTTCTGGCTGCCGCCATCATCACCATCTCCGTCAAAAGCGGGGACGCGCGTCAGCCGGTGCGCCTCATCCACAATCAGCAGGTCCCAGCCCGCATTCACCGCCTGATCGGCGCGCTGGCGGCGGCCGGTCAGAAGATTCAGCCCGCAGAGCACGAGCTGACTGTCCAGAAAAGGATTGAATCCTTCGCCCTCCGGCTCGTTTTCAATGGCCTCGCAGCGCTCCTCATCGAAAATGCTGAACCGCAGACTGAACCTCCGCAGCAATTCCACAAACCATTGATGAACAAGTGGTTCCGGCACTGCGATGAGCACCCGGTCCGCCCGGCCCGTGAGGTGCAGGCGGTGAAGAATGAGACAGGCCTCAATGGTTTTTCCCAGTCCGACCTCGTCCGCCAGCAGCACCCGGGGGCGCAGACGGCCTGAAACCTCGGCCACGATTCCCAGCTGGTGTGGGATCAGCTCCATCCGCGCGCCCTGAAAGCCGCGGACCGGCGACCGCTGCCAGTGCGCCCGGCGGAACAGCGCCTCGCGCCGGAGTTCAAAGTCCTCATTCCCATCCACTTGCCCCGACTCCAGGCGGTCCCGGGGACCACGGCGGGCGAGCAGGCCGGACAATTCCGCCTCCGGAATCTCCACCCCGGTGATTTGATAAAAAATAAGCCCGTTCTCCTCCCGGACACTTTCCACTTTTCCCGGACCGCCGGGTCCCTCCACGCGGTCGCCCGGGTGGAAAATCACCCGTGCCAGCGGCGCTCCCGGCCAGGCATAAACCCGCTTTTCCCCTGTGGCCGGAAAATTCACCGTCACCCGCCCGCCATGCGCGCCGGTCACGAGGCCGAGGCCCAGTTCCGGCTCCGGATCGCTGGCCCACCGTTGTCCTGTCAGAATCCGCATTTCAGATTTTCCGTTCCGGCGTGTCCGCCTCCATCGCCCGCAGACGGCGCTCCATGTCGGCGGCCTGCTCCGGGGTGTCCACGCCGGGGCTGTCGTGGTGCGTGACCACGCAGTGAATGCGCGCGCCGTTCTCCAGCGCCCGCAGCTGCTCCAGACCCTCCGTCAGCTCCAGCGGCGACGGCGGCCAGGCGACAAAGGTGTCCAGAAATTCCCGCGAATACCCATAAAGCCCCATGTGCCGCCAGACCGGAAAATCCGGCTGCGGATTGCGGGGAAAGGGCAGGGGACTGCGGCTGAAATAGAGCGCCCGGCCCGATTTATCGAGCACCGCTTTGACCACATTGGGATCGTGCAGCAGGGCGGGATCGTGCAGCGGATGCACGGCGGTGATCATGCCGATGGAGGCATCCGCCGCCAGACGCGCCGCCAGCTCGTCAATGAGGGTCGGGGACAGAATCGGCTCATCCCCTTGAACGTTAATGATATGCGTGGCTTCCGGATCCCGCGCGGCGGCCTCCGCGATGCGGTCCGTGCCGCTGGGGTGGTCCGGCGAGGTCAGGCAGGCCTCCGCGCCGAACGCCTCCGCCGCCCGGAGAATGCGCTCATCATCCGTGGCGATCAGCACCCGCGCCAGTCCGGTGCAGGCCATGCACCGCTCCCACACCCGCTGGATCAGGGGCTTGCCCGCCAGGGAATGCAGCGGTTTTCCCGGAAACCGGGTGGAGCCGTAGCGGGCGGGAATAATGGCGATGATGCGGGACATGGGAAAAAACGGGACAGCCGCTGCTTGAACCGGGCGGCACGGGGACGGGGAAATCTGAAGACGCTGAGAGCGGGCGAAGGCTCGGAAAGCGAAGCCAAGAGCAGGCAAAGTGATTTTTCAACAAGGGACGTGCCGCGCCCCCGGGCGGCGGGTGGAAGGCTCCGGAACGCGGAATCCGGTCTCTGACTCCCGCCTGATTAAATGTTCAAAATAGGGCCAGGGGCGTTGATGCTCAATGTATTATGATTATTTCGGAGTCCGCCCGGAGGTAAGTTTTGTTTTTGAGGAAAAACTGGAATTATCATTCAATGGAGTTTTAATGGAGTCGGCAGTTTTGCCCATTCAAAAACTTAACAGCAACTTCAGTATGACACCTTTGCCCAAAAAACTTTTGGCGGAATTTATAGGAACCCTATGGCTGGTCCTCGGCGGCTGCGGCAGCGCGGTGCTGGCGGCGGCTTTTCCGGACGTCGGCATCGGCCTGCACGGCGTTTCCCTGGCTTTTGGTCTGACGGTGCTGACCATGGCCTACGCCATCGGTCACGTTTCCGGGTGTCATTTGAATCCTGCGGTTTCCCTGGGGCTGTGCATCGGGAAACGCTTTCCGGCCCGGGATCTGGGACCTTACATCATCGCCCAGGTGCTGGGCGGCCTGGCGGGCGCGGGCCTGCTGTATCTCATCGTCAGCGGGAAGGAGGGCTTCACCGGCACGGGGGATTTCGCGTCCAACGGTTTTGGCGAGCATTCCCCCGGGCATTTCAACATGGCGGCCGCGCTGACGGTTGAAATCGCCATGACGGCCATGTTCCTCTTCATCATTCTGGGCGCCACCCACGGCAACGCTCCGGCGGGATTCGCTCCCATCGCCATCGGTCTGGGGCTGACGCTCATCCATCTGATCAGTATCCCCGTCACCAATACCTCCGTGAACCCCGCCCGCAGCACCGCTGTGGCCGTTTTCGCTCAGGGCGGCTGGGCGCTTTCCCAGCTGTGGCTGTTCTGGGTCGCTCCGATGATCGGGGCCGTGATCGGAGCGGCGGCGCATCATGCCGTCTCCCATCGCGAAGCCTGAATATTGATCGTTAATCGTTGATTATCAGTCGTTTGGTTTAAAAGAAAATCTCCGCGCCGCATTCCCCGGTCATTGAAAAATGACGATGGGAATGCGGCGTTTTATTTTAATCGATGGTATAGCGCTGGAAAAATTTGTTCAGCTCCTCCGTCCCGCGTGAAGTGGGTTCGGGTTCGCTGAGGGTTTCCAGCCGGACGATTTCCGACGACAGAAAGTCGGACAGCGCGGGCACGTGAGGCTCCATATCCAGCTCCACCCCCGCCATTTTCCGGCTGACCAGCGCCTGCAGGGCTTCCCGGACGCCGTCCTCCTCCAGCACCCCGTCCACCAGCTCCTGGAAAAGCATGGGCACCTGGCCGCTCCGGCGCTCGATCCAGCGGCAGGCCAGCAGGGGGCGGAAAACGTAGAGGTATTTTTTCAGCTTCACCTCCGGGCGGCCTTCGAGATATTTCCGCCAGTTGCCGGCGGCCATGTGCAGATAATGCGCGAAGCAGCGGCTGGGCGAGAACCAGTCCGCCGCGAGAGCGCTGAATTCCGCCATGAACACCGGGTCCCGCCGGTAAACGATGGGTGATTTCAGCCACTCCAGCAGCGGCGGGTTGCTTTTCCGCAGCAGGCCCAGCGCTTTCCGCAGGTCCCAGCCGCTGATGTCGAGGTCCTCGGAAATCGGGCGCTCGATCACATCGCGGCGCTCGTCGATGGACAAATACCAGTCGCGGCGGTGCACGTAGAGGAAACGCACATCGAAATCACTGTCCGTGGACGCGAATCCCCACGCCCGGCTGCCGCTTTCGCAGGCATAAAGCACGCGCACGTCCTCAGTGCGCTCAATTTCCGCCAGCTCCCGCAGCACGCGCTGATGGATTTCTCCTCCGATCAGCGGGTGGGCGGGTGGAGCGGCGGCGGATTCAGGGGAAAGGTCGGCATTCACAAGGTCCCAATCCACTTCAAGTCCGCGCGGAAACAACGGCCAAAGGGGAAAATGTGGCGGAAAATCCCCGCAGCCTCCCGTCACCGCCGTTTGCATTTTCACGGAGGCGGGGGTACGGCGCGGCTCGCTTTACGCTTCCCTTCCCCCCGGACTGATCCCCAACCATCCTGACATTTATGGCCAAAAAAAGTATCCGTGACATCGATCCCGCCGGTAAACGCTGCCTTGTGCGCGTTGATTTCAATGTGCCGCTGGAGGAGAAGGACGGCGCGATGGTCATCACGGACGCCACCCGCATCGAGGAGACCCTGCCGACCCTGAAATATCTGATCGGCAAAGGCGCGAAAGTCATCCTCTGCAGCCATCTCGGCCGTCCCAAGGGAAAGGTGGATCCCAAACAAAGCCTGGCTCCGGTCGCCGGAGCCCTGAGCGGCCTGCTGGGCGTTCCTGTCGAATTTTCCTCCGAAAGCGTTGGTCCTGAGGCGGAGGCCAAGGCCAAAGCCCTGCCGGACGGCGGCGTGCTGCTGCTGGAAAACGTGCGTTTCCACGCCGGCGAGGAGAAAAACGATCCGGAACTGGCCAAACAATTCGCCGCGCTGGCCGAGATTTACGTCAACGACGCCTTCGGCAGCGCCCACCGCGCCCACAGCTCCACCGCCGGAGTCGCCGCTTATCTGCCCGCCGTCAGCGGCCTGCTCATGGAGAAGGAGCTGACCTACATGCACGACGAGCTTCAGTCCCCGGACCGCCCGTTTGTGGTGATTCTCGGCGGGGCCAAGGTCAGCGACAAGATCAACGTCATCAACGCCCTGCTCGAAAAAGCGGACACCATTATCATCGGCGGCGGCATGGCCTACACCTTCCGCAAGCTGGTGCAGGGCATCACCCTCGGCAAAAGCCTCTACAAACCTGAATGGGAGCCCATCGCCGCCGCCGCCCTGGAAAAAGCGAAGGAGCGCGGCGTGAAATTCCTCATTCCCGTGGACGCGCTGATCACTGACAGCTTTGATTTCGACACCAAAACCGTCGGCGCCACCAAATACACCCAGCCCGGCGAAAGCATTCCGGACGACTGGGAGGGCGTCGATATCGGCCCGGAATCCGTCAAGCTGTTCAGCGATGAGATCGCCAAAGCGAAAACCATTCTCTGGAACGGCCCGATGGGTGTTTTCGAGATCAAAGTCTGCGCCAAAGGCACCTTTGATATCGCCGAAGCCATCGCCGCCAATCAGGGCGCGAAAAGCATCATCGGCGGCGGCGACAGCGTCAAAGCCGTGAAGAAAGCCGGCGTCGGCGACAAGGTCACCTTCATCTCCACAGGCGGCGGCGCCAGTCTGGAACTCCTTGAAGGCAAGGAACTTCCCGGTGTGGCCGCCCTGGCGGACAAATAATCGGATCCCTTTTCCCAAAGCGGGCCGCACGGTGACGTGCGGTCCGTTTTCATTTTCCGGCGGGTGGCGTCAGTTACAACAAATAGGCCCTATATGTCTTATAGGGCCTATAATTTTTATAAAACCGGCCGCCGCAGCAGCGCGATGGCGTCCGTGATATCGGCTCCGGAAATGTTTTTGCTGACGTGGGCTTCACCCAGTTTTGAAAGCAGCACAAAACGGATCGCGCCTTGGTCAAATTTTTTGTCCCGGCCCATTTTTTCCAGAATGGTGCTGTCCGCGATGGTGTCCGGCAGGACCAGCGGCAGTTTGAAAAGCCGCAGAAGATCAAGGATTTGCGCGGATTCCGCCGCCGCCAGTCCGGCGTGGCGTTCCGAGAGGAACAGCGCGGCCCGGATGCCGAGGCTGATGGCTTCCCCGTGGAAAAGCCCGCCGTAACCGGCGCTGGCCTCAATGGCGTGGCCGATGGTGTGGCCAAAATTCAGCAGGGCGCGCAGGCCTTTGGTTTCAAATTCGTCCTCAGTGACAATGGCGGCTTTAATGGCCACATTCCGCGCGATGAGCGCCGACAGGGATTCCCGGGGCGCGGTGGCGGCGGCGGTGATTTCCGGGAGCATGGCGGCATCGCGGATGGCGGCGTGCTTGATGATTTCGGCAAAACCCTCGTTGAATTCCCGTTCCGGCAGCGAGTGCAGCACCCCGGGGTCCGCCAGCACCAGGCGCGGCTGATGGAAAGTGCCGATCAGGTTTTTGCCTTCGGGGGTGTTGATGCCCGTTTTTCCGCCCACCGAGCTGTCCACGAGAGAGACCACGGTCGTGGGAATCTGAATACAGGGGATTCCCCGGAAAAAAATGGAGGCCGCAAACCCCGCCAGATCCCCGATCACCCCGCCGCCCAGGGCCACCAGAAATGCCTGACGGCCCAGACCGGCGCGGATCATCTGCCGGTTGATGGATTCGATTTCGGAAAAACATTTCGACGGCTCGCCCGCCGGAACCGTGATCATCACGGGCTCGATCCCGTTGTCTCTCAGGGACTTGGCGACGGTTTCCGCATACAGGGGGCCGACTTTGCTGTCCGTGACCAGCGCGCAGGAGCGGCAGGCGGGAAACAGGGCTCGGGCTTCGGTGCCGGTGCTGGCAAGCAGACCGGGGGCGATTTTCACCTCGTAGGGCGCGTGGGGCAGGGAAACAGGGACAACGGGCATGGAATTCCCCATCCGTGGAATTAAAAATGCCGCCGCAAAAGGGGAAGTTCCCGCCCGTCGGGGGAAATTTTGAAACAAAATACGGTCTGGATTCCGCTTAAATGAGTGCCAAATTAGAGCATAACCCCCCGCTTTATCATGATGAAAACCACTACTGAAGAACCTGTGCAGCCCGCTGGTTGGAAACAATGGTTTGCGACTCACGGCTCACGTCTCCTGCTCTTTGCCCGGCAACAGACCCGCACGTCCGAGGATGCGGAGGACGTTTTACAGGAATCCATGCTCCGCCTCTGGCGCAGCGGCATGATCGAAATGACGGAGGATGGCGTGACCGAGCCCAGCCTCGCCGCCGCCTTCACCCACATCCGCCGCGCCGCCATCGACCAGGCCCGGAAAAACATCCGCCGCGCCAACCGCGAGGCCAAGGCCCTGGATTCCGATGAACCCGGCGATGTGGTCTGGTTCCAGGACACCCTGGAGGCCGACGAGCGCGCCCAGCAGATCGAGAAGGCCATTCAGACCCTTCCCGATTATTATAAGGAGGTGATCATCCTGAAAATCTGGGGCGAACTGACTTTTGAGCAGATCGCCGAGACTCTGGACATCCCCATGAACACGGCCGCGAGCCGCTACCGTTACGCGCTGGAAAAACTGCGCCGCACCTTAACGCCCGCCAAATTGTCATGAACTTCGATCCCGATGAACCCATGGACAACCATCTTCTCCAACTGGAGCGCGAGCTTTTTTCGCTGACTCCGGTCGAAACGCCCCGGCGGTTCGTCTCTCAGCTGGAGCGTGAAGTCACTCTTCCCGTCAGCCCGATGCCGGTGGCCCGCCGCATTTCCGCGCAGCACCGCGTTATCACTCCATTCCGGTGGCAGCGCATCGTGGTTCCCGCCGCCGCCGCGGTGGTGGTGGTTTCCGTGCTGAACCGGCAGGGTGGCGGTTATGCGCCCAATACGGTGGATGCGGCGGTCAATCACGCTCCCTCCGCCCGGAATCCGATGAGCAGTCCGGCCGATATGCTGCTCCGCAGCCGTCAGATGAACACCGGTTACATGATGATGACCGAGCAGTCGCCGCTTCAGAATGTGAACTGGAGCAGCAGTCCCAATCAGTACTGGGTGAATCCGGAAACTCATTCTTCGCCCACCACGCCTTTGGTTTTACCGCGCCGGGAGACGGTGCCGGTTTCCTTCCATTAACACCCCGTTCCGCCTGATGCGGCGGATCGCCAGTGCCAAGTTGCCAAGACGCCATGAGCCGTCACTCCACTCTATTGCCCGGATGGGCCGGCTGCCGCCATCTGCCGTTGCTGGCCTGCGCGGCCCTGAGCTTCCGGACCACCAGTCCGGTCCAGGCTCAGTCCGGTTCCACGCAGCCGGTTCCCGCCGCTCCGGCCGGAACGGCTGTGGAGACGCCGGCTTCCCCGGCGGAGGCGGCGGAGCGGGGATTTCTGGGAGTTTCCCTGACTGAGCTGCGCCCTGAAGTGCGCGCCCAGACCGCGCTCAAGGAAGGCGAGGGCCTCATGATCGGACTGGTGGCCATCGGCAGTCCCGCCGCCCACGCCGGGCTCTGTCCTTACGATATTCTGCTGCGTTTCAACGATCAGTGGGTGATTTCCGAAAAACAGGTGGCCACACTGGTGGAGAATGCGGGACCCGGATGCGAGGTGGAGCTGACGCTGCTGCACAAAGGAAAGGAGCAGCGCACCAAAGTTTCCCTGTGCCGCTCGCCCAAACCGGAGGAGCGGGTGAAAATCCGCAGCCTGCCGCTGCCGCCCCCGCAGGACGAGATGCTGGCCAGTCTGATGCATACGTTTAATGAAAACCCGGCCACTCTGGAGTCGGTATGGCGCATGTTCCACGGCCCGCTCGGAGCGGTTGCGGATGTCGGCCAGGATCCGACCACCCGGCGGTTCATGTTCTGGGATGAGGGCGGGCAGGTGGAGCTGATTCAAAATGGCAATATGCAGCGTCTGCGCGCCTGGGATGCCCAGGGGCATCTGGTGTTCGACGGCCCGTGCCGGACCCCCCAGCAGCGGGCGGATATTCCGGCGGAGGCGCTGGTCAGGCTGGAGGCGCTGGAAAAACGCCGGAACATGCAGACGCCGCCCATGCCCGGAGCCAGACCGCAGTTTTCCCCGGTGCTGCCCGTGCCGGCCGCTCCCGCGCCATCGGATTCCGCCGCTCAGCGCACCGACAGTTCCCCGGGGTCCAGGTGAATCACCGGCGGAACCGGTTTGACGGCCAGCAGGCCGGTCAGATTGGATTTGAAGCGGACGCGCACCCAGAGCACCAGGCTCAGCGCCAGCACACCGAACACGCAGGGCCACCATGGCATGGCCAGCGCCAGCAGGCGGGTGTCCGCCGCCTCTTTGGATAAACCGCTCAGGGATTCGTGGTGACTGTTGCGGAGCGCCCAGGTCTGAAGCTGATACAGCAGCATCACCGCGCCGTAGGCCAGATTCATGGTCAAACCCTTGAAACTGAGCACGGTGGCGCGGGTGGAGGGCTTGCTGACGCGGTTCAGGTACTGGGAGATGAAATAGTGCAGCGACCGCATGGCCAGCCACAGCGGCACCACAAAAATGACGCCCGCCCAGCCGGGGATGATGATGGAAATACCGGTGAGCCCGAGGAAAATCAGGACCGCGACTGTCCCCATATTCCGCGACGGCGTCGCCGTGCCCAGCAGCTTCTCCACCACAAAAGCCGTGCCCAGACCGATCAGCGAACTGACGGTGAGAATGAGGCCGTTCCATTTCTCATCAATGCCCAGCAGCCGGTAATAATTGCTGCCGACGGTGTAAAACAGGCGGATGAAGCTGTCGTAGAGCAGGCCCGTGACGATGATCACGATGGCGGCGGGACTGCGCAGAATGTGGCGCGCGGCATCCATCATCTGGTGGTAGCTGGCGCGGATCAGCGCGTTCAGGCCGGAGGTGTCGGGCGCGTGCTCGTGGGTGTCCACGAACATCATGCTCGCGGGGACGCAGGCCAGGGCCATTCCGAGATTCAACGCCAGCGGAATTCTCATGCAGAACTCCTTGGAGAGATGGAAATCCAAGCCCGCGAACTGGATGACCCGGTTCATAAAATCCGGGCTGTAAGTGGCCGCTCCGGTGAGGGCCACAACCATGAAGGTGATGGACTGCCAGCGCATCAGCCGCGCCAGCACCCGCGTCCAGGCGTCGTGACGGCCGGTTTCCGGAAGGGCATCGTAAACCAGAGCCTCGTCCGCGCCGCTGCAGCAGGCTTCCGCAAGGCCGCTGATGACCCGGTTCACGGCCATGAGCGGCCAGACCCAGCCACCGCCGATGGGCATGAAGCAGAGCAGCGACATTTCGAGCACCATCAGCCACGACGACAGCACCACCAGCCGTTTCCGGCCGAGCCTGTCCGCCAGCGCGCCGGAGGGGACCTCGAAAATCACGATGCTCGCCGCCCACAACGCGTTCAGCCCGGCGAACTGCTCGATGGTCAGCCCGAAATCGAGGAACAGGATGGTGAAGATCGGGTAATAAAACCGGGAATTGAAAAGCACCCGGAACCACAGGAACGCCCGGGTGTTGCGGACCGCCACCGCTTCCGGCGAAAGGGGGAATGAGGACGAAGGCGAAGGGGGGCTCACAAATCAGGTCTTCTCAAAACTCGGCACCGGGCGGTTCTTATCATTTTTCCCCGGGGATTGGCGGCATCCTCCGGGCGGTCCGCCGGTTCTAACGGTCGCTGCGCAGCGCGCGCGCGGGATCCATCCGGCCCACCAGAAACGCGGGGGGCACGGCGGCGAGGGTGCAGAGCACAAAAGCGATGCCGCAGATGAGCAGATTGTCCACCATGCGGGGATTGGCCGGGATTTCGCTCAGGCCGTAGATGCGCTCGTCGAAAATCTGCCAGTCGAAGGTGTTGCCGATCCAGTTCCGCAGCGTGTTCCGGTAATGCAGCACCAGGCTGCCCAGCAGGTAGCCGGAACCCACGCCAAAGCTGGCGACGACCAGGCCTTTGGCGACAAAGAGGGAGATAATCTGGGAAACTTTCGCCCCCAGCGCCCGCATCATGCCGATTTCCCGGCGTTTCTGCACGGCCATGGTGATCATGGTGTTCATGATGCAGAAGGCGGCGACGAGGGAGATGAAGGCCAGCACGAGATACATCATGCCGCGCTCATTGGCGATGGCGTCAAAGTAAGTCTTGTGGGTCTCCATCCAGGTCACCGGCAACCAGGTGTCCTCCAGATGGTTGTTCGCCAGGGCCACCAGGATCTGCTCCTTCACCTCGCCCGCGCGGTAGGGATCCTTCACCTCCACCGTGAAGGCGTCAATCCCCTTGCCGGTGCCGGCCATTTTCTGGGCGGTTTTCAGGGAAATGTAGCCGCTGGCCTGGCCCTGAAGCTTGGCGTCCGTCAGAATCCCCTGAATCGTCAGCTCCTCCGGCAGCGGCAGATCGCGGTCCTTTTCCTCCACCGCCTGCTGCTGTTCCTTGCTGTTCCGGGCCCGCTGCTGCTCCTGGTAATAATTCCGGTATTCCCGGAGAAACGCCGGACCGAAGGCATTGACCTCGCTTTCCCCGGGGATCAGGGGGAATTCCCGGCCGACGCGGCTGGCGAGATTTTCGGAAAGGATGATGCTTTGGCCAGCCAGTTCGAAATTTCCGGTGCCGTTTTTGTCCATCAGGCGCTGAAGCCGCTCCATCTGCACGGTGTCCTGGGGGTCAATGCCGATCAGCACCGTCTGCGCCTCCTGGGTGGAACGGTTTTCATCATGGAGGATCTTCTCCTCCTCAGCCGTCGGTTTTTTCTCCACCACCGCTGTCGTGGTGATGATCGGCGAAACGGAAATCACCTCCGGCACCTGCTTCAGAATGGCCTGCACCCGGCGCCAGTCCGCTCCTGTCTCCTCCGCGCCCTCCGGAAGTCCCCATTCGCGGGACTGATCGCGGACGACGAGGGCGGGTTCGGCTTTGAGGAACTCCTCTTTGATTTTCTTCTCAAAACCGCTCATCACCGCGATCACGACCAGCAGCACGCCGACGCCCAGCGCCACCCCCGCCACGGAAATGAGGGTGATGACCGAAACAAAGGTGCCGCGCGGCTTCAAATAACGCAGAGCGATGAACCAGCTGAATTTCATCCGCCGGGATACCGCCGCCCCCGGTCCGCCGCAAGGGATTCCGCCCCCGGCGGTCATTCCCCTGCCCGTAATTCTGAATTCCGGAATGAATTTGAACAGAAGGGCGCAAAGATCACAAAATCAATCGCTGGCGGCTCAGGCATTGCTCACCCGCCGGGCGATCGCCGGGGGCGTTGTTTTTGCGCCCGTTCATGATTCTGTGACCCTGGTGACCTTCTGTTCAAATTCCCATTCTCCATTTGGAATAATGGCATGGCTCCGGAAGCGGCGGATTCTTAACGGCTCGGAGCTTGGCAAATGCCGGGCGCTGTGCTTTCCTCGGGCCGATTTGTTATCCAAACACCCTTTTCCGTGTTCCTCAAACTCCTCCGCCGGATCCTCATTGCCCTTTTTGGCCTTTTTCTGGTGCTGGAGGCCGTGCTCTGGATTTTTGTGCGCACGCCGCGGGAGCCTCTGAAGCGGCTGGATCTCAGCAACCGCATTCCCGGGCTGAAAAAGGACGTCAGATTCTCCTTTGACCGGGTGATCGCCCGTTACCTGGATGATAAAAACGGCTCCAAACCGTCAGGAACGGTGCGCATTCTGTGCCTCGGGGGCAGCGGCACCCTGGCCATGCTTCAGAATGCGGAGGACTCCTGGTGGGGACAGCTTGGCCGGCTGCTTCAGGAAAAAGGACTGCCGGTGGAGGTCGCCGCCTGGGGACAGGACAAGGCCGGGATTGTGACCTCCACAGCCGTCGCGGCCCAGCTGATCGAGGACTGGCGGCCGGATGTGGTGATCGGAAATTTCGGATTCGACGATGTGGTGTCCCAGCCGCTGAACTACACTTACGATCCCGGCAAAGCACAGCATCTGAGCCCGCCTCCCCGGCCGGCCGGCTGGAAGGAGGCGGTCATCACCGTCAGTCAGACCGCCCGTCTGGGCCGCCTCTGGGCCCGGAACAGTGAGGCTTCCATGCTCCAGAACACCCTCGGACGGCCGGATCATTACAAGGATGTGTTTGAGACCATGAAGCAGAAACTCGGCGCCGGCGGATTCGAGCCGCTCCCGGCCCGTCCGGTCAAGGATGATCCTTTGAAGGAATATCTCGACGGCTGGAAAATCCTGGAAACTCTCGCCAAAAGGCACGGCGCCACGCTCATTATGACCGGCGAGCCCGCGCTGGACGACGCCACCATCAACCGGACGCAGATGGAGAATCTGATCGCCATCGTGCTCAAGGACGGCCGTGCGCCTCTCAGCGAGGCCAAATTCCTGCGCCCGGATCCCACGTGGGTGGAACGGGAACTTCAGCGCTACGGCGACGCCGCCGAAAAGCTCGCTGCGGAGTCCGGGATTCCATGGCTGGATCTCAATGGCCGCGTGCCCCGCAGCCTCGATCATTTTTTCAGCGACGTCATGCTCACCGACGAGGGAGCCGCCGCCGCCGCCCGCCTGCTTCTGCCCACTGTCGAGCCTGTCGTCAAAGCCAGAGCCGGAAAGTAAAACCGCGGCAAACCGGGACGTGCCGGCTTTGCCGCGGTTCCGTCGTGTTGAACAGCAACGTTTAAAAACCGGGGCTCACTTGCCGGCGAGCTGCGGGAGCAGACCGGCGGAGATGGCGCGTTTGGCGTTGGTTTCGGGATCCAGATTCCACTTTTCGAGGCCTTTCTGATCGAAGAAATAAACTTTCACGCCTTTATATTCCGTGCTCGGGCTGTCGGGGCACACGAGGTTGGCGGACTTCATGGGGCAGAATTTCTGCGGAAGCAGCGTGATTTTATCCAGACCCAGCTTGGCGTCCTGGCCTTTGAACTGGGGCAGCAGTTCCGGGGCGGCTTTAATGTAATAAGCGGGGTTCTTGGCCCACAGTTTGCCGCATTTGGTGCAGCAGAGGTTCACTTTCTGCCCCTGGTACTCCACCGTGTTGTCGGGATCGACATCGCTGTCGGTCATGATCGGGCACTTGGTGTTCGTTTCCGCTCTCAGAGCGGGGGCGGACCAGGCGGCGGTGAGGCAGAGAGCGGCGGCGAGGAGGGAGAGTTTTGAGGCTTTCATGGAGATGAAACTACGGCACGGTGCCGCTCCTGATTTCAACCGCCCGGATTGTGGCGTCACTTTTTCCCCTCCCATGCCCATTCCCCTGACTGAACTCACGGTTATCGCCGGCTGCGGTTATTTGGGGAAAATGATCGCGGAGCAGCTTCGGAGCGCCGACCGGGGAGTTCTGGGTCTCACGCATTCCGAATCCTCGGCGGCGGCCCTGCGGGCTGAGGGAATTGATGCCCGCGCCTGCGACCTGACCGATGCCGCCGGCTGCCGCGCCATGGCGGAACTGGAAATTTGCCGGGACCGTGAAATCCGCGTCATCCACTGTGCCGCCGCCGGCCGGGGCGGGGGAGTGGAGGAGTACCGGGCCGTTTATCTGGACGGCTGCCGGAATCTGCGGGCGGCTTTTCCGTCCGCCCGGTTTTTCTTCACGTCCAGCACCAGCGTTTATGCTCAGACTGACGGCTCGGAAGTCCGCGAAACCTCCCCCGCTGAACCTGACCGGGAAACCGGCCGCATTCTGCGCCTGACCGAGGACGAAACCCTGGCGGCGGGCGGCATGGCGGGGCGGCTGGCGGGAATTTACGGTCCCGGGCGGTCGGTGCTGCTGAAGCATTTTCTCCAGGGGCAATCGGCCATTGATGTCCGGACGGCCGCCCCCGCGACCCCGGATGGGCGCTGGATCAACCAGATCCACGCCGCCGATGCCGCGCGGGCGATTCTGCACCTGCTGGATGCGCCTGAAAATAAGGCCATTGCCAATAATACGGCGGACACCGTCAGGGGCTCCGGAAACGCCGTGAATTTTCCGGAAACCGGCGGCCCGGCGCGGATCTTCAACATCAGCGATTCCACACCGCTGACTCAGCGGGCGCTGTACACGGAACTCGCCGCGCGTTTCCACCTGCCGCTGCCGCCTGAAGCCCCGCCGGATGCCTCGCGGAAACGCGGCTGGACTCATAAACGCGTGAGCAATGCCCTCCTCCGCGCCACTGGCTGGCAGCCGCTGTATCCGGACTGGTTCGCCGCGCTGGATCACGATCCCGCTTTTCTCCCGTCAATCCTCCGCCGGCAGCCCGCCGTTTCCTGACCCGGCTCCGGCGGGTTCCACCCCGTTGCCGACGCGCCGCCTCGTTCCGCCCCCATTTTTTCCTCAAATCATTCAACTGCAAGCTCATGAACCTACTCCAAGTGCTGATTCAGACCAAATTGGACTCCTCCGGCCTCGATTGGATCCGGATAGAGACCATCCAGCTCAGTCCGTCCAAAAAAACGCTGCTGGCCGACCTGCGGCTGGCGGGCGAGGCCGATCTCGTCCGGTTCACGGGCACTTACAGCATCACGCCCTCGAACATGATCCGCCTTGAATCCCTGACCGCCTCCCGGCAATGGCTCACGGAGGTCGCGGAACTCGCCCTCGCCAAAACCGGCCGCGAATTCCCGCTGCCGGAGGGACTCAAAGGCAAGCTGGTGAAGTTTTTCCTCTGAAAACCCTGCCCGGTGGAGCGGGGTTCCGGCCAAGAGTGTTCGGCATGGATGGTGCCGCGCTCAGGAAACCGTTTTTAA
>JAZKFB010000080.1:0-26873 GCA_040386695.1 Verrucomicrobiota bacterium
TATTTTCATTTCAGGCGGAGGAAAGCTTTGAAATATCTGCAACTGTAGTATTAAGGATTCCGCGTCCGGCGGACGGCCTTCTGTCCGCAATGCCGCCAGGACTGACTCCGCCCGCCTGGCGGCCTGGCGCGCCCCGTCCGTTCGCGGAGGCTTCAGGGCCAGAGGGTCGCCATTTTCAGGAAAGGGCAGGGAAATGCCTCCGCTCATTTCCAACGCGGCCAGTTTCTCCGCCCCGGAGGCCGCCAGAGTCCGGGCGGAAAAAACCGCCCGTTCCTCCCACGGAGCCCGGACGCGGCGTCCGGAGTCCCGCCACTGCCTCAGCGCCAGCCCCGCCGCCGTCAGCAACGGGATCACCGCCACCGCGCGCAGCAGGGCCAGACGCGGCGTTTTCTCCTTCCATGAACCGGGATCAGCGGGCAGCACGGGAAATTCATAGCATTTCCAGGAGGGAAAGATGTCATGTTTTTGCAAAAAAACGGGGCGCGCCGCGCCGGGGATAGGGCCTATAGGATGTTATAGGACGGATAGGTCCTATAAGGCTGGCGGCCCGCCCGCCCAACAGCCAGGCATCTTATCTTTCCCTATAAGTCATATTGGCCCTATAACTCCTATAAGCCCTATTCCCGCCGCGCCCTCCGTGTCTTTTTGCAAAAACATGACATTTTCCCGGCAGCCAGGCGGTTACCGTGGACGCACTGTTATGAAAACCGCACCTCCCTCACCGTGTTTCCCGACTGCCGCCCCGGTCCGCCGGCTTGCCTGCGGGCTGTGGCTTTTCGCCTCCGCCTCCGGAATGCTGCCGGCGCAGCCTGTGCCGGGATCAGCTCCGGCCTCCGCTTCCCCCACTCCGGCTCCCGCTCCGGGCATTGCGGCGGGGGACGGAACCGTCAAACCGGCTCCACCGCTGTCCGAAGCCTTGAAATCCGCGCTCCGGAGCGGGCTGTTCGAGGAGGAGGCCAACCGGGATTTTGACAAAGCCATCACCGCCTACCGCGCCGCGCTGGAGCTTTACGACACCCAGCGCCCCGGGGCCGGCACGGTGCTTTACCGACTGGCGGAGTGTCTGCGCAAAAAAGGCCAGCCGGCGGAGGCGGTGCCGCTTTACCGGCGGGTGCTGGCGGAATTTCCCGCCGACACCGACCTCTGCGCCGATGCCCGCCGCCGGCTGGCGGAGCTGGCTCCCGGCGAGGATGCGGTCACTGCGGACGCCGCCCCGGCCATGACCCAGCAGGAGGCCAACACTCTGGCGGATCTGCGGGTGCTGGCGGAGCGGAATCCGGAGATGCTTCCCCAGCGCAACAGCACCTTCAATAACGCGGCCGCGCAGGGCAGCCTGCCGACGGTGAGGTTTTTTGTGGAGCGCAAAGTCACGGGTCTGGATTTTGCTCTCGCTCTGAACCTCGCCGCGAAAGAAGGGCGTCTGCCGGTCGTGAAATATCTGGTGGAGGCCAAACCCGCGCCGCTGGACTTTGCCGGTGCCCTCCAGGAATCCGCCGCCGCTGGGAATTCGGCGGTGGTGGACTATCTGCTGACCCACGGGGCCGACACGCGGAAGGACGGCGGTCCGGCGCTCGTCACGGCCATGAGAAGCGGGAGAACCGCCGTTATTTACAAGCTGATCGATGGCGGCGCGGACCTGAACGCGGGGGCTCCTGATCCCGACGGCAAGCCCGCCGTGCCGCTTGGCCAGGGCGCTGGCCCCCAGCCCGGCAGTCCAAAGCCGCCGCCCGGCATTCTGCGCCCGCTGGCCCTGGCGCTGGATGCGCGGGATGAGCGGCTGGCGCGTTACCTGATCGAAAAGGGCGCGCGCTGCGATGTGCCGTCGGAAACCGGCGGGGTCTCGGGCGGCAAATCCCCACTTCATCTGGCCTGGAACGCGGACCTGGTGCGTTTTCTGGTGAAGCACGGAGCGGACAGGGAGGCGCGGGACGGGGACGGCCTGACTCCGCTGCTGGCCACGATGGATAATTTCGGGGTCGCGGAGGCTCTGATCGCCGCCGGGGCGGATCTCACCGCGAAGGATCCCGCGGACGGCACCGTGATTTATCACCTGACCAAGGCTGTCTCCATCCACCCGGCATTCATCAGTTCCCCGGAACGGCCCGTCAACGTCCGGGACCGCGCTCTCAGGCCGCCCGCCGCGAACACCGACGCGGTGGAAAAGGATGATCCCCGGATTCCCGAACTCCGGGCAGCCGCCGGGCGCATTCTGGAGGCCGCGCTCATCGCCGGAGTTCCCGTGGACGGGCTGGTGAAGCAGTTCAGTTCCTGGTATCCCAACAGGCAGCGGAAGATCCTTTCCACCCTGCCGGTTCTCGCCTTGGCCTGCGAGTGGATGGAAACCCCGGCGCAGGCGGCTTTTCTGGAGCAGCTGATCACGCACGGCGCGAAGGTGAATTTCGTCAACAGTCTGGGGGTCACGCCCCTGCACACGGCGGCTTACCGGCGCAACGGTCCGCTGGTGGCCATGCTGCTGAAACAGGGGGCCGATCCCATGGCGGAAAACACGGCCCCGCTGGAGGATCAGAATGGAAATTTCACCTTCACCCCAAACGGCGGGCCACTGTTCGGGCAGCCGTCGGCCACAGCACCGGGCTCGGGCAGAAATCCGAATGTCTTTTTCCGTTACCGGCCGATCCATCTCATTGGAATTCAAAAGGAGAATGCCGTGGACACGGAAACCGTGCTCCTGCTGGCCCGCGCCACCTATGCCCGGGATTTTGCGGACCGGGACACGGGAGTCTGGCAGGAATATTCGGTGCTGCGGCGCCCGCCGTACAGCCGTCCCGCCGGTAACGGTTACATCAGTCCCGCGCTTCTGAAAATCACAGATCCCGCCCTCGACGGAAAAGTGCCGGTGACGCTTCCCGAGGCCGTGATGCGCGCGGAGCCGGGGCTGGAGCTTTCGGGCTCGCCGGAGGTCCACATTCTGCGCCGCCGCCCGGACAATGACCGGGAGGCGGAGGACATCGTGTTTGATCTGAACGCTTTGACGCAGGCCAACCCGCCTGCGCCGCCGGAGCTGAAGCCGGGGGATGTGCTGCTCCTGCTGCCCCGGCCGTCCAAACCCGGTCCCAAGGGATACAGCCACAATGAGGTGTTCGATCCGCTGCCGCGGAATCTGGCGTTGCTTCTTGAGGAGCGGCAGTCGGTGAAAATCACCCTCGTGACTCCCGGGGGCGAAGCGGATCCGGCGGGGGAATGGCAGGTGTTCCGCCCTCTGCTTTCCCCGAATGACAACCGTACCGACCCCGCCCGGCACACCGCGTGGGGCGCGCTGAGTCTCTGGGCGGCCCGGGATGGGATTTTCAAACTGCCGGACCTGCGGGTGAGCCGTCTGATGCGCGCCGGGGGAGAGCCGGTGATTGATCTGCCCGAGGACTCGCCGATGTTCCATTTCGAAGGCCCCCGGCTTTTCCTGCGTGACGGTGACCGCATCGAACTCACCATCCCGGATCCCGCCGTTCCGGGAAATGCGCCCGGCAACAGCCAGCCGCGCCGAAAGGTGATACTCCCGGCCAGCCGCTAGCAGGCGTAATCCGCGACGCGGGCGGGCGGCGGCAGGATTCGCGATGCCGTTCCTTTCCGGGCCGGAATCTGTTTTTCCGGTGGTGGGAATGCGGGCTGGTAATTTAATAATAAAAACGACGCGCCTGCCGCCGCCTGTGAATGGAGATGGTGATGCCGCCGGAGAAATCCGTGTTTGCGGATGCTCCAGACTCCCGTTTATCGCTTCCCAACGTCTGTCAGTCCCGCGCGCGGCAAAGGGCCAAAGGTGAGGGGCCTCGTCAGGCTCGCACGAAAACTGCCAGGACTTGCGGCGGCATCCGTCATGAGAAATGCCGTCGATTTCGGTTATTTTAAACTTGATGGGAGGAAAGGAGGGGCGGCAGAATGAAAATCCGGTGACTTTCGTTATCCGGTCACTTCAGCTTCCACCCTTATGAACAAGTTTTTTTCAGCCACGGGCCTCTGCTGCCTGACCCTGATGCCGTCCCATGCGGCGGAGATCGCCAATTCCATCACGGAATTCTCCCAGACCCAGGGGGATCTGGGCTGGCAGTGGGGCTGGCGCAATTTCACGCAGGATGGCTCCGGCGATCAGACCTACAACGCGGTCACGGCTTTTCTCCCGTTCACACCGGCGCAGTGGAACGGCAACCAGTTCGCCCTGGGCGGCAATCCCCCGTGGACCTCCATGGCGGCGGAGGCGGCGCATCCCAACAGCGCGGGCAACGGGGCGGAGCACTGGGTGATCCGCCGCTGGGTGGCGACTGAACTGACACAGGTCACACCGCTGCGGGTCACGGTGAAACTGCGCAAGCAGAATCCCAACGGAGGCGGCACCACCGGCGCGCTTTTTCAGAATGGGAATCTGAAATTCTCCAGAGCCGTGGAGGGAGCCGACTCCACCGGCTACGAACTGGATTATTTTCTGAATGTGATCCCCGGGGACCGCATCGATTTTGCCCTGACGCCCGTGAATTTCAACGGCACGCGGGACGATGGCGCGGACGGCTCGCTTTTCTCCATGCTGGTGGATGACGATCTGGGGGCCGCTCCCTATCAGCAGCCGGACGGTGAAGCCTTCACTCCGGCTTCGGGGACGGATTCCGATGGCGATAACATGCCGGATTTCTGGGAGCTGACCTACAGCAATGGCGGCGGGCTGACGGTGTTCAAGGCGAACGGGGATTTTGATCAGGACGGTCTGCCCGATCCGGAGGAATACGGACGCGCCTCGGATCCCACCAAGGCCGACACCGATGGTGACGGCCTGAGCGACAAGGTGGAGACCAAAAACGGTAATTATATTGACGCCAACAGCACGGGGACGGATCCGGGCAAGCAGGACACGGACGGCGACGGCTTGTCCGATTCGGCGGAAATCGCCGCTTCGCCCGCCACCAATCCGACCAAAGCGGACACGGACGGGGACACGTTCTCGGATTCGGAGGAGATTTTCTACAACAGCAGCCCGGTTTCCGGCGCCGACACGCCGCTGACGCAGGTGATCGCGAATTCCGAAGCCGATTTCTCCGGCGTGCAGGGCCAGGACGGCTGGGAATACGGTTACCGCGATTTCACCGTCACCGGCCCCGCGCTCAACTACGACCCCGTGACCGCCTTCACCAGATTCGCCGGCGGCAGCGGCAATCCGGACGCTTGGATCGAGGGCCTGGACAGCACGCAGCAGTGGAATGCGGCGGGCAGCAAATGGGATATCGTGAATGGCGCGCCGTGGACGGAACTCTCCCGCGGCGCCACTCATCCCAACGGCATGAACAATGCCGTGGAGCACTGGTCCATCCGCCGCTGGAAAGCCGCGGAACTGACGGCGGCGACTCCGGTGGATATTATCTGGAGCATCAAAAAAACGGATCCGGGCGGCGACGGGGTGACGGGCGCGGTTTTCCTGAACGGAAAAATTCTCGACTCCCGAACCATCGCCGGCAACAACACCACGGGCATCATCCGCCGGGTGTATCTGGTGATGAAACCGACGGATGTGGTGGATTTCGCGCTGAGCCCGGTGGGACTGCAGCAGGCGCATGACGGCAATGACAGCTCGGGCACGTGGCTGCGGGTGGACAAACGCATTCCCGCCAGTCCTGTTTCCTCCAATGGCGCGTTCTTCGCGGCTCCCGGAGCGGCGGACACGGATGGCGACGGTCTGGCCGACGCCTGGGAGCTTTTTGCCACGGCGGACCCCGCCGCCGATCCCCCGGTGCCGGGGTCGCTGGGAATCCTGACGGCTTCCGGCACTGACCATGATCAGGACGGACTGACCAATCTTCAGGAGCAGGCGCGCGGCTCCAGCCCCCTCAAAGCCGACACCGACGGGGATGGCCTCGGCGACGCGGCGGAGACGGCGACGGGGGTTTATGTCAGCGCCGCGGACACCGGGAGCAGCGTGCTGCTGGCGGACACGGACGGGGACGGGCTCAGCGACTCCGCGGAGGTGAATGCGGTGCAGCTCAGATCAAATCCCTGGCTGGCGAATTCGGACGGCGATATTTACAACGACGCCAGCGAACTCCGCCGCGACGGCGACCCCGGCGTGACCACGGAGTATTCCGGCGAACAAGTCTCCGGCGGGCTCGCGCACTCCATCCTGGATTTCGGCTCCAGCCAGGGTCCCTCGTGGTTTTACGGCTACCGGGATCTGAAGGCGGATGGCGGCGCGGAGAATTACAATCCCGTGACGGATTTTATCCCCATCGAGTTTGGCACCAACTGGGCGGTGGGGGGGAATCCGCCGTGGACCAGCCTCTGGGCGGACGGCGCGCACCCCAACGGCCTCAACGCCGGTGCCAACACCGATGTCCACTGGGCGCTGCGGCGCTGGGTGGCGGATCCGGACACTTTCCCGGCGGCCAAACCGCTGGCCTTCTGGTGGCATGTGCGCAAGCAGGGATCCACCTCGACCGACGGCATTACCGGCTCGCTTTACCTGAATGGCAAACGGCTGGACAGCGCGGGCATCATGGGCACGGACACCCAGGGCATCACGCGGATTGTTTATGCGGACATCGCGCCGGGTGACAAAGTGGATTTCGCGCTCCAGGCCAACGGGCCCGGACTGGGGTTCATGGAAGGCTATGACTATTCGGACGGCAGCTTCACCACGCTGCGGGTTTCGGAGGTGATTCCGGCCGGCGCGGTCCAGCCGGACGGCACGGCTTTCCCGCCGGTGAGCACCGCCGGATTCCGCATCGCCTCCATCACACGGAATGCCGGCACCGGCGCGGTCACGGTCACCTGGCCTTCGGAAAACGGCAAAACGTATGACCTGCTTTACAGCGAGACCATGGCCGCGGGCAGCTGGCAGGCGCTGACCCCGGCGGCGGGGCTGGCGGGCACCGGGGCGGTGCTGAGCTTCACGGACACGGTGGCGGCCACCGCGCAGCCGACGAAAAAGAAAATCTTTTATCGTGTCATGCAGCGCTGATTTTTATAAAATCCCCCTGTTCCCACTCAGGCCGCGCCCGGTGTTCACGGGCGCGGTCAATGAGCGTGGTCAGCCCCCTTTTCCGTCACCGTGCGGTTTCCGCCGGTGTCCGTGATTTCCCAACCCCTTGTTCCGCCATGACCATTCCAACTTTTTTCCGTGGCAGTGTGCTGACGGCGGCTCTCGGCTGCATGGCCACCGCCGGAGCTCAGGAAACCCTGCGCATTTCCGAGTTCATGGCTTCCAACACGAAGTCCCGCACGATCACCAACCAGCCGATGGTGGATGAGAATAAAAGCTACGAGGACTGGATTGAAATCCACAATGCCGGTGCGGGGGCGGTGAATCTGGGAGGCTGGTCCCTGACGGACAATGCCGCGAATCTGAGGAAATGGACCTTTCCGCCCATGAGCCTGGCCGCCGGCGCGCGGCTGGTGGTGTGGGCTTCGAACAAAGACCGCACGGACCCGGCGCTGCCCCTGCACACCAATTTCAAAATCAGCAGCAGCGGCGGGTATCTGGCGCTGGTGAAACGCGATGGCGCCACCGTCGCCCACGAGTGGTCCCCGTCTTACCCGCCCATGCCGCCGGATGTGTCCTATGGCCTGAGCCTTGACGGCACACAGCCCGTTTATTTCAGCACCGCCGCCGGCAGCACCCCCACGACGCCCGGAGGCGCGAATGGCGCGGGCTCGGCGACCATTCCGCCGCTGGTGCTGGATGTGCCGGAAAATCTGCCCGCGCCCGCCGCCGGGGAGATCAATCAGATCATCACGGCACGCATTGTGAAAACCCAGGCCAATGTGACGGGAGTCACCCTGACATGGAAAAAGATGTTCGAGGCCGACATCACGGCTCCCATGCACGACGACGGGCTCGACGGTGACGCGGCCCCCGGGGATGGCATCTGGACCGGCCGGATCACGGGCGTCACTTTGACCGCGGGGCAGATGCTGCGCTGGAAAGTCACCGCGACGGATGCCGATGGCCGCCTGGGCAAAGCGCCGCCGAACAATATCTCCAACACCGCGGAGGCCAACGCCTCCGCCGTGTATTACGGCACGGTCGCCGCCGATCCCTCGCTGGTTTCCAGCAAACTGCCGGTGCTGCACTGGTTCACATCCTCCGCCACCGCCGGCGACAGCTCCAGTATTGCCCGGATTTCGATCAGTTACGCCGGGGAATTCTATGATAACGTTGGAGTGAATATCCATGGCCAGTCCACCGCCTCATTCCCCAAACGCAGCTATAATCTGAACTTTCCCTCCGACCGGAATCTCCTCCTGACTCCCGGTGGCAAGCGGGTGAAGGACCTCAAGCTGCTGTCAAACTATGCTGATAAAACCAAAGCCCGGAACACTCTGGCTTATGAGATGTACCGCGAAGCCGGCGTCGCCGCCCATTTCGCCTTTCCGGTCAGGGTTCAGCGGAACGCGGCCTTTTACGGCATTTCCGACGCTGTCGAGGACGCTGATGAGAACTATCTGGAGCGCGCCGGACTGAATCCGGAGGGTTCCCTCTACAAACTCTACGCGCCTTTTGCCAGCGGTCTTCCCGCCGGGGAGAGCGGTTATGAGAAAAAAACCCGCGAGACCGATCCCTCCACGGAGCTGAACACTCTCGCCACGGGCCTGAACCTGAGCGGTGAAAACCGCCTGCTGTTCGGTTATGACAATATCGATCTCCCAGCCACGGTCAATATGCTGGCGGCGCTGAACATGACCAGCAACCGCGACACGGGGCACAAAAATTACTATCTCTTCCGGGACAGCGGGCGCACGGATGAGTGGAGGCTTCTGCCATGGGATGTGGATCTTTCCTTCGGGCACAACTGGACCTCGACCTACAATTATTTTGATGATGATCTGAAGACAAACAATGACGCCAACCCCTCGGGCGCGGTCGGCTCCGGCAATATTTTCTTCCGGTTCGGTTATTTCGGGGCCGCCTATCCCTCGGCGGTTTCGGACATGTATCTGCGTCGTCTGCGCACGCTGCGGGACAAATTCATGGCCCAGACCGGCACGGATGACTGGCATTTCCGGCGGTTCAATGAAATGCTCAATCTGCTGGACCCTGAGGCGGCGGCCTCATCGGATGCGGATCTGGACACCGCGAAATGGGCCGCTCCGGCCTGGAGGCTGGCCTCAGGCGTTGGCCAGAATTCGCCCTTCCGCCTCAACACCGCCCGGCAGGAAACCGCGCGGGTGCTGGATGAGTACATGACCGTCCGCCGCAGGTATCTTTACACCACCATGACCATCCTGCCCGCCGCGCAGCCGGCCGCTCCGGCCCTTACTTTAGGCACGGTGGATTTCAATCCCGGCGGTCCGGACAGCCAGAATCAGGAGTACTTCACCATCGTCAATCCCACCAATCTGGCCATCGACGTCAGCGGCTGGAAAATCAGCGGCGGCGTGGATTTTGTGCTTCCCGCCGGCACCGTCATCCCAGGCACCACCCGCGTCACGGCGGCGGATCCCGACCGCAATAAACTTTATGTCGCCCGGGATGCCAAAGGTTTCCGGGCCCGCACGGTGTCACCGAAGAAAAACGAGAAACGGCTGGTGGTCAGCGGCTACGACGGACAGCTCTCCGCGCGGGGCGAAGCCCTCGAACTGCGCACGGATGCGGACACACTGATCACCTCGACCTCCTGGCCGGCCACTCCCACCGCCGCCCAGGCCAGTCTGAGGGTCAGTGAGATCAACTATGCTCCCGCCGCTCCCACCCCGGCGGAACTGGGGGTTCTGCCGGGAGCCATCGCCACGGATTTTGAATTCATCGAACTGCTCAACACCGGGACCGCCACTTTGGAGCTGGGCGGCGCGAAGTTCACGGAAGGCGTCAGTTTCACCTTCCCGGCCGGCACCACTCTGGCCGCCGGCCAGCGGCTGGTGGTCAGCGCCAGTGCCGCCGCTTTCGCCGCCCGGTATCCGGGAATCCCCGCGCTGGGTGACTGGATTGGACGTCTCGACAACAATGGCGAGCGGCTTCAGATCATTGATCCCGCAGGAGAATCCGTGCTCGATTTCTCCTACTCCGGCGACTGGTATCCGGCGGTGAAAACCAGCGGGCAAAGTCTGGTCATGAACGATCCCGCCGCCGCCTGGAATGACTGGGGCGCCGCCGCCCGCTGGGCTCCCAGTCCCTTGCCCGGCGGTTCTCCCGGCACTTCGGGCACCGCGCCGCCGGCCATGACCTACGAGCTTTGGAAAGCGGCTCTTCCCGCTCCCGGCAACACCACGGTGGGCGAACCGGGAGCGGACGCCGACCAGGACGGTCTGACGAATCTGGTGGAATACGCGCTGGCCTCTGATCCCCTGAGCGGTGTGACCGCAAATGCGCCGCAGGCTCTGCGGGTCAGCGCCGGCGGCCAGCTGTATCCGGCAATCCGTTACCGCCGGACCGCCGGCGCCGGCGATGTGACCGTCACCATCCAGTCCTCCACCGATCTTATCACCTGGGCGGCCGCGGAAACGGAGCCCGCAGGCCCGCCGGTGAATAACGGGGATGGTTCGGAGACCGTGACCATCCGCCTCACGGCTTCCGCCCCGCAACGGATCTGGCTGCGGCTGAGGATTGTGAAATAGCCGGGCCAGGCCATCCGGCGGCCCGGGTGGAACCTTCAGATGCCCGCGAATTCCGAGTTTCCTTCACGGAAATTCACCCGTTGAGTGAGGACGCCATGTCCTCCCGCTCCCCCGCGCCCCCGAACTCCGTTTTGCCCCGCTGGTTTTTCCCCGGCATCAGAGGCAACGTGGCGCGGGCTCCTTTTTATATACGCTGGCCCCTGCGGTTGGCCGGATGGGGGCTGATTCTGGGGCTGATCGGCCTTGGCCTGCTGGATCTCGTTTACGGTTCGATGGCCCGGCGTTACGATCTCAGTCTGCTGGGAAAAATGCCCGAACGCAGCGAGGTCTATGATGCCCGGGGGCAGGTGATCGGCCGGCTGCACGGCGAAAACCGCACCATGGTGCCGCTGTCGGAGGTCTCACCCTTTTTCCTGAAAGCCCTGCTGGCCCGGGAGGATGTCCGGTTCTACGAGCACGGCGGAGTGGATTATTTCGGAATCCTCCGGGCTCTGGGCCGCCTGGTGCAGGATCCGGACGTGAAGCAGGGCGCGAGCACCATCACCATGCAGCTGGCCCGCAACAGCTTTAATCTGACGCGGGAAAAATCGGTGAACCGCAAGCTGCTGGAAATCGCCCTCACGCGGCGCATTGAGTCCCAGCGGACCAAGGACCAGATTCTGGAACTGTATGTGAACCGCATTTTTTTCGGCACCGGCATCTACGGCATTGAGCGCGCGGCCCAGGGGTATTTCGGCAGAAGCGCCAAAAATATCGGTCCGGACGAGGCGGCGATGCTGGCGGCCATCATCCGCGGCCCCAATAAGTTTTCGCCCTTCCGTCATTATGACAAAGCCATGAGCGGACGGGACATGGTGCTGGGCCGGATGGTGGAGGTGGGCAGCCTGTCCAAGGAGGAGGCGGAGCGGATCCAAAAGATTAGAACCAAAGTCCGCCCCGAGCCTCTGGCCGCGCAGGACACGTGGGCTCTGGACGCGGTGCGGCGGTATCTTGAGAAACTGCTGGGGGACGGCGAGGTGGAGGACGGCGGACTGAAAATCTACACCACCATCGAACCGGAGCTGCAGGCGGCGGCGGAGCGGTCGCTGGAGAAACAGCTTGTGTCCGTGGAGAAGCTCGGCGGCTACCGGCACCAGACCCTCGCCGTTTATCAGAAGCTGGTGGACCGCAATCTGGCGGTGGAGCCCGAGTATGTGCAGGGCGCGGTGGTGCTTCTGGAAAATGCCACCGGCGCCATCCGGGCCATTGTCGGCGGCCGGGATGTCCGCCACAGCAGCTACAACCGCGCGCTGCTGGCCAAGCGCACGGTCGGTTCCGGCTTCAAACCCTTCGTTTACGCCGCCGCCGTGGAGCGCGCGGGACTGCTGCCGGGCCAGCTGGTCAGCGACGCCGCGGTCCAGCCCGGGGAAATCCGCTCGGCGGAGGGTGATTTCAGTCCCCGGAATTCCGATAACACCTTCACCGGTCTTCAGCCAGCCTGGTGGGGTTTGGCGAAGTCGCGCAACACCATGGCCGTCCGCGTGGGGGAGATGGCGGGAGTGGATGCGGTGAAGGAACTGGCGGACAGGGCGGGACTGAAATTCATCGAAGGCCGGTCACCGCAGATTTATCTGGGCAATCTGGGCGCCACTCTGGAGAGCCTCACCAGCGCCTGCTCCCTTTTCGGCAACAGCGGGATGCGCTGCCGGCCGTTTCTGATCGACCGCATCGAGAACAGCGCGGGCGAACTGATTTTCCGCAGCGGGAT
Source organism: Verrucomicrobiota bacterium (assembly GCA_040386695.1). Taxonomy (GTDB): domain Bacteria; phylum Verrucomicrobiota; class Verrucomicrobiia; order Verrucomicrobiales; family V1-33; genus CAIZWU01. The sequence goes on from JAZKFB010000080.1 coordinate 12,293, forward strand.
CATGCCTTACGAGGTGGTGGCGCCGGGCACCGCCTGGCTGACCATGTCCATGATGCGCAAGGTGATGGAGCCCGGGGGGACGGCCTCGGGAGTGCGGGAACTGGGCTATAAAACTCCGGCGGCCGGCAAGACCGGCACCACGGATGATTACCATGACGCGTGGTTCACCGGCTTCACCACCCGCCTGACCTGCGGCGTGTGGGTGGGGCTGGATGATCCGGCGCGGATCATCCATCAGGGTTACGGCAGCCGCCTGGCGCTGCCCGTCTGGACGGCCGTGATGACGGCGGCGGGGAAACTCGGCTACACGCCCGCCGCTGACTGGCCGCATCCCGGGGAAATGCGGCGCGTGGCGGTGTGCGCCTTGTCAGGTAAAGCCGCGGTTCCCGGATGCGGTCAATATACCTCCGGAATGGAGCTGCCGGCGGATCATATCCCCGCGGAGCCCTGCCGGATTCACGCGGCCGGGAGTCACCGCATTCAGGATGAACGGCCTGCTGAATCCCCGGCGGTCTCCTCACGGCCAGGGTTTTTCCAGCGTCTGGGGAGGCTTTTCCGGTGAGGGGCGGAGGGCTGACGGCTAGTTGTTAATTTTTTGTAAAGACCGCATTTGGAACTTGCGGAGCGTCTAGCCGACCTTACTCTGACATATCGGGGGGCGGAGGATTCCCGCGGACATTTGACCGTTGGGGATTGCGCCGCCTGGCCCGGCACCACACCAAATCGGATACCAATCCAACAACCAAAAAAACAAAGTCATGTCCGCACCCGCACCCAGGCCCATGTACGGCATCAGCCGCATCGATCAGCCGGAAAAGAAAAACCACGGCTGGTATGTCCGCGTGACCTTCAAAGGCAAAACCGAGCAGAAGTTCTTCGCTGACAAGGCGCACGGCACCAAGCCCAAGGCGCTGAAAGCCGCGCAGGAGCACCGCGACCATCTGGTCACCCTTCTGCCTCCCGCGCGGCAGGAAGCCGCCGCCCGCAAGCGCGCCGTCTCCAAAAAGGTCTCCAAAGCCGCCGCTCCCGCGCCGGCCCCCGAGCCTGAGCCCGTGAAGGCCGCTCCGCCCGCCAAAAAAGCGGCTGTGAAAGCAGCGGCCAAAGCTCCCGCGAAAAAGGCCGCCAAGAAAGCCGCGAAGAAGTAAGCAGGCAAACCCGGCGCTTCGCGCGCCACCCACCGGCAGCCCCCGCCGACCTGCCCCGTCATCCCCGGATGGCGGGGCATGAGGGGGCTTGACACCGGGAACAGGTGTGCTGCCTTCCTGCCATCATGCCCGACTCCCCCCCTCTCCCGGCGGTCCAAGGACCGCCTTTTCTGTGTGCGGAGAAATTATGCCGCACGTTCACGGTGGGCGGAAACAAAATCGAGGTTCTGCGGGGCGTGAATCTGACCGTGAACCGGGGCGAGCGCGTTTTTCTGTGCGGCCCGTCCGGAGCCGGCAAAACCACGCTGCTTTACGTCCTCGGCGGGCTGGAGAAGCCGGACAGCGGCCAGGTGCTGCTGCGCGGCGAGTCCATCTACGGACGCAGTGATTCCCGTCAGGCCGTGCTGCGCAACGCCGCCATCGGCTACGTTTTCCAGAATTATCTGCTGCTGCCGGAACTCACCGCCCTGGAGAATGTCTGCCTGCCGGCGATGATCGGCGGACGCGGAGCCAAAGCACGGGCGGCGGACCTGCTGGGCAAAGTCGGCCTCGGCGGCCGGCTGAATCACCTTCCCGCCCAGCTGAGCGGCGGCGAGCAGCAGCGGGTGGCCATCGCCCGGGCGCTCATCAACGATCCCGAGATTCTTTTCGCGGATGAGCCGACCGGAAATCTTGATTCCAAAACAGGCGGGGAAGTCATGAATTTGCTTCTTTCCGTGGTTGCCGACGCGGGGAAAACCCTCATGGTGGTCACCCACGACACGCGCCTCGCGGGGCAGGGGGACCGGATGCTGGTTCTGCGCGACGGGATGCTGGTGGACTAGCTGTTTACCCCGCGGACCGCGCCGGAGCAGCCGGTCACCATTCCCCGCCCGGCATCGCAAGCCTCTCCCAGTCCCCCATGAAGATCTATATCGACGGAACCCTGCACGAAGAATCCGAAGCCAAAGTTTCGGTCCTGGACCACGGCCTGCTCTACGGCGACGGAGTTTTCGAAGGCATCCGGTTTTATAACCGCCGCGTCTTCCGGCTGGAGGAGCATCTGGACCGTCTGTATAAATCCGCCCGGTCCATTCTGCTGAATATCCCCATCACGGTGGAGGAGATGACGGAGGCGGTGCTGGAAACCTGCCGCGCCAACGCGCTGGACGACGGCTACATCCGTCTGGTCATCACCCGGGGCAAGGGCGCCATGGGCCTCAGCCCTTACTCCTGTCCGAAGGCCTCGGTGATCATCATCGCCTGCGGCATCAAACTTTACTCCGAGGAGGCTTACCGCGCCGGCCTGACGATGGCCACCTGCGCCACCCGCCGGCCGAGTCACGATATTCTCAGCCCGCAGGTGAAAAGCCTGAATTACCTGAACAACATCATGGCCAAAGTGGAGGCCCTGCAGGCGGGCGCGGAGGAGGGCATCATGCTCAACGAGCGCGGGCTGGTGGCGGAATGCACCGGCGACAATGTGTTTGTGGTGCGCAATGGCGTCATCACCACTCCCCCGATTTCCTCGGGCGCCCTGGACGGCATCACCCGCGCCGTGGTTTTTGAGGTGGCTGCGAAATTGGAGATTCCCATGCGCGAGGCGGAAGTCAGCCGTCACGATATTTACACCGCCGACGAGTGTTTTCTGACGGGCACGGCCGCCGAGGTGATCGCGGCCACGAAGCTCGATCAGCGCATCATCGGCAACGGAAATCCGGGACCGGTCACGCAGCGGGTCATTGCCCGTTTCCGGGAAGTCGCGGGCTCCACCGGAACGGCATTTTAAGGTTTCCCCCCTCCCCCGTATGAAGGAACTCAGCGACAGTCTGTACCGTTGGCTTTACCATGACCTCACGCTGCAGGCGGCGGGCGTCATCGTGGGAGTGGCGCTTATCGCCATTCATGTTTTTGCTCTGCTGCGGCAGGATAAAATTCTGCCCTGGCTGACCATGGTGCCGCGTTCCCAGAATGTGGGCACGCTGTTCCTGACAGTGGGGTTTCTCTGGGCATGGATGGTGGCCACCTCCATGGACCTGGGGGAGTTTCAGCAGGTGCGGTGGCTGGCGCAGGTGGCGCTGCCCGTGTTTTACGTGTCCATGCTTTTTGTGGCCAATGACTATCTGGGCGCGCGGGCGGTGGGCATTGTCCTCCTTCTCGCGGCCTGTCCGGTGCTGGACGCCGCTTTTCTCAAGCCCCCGCAGAGCCGTCTGCTGCTGAGCACGCTGGCCTATGTCTGGATCGTGGCCGGGCTTTTCTGGGTGGGCATGCCTTTCACCATGCGCAATCAGATCGCCTGGGTGCAGGCAAAACCCTCGCGTTACCGCGGGTTGTGTGTGGCCGGAGTGGTTTACGGAGTCATCGTGCTCACGGCGGCGGTGCTTTATTTCGGCGGTAAAGATCTTCCCCCGGCTTGACCCGGCGTCCCTCAGGCGGGACACTGGGTTCCCCCTTCCATGAAATATTACTACCCCCACATCACGTTTTTCATTGTCTTCCTGGTGGCGGCGGTGCCCATCCTTTACTATTACCAGCGGAAAAATCCGCATCCCCGGTTCCGTCCGAGTTTTGGGGAAATGACCATGGTGAGCATTTTTGCGCTCGTGATCTGCGGAGGCCTGAGCTTCGGACTGGGCAGTCTTTTCAAACCCGAAAATGATGGCACAGCCATGAAGAAAAAGGCGGATGAGGGAGCGGGCTGGTCGGCCGGTTCCCAGTCCTCCATGGAAAAGGAAGGCTCCCGGGACAGAAGGAAATCCAAGGAGCCCACCGATCTTTCCGGAGCTGGCTTCAAGCATGAGTAAGGTATTTAATCACCGTCATGCCAGAGTCTGACTCCTCCCGGGAGTGGATTAAATTCCGCCACGCGCGTTTCACCGCGCGCTTTCCCTCGGACTTCCGTTACTCTCCCTCGCATTACTGGATGATGCGGGTGCCGGAGGAACCGGGAGTCTGGCGTGTGGGTTTCACGAAATTCGCCACCCGCATGCTCGGCGAGCTGGTGGATTTCACCTTTAATATTCCTGAGGGCGGCGAAGTCGCGCCCGGCGAGATGATCGGCTGGGTGGAGGGATTCAAAGCCGCCAGCGATGTCTTCTGCGTGATGACCGGCCAGTTCGCCGGCAGCAATCCCGCGCTCCGGGCCGATGCCTGCATCGTGCGCTCGGATCCTTATCTCGAAGGCTGGCTCTACGCGGTGCGCGGCGAGCCCGAGCCGGAGAATCTGGATGCGGCGGGCTACATCGAACTGCTCAACACCATCATCACAAAAATGGCCTCGGAAGAGCACGCGGCTGAATGATTCTTTCCTCAATCGCGTATCTGCCTGGTCTCATTCCCTCATTATGAAAAACTACCGTCTCAATCGCCTCTTCCACGCCCGCTCCGGCCGCTGCTTCGACGTCGCCGTCGATCACGGATTCTTCAATCAGTCCGGCTTTCTGACCGGCATTGAGGACATGAGGGAAGTGGTGCGGGTGCTGGTGGAGGCCGGTCCCGACGCCATCCAGCTCACCGCCGGCATGGCCCGCCATCTTCAGGAAATCCCGGGCCGTCTGAAGCCTTCCCTCGTTCTCCGCACGGACGTCGCCAACATTTACGGCAAGTCCCTCCCGGAAACGCGCTTCAGCCAGATGATCGAGGAGACGATGCTCCAGGCCGTGCGTCTTGATGCCTCCTGCGTCTGCGTGAACCTTTTCCAGATTCCCGGCGCTCCGGAAGTCCACGCCGAATGTGTGAAAAACATCCTCCGCCTCAAACCGCAGGCCGATTATTACGGCATGCCCATGATGATCGAGCCCCTGGTCTTCCAGGAGAACAGCATCGCCGGCGGCTACATGGTGAACGGCGATGAGCCCACCATCACTTACCTCGTCCGTCAGGCTGTGGAACTCGGCGCCGACATCATCAAGGCCGACCCCACCGACGACGTTTCCCAGTATCACAAAGTCGTCACCGCCGCCTCCGGCATCCCCGTTCTCGTGCGCGGCGGCGGCCGGGTGAGCGATGAGGAAATCCTCAGGCGCACCCAGGGCCTCCTCGCCCAGGGCGCGTCCGGCATCGTCTACGGCCGCAACGTCATCCAGCACCCGAATCCCAAAGGCATCACCCGCGCCCTCATGGCCATGGTTCACGACAACGTGGATGTCCCTGAAGCCTTGGCGATGATTGCCTGATTCAATTCGCTGAATCCGGAGCCGGAGCGGGCCACGGATTTCACGGATAAAACGGATAACACAGATGCTGAAAAAAGAGGCTGATCCCGGCCGGGCAATGCCGTTCATCTTTTTCATCATATCCGTGTGTATCCGTAAAATTCGTGCCACCCGTGGCCCGTCTCCCCGGATTTCCGGCTGATCCAAAAGCCCAAGGTCCAAAGCGCCCAAACGAAGCAGAAACCCGGAACCCATGACCGACGCCCTCCTTGATGCCCTGCGCGCCGCCATCGGGGCGGAGCATGTCCTGACGTCCCTGGAGGACCTCACACCCTACAGTTTCGACGGCACCGCCGCCCTCAAACAAAAGCCCGGCGCGGTGGTTTTCCCGGCCGACACCGCGCAGGTCGCCGCCTGCGTCCGGCTCGCCCGGGAGCACGGCGTGACCATCGTGCCGCGCGGTTCCGGCACCGGGCTCAGCGGGGGCAGCCTGCCGCTCGACGGCTGCCTGGTCATCTGCCTTGTGAGGATGGACCGCATTCTTGAAATCGATCCCCGCAATCTCACGCTTCACGCCCAGTGCGGCGTCATCACCAAGGAAATCGACGACACCGCCGCCGTTCACGGCCTCTTCTATCCGCCCGATCCGGGCTCCATGAAGATCTCCACCATCGGCGGCAATGTGGCCGAAAACTCCGGTGGTCTGCGCGGGCTGAAATACGGCGTCACCCGCGATTACGTCATGGGTCTGCGCATCGTCCTGCCCGACGGCACCATCACTTTCCTCGGCAACAAATGCGTGAAGGACGTCGCCGGCTATTCGATGAAGGACCTCTTCATCGGCTCCGAAGGCACCCTCGGAATTATCACCGAAGTCCTTTTAAAACTCCTGCCGCGCCCCAAAGCCCGCCGCACCATGCTGGCGCTTTACGATTCCATGGCTCAGGCGGCGGACACTGTCAGTGCCATCATCGCCGCCCACATCATTCCCTGCACCCTGGAGTTTCTGGACCAGATGACACTGCGCTGCGTCGAGGATTTCGCCAAAGTCGGCCTGCCCACCGACGCCCAGGCCCTCCTGCTTATGGAAACTGACGGCCACCCCGCCGCCGTCGAGGAGGAAGCCGCCCGCATTCTCGAAATAGCAAAACAGTGCGGTGCCCGCGAAGTCCGCCTCGCCGCCGATGACGCCGAAGCCGCCCGCCTCGCCACCGCCCGCCGCTCGGCCTTCTCCGCCCTCGCCCGCATGAGGCCGACCACGATTCTGGAGGATGTCACTGTCCCCCGCAGCGAGCTGGCCAAACTCGTCGCCTTCGTCGCCGAAACCGCCCAGCGCCATAACCTGCTCGTCGGCACCTTCGGCCACATGGGCGACGGCAATCTCCACCCCACCTTCCTCACCAACGAGCGCGACGCCGACGAGATGCACCGCGTGGAACTCGCGCTCAGCGAAATCGTGGACGAAACCCTTCGCCTCGGCGGCACCATCACCGGCGAACACGGCGTCGGCGTCGCCAAAAAACCCTTCCTCAACCGCCAGCTCGACGAAGGCAGCCAGGCCCTCCTCCGCGCCGTGAAGCGCACCCTCGATCCCGACGGCCTCTTCAACCCCGGTAAAATCTTCGATCCCGTGTGAGACAGGAGAGTTTTCAGTTTTCAGTGTTTCAGTTTTCAGAAGGCCGCCACCCACGGAAGCCAACTCAAAACCGAAAACGGCCGCGCGTTCCGCATCCGGTGGAATGCCTGAAAACTGAAAACTGAAACACTGAAAACTTCCCCCCACCGTGCCCTCTCCCTCCCTCCTGGCCAAACTGGATTACTCCGTGCTCCAGCAGTGCATGCACTGCGGCATGTGCCTGCCGACCTGTCCGACCTACATGGAGACCAAGCGCGAGCGCAACAGCCCGCGCGGCCGCATTTCCCTCATGCGCGCGGTGGCCGATGGCGACCTCACCGCCAGCCGGGCCTTTGCCGAGGAAATGTATTACTGCCTCGGCTGCCTCGCCTGTGAAACCGCTTGTCCCGCCGGTGTGGACTACGGGCATCTTTTCGAAACCGCCCGCGCCGAAGTCGAGCGCGTCGGCACCTCCGCCACCCCGCAGCGCACTTTCTGGCGATGGCTCACCTTGAACCATCTTTTCCAGAAGCCGCGCCTCCTCCGCGCCGTCGGCTCCCTCATGCGGATCTACCAGCAAAGCGGCATGATGACCCTCGTGCGGACATCCGGCCTCCTCCGCTTTCTGCCGCCCTCCCTCCGCGACCTCGAACCCCAGACGCCCGTCATCGCCCCTGCTTTTTCGGATCAGCTCATCAGCCCCGTCGAAGTCCCCGCCGCTTCCGCTGGTCACAGATCAGTCGAATCAGACAGATCAGACAAATCCACTCAACCCGCCGCCACTCCCCCGCGATACCGCGTCGGGCTCCTCACCGGCTGCGTCCAGGACCTCGTCTTCCCCGACATCAACCGCGACACCGCCGACGTCCTCCTCGCCAACAATTGCGAGGTTGTGACCCCGCCCGTCCAGCCCTGCTGCGGCTCCCTCCACGCCCACAACGGCGACCTTGAAGCCGCGCGCTCCCTTGCCCGGCGGCAGCTTGATCTTTTCCCTGTCGAAAACCTCGACGCCCTTATCACCAACGCCGGCGGCTGCGGATCCCATCTTAAAAAGTACCACCACCTTCTCGCCGACGACCCCGCCTACGCCGCGCGCGCCGCCCTCTGGGATTTGAAGATGAAGGACATCCACGAATTTCTCAGCGAAATTGGCTGCCGCGTCCCCGAAGCGGGCTGCGGCGAAACCCGCGCCACCTACCACGAATCCTGCCACCTCTGCCATGGCCAGAAGGTCACCCGGCAGCCCCGCGAGATTCTCAAACTCATCCCCGGCCTGAAGCTGACGGAACTTCCCGAGTCCTCATGGTGCTGCGGCAGCGCCGGTATTTACAACATCACGCAGCCCGAGCAGTCCGCCAAACTCCTCCAGCGCAAGCTTCAGCACCTCGAATCCACCGGAGCCCCCGTCGTCGCCACCGCCAACCCCGGCTGTCACCTTCAGCTCCAGAACGGCCTCCGCGCCCAGGATTCCCCTTCCTGCCAAACCGTCACCCACCCCATCACCCTCCTCGCCCGCGCTTACCGCGCCGGGCAGACCGGTGCCGGACAATAAAAAAACGCGGCGGAAGCCGGCCTCCGGCATGACAGCCAGGAGCGTCTTTCTGAAGGCGGACTGGAGGGAGGACGGATACGCTGGGGCTCCGGCACCGCGTAAATGTGAGGTCTGTTCCATTCAGGAGCCGCCTGTCAGTCGGGCGTATCCTGGGAAACATTCGCCACGTTTCCATTGACTGTCCCGGCGGGGGTGGCAGAAAACCGCCACCCTTCTTCCCCAGCCCTTTCCCTCAACTTCTGATCCTCATGAAAAAAACCCTCATCATCGGAGCCGGCGGCGTCGGCCGTGTGGTCGCCCACAAGTGCGCGCAGCTTTCGAAGGAAGTGTTCGGCGAGGTGATGCTGGCCAGCCGCACCAAGTCCCGCTGCGACGCCATTGCCGCCGACATTCTGGAGAAAAAGGGAATTGTGATCAAAACCGCCGCTGTGGACGCCGACGATGTGGCCGCGACGGTGGCGCTGCTGCGCGAGTTCAAGCCGGACGTGCTCATCAATGTGGCGCTGCCTTATCAGGACCTGACCCTGATGGACGCCTGTCTGGAGGCCGGCGTCGATTATGTGGACACCGCGAACTACGAGCCGCGGGACATTCCGAAGTTTGAATACCACTGGCAGTGGGCTTACCAGGAGAGGTTTCAGAAGGCGGGACTCACGGCCCTGCTGGGCTCGGGTTTTGACCCGGGGGTGACCAACGTGTTCTGCGCCCACGCGGCGAAGCATCACTTCGACCGCATCGACACTCTGGACATCGTGGACTGCAACGCCGGGAGCAACGGCCTGCCGTTCGCCACCAACTTCAATCCCGAGATCAATATCCGCGAGGTCACCGCCCGGGGGCGTTTCTGGGAAGGCGGGGAGTGGAAGGAGACGGATCCGATTTCCCTGGGCACGACCTTCGACTTCCCCGGCGTGGGGCCGAAGAAGATGTATCTGCTTTACCACGAGGAGCTGGAGAGCCTGTCCAAAAACTTCCCCTCCGCCAGCCGCATGAGGTTCTGGATGACTTTTTCCGACAACTACCTGACACACCTCCGCGTGCTGGAGGGCATCGGCATGACCAGCATCACGCCCATTAAATTCCAGGGGCAGGATGTCATTCCTCTGGAGTTCCTGAAAGCCGTGCTGCCCGACCCCGGCAGCCTCGGGGCGCTGACCAAGGGCCGCACCTGCATCGGCGATGTCATCACCGGCCTGAAGGACGGGAAGGTGAAGCACTACTTTGTCTGGAACGAGTGCGACCACGAGGAATGCTACGCCGAAACCGGCGCCCAGGGCGTGAGCTACACCACCGGCGTCCCGGCCATGATCGGGGCCAAGATGGTGCTGGAGGGAAAATGGAAAAAGCCCGGCGTCTGGAACATGGAGCAGTTCGATCCCGATCCCTTCATGCACGACCTCAACCTCTACGGCCTGCCCTGGCAGGAGAAGGAGCTGCCCGCCAATCCTTTGGCCGAAATTGGCTGACATCCCCCTTTATCCTTTCCGGACTGCTGTTCAGGTTACCCCCATGCTCCACGACCTAAAACATCAGGTGCTCGAAGCCAATATCCGCCTGGTTTCCTCGGGACTGGTTTGCCTGACATGGGGAAATGTCAGCGGCCTGGACCGCGCGCGCGGGCTGATGGTCATCAAACCCAGCGGAGTGCCCTACGCCAGTCTGCGCGACGGCGACCTGGTGGTTCTGGAGCTGGCGACGGGCCGTCAGATTGAAGGCAAGCTGCGGCCTTCCTCGGATTCGCCGACGCATCTCGCGCTCTACCGCGCTTTTGAGGGTATTGGCGGCATCTGCCACACCCACAGTCCGGCCGCGACCATGTTCTCCCAGGCGGGCAGGGCGCTTCCCTGTTACGGCACCACCCACGCGGATCATTTTCACGGAACGGTGCCCCTCTGCCGGGCGCTGACGCCGGAGGAGGTGGATGAGGACTATGAGGGCAACACGGGAAAGGCCATTGTTCAAACCTTCGGGGAGGCCGGAATCAGCCCGGCCGCCGTCCCGGGCGTGCTCCAGCTGCACCACGCGCCTTTCACCTGGGGCCCGACTCCCATGGCGTCGCTGGATAACAGCATTGCCCTCGAAATGTGCGCCAAAATGGCCCTCGGCAGCCTGCGTCTGAACCCGGAACTCCAGCCGGTCCCGAAGCATATTTTGGACAAACATCACTATCGGAAGCACGGTCCCGGCTCCTACTACGGCCAGGGGGAAACCGTCTGAACCCTCTCAGGTTCCATCAGCTCAAAAGCCCCCGCGCCTCCACTTCCCGCAGAAACGCCGGATGATCATCGGAGAGATACCGGATGGCCTGCATCCCGAATGCTTCCCCGGCGAGCACATTGGGCCGCAGATCATCCACATAGGCAATCCGCTCCGGCGCATAAGGCAGCGCCCTCAGCGCCTTCCGGTAATACTCCGGATCCGGCTTCATGCAGCCCATCCGCCATGAGTAAAATCCGCCGTCAAACCGCGACAGTTCGGAATAGTTCTCGAAAATCCACTTTTCGTGCCGCTCACTGACATTGGAAAACAGGTAAACCGGAATTTTGCCGAAAAGAGGCCGGACAAATTCCCACATGGGCTCGTTCGGGGTGAAAATGTCTGAAAACGCCTGATGGAAAATCTCCTCCGAATCCCTGTACCCCGTGCGTTTCGCCACTTCGATGAAGTAAGGCAGCATGCCCAGCTGCCCCGTTTCATGAGGCCCATGCAGGACATCCAGCACTTCCGCCACCTCATGCGGGGAAACGGTGGAGCGCGCTGTCAAAGCCCGCACCGCACGCCGGTAGTCGAAATTCAATAACACATTTCCAATATCAAAAAGTATCGCTTCAATCATGATATTTCAATACACTGCAGCTCCTGTAAAATTTTCCGCGCCACCCGCAGCGCGCCATCCGGCCGGCGATGGCGGATCATGGCCGCCTGCATGGCCGCAAACCGGCCGTCCGCCACCAGCGCGGCCAGCAGCGGCCCCGTTTCTCCCGGTTCCAGCGCCCGGCAGCCGCACCCCAGCCGCTCCAGCAGCTCCACATTCCCCTCCTCCTGGCCGGGGATGACATAATTCACCAGCATCGGGACGGCGGCGGCGAAACATTCGTGCACCGTGGCCCCTCCGGCTTTGGAAATGACCACATCATGGGTCCGGAGCAGCTCCGGCACCTCTCCCGTCCAGCCGGTCAGTGACACTGAAACCTGCGGAAAAGCCTGTCTTATCCTCTCAATATCAACGCTTAACCGTTTCTCATGCCGTCCCATGACCACTGTCATCCGTGAGCCTGGGGGCAGATTCGGCAGCAACCCCTCAAGAGTCGCCCGGACGTGGGGTTTGGCCGTCGTGGCAAAATACAGCACCCGCAGGCCGTGTTCGGGGGCAAGAGTCTGCCGGGGAGGGAATTCCGCGAAAACCGGCGCCACCGGAAAGCCGCTGACCTCAATTTTTTCCCGCGGCACCACTCCCGCGGCCGCCACTTCGCGGCTGAACTCATCCGTCACAAAAAGCCGGTCCACTTTCCCTTTCAGCCAGAGGGGATGAATGGTGATGGAATCCGTGACCGCCATAAAAACCGCCCCCGGTTTCGGCGTCCGGGGCGGTAAATCCGGTAAAAAATAAGGATAAATAGGATACGTCAGCATCAGCACCTCCGGCCGGTTCTCCTTCAGCCGCTTTTCCAGCGCCCGCCGGATTCCCACAAAACGGTCCCACCAGACGGATTCAAAATTTCCTTCCGCCGTGCGGTTGAAAAACCATGCCCAGACCATCGGGAAGTAGTTGCTCATCTGGCGGTAAAGCCACTTGTAGCCCGCTCCTGTCACCGGCGCCGCGTCCTCGAACAAATCCGCCACCACAGGCCGGACCGCGCCTCCCGATTCCCGGGTCAGAGCCTCGGCGATATTCCGCGCGGCGGAGTTATGGCCATCGCCAAACCCTGCGGTGAGGATCAAAACAGTCTGAATGGCCACAATGATCAGTGAAAAAGACGAAAAGTCGGAACTTGCAAGGAATTTAACATGGATTAAATATTCTCCAACCTTTCCGCCATGCGCAACCTGCTGTCCGCCACCCGTTTGTTCCGGCTCCATGCCGCCAGGCTTCGCGAGCCGTTGGTGCAGGTGTGGCTGATGGCGGGCATGGCGCTGATTTTGGTCATCATGGGCCACGTTCGCGTGGTCCGTCAATCAGGCGACTGGAAAAATATGGGCACCCAGTCCGCCGCGCGGCTGCTCATGGCCGGTGCCAATCTTCAGTGGACGGACGATTTCGCGCCCGCCGCCGCCGCCCGTTCCCGGCCGGTGATCGCCCTGACGGTTTCCGGTTCCCGTCCGGATTCCACTCCGCCCGCTCCGGTGGACACCCTTGTGGACTGGCGTGGCCAAATGGCCGCCGCCGCCAGCCGTTCCTGGGAATATCTTGAAAAAGCCCAGCGCCGGATGATTGACAGCACGGTGCGGCCCGCCACCGGAGTGTCCGTCAGTCTGGCATGGACAGGGGATCCCCGGGGCAATGCCAGTCTGCACGCCCTTGAATGCCAGCGGCTTGGCCAATCCGATGCCAGCACCTTTGTCATCGGCAACGGTTCCCGCTCCAAAGACGGTGGCTTGGAAATCCCCCGTCCTCTCCAGCCGGAATCCCCTGTTGTCGTTACCCTGATAGGCACGCCACTCAGTGTCACCAGCGGACAAAAAGCCGCTCTCGGCGAACTTCTGAACTACCTTGAAGCGCGCTTTGGCCCGGTGGAATGCCACAGTTGAATCCGAATCCGGCCAGGTCAGGTCAGGTCAGGTCAGGTCAGGTCAGGTCAGGCTGCGGAGTTCGAATTTTAAACTCTCAGATTGCCCTGCCTGACCTGAACCATACCCCGCGCCGCATGGACCGAAACTCAATCCGCCAAAGAGGCGCGGATGCCGCAGAAGCCGGTGCTGAAGGAATTTCCCGGTTCCTGCGATGTAAAACTCAGTGGACCGGTTCATCCCCTCCTCTACGGCCCTATGAATGGAGACTTCCCGGCGCGGACTTTCTCCAGCACATCGGCGGGCGCTTCGCCGCTCTCCACGGCGTCCAGAATGATCTTCCCCTCGCGGTATTTGTTCTCGCCGACGCCTGCGGCCTTTGCCGATTCGGAGCGCGTTCTGATCGACTCCGTTTGTTTTGGCGATTCGTCAAAACAGAATCAGGCTCCCGGAGCTGCCGCTCTTTCGCCCGCCGCGCCAAAATCTTCTCTTTACGCCTCGCCAGGGGATATCCGGTTGATGTCGCTCAGGCTTCGCCGTCCGCCCTGGTTGTTGGGCATCCCGAACAGCTCGTTTCAATCCAAGGTGACTCCGGCGGGCCGGGCAGGTGAATCACACAGTTCCGCCCGTGGCCGCCAGCGCATCCAGATCATCCGGGTGAAGATCAAGGCGACTGGAGATTTCAGCGGCGTTTTTGCCGGGGATGCGGCGCAGGCTCCGAAGCTGGCATTCAAGCGGCCGCTGTAGCGCGCGGGGAATGTCCTTCAGCCGGCGGCGGCCCAATGGAAAACGTCCCGCCGGGGACGGAGGATCGGGATACAGTTCAGGAGCTGCGGCGGGGACAGTGGGGGTTTCGGAGGCGGGGGAATCAGGAGTGGTCATGTTCAGAAATATCCGGGGCGCTTGGCCAAAACTGATGAGCGGCGCATTGCGGTGCCAACCCTACGGCTGTCGGATACCCCCGGGCGCATGAATCGCTGGCGGTGAAGTTGTAGCAGTTGCTATATTTATCGGGACGCTCTCAGCAGTAATGAGGCCGTCGATTCCGCAGGGGTTTGTTCACAGTTTGTTCCCTGCGGCCCATTATTTCGGTGTAACACGTTGATTTTCAACGTGGTGCACGGGGAGGGGATCGAACCCCCGACCAACTCGGTGTAAACGAGCCGCTCTACCGCTGAGCTACCCATGCGTGGCTGTCGCTGCCGGAAAATGCCGGGATGCGGGATTCTGGCAAGGGAAAGGTTACGGATTGACTGAAATTATCGGGTGGAGGCGCTTTTCCCATCGGGAGGATATTTGGGACTGGAGTTACCAAGCTGGAATAAAGCCGGAATTTTGCCCTGCCGGCGGACTTCCGATCCGTCCGATCCGTCCGATCCGTCCGATCCGTCCGATCCGTCCGATCCGT
>JAZKFB010000081.1:0-12945 GCA_040386695.1 Verrucomicrobiota bacterium
GGTATTTTCATTTCAGGCGGAGGAAAGCTTTGAAATATCTGCAACTGTAGTACTAAGATGATAGTGGCGCGGCTTCGATGGGGTGCGACCGTCAAATCATGTGCCCCCCTGATTTAAGCTATGATAGCTTTCCAGAGCCCGGCCCAGCGTCCACCGGCGCTGTGAGCGAGGGCGCGAAGCCGCAGAATGTGGCCAGCCATGGTGAAGCCCCAGGTCATGCCCGGACCGCGGAGCCGTTTTTTGACCAGCAGCTTGCAGCCGGCCTCGGTGACGCCGCTGCCGATGGGCAGTCCCGCCGCCGCGCAGGCCGCGTAATCCATGCGCTCCACGTTGTTTTCAAAGTGGGTGACGGCTTTCTCCAGAGCCGTGCGGTCGGCGCTCCCCAGCCGCGCGGGGGAGGCCGGCCGCTCCCTCATTTCGACCAGGAGAGCGGCGGCGGCTCCTTCGCCCTCCTTCAGATGGCGGCAGGCCTCCTGCGACCACCAGCCCGGGTCCTCTTCAGGGGGCACCTCATGGGCAAAGGCCCCGGCGGCGGCCTGAAGATAGCCGCAGGCGTGGTAAAAATCGAGCACCTGCCGGGCGGTCTGACTTTTGAGCCAGGGCAGAAGGTCACTGGCCCCGTCACTCAGACCGGTGTAAATGGCGGCCGGATAGCGGGCTTTGACGGCCGCGACCTCCTGCTCCATGGTCCTCCAGAAGGCGGTTTTTCCCTGGCTTTTGTCCTCGGGCGGAGCGGTGGCGGCGTAAATGGTGCCGGGGCGCTCACCGGTTTTGTCATAAAGAGTAATGGCTCCGACCATGCTCACGCGCCACTCGTGAATGCGGCCTTTGCGGCCATCGGTTACCGGCGGACTCCCCGCCGGGGCCTCGGCGGGCATGCCCATGTGCGGACAGGCCCCGTCCACTCCGATGGAGACCGAAGCCACTTCCCCCGGCGCGGGCAGCGTGCCCGCTCCCGCCACCGGGATCACGCTTTGGGCCAGAGCTCCCACCAGGCCAGTGAGCCGCTGCACGAAGTCCACGGTCACCGCGCGGGCGTGGTTTTCGCGCAGGTCGCGCACGACCTCCGCGGCGGGCAGTTCCACCATTTTGCGGCTGATCATTTGAGCGAATTTCGGCGTGGCCGCTCCGATGAGACTGGCGGCCCTGTCGAAAGGATAGTGGCAGACTCCGCCCTCGCTGAACTGGTAAGCCCAGCGCTCCACGACCACGCAGCCGTAAGGGGTTTCGACGTGGCGCTTCTCCCGGAGGCGCTTGGCGGTGAGGGTCCGGCCGTCCCCGTTCACCAGGGGACAGCCATCGGCATCCAGGGAACTCAGAAGCTGGCCGGTGAGTCCCGCCCCCGCCTGGTTGACGGCGGCCATCAGCAGATCCTCCGCCTCCAGCATGGAAGTGCCTGCGGGCAGGCGCACAGAGACCCCGGTGTGCAGGGTGATGCTGCCATCGGAATGGCGCTGGAGGCGGGTCATGACCGCCTCATGCCAGTTTCCGGCGGGAAGTAAAACTTTTTTCCTAACTTCTGATTATGGAAAACCTGGATCCCATGGGGTTTACACGATTACATGCTTTGGCGGTCGCACCCCTTCGATGAGTGAGCGCAGATAGCTGGGGCTGATGGAGGCGACATACTGCCGGGAGCGGATGGACATGTCCGCGCCTCTTTTCCCGGGAAAAGGCGGGTGGGCTTTGAGGACATTGAGGGTGATGCGGCGCATGGCCGCAAGATTGATGGGGGCCCCGCCCCCGCGGGTCCGGCAGGCGTCCTCCCCCATGAGGACATCCAGCCGCCAGTGCAGGGAGTTTTCAACTTTCCAGTGCCCGCGCGCGAGCCGGGCAACCAGCTCCGCCATGGCTTTGTCCCGCGCGGCGGCGCCTGCTTTGGAGGAGGCCCCCGCCCGGGCGGGGGTGAGGCTGGTGAGAAAACAGCGCCGCTCCACGCTGGTTTTTCCGGTGATGAGGTTTTCAAAGCGGCTCTCCCGCACGGCCACCGCGCCCAGTCCTTTCCACAGGCCGCGAGGACCGAAGTCCGTAAGATCCGCGCAGACCCAGGCGCGGCGCTCCTCCAGGCGGCCGTGCTCCTTGTGCACGCTGTGGAAGTGGCCATCGGGCAGAGCCGCGATGGCGGGCTCCAGCAGAGTGAGGATGGCGTCCCGGGTGGCGGCCTGATTGCCTTTGACGCAAAGCGGATAATCACCGCCCAGGCCGATGATCTCCGCGGCGGTGCCGGTCTGAGCATGCGCGGCGTCGGCGGTGACCACGGTGTTTTTCAGGGCGATGCGCCTCAGCAGCAGCGGAGCCTGAATAATCTCCCCGCAGTCCTCCGGGATTTTGCGCTGGGCCAGCACCAGGCCGTGGTCCGCCAGCCAGAGATTGACCACGGCCCGGGCGCGGGGAGCGGCCCCAGCGCCGGAGCCCGTGCGGCTGCCGCGCAGGACCTTGCCGTCCAGGGCAGGGTGGCGCAGGGCCGGCGGAGGCTGATCCCCGGATTCCCGGGGGATGGTCAGTTCGGAGGTCCACAGGCGCAGGACGTCCTCCATGCCCCGGGAGTCCAGGGCGGCGAAGACCCGGTTGAAGGTGTCATGGGAGGGCAGCCCGCCGGGCAGCTTCAGAAAGGTGCGCAGCCAGGGCTCCAGCGTGGCCGCGCAGTCGGCCATGTCCACAAAGGTGCGCCCGCCCGTGAAAAAGGAGCACAGGCCGATGATGAGGATGTCGCTGAAAAGATGCACGGGCCGCCGGAGACGGCGTGGATCCCCGAGCTTCTCAAGGTGTGCGGCAAGGCGGCCCAGCGGGGAATTGGCGGCAATGGAGTCCATGGCCGCCACTCAGCCATGACTGCGCCCACCTGAACAGGGGCGTTTTGAGGCATCGACAGGGCCTATCATTTAAGTGCGTTTGCCGTGGGGGGATGAAGCCCTGGACAGGCGGGTTCCGGAGTGGACACGCCGCGGGAATCCGGCAGCGGGTTCCGGGAGACTGGCAGCCGCCGGGCGGAAGGAATTTCTGATTTGGCTTTTCGGATTTTCCGCGTTCTGGTTGGCTCACTGATTTGCCTGCCCTGCCTATGCCACTGGATGACCTGAGAAAGAAAATTGACGCCCTCGACAACGAACTTCTGCGCCTGCTGAACGAGCGGGCGGAGGTGGTGCATGGCATCGGCGAGAAGAAAAAGGAAAAGGGCCTCATGATTTATGCCCCTGAGCGCGAGGAATCGCTGCTGAAGGCGCTGGTGAAAAAAAACGAGGAATTCCAGGGCCGGCTGCCGGAGAAATCCGTGCGGGCGATTTACCGCGAGATCATGTCCGCCGCGCTCTCGCTGGAGGATGATCTGAAAATCGCCTACCTCGGCCCCGAGGGCACCTGGACGCATCAGGCGGCGCTGAACAAGTTCGGACGCAGTGTGGAATATGTTCCCATGGCCAGTTTTGAGGATGTTTTTGAGGAGGTGGCCCGCCGCCGGGCGCATTACGGCGTGGTTCCCATTGAAAACAGCACCGAGGGCGCGGTGAACCACACGCTGGATCTGTTCGCCGACAGTCCGCTGAAAATCTGCTCGCAGATTCTGCTGCGCATTGAAAACTGCCTCATGGCCTCCATTCCGCGGGAGGAGATCAAAGTGCTCTACAGCCATCCGCAGGTCTTCGGGCAATGCCGGAACTGGCTGCACCGGAATCTGCCGCATGCGGACCGCGTGGAGGTTTCCAGCACCACCAAAGCGGCCGAAATCGCCGCCCGCACGCCCAATGCCGGAGCCATGGGCGGGGCCCTGGGAGCCCAGCTGCACGGCCTGACGGTGCTCGACCGGGCCATTCAGGACAGCGCCACCAACACCACGCGGTTCCTGGTTCTGAGTGAAAAAACCTGTCCGCCCACGGGCAACGACCGCACTTCCCTCATGTTCAGCCTCCGCAATGAGCCCGGCGCGCTGTTCAAGGCCCTGACGCCGTTCAGCGAGTTCCACATCAACATGTCCAAGATCGAAAGCCGCCCGTCCAAGCGCCGGGACTGGGAATATTTCTTCTTTGTGGACCTGCTGGGGCATTGCGAGGACCCCGCGCTGGTGCGCGCGATCAGCGAGCTGGAGCAGCAATGCAGCTTTGTGAAAGTGCTCGGCAGCTATCCCAACAGCGGCGAATCCATCATGGCCTGAAACAATGCCCGTAATTCACGCCTCCAGCTCTCCCGAGATGAGGCTCCGCAGCCGTTCCGGAGTCATGCTGCTGAAGAACGGCGTCAGCTCCAGCGGGCCGTCGAATCCCAAAGCTTTGCCATCCGGGGCGTCCCAAAGGATGATCCGTGCCGCGTCAGGCCACCGGATTCCTGCGGCCTTCTGAATTCGGGTCCGGGTTTCCGCATTCCGGCGTCCGCCAAAAATGAGCACGCAGGGCACTTTTTCAGGGCCGATGTCAGTCTCCGCGATTTTAAACTGAGCCATGGAGCCGGATACTGCCATAAAAACGGCACCGTCCGCAACCAAACACCGCCGCAAAAATAAAAGCACGCATTTCCGCCCATCATCCGGCGGATCCCTTTTAAAATAAACAGGCTGGCGTGCCCGGGAGCCGGTTTTTTATGAATCCGTGATAATCCGTTATGCGGATGCCCTCCACCGCACGCCGGCCCCCGCCCGCAGGGGGCCAAATCCTCCGGAATTGAAAGCGATATTGATTGTGGCGCGTGCTGTGGCTCTGTTAATTTCACCGTTTTTCCAGCAACATGAGCAAAAATATTGAGTCCCATCTCGTCGAGGAGCGCACGTTTCAGCCGCCGGCGGAATTTTCCAAAGCCGCCCGCGTGAAAAGCCTTGCCGCCTACCGCAAAAAACATGCCGCCAGCATCGCGGACCCGGAGGCCTTCTGGGGAGCGGAGGCGGCGGAGCTTTCCTGGCAGAAACCGTGGGACACGGTGCTGGACTGGAAGCCGCCCCACGCCAAATGGTTCAACGGCGGGAAGCTCAATGTGAGCGAAAACTGCCTCGACCGTCACCTCCAGGGCGACCGCCGGAACAAGGCCGCGATTCTCTGGGAGGGCGAGCCCGGCGAGAAACGCACTCTGACTTACCAGCAGCTTCACCGCGAGGTCTGCCGCTTCGCCAACGTGCTGAAAGCCAATGGCGTCAAAGCCAAGGACCGCGTGATCATTTACATGCCCATGGTGCCCGAGGCCGTGGTCGCCATGCTGGCCTGCGCCCGGCTGGGAGCGATTCACAGCGTGGTTTTCGGCGGCTTCAGCAGCGAGAGCATCCGCGACCGCGCCGAGGACTGCGAAGCCACGGTGGTGGTCACGGCGGACGGCGGTTACCGGCGCGGCAAGGTCGTTGCGCTGAAGGAGAACGTGGACGCGGCCCTGGCGGCGGGCGCGGACAGCATCAAACGCGTGATCGTGCTCAAACGCACGGGCGGCGAAATCACCATGCAGCCGGGCCGTGATGTTTTCTGGCATGAGGAAATGGAGAAGGTCAGCGCCGTCTGCCCCGCCAAAGGCTTCGACAGCGAGCACCCGCTTTTCATCCTCTACACCAGCGGCTCCACCGGCAAACCCAAGGGCATTCTGCACACCTCCGGCGGATATCTCACCGGCACCTATTCAACTTCCAAATACATCTTCGATCTGAAGGACACGGATGTTTACTGGTGCACCGCCGATGTCGGCTGGGTCACCGGCCACAGCTATCTGGTTTATGGTCCGCTTTCCAACGGCGCGACCGTCCTGATGTACGAGGGCGCGCCGGACTGGCCGGAGAAGGACCGCTTCTGGAAAATCATCGAGGATTACCGGGTCACCATTCTTTACACCGCCCCGACCGCCATCCGCGCCTTCATCAAGTGGGGTGATGAGCATGTGAAAAAGCACGATCTCTCCTCGCTCCGTCTCCTCGGCAGCGTCGGCGAGCCCATCAATCCCGAAGCCTGGATCTGGTATCATAATGTCATCGGCGGCGGCCGCTGCCCCATCGTGGACACCTGGTGGCAGACGGAAACCGGAGCCATCATGATCTCCCCGCTCCCCGGCGCGACCCCCACCACTCCCGGCACCGCGACCCTGCCGTTCTTCGGCATCGACGCCGCGATTCTGGATGAAAGCGGCAGGGAATGCGGTCCCAACGAGGGCGGCAAGCTGGTAATCCGCCAGCCCTGGCCCTCCATGCTCCGCAGCATCTGGGGCGACAAGGCGCGCTACAAGGACACTTACTGGAAGGAATACAAAGGCGGCATCTATCTCGCCGGCGACGGAGCCCGCCGCGACAAGGAGGGGAATTTCTGGATTGTTGGCCGTCTGGATGACGTGCTCAACGTTTCCGGCCACCGCCTCGGCACCGCCGAAGTGGAAAGCGCCCTGGTTTCCCACGAAACCGTCGCCGAAGCCGCCGTCGTCGGCCGTCCGGATGAGATCAAAGGGCAGGGAGTCGTGGCTTTTGTGACCCTGAAATCCGGTTATGAAGCCTCCGAGGCTCTGAACAGGGAGCTGAAAGCCCACGTCGCCAAAGTCATCGGAGCCATTGCCCGCCCCGACGATATCCGCTTCACCGCCGCCCTGCCCAAAACCCGCAGCGGCAAGATCATGCGCCGCCTCCTCAAGGAAATCTGCGCCGGCGGCCTCGTCAAAGGCGACACCAGCACCCTGGAGGACCTCAGCGTCGTCGCCAGCCTCATGGCGTCAGGCAAGGAGGACTGAACCTGAACGTGTTCCTCCGCCGGGGGGACGGCCAACAACCTTTCGGTTAACTTGACGTTCACGCCCCGGCGGGGACAGGAGGGACTGTAACAAATCCGCTCCCTCTCCCCGCCGGCGCTGCCCTGAGCGGACTCCGCATCGGGGAAAATCCATCATCTGAGCCTCATTACGGGAATACCGGCGCCCCGGGGCCCGAATCTTCCCTTTTGTCAGGGATGGCGCGCGGATTGTCCGGATTTCACCCGAAACCAGTGTCTGTCGGAACTTCACGGGTACCCTGCACTTTCGACTGTGGAGCTCTTCAGCGTTTTGTAGACTTTGGCAAGCATGTGCTCCACGGCCAGCTTCCGGAATTCTCCATCGGCCATGAGTTTGCTGAAAATCTCCTCGTTGCCTTCCATGCGGTCGATGACGAGGCCCTCGAAGGCTTTCTCGAAAACGTAACGGAAGTCGTCCTTCGAGTTGGTGGATGCCGCTTTCTGCAGCGTCTCGCTTTCGATGGCCTCTTCCTGGATTTGGTCAAAGAAGAGCTGGTCCGCCAGGGTGAAGTTCGTTCCAAAGCGCTCATTCAGGATGTCGATGAGCTCTGAAAGCTTGATTTTCTGATCCTCCTGGCCGGTGCCAACGTCGCTGGGGCCTTTCAGCGGGTGCGCGTCACCGGTGTTGAGGTCGATCTGACCTTCGCTGATCTTTTGCAGACGGTAATATTGAAGCTCTATTTCGTCCTCCAATTGCTGGCCTGGCCCGGTCTCACGCCTGGGCAGCTTGGTGAGCAGGAATCGAAGGTAGGTGTAGAGCTCCTCAAGGTCGGAATCCTGATAAGGGATCACTTGTGCCAGGAAGCCATACAGGTTGCGGAAGTTCACCAGCAGAGCCTTAATCTCCCCGCGCTCCTCCTCCGGGCGTTCCTTGAACCGCTCCACGGCCTGATCCAGCACGCCATTCATCCGCGCATGATCATGCACGGTCTCCTTCCGCCGGGGTTTGAAATAGACGCCGCAGAACGCTTTGACCTCCTCCTGGAAAATCAAGGCGGTCTCCTCGATCTGATGTTGCAGACGGTAAAGATGCTGCGGGTCCGTGAGCGGTTCGGCGGGCGTGTCCTCGTAGTAGGGCTTGAAGGCTTTGAAAATTTCCTCCGGCTTGTTGCGGAAGTCCAGAATGAAGGTGTCCTCCTTCCCGGCGCAGGTGCGGTTCAGCCGGGAAAGGGTCTGCACGGCGTGCAGGCCGGTGAGCTTCTTGTCCACATACATGGTGTGCAGGAGCGGCTGATCGAATCCGGTCTGATACTTCTCCGCCACCAGCAGCACCTGGTATTCATGGCTGTCGAATTTTTCCGGCAGCTCACTTTCCTTGATGCCGCCGTTCATCCCGACTTCTGTCCAGTTTTTCCCCAAAGCGTCGGGGTCCTCCACGATTCCTGAGAACGCCACCAGAGTCCGGACATCGGTATAGCCTTTCTCCATGATGTATTTGTCGAAGGCCTGCTTGTAGCGCACCGCGTGAAGCCGCGAGTCCGTCACCACCATCGCCTTGGCCCGTCCGCCGATCTTGTGTCTCACATGAGTGCGGAAATGCTCCACCATCACCTCCGTCTTGGATGCGAGGTTGTGGGGATGCAGAGTCAGAACCCGGGCCAGCGCTCGCGCCGCTTTCTTCCGCTCGACATGGACATCCTTTTCCGTGGCTTGGACGATGCGGAAATAGGCTTCGTAGGTGATGTAATTCCTCAGGACATCCAGAATGAACTTCTCCTCGACCGCCTGCCGCATCGTGTAGAGGTGGAATGGGGCTTCCCCTGTGGGGCCTGGCTCATCAAAGACTTTTTTGGTTTTGTATTTGGGCGTGGCGGTGAAAGCGAAGAAGCTCAGATTCGCCTGTTTGCCCCGCCGCATCATTTCGCGGACCACTTCAGCCAGCTGGTCAGCGTCGTCATCCTCGTCCAGGACCAACTGATTTTTGACGGCATACTCCGCTGCCTCCTCCTGCAGGCTGTGGGCATTCAGCACGCCTTTGAGCTCCATGGCGCTTTCTCCTGACTGCGAGCTGTGCGCCTCATCCACGATCACGGCAAACTGTTTGTCTCTGGTGGGGATGCTGATCCCCGGCTGATCCTCCTCATGGAGTTTATCCAGGGTCGATGAGATGAACGGAAATTTCTGCAGGGTGGTGATAATGATCGGAGTGGCGCTCATCAGGGCCTGCACGAGTTGCCGCGTGTCCTCGTCTATCTTCCGCACCACGCCTTGCTTGTGGTCGAACTGGTAAATGGTGTTCTGGAGCTGCTGATCCAGTATCCGGCGGTCCGTCACCACGATCACCGAATCAAAAACCTTCTTGTCCGCCGCGTCATGGAGGCTGGAAAGCTGATGCGCCAGCCACGCGATCGAGTTGGATTTACCCGATCCCGCTGAGTTCTGCACCAGATAGTTCCGTCCTGGGCCATGCGCCTTCGCGTGGCTCACCAGCCGGCGCACACAGTCAATCTGGTGATAGCGCGGGAAGATCATCGTTTCCTTGGTGATCTTGCGGATGCCTTCATCCGTGAGGATGCGCTTTTCCTCAACCTGCAGGTGCATGAAGCGCCCGAGGATGTCCAGCAGGCTGTCCCGCTGCCACACTTCGCGCCACAGGTAGGCCGTGCGGTATCCGCCATCGGCTGCGGGAGGATTTCCCGCGTGGCCATCATGGCCCATGTTGAAGGGCAGAAAGTGCGTCTTGTCACCGCTCAGGCGCGTGGTCATGAAAACCAAATCCTGATCCACCGCGAAATGCACCAGGGTCCGTTTGGTGAACTCAAAAAGCGGCTCCCGGAAGTCCCGGTCCTTCTTGTATTGCTTTTTAGCGTCCTCCACCGTCTGGCCGGAAAGCGGATTTTTGAGTTCGGCCGTCGCGATGGGCAGCCCATTGAGGAACAGCACCAGATCCAGCGACCTCGCGTGTTCCGTCCCGTAGTAAAGCTGGCGCGTTACGGAAAGGACGTTCTTCCCGTAGAGCGTCAGCGTCTCGGGATTCATCCGGTTGTTGGGGGCGAATACAGCCACCCGCAGCTTCTTCCCGTAACATTTGAAACCCTGGCGCAGCACTTTGAGCATGCCCTTGGTGTCCAGTTCCTTGACCAGGTGATCCAGCACCACCTTTCCCGTCTCCTCACCATGGATGGCTTCCAGGCTTTGCCATATCCTCTCCTGCGTGCTTTGGATGAATCCCAGCGCCAGCCCCGGGTCCAGCGCCCGCGCCTTGTCGTAACGGTCCTTCGCCTCGCCTTCGCGGTAATCCACGAAAACATAGCCACCCTGCGTGGTCAGGTGGCCGATGATCGCGTCCTCAAGGCGGGTTTCGGTGTGTTTTTTCATCAGGCGGACAGAATGAACCGGGCTTTCTCCTCCTGCAGCATTTTAAAGGAATGCATCCATCTGACTCCCAGGGCATCACATACATTGGGCACCTTCACTTTCCGGCTCTCGGCATTCACCTTGGTCTCGTGGGTGATGACTGTGTGTCCGTGGGCCAGAGCATGGGCGATAAGCAGGGGATCCGCTTTGGAGAAAAAACCCGCGCGGTTCTTTTCGTCGTAAGGCTGGCTCATCACCCAGTTCACCACCTTTTTCATTTCGAGGACGGTGCCCTCGTCCGCAGCCAGAAATAATCCCGCGGCCTCCTTTACGGCCCATTGGCTGAGGGCATCCGTTCCCGCGTTCAGTTCCTGCCCCACCCGGGCAATGCTGAACACCCTCCCCGCTTCCTTGCCCGCCAGGATCCAATCCCAGAATCCCGGGCAGACCTCAAAATGATAGTACCCGTTCTTGGCTTCAATGAACGTATTGGCATCCAGCAGATAGGCCATCAGAGTGTAAAGTTCAGGTTTCGGGCCACCTCCTGGAAGGTGGCCAGTTTCTTCAAATCCAGCAGCGCCATGGCGTCGCGGTATAAAGTTTTGCCCTCCAGGGTGCTCGCGATGAGCGCCCCGGCAAATCTTCTTCCCAGTTTATTCGGCTGATTCCGGTAAAAATCCCCGCCGGCGCTTTTCGGCAGCGATGCGTAGTCGTTCAGGGCCTTCTCATACCAGGTCTTGAACTCCTCCCGGCTGATCTCCCCGGCATCATGGAGACGGCGGATGACCACCAGATCACTTACCCGGTAATGCCGGCGCAGGGCGGCCATGGACTGAGCGGGGGTTTCCGGCATTTCCTTCAGACGGGCCTTCAAGTCCTCCAAGGGGATCAGATACTCCGCGGCCACCGCATTGCAGAACCATTCCACCCTCGCCTGCTCCGGCACCAGGCTGTTTTCCAGATTCGACAGCGCGGGTTCTCCGGCCCAGATGTGCGCCAACTCGTGAGCCAGGGTGAAAATCTGCGCCGCTTTGAAATCGGCCGCATTCACCAGAACAAGGGGAGCGTAGTCATCCACCAGGGCGAATCCCCGGAACTCCTCCGCCTTCAGAGTCCGGCGGGTATTGTTCCCCACCGTTCCCGTGCGGACCACCAGGATCCCCGCCGCCTCCACCGCCTCGCAGAAGTCCCGCAGCACCCCATCCAGCTGGGTTTCCAGGCTCTCCGAGGGATGGAAGCGCAGCACGCTCCTGATGGCAGCAGCCGCATCCTTGACACTGGATCCCACGGGGGTGCTGCCTACAAAAGCAAGCTTCTCCGCGTCCTCGGCGATCTGGTGTTCCCGGAACCACTCCTGCCGGCGCTGGCTTTGATAAATCACATCCAGCAGGTCCGGACTCGGCCGGGCCAGTGCCTGGCTGCCAACCGTTCTCAGATCCGGGATCGGCAGCCGCTCTTCCGGAGGCATTGCCAAAAAGAGATAGCCGAACGGCGTATGGGTGCTGGCCGCCAGCTTCTCGGCCCGCTTGTAGCTGATCTCCCCATCCGTCTCCCACTGCTTCACCCGCTCCTCCCCGGTGGTCAGCCGCTTTCCCAGCTCCGCCTCACTGAGCCCCGCACGCAGGCGGGCCCAGCGCAGAACGGCAGGTTGGAGGGTGATATTCATGGATTCAGGTTAAGCAATGTCCGGACACGCGGCAATCATCCTTTCGGCGGAGGAATTTTCACCTTTCTGACATCGATTTGGCCTGTGGTCGCGGCGGTGATGAGGGCGCTGCGGTATTCGATGAGGCGGTCGATGACGGCTTCCACTTTTACGGTCAACGAATCAATGCGTTTAGTCACGGCTTCTACGTGAGCGATAATGGCTTTCTGTTCTGATTCAGGAGGCACAACAAGTGGTGCCGCGCTCAATGTATCACGGTTCAGCTTTGGCATGGCCACCCGCATTGACGATTCCGTCGCATAATCCAAGAACGGCTGCGCCAACATCCAGTAGTGCAAGAAGCCCGGCGTGAGTTCCTGTTCAGTTCGAATCGGATACATGTCCGCGCTACATAGTCCATCAAAATCCACGAGTGCGCATTTGTTGAGGTGTGGACGAATCTTACTGTAAACCACGTCGCCTTTCCTTACCGAATACTTCCCGCTAATTGCGGCCTGATCGTGCGCTGACGTCACATCAGACACTCGTCCTGTATTGGACTCGATGTGATTCGGGGCGATCAATGGCTGGTCCAAATAAAGCTCAGCCTCAGGATCCACTTGGCCTTCCTGAATGTTCGTTCGATAGCCAAACTTCATCACCTCCCAATGTTGCGGCACGTGGCCGAGCCAGGGGATGCCGGAGTCTCGGAGGGGAGCGGCGGGGTTGAGGCCACGGGTGACGGCTTGGGTGATGACGGCGATGCGCTTTTCCTTGAGCTTCTCCAGCAGCTTCTTCTTCTTCCCGATCAGCGCGTCAATCTGCCCCGTCTTCCAGTCCAGAAACGCCGCGATTTGCCGCTGCTCGATTAGTGAGGGAGATACCACCTGAAAATCTTTCAAATGTCCTTGGCCCAGTTTGACCATTGAGCCACTGGAACCCCTCGCCTGCGCTTCGATTGATGCTCTTCCGACTTTAGAGAGAAGATAATACATGATGAAGCGCTCCTCTGCCTCGGCGCGCTCTACGGTAAGGCGGTAAATCAGGTCGGGGATAATCAAGTTCGGAAAGTCTTTCGAGACCCAACAAACGTCGCCAACGAGTTCCGGAGTATTTGCACGGGTCAGCAGGAGATCATGCTTGCGGGGAGTCTGAATAACTTGATTTTCCGGGACATCTTCCAAGAACTTGTTTTCGGCGGCATCAAACTTTCCAGCATCCACTGCGCTGAGTTTCAAAGGGGGTGTAAGATCTGTTCTGTAAAAGACTTTAGCCTTGCGCCGCGCGACCCTT
>JAZKFB010000082.1:0-15853 GCA_040386695.1 Verrucomicrobiota bacterium
CTCAAACACCCCAAGCCTGACCGCCACTTTTACAGAATAACATTTGCACGGCCGGGACTCAATCCTGATGAAGGCGCCCGGTCCGATGGCTGGAGGTTTGCGTGGTTTAGAAGAAGGCGGAGCTTTTGAGCCCGAAGTGACCACGATTTTTGCAGGCGGCGTTTGGCTTTCGGTCTTCCACGCAGTGATCAAAACTTCCGCGACTTGAGGAGCCGTCAGACCTTCCGCATGGATTTGGGTTTTGAGGCCGAAAATGGAAATTTTACCGGCTTCATCCACTTTTGAACGACGGACGCGCGTGGGTTCATCGGGATAAGCGGCGCTTTCATAGAGTTCCACCTGGAGGCTGTCTCCGATTTTCAAAGGCACTACCTCCTGAGCGTGCAAAGGAAGGATGGAAAACAACGAGGCAAGCAGAATCCATGATAGCAAGTTGAAGCTCATTGGGAAATCGGAAGATTCTCTTTTGGAGGCAACAGCTGGATTTTTGTTGGGAAAAATCGGGTGGCCTGGACACAAAAAACGGCAGCCTTTGCAGGCTGCCGTTTTGGAAGAAGGTTTGGTTTCTCTTTCTCCGCCGGGCCGGGGCTTAGCGGGAGTAGAGTTCGACGACGAGCTGCTCGTTGACGATAGGGTCGATTTCCTCGCGGGTGGGGACGCGGTTAACGGTGCCGCCGAGGACATCCTTGTCCTGGGTGACCCAGTCAGGAATCGGGATGGCCTGGGTGAGATCGAGAGCGCGGACGCCCATCTGCTTGGAGCGGACGGCGTTTTTCATGGCGATTTTGTCGCCAGGGCGGCACTGATAGGAAGCGATGCTCACCTTCTTGCCGTTCACGGTGACGTGGCCGTGGCCGACATATTGACGGGCGGCGTTGCGGGAGTTGGCCAGGCCGAGGCGGTAAACCACGTTGTCGAGACGGAGTTCCAGCATCTGGAGGAGGATCTGGCCGGTGATGCCGCGGCGGCGGGAGGCTTCCTCGAAGAACTTGCGGAACTGCTTTTCGAGCATTCCGTACTGGTAGCGGAGCTTCTGCTTTTCAGCGAGGGCGATCGCGTAGTCGGAGAGTTTCTTGCGTCCGCTGCGGGCGCCGTGCTGGCCGGGAGCGAAGTTGCGGCGCTCCATGGCTTTGGAGGGGCCAAAGATGGCGACTCCGAAGCGGCGGCTGATTTTGTCCTTGGGACCCGTGTAACGTGCCATTTTAAGTGAGTTGTCTTAAGTTTTGAAATTCAGGAATTACACGCGGCGGGCCTTGGGAGGACGGCAGCCGTTGTGGGGAACCGGGGTCACGTCGCGGATGGAGGTGACGTCCACTCCGAGAGTCTGGACGGCGCGGACAGCGGACTCGCGGCCTGAGCCGGGACCTTTGACGCGGACTTCAGCCTCGCGGAGACCGTGGCCCATGGCCTGACGGCAGGCGTCCTGGGAAACCATCTGGGCGGCGTAGGCGGTGCTTTTACGGCTGCCTTTGAAGCCCATCTTGCCGGCGCTGGACCAGCCGATGACGTTGCCCTTGAGGTCGGTGACGGTGACGAGGGTGTTGTTGAAGGTGGAGACCACGTGAACGATCCCGGAGGTGACGTTCTTGGAGCCCTTGGCCTTGACGATCTTGGGCTGACCCTCGGCATTCGGGTCAAGGAGGAGCTTGACGGCCTCCTTGTTGGCGGCGGCGGCGGCGGCCGCGATTTCGGCGGCGGTCTGAGCCACAGGAGCGGGAGCTGCTGGGACCGGGGCGGCGGCGGGAGCCACCGGGGGAACTGTTTCTTCGGCCATAAAATTGGGGAAAGGGATAAGGGACGGGGATTACTTCTTGCGCTGAACCCCGACGGTGCGGCGGGCTCCCTTGCGGGTGCGTCCGTTGGTCTTGGTGCGCTGGCCGCGGACCGGGAGGCCCTTGCGGTGACGGGTGCCGCGGTAGCAGTTGATCTGCTGGAGGCGCTTGAGGTTGATCTGGATATCGCGGCGGAGGTCGCCTTCGATCACGATGCCGTTGGCCTGAATGATGCCGATGATGGCGCTGAGCTGTTCATTGGACAACTCCCCGGCGCGGGTGTCCGGGTTGATGTTGGCCTGGCCGAGGATTTTGCGGGCCAGCGAGGGGCCGACGCCGTAAATGTAAGGCAGGGAAGCTTCAATGCGCTTCTCATTGGGAATATCAACACCGAGCAGTCTGGCCATAGGAGTGGGGAAATGAAGTCAGTTTGGAAATTGGAATTAACCCTGGCGCTGTTTGTGGCGGGGGTTTTTGCAGATGACGCGCACCACGCCTTCACGGCGCACGATGCGGCAGGTTTCGCAGAGCTGCTTGACGGAAGGACGAACTTTCATGGAACGGCGGAATGTTAAGGAGAATCGGAAGGAGATCGCGCCCGGACTACGTCCTCCGAGAAGGTAAATAGACAGCGCGCCGAACCTGAAATGGCTCGGAGGGGCTGGATTCGTAGCACACCGCCACCGCTTGGCAAGGAGCTATCCACAATTTTTTCCTGAAAATGCGCCGCAGGGCGGTTTGAATTCGGAGAAGAGTCCAAATCAAAATGAAACGCGGACCGATGGCATTTCATTCGGAGGCCTCCGCGGTCAGCTGATCAAGGAATACCTCAAACTGTGTCTGCCCGTCCTTCGCAAAGACCCCCCATGGACGTTCGGTGCCGATAATACAACGCACGCGGCCGGAATCATCCACCCACTGCCGCACAATCACGCAGGCAATCACTCCAGGCTGCGGGTAGACACTCCGCGCATTTAATGGAGCTTTGGTAAAGATTGGCAATTTATCCCTGATTGTCCATTCGTGGCCCTCCGCGTCCCGCAGGATGCATTCGACCCATCCCGGAAAATTCGAATCCGTAAAACCGGTGATCCGGACATTAAGAGTGTGGGTGGTCATCAATCCAAAATCTCTTTGTTGGAAATCATTTCAGGCGGTGCCCGGTTCGGATCCGGCGGTTGCCTCCGGCATCTTGCTAGTCCGCTTGGCCGCGATGTCGAAATGCTTCAATGTGCTGGTTGATGTAGGTCTGCGCAGCCTCAAGGATGGCTCCATTCCATAGTTGCTTGAGGAAAGGCTGTTCCGCTGCTTCGAGGGCGCTGAGCGGCGACTCGCCCCGGAGAAATGCGGCATCGATCGATTCGGGATTAAAGGCGTCGATTCCGAATTTGTTGAGCGTGGCAACAATACCCGCGACGTAAAGGTCGAGCTCCGGAGAACCAAGGTGACGGAGCGCCCCCAATCCGGATGCGAACTCGTCATAACGTTCGTTGATGAGAATGTCGCCTATTCCGTTGCCGTTCGCTGTGTCAT
Organism: Verrucomicrobiota bacterium; assembly: GCA_040386695.1. GTDB lineage: Bacteria > Verrucomicrobiota > Verrucomicrobiia > Verrucomicrobiales > V1-33 > CAIZWU01. Next base: position 3,306 of record JAZKFB010000082.1, read on the forward strand.
AAGTCCATGCATCGTGGACGATCCGCTCCTCCGGCAAAAGCGATACGTCCGGTCCCGCCTCGCGCCAAATGCCCCATAGCCGAAACAGCAGTTCCGCAGGGTGGCCGCTCCCGGCCTTAAGTTCATCAATGTTGTAGGCGGGCATTTGGAGAGTGACCGAATCATCGTCAAACACTCACCGCAAAGCGATTTTCCCGTCGGCGAGGGCGATGCGGCCGGGGGCTTGGGCGGCGATTTCGGGGCTGTGGGTGACGAGGACGATAGTGGCGAGGCCGCTGCGGTGGACGGTGTGGAGGAGGTCCATGACGCGGGCGGCGTTTTCGGAGTCGAGGTTGCCGGTGGGCTCGTCGGCGAGGAGAAGACGGGGCTGGCGGACGAGGGCGCGGGCGACAGCGGCGCGCTGGAGTTCGCCGCCGCTGACCTCGTGGGGCAGGCGGGCGGTTTTTTCGGACAATCCGGCGAGTTGGAGGAGCGCGGCGGCTTTTTCGGAGGCGGGACGTTTCCCCGTTCCACCTAATATTAAAGGGAGAGCCACGTTTTCCAGCAGGGTCATTCCCGGCAGGAGGTGGAAAAACTGGAAGACGATGCCCACCGTTTCCCGGCGGTAGAGGGTGCGCTGGCGCTCGCCGGCAAGATGCAGGGGGATGCCGGCGACTTCGACTTCCCCGGCGTCGGGATGATCCAGGGCGCCGAGGAGGTGGAGGAGGGTGCTTTTGCCGCAGCCGCTGGGGCCGGTGATGGCGGTCATGCTGCCTTCGGCAAGCGTCAGGGAGAAATCGTCGAGGGCGCGGACGGGAAGTCCGGTTTGCTGCTCGTAACTGCGGCTGACGTGGCTCAGGCGGATCATCTGGAGCCAGTCCTCCGGCGGAATGGCGGCTTTGTAAACCGGTGGGCCGATGGGTGTTTATTTGCCATCCGCTCCACTGAAGCCGCCTCCCAGCGCGAGGTAAAGGTCCGCGCGCTCCCGGAGCCGGGCGGCGCGGATTTTGGTGAGTTCGACTTTGGCGGAGAGGTTTTCGCCGGCGAGCCGGAGGATGGTGAACATTTCCGTCTGACCCTGCTCGAATTGTTTGCCCCCGAGGAAAACGGACCGGGAGCTGCTGGCGACCATTTCATTCAGCACCTCCTCGCGCTGGCGGAGGAAGGATTCGTTGGTGAGCGCGTCCTCGACTTCCTTGAAAGCGCGCAGGGCGGCGGCGGTGTATTGGGCGGCGGCGGCCTTTTGTTCGGCGCTGCGGAGATCCTGCGCGGCTTTGAGCTCGCCGCCGAAAAAGATGGGCTGGACCACGCCGCTGGCCAGACTCCAGTTCACGGCATCCAGCACGCCCACGCCATCCACACTGGCGCTGCCGAGAGCCCCGGTGGCGCTGATGGCGAATCTTGGCAGCCGCGCGGCCCGGGCCTCATTCACCCGGTGAAAGGCGGCGGCGACACGGCACTCGGCGGCGATGAGATCGGGGCGGCGTTCCAGGAGCTGGGAAGGCAGGCCGGCGGGCGCTTTTTTCAGTCCATCAGGGAAGCTGCGGCGAAGCCGGGCCTTGCCGGCGGGGTAGTGGCTGGTGACCACTTCGATAGCGCGGATGGCCTGGGCGCGGGCGGCCTGGGCGGCGAGAAGCGTGTCCCTGGCGGCGGCGCTGCGCGAGCCGATCTGGGAGAGTTCGAAATCGCTGGCGAATCCCTGCTCCTTCAGAACTCCGGTGAGCCGCGAGTATTCCTGGTAAAGCTTCAGCGTCTCCTCCGCGTTCACCGACTGCTGGGCGGCCTCGATGGCGGAGATGTAAGCCCGCACCACCTGGGCGGCGAGGGACTGGCGGGCATACTCGTAGTCGGCCTGGAGGGAAAGGCTGTCGGCTTCGGCGGCGGCTTTACGGGACCGCACCCGGGCCCAGACGTCGGCTTCCCAGGAGCTGCCGACGCCGAGTCCGTGAATCCACCGCTGGGAGGAGGAGTCAATAGTGCGGGTATCCCCGCTGCCGCCGCTGACATCCGGGCTCACATCAACCGCAACGTGATCGACCAGCTGGCGGAGGACATCATCAAAGCCTGCCAGTTCCTGGAAAAGAATGGCGGCAACATGAAGCCGCCGCGGCTGCACGCCCACAGGAGCGCGCCCAAGTGCTGATCAGCCCCGTTTCCGCCGCCATGAAAACTGTGAAAACCACCGCGGTGGTCCCGGCTCCGGGGCCCGTGTCCGGGCCGCCGTCCGATGACTGGAGGGTGGAGTCCGTGCCCACCCCCCGCATTTCCGCCCGCCAGGCCATCGGGGTCTTTGACTCCGGCAGCGGCGGCATGGTGGCGGCGGCTTTTCTGGCCCGGATACTGGCCGATAACCGTCAGGCGGCCAGCGTGGTGTTTTTTGGCGACACCGCGAATCTGCCTTACGGCACCAAGGAGCAGGAGGTGGTGGCCGGGTTGTCCGATTCCATCATCGAGCGCCTGTCCCCGCTGTGCCCGGTCATCGGCATCGCCTGCAACACCGCCAGCGCCGCCTGGGCGCATTTCGGGAGGGCGGGAAAATCAGGGGAGAATGTGCGCGTTTTCAGCGTGGTGCGGACGGCGGCGGAGCAGGCCTATCAGCGCGCCCGGATCGGTCTGGATCCGGACATGAAGCGGCGGCGGAAAACCATCGGCGTGCTGGGCACGCAGCTCACCGCCTCCATCCAGTCGCACGCCGAGCAGATCGTGGAGCTGCACCGGGAAGCGCTGAGCGGAGCCATCGGCCATCAGCTTCCCCTGGTGCCTTACACTTTCGGCTCCAATGGCATTCTGCCGCAACTGCCGCCGGAGCTGATCGACTACACGCGCACGCCGCACATGGCGGTGATCCGCGAGGATGAGAACAGCCCGGGCGGCACCACCCGCGCGGGCATCCGGCACTGGGAGCCGCCGGCGCATCTCCCGCATGATGTGGAGATCGTCGCGCGGGACGCGCAGCAGCTGGTCGCCGCCGTGGATGTGATCCACATTCTGGATGGCGAGGGCCGGGTGAAGCCGGAATACCGGGACCGCCTGAAGGATTACCTGCGCGAATCCTCGCGTGAGCTCCTGAGCCGCAAAGTCACCGCCCTGATCCTGGGCTGCACGCATTTTGAATATTTTGAGCAGGACTTCGCCCGGCTCATGCCCACCCTCGCGGCCCGCAATGGCATTGTCAGCCCCTCGGGCGCGCTGGCCTGCACGCTCCTGGACGCGTTTGATGACTACCTCCGCGGCCATCCGGTGCGGCCGGTGGCGGCGCAGCATGCCAACTACTTCGGCTTCTCCGGAAACCGTCCGCCGCCGGAGGGATTCAAGGCGCTGGGCATGGAACGGCTGACGCTCTACGACCGTCTCTAGCGCCGGAGATTTGGAAATCCTGACTCCAGTCCGCCCGGCCGCATCCCTGACCCGCATCCCGCAGCCTCCCTATCCGGCCAGAGCTCATCCTGAATTGCCGGGCAAAAAGGTTGCCTGGTCCGAACATCGGATTCACGGGGACAAGCATGGATAATCCTTACCATTATCTCGATCTGGGAGCCACTTTCCTCTTCAGCGTCACCGGAGCCATGGTGGCCATCCGGCGGCATTACGACTGGGTGGGGCTGTTTGTTCTGGCCCTCTGCTCGGGGATCGGCGGCGGCCTGCTGCGGGACGGGGTGTTCATCCAGGAGGGCCCGCCGGCGGCCATGCGGAGTTCGGGGTATCTGTGGGCCGTCATCGCCGGCTGTGTGACGGCGGGGCTGTTTCATCAGGGAGCGGGGAAGCTGGAGGGGCTTTTTCTGTATGCCGATGCTTTGGGTCTCGGCGCTTACGGCGTGGTGGGCATGAGCAAGGCCCAGGCGGCGGGGCTGTCTTTGCCGGCCTCCATTTTCGTCGGCGTGGCCAATGCGGTGGGAGGCAGCGTCATCCGGGATGTGCTGGTGCGCTCGGAGCCGCTGCTTTTCAAACCGGGACAGTTTTACGTGCTGGCCTCCCTGGTGGGCGTCTGCGCGCATTCCGTGCTCGAACGCTGGGTGAGACCGCCCCCCGCTGTCGCGGACTGGATCGCCATCAGCATCACCTTTCTGATCCGCGTGCTCTCCATCGTCTTCAACTGGAAGACCGGGCCCATCCTTCCGGAGCCCGCGCCTCCGCCGCCTGCGGACGTTCCCGGGCCAGACGGGACTCCGCCTCCCGCGCACTGACCCGGGCGGGTCATCGATATCCACCGGGCCAGACTGCGGACCACCGGCCTTTTCACCGGCGTGTGCCGTGATTCTCCGCGAGGGGTGCTCCTTCCCGCGTCCGGGGTCTTCCCCGGAAGCCGGAGGGCCTTCCCTCAAAGGTCGAGGGTTTTCCATGGAACGCCGGGGGTCTTCCATGGAAGGTGGAGGGAACACCCCCGGCAGCGGAAGGAACACCCCCGGCGGCGGAAGGAACACCCCCAGCGGCGGATGGAACACCCCGGACGGCGGAGGGAACACCCCCGGCGGCGGAAGGAACACCCCCAGCGGCGGATGGAACACCCCGGACGGCGGAGGGAACACCCCCGGCGGCGGAGGGAGCTGCCACCCGGAAATCCGGCACCGTTGTTTCGAGGAATTTTAAGCCCGTTTGCTGGGAGGAAGGAGTTTGCCGACTCCGTTCGCCTCCGCCCCGGGTGGTGGATTTTTTCATCCAGGTTAAATACAAGCCGTGACTTTGCCTTCCCGATCCCTCATTCAGAAGCGAGTTCCTTCCAGTCCTTCCGCCGCGCGGCTGTTGTGTCCGGCGGAACCATGGGTAAACGGAGGCAGGCGTTCCCTTCCGACTCTCCCGTCCAGCCATTTTCCAATCAATGTCATTCTCCTCGAAGAACTCCCTTATCAAAAAAAGGCCATCGACGCCATGGTGGGCATTTTTGACGGGCAGCAGCGGAATTTTTCCACAACCCGTTCCAAGGGGATGTCCATCCCAATATCCTGACCCTTCCCGCTGAATTTTCTCCTCCGCCATGCTGATCAAAAACATCAAAGTCTCAGGGCTGCTGTCCTTCGGCCCCAAAGGCATCGATCTGCCGATGCGGAAGCTGAACGTGCTGATCGGCCCCAATGGCTCCGGGAAGAGCAATCTGCTGGAGGTGATCAACCTTTTCCGCGCCGCTGCGACGGGATTGGCTCGACCGGTGAAGGATGCGGGCGGGATCCGGGAGTGGCTTTGGAAATCCGGCGGGAAGGATAGATCGGTGCCGGGCGGCGCGGCGGCGCTCGCAATGGTCGTGGCAAATCCGGCTGGATCCTTCGCCTCCGATATCAGACATTCTCTGAGCATCGAAGCGAATGGTGAGCTTTTTGAATTAACGGGAGAAGAGGTGGCCTATGCGGCAGCCCGGGACGGGGAGGATGAACCATACTGGTTTTACCATTTTGAAGGTGGGTTGGCCCGCCTTCACGAAGGACAAATCACCGGAGATTATGGAGAAGGCACGGAAGTTGAGCTGTTTCAAGACATGACAAGCACACGCGAGATTCCCCGTGGCCAGCTGAATCCTGTCGAATCCATTCTCTCACAGGACCGCTCCCCTTTCGCTGCCAGTCGGCGTTACAAGATTTTCGAGTTTCTCCGTAAAAGCTACGATTCCATCCAACTTCACCGCGACTGGTGTTTTGGCCCGCAGGCCGGAGTCAGGCTGTCCCCGCGCCCGGATGGCCGCACGGACAGCCTGGGGAGAAGCGGAGAGAATCTGGCTTTGATGGTGGCCTCTCTCCCGGCCTCGGCTGAAAGGCGGATCATCGAGGAACTGCGGACTCTTTACTCCGATATCGAAGCGATCAGGGCGAGGCCGGTGGCAGGCGGCAGCCTGCAGCTGTTTCTCACGGAGACGGGAGGAGTTGAGATTTCCGCCAGCCGGCTGTCGGACGGGACTTTACGATATCTTTCCCTCCTGATCATCCTTTTGGCCCCCAACCCGGCTCCTGTCATCGTAATTGAAGAGCCGGAGCTTGGATTACATCCCGATGTGATTCCCCAGCTGGCCCGGCTGCTGGTGGAAGCCTCGGAGCGGACGCAGCTGGTGATCACCACTCATTCCCGGATGCTGATTGACGCTCTGGGCGATGATCCGGAAAGCGTGGTCGTCTGTGAAAAGCACGAGGGAGAATCCGTTTTTGAGCGCCTGGATGCGGAACGCCTGAAAGACTGGCTCGAAAAATACTCTCTGGGCGATTTATGGAGCAAAGGCGAGCTGGGAGGGAACCGCTGGTGAAGGTCAAAATTTACATTGAGGGCGGGGGCGACTCCCATTTGCAGGACACTCAGTTCCGCGCGGCCTGGGCGGCATTTTTCGGGAAGGCGGGGTTTGCGGGCAGAATGCCCGCCACTTTCCGCTGTGGCGGGAGAAATCAAGCCTTTGACGATTTCCGCACGGCAGTGAAAAACCGGAGGCGCGATGAGCTTCCCCTGCTGCTCGTGGACAGTGAGGACTTGGTGGTGGCGGGCAGATCCCCGTGGGAGCATCTGGAGGTGAGGGACGGCTGGATCAGGCCGCCCGGCGCGGGTCCTGAGGATGCCTTTCTGATGATCGCCTGCATGGAGACCTGGTTTGTGGCGGACCGGCAGGCGCTTCAGCGGTTCTTCGGTGGCTGCTTACGGGAAAACGCTCTTCCACGATGGCCGGCCCCCGAAGCCGTGGAGAAGCGGACGATCTTTGCAAGCCTTGATCAGGCTACGGCAGGCTGTGGTAAAAAAGTCTATGACAAGGGCAAGGTGTCCTTCGAGCTCCTCAATCGGATTGATCCCGAAGTGGTGGCCCGGCATTGTCCCGGAGCACGGCGTCTGCTGGACAGGCTGAGAAACCTTTGATTCGAATTTTTTGCCCATACGGACTGGAGCCGGAGGCCTCACAGATATTAGCCGGGGATTGAGCGCCAGCGACATCCCCGGAAAGATATTTTCTGAAATTTCCATCCCGGAGGGATGGCGGACAACGGCGTCCCCCGTCTGACGCGAAAGGAGCTGTCTGGCATCCTCCGGGATGCGGTGGTTTTGCGCACGGGCACCGGTGGTGCCGCTCCCGCTCAACCACCGGCTAATATCTGTTTTCGGGAAAAAACCGTAAACCATTGGAGGAAAGGCTCCGCCCGCGGAATGCCGCGACCACGAAATTTGAGGGCTGAAGGCCCGGCCCGACCGCGCCACAGCTGAAGGGGTGGCACCGGCGAAGGGCATCACGCCGCAACGACCAATCCCTCATCCGCCATCTCACCTGCGGGGAGGGATAATTCTTTGGGGGCGGGGGACGGCGCAAAATTTTTTCTCCCCCGGATTTTTGACCGGAGGGGATGACTCGTTAAGGATCAAGGGGTCCCGCGGAAGGGTCAAAATGGCGGGAAAGGGACGTGAGGAATTGAGCTGGATTCGCCCATAAGAACCAGATAGGAGCAGGTTTTATCCGGTGGTCAGGATCCGTCAGGAAAAACGGATCAGATGGCTGGCGGGGAAGGGGGAGGGAATCATTTCCGGCCTCCACCTCACTCAAATAAAAACAAAATCAGGCACCCCCACAGACCTATGAAACGTCAAAACTACTATCCCAGCCGCATCGGAGATCAGGCGAAATGGCTGGATAACCTCGCGGTTAAACTGGAGCTTTACGGCCCGGGTCTGGGAATGGAACCGGCGAAGCTCGCCGCCGCCGTGAACGATGCCGGATGGACGGAATATGTGATGGGCCGCTGGCTGACGGCGGCCCGGGCGTTTTCCCCGGCGAGTTCCGTGGCCGTGGAGGAGGTGTCCAGCGGAAGCGGCCCCGATCCTTATGTTCTGCCGTCCTTCACCCCGCCCACGCCACCCGCGAGGGTGACGCCGACCCCGGCCGGCGCCCTGGTGCGGCTGTTTGATGTGATCGCGGTCCTCAAGCGCTCGCCGGGCTACACCGAGGCCATCGGAGCGGATATGGGCGTGCTGGGCGCCGAGGACGCCTCCAGCCATGACACGCCGAAGTTCACGGCGGAATTCCGGCGCGGCCCGGGCGGAGTGACGGTGCGCCTGCTGTTTTTCAAATACGGTCACATGGGCACGTATATCGAAAGCCGCCGCGCGGAGGGGCCCTGGGAGTTCCTCGCCATCGACACCGAAAGTCCCTACGATGACGCCCGCCCCCTCCTTGATCCCGCCCGCCCGGAAGTCCGGGAATACCGCATGCGCTTCTGGGACAAGGGCGAGCCCAACGGCGAATGGACCGATGTGGCCCGGGCGACGGTGAGTCCCTGAAGCCTCCTGAGGAATGACGAAAGGGAAGCGGGCGGGGATCCTGCCGGTGGCTTTGGAGGGGGAAAACTCCTCCCGGCCAAACCGGCAGGGCCTCCGCCCGGCTTGCGGCATCACGCGGAGAAGGTTTTACGAAAAGAACGCGGCCGCTGTCAGCCTTATGGCGGCGGAATTCCCGTTTAGCCTCTGGTTGAGCGCCGCGCCGCGCCCGGACCATGGCCCGGATCCGGGAAGGATCGCGGAACGCCGGCCTGATGGCTGCGGGCGTCCGCGGGACGCGCGGACTGGAGCGCCATCAGCATCCCCTTTCTGATCCCGGTGCTCTCCATCGTTTTCCAATGGAAGACCGGGCCCATCCTTCCCGGGTCCGCGTCTCCGCCTGCGGACGTTCCCGGGCCGGACGGGACTCCGCCTCCCGGGCACTCATTCCAATTCGTTTTCAAGCAAGCACGGCAAAACATTTTCCCGGTGTATCAGGCCCGGGTGGAGCAGGCGTCCCGCCAGTTGTGTTCTGAGAATGGATCTCATGACCTGTTGTTATTCAGGCCGCGGGCCGGGGGAGGCTTATGGGCGGAGAGGACCGCGCCGGGCGGGGGTGGAATCCACCTGTCGCGCGCCCACGACGGCAGCGCCCTTCTGGCCCGGGTGGTGGAGCAGGCCCCTGAAGGTGACCGCCTTCCGAGGGCCGACGGCGGCGCTGCCCGCCGCCGCCCCGGCCAGCGGCTGCGGATAAAATCCAGTGAGCGGTCCGCCCGCAGGGAAAACAGGGGCCGGCAGGGCGCAGCCATGCCCTGGCGGGACGGACATGGGGCAAAAAAGGCGCTTTGAAAGACCCCGCGCGGGTCAAAACTCCAGAAACGTCTTTCAAAAGCCACATTTCCGGTGCCACCAGCCTTCCAGCCCGCCGCCGCCTGGTTACGTGAATAGATCAGGTTAGTTCTGTGAATCGCGGTCAGGATAGCTTCAGTAGTGCCGAAACGGCGGCAAGAACTCCAGCGAGGGTGGGAAGGAGCAGTGCCACCATCCAAAGCCTGAAGGAAGAAATGTTCGTCATCCACCAAAGGTGATCATCCTCCACCGCTTGCGTTGGACGCTCATGGACAGGGTAAAGTCCGTAGTCGCGCTCAAGCTGCCGTAACTGAACCGTAGTAATCAGCTCGTGATGGCGGTGCTTGAGCATAAGCTGCATGGAACAGAATCCCAAGGCTATAGAGAGCAGGGAGCAAACCACGCAGGCAGTAAATCCCTTCGAAAAATCGAATGCAGTAGCCAAAAGAAATGATTGGGCGGCGACACCCAGTGCGGGACTCTGCCACATCATCGCATCGTAAGACAACCTACGCTCCCGCAATGCCTGGTACGCAAGGAGCATGTCCTCGCGGCTGTATTGGTTTGGTTGTGGTGGGTCGCTCATGACGCTGCGAAGTTGGGCGAACGATTAAGATATGCCGGCCGATGGGGCGGGGACAGACGTGGAAACAGGAAAGCGGGTTCGAATCACAGAAAGCACCGATGACAGAGCAGCCTCAGCGGTTAGATGCCATGCTGGTGGACCGTCCGGCGAGCCGGAAAGTTCGCGGGACGCGGGTGGCAATCATGCTTTTGAATTTCATGAAAACCTATTCTCTCCAGCAAAACCTTCCCTGACAAGCTCAAATTAAAACCGCGTCCTGCAGCGCATTGACTCAAAAGTTTTGACACCGGAGCGCTCTATCAAAAGGGAGTCCGGAGGGGTGGTTGACTCAAAACTCATGACACCGTGGGCATGCCCCCGTCCATGAGCCAAAACAGCATTGCCGAATACCTCCAACTGCAGCGTGAACGTTACCTCCCGCGCCCCGTCCGACAGGCCCGGGGCGCGCTCCTTGACGAATGCGTCACCGTGAGCGGCCTTGATCGCAAACACCTCATCAAGGTGCTCGGCGGGCGGCGGCCCGTGAAGGGCGACGCCCCCCGCGCGCCGTACAAGCGCCAAGGCCGCCCGCCCGCCTGCGGCGATCTGGCTCGCCGCCGAACAGCCCTGCGGCAAGCGCCTCCACACCGTCCTGCGCGACTGGTTGCCGCATTGGGAAAAAGCCAACGCCCCCTGAGCGCCGCCCATCGCGCGCTCCTGCGGCGCATCAGCCCCGCGCAGCTCGACCGTCTCCTCGCCCCGTGCCGTGCGGCCGCCGGAAGCCGTCACCCGCGCCGCGGCGGAGACCGCATCCTCAAAGCCCAGGTCCCCCTGCGCACCGGCCCGTGGGACATCAGCGGCCCCGGCTGGACCGAAGTCGACAGCGTCGCCCACTGCGGCGGCTCCATGAGCGACGGCTTCCGGTGAACCACCGTCCTCACCGATATTTGCACCGGCTGGACGCAGCAGCATCCCGCCTGGAACAAAGGACAGCACAACACCCGCGCGGCGCTCGAAGCCATGGAAAATCAGCTTCCCTTCGCCCTCCCCGGCATCGACACCGACAACGGATCCGAGTTCCTGAACTGGCACCTCCTCACCTGGCTGCGCGACCGCGCGCCCGCCATCGACTTCACGCGCTCCCGCCCCTGGCACAAAAACGACAACGCCCACATCGAACAGAAAAACTGCACCCGCGTCCGCGAACTCCTCGGCGAGGACCGCCTGGACGCCCCCTCCCCCGCCCCCCTTCTCATCGAGCTGCACACCGTCCGGAGCGACCTGCATAACTTCTTTCCACCCACCCTCAAACTCCTCAAAAAAGAGCGCGTCGGGTCAAAAATCCGCAAAACCTATGAACGCCACGCCCGCACCCCCTACGGCCGCCTGCTTGAGGACAAACATCTTCACGGCCCCGCCCGCATCGCGCTCCAGGTCCGCCGCGCCGGTATGAGTCCCGGCGCGGCACTCCCATTCCCGATGCGGGCCGTCAGATTGCGAGGATGCCCGGCCTGGCCGGACGTTTCGAGGCCTTCCTGAAAGAGAACCCCAAAGCCCCCGGCATCAAATTGCTGGGCGACACCTGGGAGTGGGGTGTCCAGAAGCTCAAGCTCGATCCGGAGGCTTTCGCCTACGAACTCGCCCAGGGCATCATCGGTGACCTGTATCCCGTGCCGGGCCGGATGCTCCGCTGCTGGAGTATGGGCCGGAGTTCGCCAAGTTCCTGCGGAAGAATTACCAGTGCATCGATGTCCTCTTCCGGCTGGCCGAGCATTCCGGCATTGTGCTCATGCCCGGTGGTGGCTTCGGCGGACCGGACTGGTCCGTCCGCGTTTCTCTGGCCAATCCGGCGGAGGAGACCTATCCGAAAATCGGCCAGTTCCTGCGGGAGACGGCGCAGGGATATGTCAAGGAGTGGAAAGGCCAATAGCGTTCCCCCCAACCGAACCAGCGAGCCTCTCATGAACACACGAATGTCTTTTCTTTCAGCAGGCGCCACAGCGGCAGTCCTTATTACGTTCGGCGGCGCGGGCACGGCATTTTCCCAGCAGCCGGCCAAACCCGCGGCTGTGACACCCGTGCCGGCGGAGAGCGCGCCGGAAATCCAGGCCGCTCCGGGAACAGCCGCCTCCTCGGCTGAGCAGGGGCAGACACCTCTCACGGAGACCTTTGAGTATGAGGGCCGCCAGTGGCGTCTGGAAAAGCGGCGGAAGGCCATCGAGGACACCCAGTTCGATATCAACTTCCGCTCGTTCTACTTCAGCCGTGAGAAATTTGAGGGAACCCGGAGCGAGGCCTTCGCGACCGGTGGGTGGATGGGGATGAAAACGGGCTACTTCCTCGACCACCTGGCCCTGGCGGGATCAGGCGGATGCCGGCGGGATTTGATGAGCGGGCCGGGACGGATCCGGGCGTGGAGGATTTTGGAGGAAGCGGGAAATCAGGGTGCGGATTTCGCCGGGAGCCTGATGGAGAAGGCGGTGGCCGCAGGCGGGGAGAATGTGGTGCCGGATATGCGGGGAAAGGGCGGCGGCCTGGGCGGCGAGAGCGGTGAACTTAAGGTCCCGCGCGCCGGTGATCCAGAGGAGGGGAATCCTGGTTTGGGCGAGGGCGGGAAGCAGGGAAGGCTGGTGGCCGAGGGACCAGCCTTCGAAGGCGGCGGCGATTTCCGGCCGCCAGGATTCGGAAGCGGAGGGCGAAGGGCCGCCGGCGAGAACGGGCTGGGCGTTCCAGGCGTTGAGGACTTCCGGCCAGGGGGTGAGGCGGGTGCGGTCGGCCCAGGTCTGGTCGTGGGCGAGACGCGTGGCGCGTTCGGCGGGATCGGGCAGGCCGGGGTGCGGGGCAAGGAGGATGGCGGCCTGCCAGAGACCGGGCGGCGCGGTGGTCAGGGCGTGAAGCGCGAGACGGGCACCGAGGGAGTAGCCGAGGAGAATGCGGGGTGCCGGGATGG
>JAZKFB010000082.1:15953-84244 GCA_040386695.1 Verrucomicrobiota bacterium
ACGGGATGGACGGGATGGACGGGATGGACGGGATGGACGGGATGGACGGGATGGACGGGATGGATGGGATGGACGGGATGGACGGGATGGATGGGATGGATGGGATGGATGGGATGGATGGTGTGGGCGGGGATGGGTGGTTCAGCCAGGCGGCGAATCCGGGCAGGGTGGCGGCTTCCGGGTGATGGCGGCGGATTTCCCAGAGGTTCCAGCAGCGGGCGGGAATTCCGGAGGGCAGGGCGGCCATCCAGTCGCCGGGGAGTCCGAAATTGCCGTGGAGCGCGTGGAGCATGGCTCAGGGGATTTGGCGGGCGGCTGTGCTCCAGTCGCGCCAGAAGGCTTCGGTGGCTTCGGGGTCGGGGTGGAGTTCGAGGACGAGGCGGTCGGGAAGCGGGGGGAGGGTGGTCAGGGGACCGTGGTGGGTGTGGTGGCTGAGGCCCCATTGTTCGGCCCAGCCTTTGAGGGAAATTTGGTGGGGATTCTCCATGAGGCGGCGCTCGGTTTCCGTGAGGCCGCGCAGGGCGGGGAGGCGGGAGAAGATTTTGCCTCCGGCGTTCTGGATCACGACGATGCGGAGTTTCGGGCAGTCGAACTGCGGGAGAATCCAGGGCGCGGCGAGGTCGTAGAGGGCGGTGAGGTCGCCGATCAGGCACCAGGCTTCCGCCGCGTCCACGGCGAGGCCGAGGAAGGCGGAGAGGTTGCCGTCGATGCCGTTGGCTCCGCGCAGGGCCCGGGCGTGGTGGGGACGGTCGGGCCGGGCGCAGAGGTTCCATTCGCGGATGGGCATGCTGTTTCCCGTGAAGACGACCGCGCCGGGCGGAATCAGGTCCGAGAGGGCGCGGACGAGGGCGGGTTCCGAGCCGGGATGGCGGGCGAGGCAGGCGTCGAGGGCCGGCTGGAGATCGGGGATGTGCGGGCGGTGATGGTTTGGAGAAGACGTGGTGGCTGAGCCGGGAACTGAAACGGTGGTATTATTTAAAGAGGCGGTCAGGGATTCCAGGATTTCCGGGAGCAGGGGGAAGGCGGAGCTTTCACGCGCCAGCCCGCGGTGGCCGCTGCGGGTGAGGGAAAGGACGGGGACGTGGGGGCGGTCCTCCAGGTCGCGCCAGAAGCGGCAGGCGGGGACGCCGCCGAGGCGGAGGACGGAGTCGTGGGGGATGGATTTCAGGGCGGTGTCGCCGCCGGAGATCAGGAGGGACCGCAGTTCCGGGTGCCCGCGCAGGCCGGAGGCGGCTTCGGCGTAAACGGGGGCGGCGAGGTGTTTTAGAAAGGCGGTGACGGCGGGGAGTTCGCCGGGCAGGAGGTCACCGAGGAGGACAAGGGGGCGGAGAAGAGCGGGGAGGGATAGAGTCAGGATGGCTTCCTGAATCACTCTTTGGCGCGCAGGGGATTTTGGATGATGAAAACTCACGGGCGGGACGCCCGTGCTCCTGTCCAGAGCCGCCGGAAGGGATAGTGTGGTTTTGAGATCCTGAAGGCTTCTTTCCTTGCTCCCGTTTTCCTGATCGTCGTCCTCCCGGCCGTCGTTGGGAGTGAGACCGGCACCGTAGTTCCGGAGCCATCCGAGCTGCCCGGGGCCGGGTTCCTCCAGGCAGAGATTCACGTGGAGCGGGCCGAGGCGCGTCCATTCGGCCAGAGGGGCTAGGTCGTCCAGTTCGCGCACGTCCAGGGACAGCGCGGGGTAATTCCCGAAAATTCCGGCCTGCTCGATGGCCTGGGGAGCGCCGGTGCCCCGGTAGGCGGCGGGGCGGTCGGCGGTGAGGGCGACGAGGGGCAGGCCCTGGTAGTGCGCTTCAATAATGGCGGGAAACAGCTCGGCGACGGCGGTGCCGGAGGTGGTGATGACAGCGACCGGGCGCCCGTGCGAAAGAATGCGGCCGAGGGCGAAAAAGGCGGCGGCGCGTTCCTCAAAATGATGCCACACGCGGATGCCGGGAGCGGAGGCGAAGGCGACGACGAGGGCGCAATTCCGGGCACCGGCGCAGATGATGACTTCCTGAAGGGCCCCGAATCCCATGAGCGCCTGAAGCGTGACCGCGCAGAGCAGGCTGGAGTCTGACGGGGACTCAGGCATGGACGGCATCCAGTTCAAAGGCGCTGCGGACCCAGGCGCGTTTGAGTTCGAGTTCCTCCCACTCGGTTTCAAAAACGCTGCCCGCCACCAGGCCGCCGCCGACGGGCAGGCGGATTTCCTTTTCCGTCCAGAACAGCCCGCGGATGGCCACCAGAAACAGCGCGCCGCCCGGCCAGGCGACGCCGCAGGGAGCGCCGAAGGCGGCGGGGACTCCGCAGCGTTTCCGGTAATCCTGGAGCTGGGCCAGGGTGGTTTCGCTGCGCGGGGAGATGCCGAGCGCGGGAGTGGGGTGCAGCAGGCGGATGAGGTCGTTCAGGGCGCTGCCGCCGGGCGCGGAGGACAGATTGACGGACAGGCTGGTGCGCAGGTGGCGGACGGTGCCCAGAGTGACCACTTCGCGGTCGGTCATGGTCACGCGGCCCAGGGTGGCGAGGCGGCGGTGCAGTTCGTCCACGACGATTTCGTGCTCGCGGGCGAGCTTCGGGCCTTTACGGAGATCGGCCTCGTGCGCGGCGTCGGCGGTGCCGGCGAGGGCCATGGTGGTCAGGCGCGCGCCGTCGAGGCGGAAGAGGACTTCGGGGGTGATGGTGGCGAATCCGTTGACGCCATCGCTCCATGCGGCGGCATGTCCCCGGCCGTTGGAGCGGGCGGGATCCAGCAGCGAGTGCAGGGCGGCGGCGGGATTGCCCGAAAGACGCGCCGAGGCCGTGCAGGCGGGCACCACTTTCAGAAGCTGGCGGCCGTTGATGGCGCGCATGGCCTCGTCGAAAACGGCGCGGAATTCGCGCCGGTCCGGCGGTGTCCAGGATGTTGCGGGAATGGGCGGGTCCGGCTGATTTGCCGGATCCGGCGGATCAGTCTGATCAGCCGGATCGGAAGGTGCCGCAGGGCACCGGGCGGCGGTGCCGGAGCGCGCGGGGATTTTCCAGGGCGCGGGATCGCTGAGGGCGAAGTCGTTGGTGTAAAACGCGAGGCCGTCGGCCGGGGGCAGGGCGCTGGAGGCGAACGGGCCGCGGGCCTCGATCCGGACATCCGGCGGGCCGGGAAGATCCAGACAGCCCCAGGCCTCGCCGGGTTCCGGCGGGGGGAGGATGGGCAGAGGCAGGGGAAAGCCGGGCATGAATGGGGGAATCCTGCCGACCATCGGCGGCGGGCGGGGCGCGACAAGGAGGAATCGGGGGGGGAAGGTGAAAGGTTTCAGTGGGGGAAGGTGAAAGGGTTCAGGGTTCAGGTTTCAGAAGGAAAGGTTTCAGAAGGAAATGGTTCAGGTTTCAGATTTCAGGGTGCGGCGGGATTTTTCTGAACCCTGAACCCTTTCACCTTTCCTCCTGAACCCTTTCACCTCCTCCGCCCCGGCGGATGGAACGGCTTGAACACCAAACAGCCCTGCATCATGCTCGCGGCCTGTCCCCAACCTTCCATGGCTGATTCCCATCCCTTTCTGAACGCCTCCTTTCACATCCGCTGGTCCACTCTGACTCCTGACCGGGTGGTGCCGGACATCACCGCCGCGCTGGCGGAGGCGGAGGCGAAACTGGACGCTGTCTGCGGCACCGACCGGGGGCGCATGACGTTTGAGAGCACGTTTCTGGCTTACGAGGAGTGCACGGCGGCGCTGTCCGAGGCGTGGGGGAAAGTGGGGCATCTGGATGCGGTCTGCAATTCCCCGGAACTGCGCGCGGCCCACAACGAAATGCTGCCGAAGGTGTCCGAGTTTTTTGCCCGGCTGACGCTGAATGAGTCGCTGTGGGATCTGCTCAAAACCTACAGCGCCACGCCGGACGCCAAATCCCTGACGGGCGTGCGGAAGCGGTTTTTCGACGAGACCATGGCGGAGTTCCGGCAGAGCGGCGCGGATCTTCCCGCCGACAAGAAGCAGCGGCTGGAGGCCATTGAGGCCGAACTGGCGCAGGTGACGCAGAAGTTTTCCGAAAATGTCCTCGATTCCACCAACGACTGGGAACTCATCATCACGGACGAAAACCGGATTGCCGGGATGCCCGATTCCGCGAAAGCGGCGGCTCTGGCCGACGCCAGAGCCAAGGGCCACGGCACGCCGGAGGAGCCGGCCTGGCGGCTGACTCTGAAAGCGCCGTGCCTGATTCCGGTGATGGAGCATGTGGAGAACGAGTCCACGCGACGCGGGCTCTGGGAGGCCAGCAGCGGCATCGGGCGCAAGGGCCAGTGGGACAACACGCCGCTGATCCGGGATATTCTCCGGCTGCGTCAGGAAAAGGCGCAGCTGCTGGGCAAGGCGGATTTCGCGGATCTGGTGCTGGAGCGCCGCATGGCGCGCAATGGCGCGCGGGCCATGGAGTTCACGGAGGACATGCACCGCCGCATTGAGGGCGCGTTCAGCCGGCAGACGCGGGAGATTCAGGAGTTCAAAGCCGAGGCCCGCAGCCTGCCGACAGAGCCGCTGGAACCGTGGGAAACGGCCTATTGGGCGGAGAAACGCCGGAAGGCGCTCTACGATTTTGATGAGGAGGAGCTGCGGCCGTATTTCCCGATCGATGGCGTCATCAGCGGCATGTTCCGCATCGCCGAGCAGCTTTTCGGTCTGAAAATCCGCCAGCAGCCCTCCGTCTTTGTGGCTCCCGGCGAAACAATGCCGCCGGAGGCCGACGGCGCGGTGGAGGTGTGGCATCCGGAGGTGAAATTTTATGAGATTCACAATGACCGGGGCACGCATCTGGGGTCGTTCTACGCCGACTGGCACCCCCGCGACTCCAAGCGCGGCGGGGCGTGGATGAACTATCTGAAAACCGGTTCGCCCCCCAACGGCGACCACGACCGTCAGCCGCACCTGGGCCTGATCTGCGGAAACATGACGCCCTCCGTGGACGGGAAGCCGGCGCTGCTTTCCCACAATGAGGTGGAGACGGTGTTCCACGAATTCGGCCACCTGCTGCACCACCTTCTGGGAAATGTGGCCATCAAATCCCTCAACGGCGTGAACGTCGCCTGGGACTTCGTGGAGCTGCCCTCGCAGATCATGGAGAACTTCTGCTGGGAGCGGGAAAGCCTCGATTTCTTCGCCCGGCATCATGAGACCAATGAGCCGATTCCCGCCCGCCTTTTCAAGAAAATGATGGCCGCGCGGAATTATCTGTCGGCGGTCACCACCATGCGCCAGCTGGCGTTCGGCAAGATGGATCTGGAGCTGCACCGCATGGCGGCTCCGGGGGAGGACGTGGATCTCGATGCTGTCACGGAGGAGATTCTCAAAGGTTACCAGATGCCGCTGAAAACCAAATCGCCGACCATGGCGCGGCGTTTCACCCACCTGTTCTCCAGCCCGGTCGGTTACGCCGCCGGTTACTACAGTTATAAATGGGCGGAGGTCCTGGACGCCGACTGCTTCAGCCGTTTCCTGCGGGAGGGCGTGCTGAATCCGGCCACCGGCCACGCTTTCCGCGACTGCATCCTGAGCAGGGGCAACTCCGAACCGCCCGAAAAACTCTTCCGCGACTTCATGGGCCGCGATCCCGAGCTGAGCCCGCTGCTGGAGCGGAGCGGGCTGGTGTGAGCGCCGGAATTTTAAACAGAAGGAAGCGAAGGGAGCGAAGAGAGATCCCGCAAATTTATGAATGCGATATCAGTCAACGAAGCCCTGGATTTAAGGGCTTTGCGGAACGGTGATTGCTTCGAGGTGGAAGGTTTGCTGACCTACGACTTTGAGAACATTTCCTTGAATCATTGTCCCAAAGCGGAACGACGCTCTGATGCCTATACCTCAAGTATCTGGATCGATACGGAAGGTGCATTTTCATTCGATGAGAGCGTTATGGCCAAGTGGAACGGAAAGAGAGTGGTGGTGCTGGGTTTCTTCGAGATTGCTGAACCATCCCAAGTGGATGGTTGGACGAATGGCTTTGGCCATTTTGGTCTCTGGCAGGCACGAATCAAGGCGAGACGGATTGATCTGCTGAAGCAACGCCGCAAAGATCATTCAGAAATTCCCGCAGGCTGAACAGAACGTTTTCTCCTTCGCTTTCTTTGTTTCCTTCTGTTCAAATTCCCCTCGGTGCCCCTGCGCGAAACCGGATTGCCGTAGCGGAAATTCATAAAGAATGCGGCTGGTTTCCTGCGTAGGACGCCTTTCCGGTTTTCCGCCGCTCCGGGCGGCGGTTCTTCGGATTCAACGCTTCCCAGTCCCCTTTTCCAAGCCAGACCCCACGATTTATTGCCATGCCTTTGTCCCTGTCCCCCAAATCCCCGATGCTGAAACAGGCCCTGCTGCTCGCGGCCGGCACCGCCGCTTTGACTGTGGTCACCAGTCCTGTGGCCCGCGCTCAGGCACCGGTGACGTCTCCCCCGCCGGAACAATTGAAAAAGGAGGCCGCCTATTTAAAGGAGGTGAAGGTGCCGGACGGTTTTGATCTGACGCTGTTCTCCAGTCCGCCGCAGTCGAATTACCCGGTGTTTGTGGCCTCCTCGGTGGACGGCACGGTGTATGTCAGCTCGGACAAAAACGGATCGCTGGACCGCGCGCCGAAGCGGGGCTCCATCATCCGTCTGCGCGACACCGACGGCGACGGGCGGGCGGATGAGTCGAAGGCTTTTGTGCCGGATGTGGATTCCCCGCGCGGACTGGTCTGGGATCACGACCGGGTGTATGTCATGCACCCGCCGCATCTCAGCGCCTTCATCGACCACAACGGCGACGGGGTGGCCGACGAGCAGAAGGTGCTGGTGAAAAACATCGCCTTCGGTTTCAAGGACCGTCCGGCGGATCACACGTCCAACGGCGTGACCCTGGGCATCGACGGCTGGCTGTATCTGGCCATCGGCGATTTTGGCTTCATGGAGGCCGAGGGCACGGACGGCAAAAAACTCCAGTTCCGCAGCGGCGGGGTGGTGCGGGTGCGGCCGGACGGCACGGATCTTCAGGTGTTTTCCAAAGGCACGCGCAACATTCTGGAAGTGGCGATCTCGCCCACGATGGAGGCTTTTTCCCGCGACAACACCAATGACGGCGGTGGCTGGGACATCCGGTTTCACCACTTCACGGGTCTGGAGCACCACGGGTATCCCTCGCTCTACATGAATTTCAACGACGAGGCCGTGCAGCCGCTTGCGGACTACGGCGGCGGCTCCGGCTGCGGCGCGGCCTGGCTGGCTGAGCCCGGATTCCCGCCCGGCTATCAGAATGTCCCGCTGACGGCGGACTGGGGCAAGGAGTGGATCTACCGCCATGAGGTCACGCCCAAGGGCTCCACTTTCACGGACAAGGCGCACGAGTTCCTGAAAGCCCCGCGCGTCACCGATCTGGATGTGGATGGCTCCAGCCACATTTACGCCGCCAGCTGGAAAGGCGCGAGTTTCACCTATGTTGGCGAGGACGTCGGTTTCCTCGTCCGTGTGACGCCAAAAGGGTATCAGGCTCCACCGATGCCGGATTTTGAGAAATTGCCGGATTTGGAACTGGTGAAACTTCTCAGCGACGCCAGCTCCCGCCGCAGCCTCGAAGCCCAGCGCACTCTGCTGCGCCGCCCGGTGAAGGCGGAAACCACGGCCGCGCTCCAGACGCTGGCGGCGGATGCCTCGGCTGCTTTGGCGGCGCGCACGGCGGCGCTTTTCGCGTTGAAGCAGAGCCTGGGGGAACAGTCGTCGGTTTTCATCGCCTCCCTGACCAAAGACGCCGCCATCCGCGCTTTGGCCATCCGGGCGCTGGGCGACCGGGGCGGAGTGTCCCCGGTGGAAGCCACCGCCGCCGTTCTGGCGGGCCTGAAGGACGAACTGCCCCGCGTGCGCCTGGAATCTGAAATCGCCATGGCCCGGCTGAATCTGAAAGCGGAAGCCGCCGCCGTCACTCCGCTGCTCGCGGATGCTGATGCCGTGGTGGTCCACACCGCCGTCCGCAGCCTGATTCTGCTGGAAGCCGCGGACGCCGCGCTGGCCGTGGTGGACACGCCCGGCACCACCGATCCGCGCCGCGCCGGAGCCCTGCGCGTGCTCCAGGCGCTGCACACCAAACCGGTCGTGGATGCCCTGCTGCAGCGGCTGGCCGCCGAGCAGGATTCCGCCCGCCGCCGGGGACTGCTTTCGGCGCTGTGCCGGCTTTATTACACCGACGGCGTCTGGAAGGGCGACAGCTGGGGCACGCGTCCGGACACTTCCGGACCGTATTACCAGACGGCGGTGTGGTCGGAATCGCCCGCGATTCAGCAGGCTCTGCGGGGCGTTCTGAAACAGGCGTCCACGGAGGAGGCGACGTTTCTGCTGAACGAAATGAGCCGCCACAAGCTCCAGGATGACGCCGCGCTGGCCCAGGCCATCAGCATGGCCGCGAAGGACCCTTCGCTGGTGCCCGTGGCCGTGAATCAGCTCCTGCGCAGCAGCAGTCTGCCGGCGGAGGGGATTCCCCTGCTCATCGCGGCGGCGGCCGATCCGAAATCCGCCGACCCCGTGCGCCTTCAGGCCATCACCGCCCTGGCGCGCACCGACAGCGCGGAGGGGGTGGCCGCCAGCCTCACCGGACTTCCCAAATTCAAGGACCGTGACCAGCGCGGGAAAGCCGCCGAAGCCATGCTCGGCACGGCCAAGCTGGAGAATCACCACACGCTTTTGGAGAAAGCGGCCGAAAAACTCGACGGCGGTCCCTCCCTCTGGGCCGATGCCGGCCTGCTGACGCTGGCCAACGCCAAATCCGGCTCGCCCGAGGCCAGACAGCTCTCGCAGGCCGCGCTGGACAAGGGCTGGACCGATCCCGCCCGCCGGGTGCAGATTCTCCAGGCGGTGGTCCGCACCAGGCAGCGCTCCTGGGCTGACCGGGTGATTTTTGCCCTCAAGGACACCGATTCCGCCGTTGCCGCCGCCGCGAAGGAGGCCGTGAAAGCCCTCAAACTGGATCCGTCCGCTGCGGCCGGACCGCTGCTGGAAACGATGGACACCGCCGCCATTCTGGCCGCGTTGAAGGATGCCAAAGGCGACGCCGCCGTCGGTCAGCAGATCTTTCTCCAGGCGGGCTGCGTGGCCTGTCACACCGTCAGCAAGGACGAGGCCCAGCGCGGCCCGTTCCTCGGCAACATCGCCGACACTTATAAACGCAACGAACTGGCCGAGGCCATTCTGGATCCGAACAAAACGCTGGCCCAGGGTTTTGTGACCAACTTCTTCGAGCTGAAGGACGGCACCTCGCAGATGGGCTTCGTCACTCAGGAGGCCGCCGACAAAGTCGTCATCCGCAACGTCGCCGCGCAGGAAATCACCATTCCGACCGCCGACATTGTGAAGCGGGAGAAGCTGCCGACTTCTCTCATGCCCCCCGGCCTGATGGCGAAATTCAGCGCGAAGGACTTGGCCTCGCTCCTGGATTACCTCCAGTCCCTCGCCAAAGCCGCCCACGGCGCGTGACCGTGACCGTGACGGCGGCGATGAGGGGAAAGAGAGAAGGGAAAGCCATGCACCGCGAATTCTGAAAGGAGGCAGCGGTGGAGGATTTCCTGGATTTGACCGGACCGGACCGGTGCCTCAGGCCCGCAGGGCCTCGCGGGTGCGGGTGACGAGGGGATTTTCCTTTTCGCCGGAGCCTTTGAGCCAGAAGACGCTGGAGGCGAGGAAGCGGTCGCGGAGGTCCGGGGAAAGGTGGTGGTAGTCCTCGAAGACGGCGGAGCTGAATTTGTAGTCGTGGGAGTCCGTGCCTTTCA
Organism: Verrucomicrobiota bacterium; assembly: GCA_040386695.1. Taxonomy (GTDB): domain Bacteria; phylum Verrucomicrobiota; class Verrucomicrobiia; order Verrucomicrobiales; family V1-33; genus CAIZWU01. Next base: position 25,680 of record JAZKFB010000082.1, read on the forward strand.
GATAAATCAGGCGCTGGGCGGCGGCGATGAAGGATTTGACGTCGCCTCCGTTTTTCAGCCACGACAGGGTCTGCTGCGCGGCCTTCATGCGGTCGCCGCTGACCTCGGCGAAGATGGCGTCGAGGGACGCGGCGGCGGCTTCGGGGGATGAGGAGGGGGCGGGCGTGGACAGCGGAGCGGGTTCGAATTCGTCCACTTTCACGCCTTCCTTCGTGTCCGCGATGTCGCGGAACATGGTGAGGAAGGACGCGTTCTGAAGCATCAGAAAGCGGCGGGTGCGGTCGTTCTGGCAATTCTCCCAGGCGTAGTGCAGGGCGTTGGTGGTGGTGCCCGCGTGGAGGGAAAGAATGCCCGCTTTGCGCATGAGCATCTCGGAGGCGCTCTGGAAAAAGGCGTCCCAGAGCGATTGCGGGTGAGTGCCGCGGTTCAGCAGTTCGACCACTTTGTCGGCGGCCTGCTCCCAGTTGCCGGAACGCAGGACGGAGAGCATTTCGGCGCGGGCGTCGGGATTGATCAGGCCGGTGGTCCAGTTGGGGCGGATTTTGTCCGTGAGCGGTTCATTGCGCCGGCCGGGGCGGTCCTGCTCGGCGTCGCGTTGGGCGGGATTTCCCTGCTCGTGCTCCAGCAGAGCATAGCCGAGGGAGCGCAGGACGGGTTCGGCGTGCTGCCAGCCGATGGTCTGCAAAGCGCGCCAACTGTTGGCGACGTAGATGGCCTTGTGCCCGATATCGCGGAAGTCCCGCGCGCCGTAGCGGCAGAACCAGTCGAAAACCTCCTGCGCCCCCGCCGCCCGCGCGAGGCCGGTGACGGCGACATCGACGCGCGGGGCGTCCCACTGGTCCATGGCTTCGGTGAAGGCCTGGCGGGCTTTGGCGGCGTCGGGCACGGCTTTCTCATCGACGGCGCTCATGGTCCAGTCGCCCTCCGAGATGTCGCGGGCCTGGCTGGATTTGAACTGATCCATGGCCCAGAACAGCGGCAGCCAGCGGTCGCTGTCGGGGGAGTTCAAACTCGCGAGGTGCGCGGAGTGGATGACCAGCACGGCGTGGAATTTGAAGCCGACGGGGCGCGGCTGGATGTTGCGGACTCCGCCCAGCATCAGGGCGGTAAGGACATCGCGGTAAGGGGTGATGCCCTTTTGGATCCGCGAGCCCATTTCCTCCAGCAGGCGGTCACGCGGGGTTTCCTCCAGCAGGCGGACCAGCGGTTCAATCTCCGCGGAAAAGCGCACGGTGGCCGGATTCACCTTCACTTCCTCCGCCGAGACCAAAGGCAGCCGCCCCGCGAAGGGCAGGCCGCTGGAGCCGATGAGCGCTCCGGTTCCGGCGAGGGACTGCAGAAAACGGCGGCGGGGCAGGGAAGCATTCATGATGGGAAAAAGTGAGGTGACGGCGTGAGTGGTGCGGATTTTGGTCCGCGGGTCCGGGCGGGAAATGGAAAGGGCTGACTCCTGGAGCGGTGCCGGCGAGGAGGGCTGGAGTTCTTTTTACCGTGAATTTTCCCGCAGTCTGTCACACTTCCCGGCCGGGCGGGAGTTTATAAGTTGTGACCATGGAACCCGACGACGCCCAACTGCTGCAAAACTTCTGCCGCGACGGCTCGCAGGAGGCCTTCGCCACTCTGGCGCGGCGGCATGCGGGGCTGCTCTATCACGTGGCGCTCCGGCGGACCGGACGGGAGGATCTGGCGGAGGAGGCCGCGCAGAACACCCTCGCCATTCTAGCCCGCAAAGCCGCGTCCCTCCAGGCCGGTCCATCCCTCGCCGCCTGGCTGCACCGCGCGGTTTGTTTTGAAGCCAGCAAGCTCCGCCGCCGCGAGCGCCGCCACGAAGACCGCATGAAACATCTCGATGATCCGACCCTGAAACCCGCCGCCGCCACCGGTCCCGGCGCTTTTCCCGAAGTCTGGGAAAAGGTGACGCCGCATCTTGACGAGGCCCTGAATGAACTGTCGGAGCCGGACCGCCAGGTGGTGCTGCTGAAGTATTTTGAGGGCTGGAGTTTCGAGGAGATGGCGCGGCGTCTGGGCGGGCAGTCCGCCGCCTGGCGTCAGCGCGGGTCGCGGGCCGTGGAGCGGCTGAGGCGGCGGCTTTCACGGCGCGGAGTCATCGTGCCTCTGGCCGTCCTCACCGCCGGGCTGGGCTCGGCTTTCACCCAAAGCGCCACCGCCGCCGTGACCGCCGCTCTCACCACGGCTCCACTGGCGGCCGCCGCTTCCCTTTCCTGGAAAACGCTCGCTCTGCACACCCTTCACACCATGAACGCCAAACAACTCTCCCTCACCGCCGCTCTGGCCGCCGCTTTGCTGGTGCCGCTCGGTTTTCAAGCCGCCGCTGTCCTCCGCTCGCAGTCAAAACTGGCCGCTTTGGAAACCACCTCCGCCGCCCTGCGCTCCGCCGCCGGATTGGACGCCGCCGATGGCCGCAGGTCCGGCAGCCGGGGGCTGGCCATGGCCGGAGCACCGGGTGCCGCGAAGAGCGGGACGCCGGTCAAAGAGGGAATTGACCTGCGGGAGCTGGCTCAAGCCGTGGCTGAAGGCCGCAATGCCGATCCTCTGCGCATTCTGAAATACCGCGCTCTGCTTGCCAGCCTCGACGCGGGAGCCATCGACGGCCTGCTGGCGGCGGCGGAAACCATGGACTTCCCGCCGGAACAGCGCCGCTCCCTGTATGATCGCCTGCTGTCCTCGCTGGCGGACAAGGATCCCGCGCTGGCCACCGCCACCGGACTGAGGCTGGTGTCCGGACTTGCCGGCAACGAGGCGACCTCGCTCTGGATGAATCCGCTGCCGAACGCGCTGCGGCAATGGGCCCAGAAGGATCCGGCCGCCGCCCGCGCCTGGTATGCGGAGCGGATGAAGGCCGATTCTTTTCAGAACAAGGGCCTGGGCAATGCCGATCTCGACGGCTGGATGGCCTCGGGGCTTTTCACCGGTCTGATGTGGGGCGGCGACCGCCAGTCGGGCATGGCGTTTTTTGAAACTCTCGACGATGCCGGAAAAGGGATCTCGCTGCGGCGGTTCGGCACTTCGAACAACAGCGCGGAGGACCGCGCGCAGATCCTGAAACTGGCCGCCGGCATCAATGACCTGGGAGCCCGCACCGATGCCCTGATGGGTCCCACCATGACTTTGGCCAAATCGGATCTCGACCAGACCGCCGCCTTTATCGCCCAGGCCGGACTGCCCGCCGCCGAAACCAGAAAACTCCTCGTCGCCGCCGCCACCCAGCCTTTGGAAAACACCAGGGACGTCGATGTGGATGCCCGGCTGACCTGGCTGCGGACCCGGACCCCGGCGGAGCAGAAGGACAAAGCGCTGGGGTATTTCCTGGGGGACGCCACTTTCACCGACCACGCGGGGATCCGCGGAAAAGTGGACGCGGAAATCGCGGCGGGCGCTTCCGACGCTTTTCTCGGCGCCTTCATCCGCAACGCCGCCCACCGCACCAGCACCATGGATATCGCGGTGAGCTATCTGCCGCAGCTGACGGATCCCGCCGAGCGCACCCGCACCCTGCGCGAGATCCAGCAGGGGCACACCGAAGTCGCCCGCGCGGCGGCACTGAGCGCGGGAGTTTCCGCTGCGGAGCTGGATGCGGCGAGGCAGTCCCGCTGAGCTGGTTTTGTTGGCCGGACATTTTTCAAGATTCCCCGCCCGGAACTCTGCCAACGGGCCGGAGCCCCGTGCTCCCTTTCTTCTCTCAAATCGACACTCTCTCCATGAAACGCGCCCGCTTTATTCTCCTCATCGCCGCCCTCCTGACCAGCCTCTGGCTCTGGCATCAGCAGACGCGGCTGGATCAGCGCCAAAGCCTGCTCAGCGCCCAAATCGCGGAAGCCGGGACGGTTTTGGCCCAGTCTAAAAAACAGCCGCCCGCCGCTGCCAAAAAGGAATCGCCGGCGGCGGCCATGGATGCGGCCATCGCGGGGGCCGCGCCGCTGAATCTGGCGGAGTTTCTCGACCTCGTCGGGGAAATCGCGGCGCTGGAGGCGGGTGTCAAAGCCGGCGCTGACCGGGAGCCGATGCGCCTTAAAGTCACGGCGGTTTTCACCCGCCTGGCGGTGACTCCGGCGGCGGAGCTGAAAAAAATCCTCGACCAAATGCCCGGGGTGAGGATTTCCCCGGACGGCAGGGAGCAGGTCACTTCCGCCATCATGAGTCTCCTCGCCAAATCCGATCCGCCGGCCGCCGCCGCTTATGCTCTGGCCAACCAGGCCCGGGCCGGAACGCTGGAAACCACGATCCGCAGCTGGTCGAAACTCGACCCCGCCGCCGCCGCCAAATGGCTCGACGAAGCGGAATCCTCCCAAAAACTGCCCTCGAACGTGAACGCGGAGCAGCTCCGCCTGATTCTTCTTCCCCAACAGATCGCCGCCGATCCCGCTGGAGCGGCGGTGGAGCGGATTGCCCGGCTTCAGCCCGCGAATCTCGGCGATCTTTTCACGGAAACCGCCCGGCTGCTCACCACTCCGGAGCAGCGTCGCGGTTTTCTCGAAAAGCTGACCTCCGTGCCCGGATTGCCTTCGGAAGCGGTCGGACAATTTCTGAATCAGGTGAGCCGGGAATCCTCCGTCGAAGCCGCCACGGATCTGCTGAAACAAGTCGGTCCCTCACTCCCGGCGGAGCAGTTTGATAAAATCGCCACCGCCACGGCCACCGCACGCATTGATGCCGGAACGCCCGCTCAGGCGGACTGGCTCCTGAAAAACCTGCGCGGCCCGGACCGGGAACCGGCGGTCTCCCGGCTCATGGAGGCCTGGACCAAAGCGGATTTCAACGCCGCCGGCACCTGGCTCCGGAAACAGCCGCCCTCCGCCGACCACGACGCGGCCATCGCCGCCTTCGCGCCCCTCGTCGCCGGCAAGGAGCCGCCCAGCGCCGTGGACTGGGCCCTGACCATTTCCGATCCCGCCCGGAAGGCGGAGATTCTCGGGAATCTTTACCGGAGCTGGAGTTCCCGCGAGCCCGGTCAGGCGGCGGCTTATTTTCAGGAAAAGGGCCTCACCCCGCCCGCGCCGTGAGTCCTCAGCCGCCGGGGCTTCAGAAAATTCTTGCCCGCCCCGGGCGCGGCGGCGTGATTGCCCGGCATGACCATTCAGAACCTCGCCGACCAGACACCCTTCACCACCGCCGACGGCTCCACCATCCGCAGCATCCTCGACCGCACCAACGCTCCGGTGCGGGAACAGAGCCTGGCCGAGGCCACTCTGCCGCCCGGCGGTTCCACCCAGCGGCACTGTCACCGGGTCTCGGAGGAGCTTTATTTCCTGCTGGAGGGCGCCGGCCTCATGGAAATTGACGGCGGCACCCGGGAGGTCGGGCCGGGGGACGCCATTCTGATTCCCGCCGGAGCCTGGCATCAGATCACCGCCGCCTCCGCCGCTCCGCTCCGGTTTCTGTGCTGCTGCGCGCCGCCTTACTCCCACGACGACACATTTTTTGCATAAGTTAATTTCCCTTTCCGGCGGTTTAACCGTATTCTGCGCGGCCACCTGGCATTTCTCCAACGCCTAAACCCTATGAGCGATCCTTACAATTCCGGCATTCCTCCTGTTCCTCCCCAGAATCCTTATGCCGCGCCCGGTTCGGCACCGGTGGAGACGAACGTCCCGGTCGAGACCAAAATCCTGGCCATGCTGTGTCATTTCATCATGATTCTGGGGCCCATCATCATCTGGAGCACCGGAAACCGGAATTCGGCCTACCTTGATTATCATGGGAAAGAGGCGCTGAATTTCCAGATCACGGTGGCCATTGCCTATCTCATCTCCCTGATCCTGATGATCATCGCCATCGGAGCGGTGCTCCTGCCCATCGTGGGCCTGGGAGCGGTGGTCTTCAGCATCATCGGCGGCGTCAGCGCGCTGGAGGGCAACTATTACCGCTATCCCTTCGCCTTCCGTTTCATCAAATAAGAAGCCCGCCGGCAAACCGGCTGATTGTTTCTCAAAAAGAGTGGAACCGGCGCCGGCCGCCGGGCCACTCTTTTTTCTTTCATCCGAAAGCCACGCGGGAAGCTGTCCGGATGCGGGGAAACGTTTGTCAAAACCGCCGCCCCCGTCTAAAAACAGGCCATCCGCGCCTGTTCAGGCGGGAGTCTCCCCATTTTCCAGCGCCAACCCTAGCCTCATGTCCTCCGAAGAACAGCCTTCCGCCGCCGCCCCGCCCTCCTTCGAGGCGCTCCCAGTCGAAAAGGCCCCCGCCCCCGCCCCGGCCGCCGCGGCCAGATCCGCGGCGAAGCAGGAGAACCCGCTGGCGAATCTGATGCTGAATGTGCTGCTGCCCGTGGTCATTCTCAGCAACTGCAGCAAGACCGAGGGTTTTCTGGCCCTGGGGCCGAAAGTGGCGCTGATCGTGGCCATGCTCTTCCCCATCGGTTACCAGATTTATGATTACCGGCTGCGCCGGAAATGGAACCTGTTCTCCGCCATCGGTTTTGTCAGCGTGCTGCTCACCGGGGGACTGGGCCTGATGACCATGAGCGCCGTGGTGTTCGCCTGGAAGGAGGCGGCGGTGCCTCTGATCCTGGCGGCGCTGATCTTCTTTTCCCACAAAGGGAAAAAGCCCCTCGTCAAGTCGCTGCTGCTGAATCCGGACCTGATGGACATGCCGAAGATCGAGAAAGCCATCGACGCCGGCAACCAGCGCGCCGGTTATGAGCGCCTGCTGTGGACCAGCACGCTGCTGCTGACTTTCTCCATGCTGCTGAGCGCGGTGCTGAACTATTTTCTGGCGATGTATTTCCTCGCGGACAAAGTCCCCGGCACCCCGGATTTCACCGCCGCCATCGGCCGCCAGACCGGCTGGGGGTATCTGGTGGTTGGCGTGCCGTCGCTGGCCATGATGGGCTTCGCCCTCTTCCGGCTTTTCAAAGGTCTCAAAACTCTCACCGGCCTGGACTCCGAACAGATCATGATGCCCCGCTGAGCTTTCCGGGGAGCACGCAAAAAGAGCATTTTCCAAAGCGCCCGGACGGCTGTCCGTTTGGCCGTGTCCACAGCCTGGTAAGTGCCTCCGGCTAAAAGACTTGACCATTGACGGACTGAACGCGATAGTCGGACCTTCAGGAAGCGGGGACGACTCCGCCTCTCCATATTCATTCAGGGACGGCCTTGGTTTTAATCACCAATACAGTCATGCCCTGGATCCTTCTTATCACTGCCGGTATTTTTGAAATCGCCTGGGCCGTCGGCCTCAAGTTCACCGATGGGTTCACCCGTTTATGGCCCACTGTCGGCACGGTGACCGCCCTGCTCATCAGCATCGCGCTGCTCGGTTTGGCGGCCAAAACCCTGCCCATCGGGACCGCCTACGCCGTCTGGACCGGAATCGGGGCCGCCGGCACCGTCATCGCCGGAATGGTGTTTCTCGGCGATCCGGCAACGGCGGCGCGGCTGGTCTGTGTGGCTCTCATTCTGATCGGGGTGATCGGGCTCAAAATGACCTGACGGACTGACTGGAATATCCGGAAACTGTCCGGTGAATTCCGCTGCGTGGAATTTTCCCGGGACGGGCCAACGGGATGGCCGGTTCACCGGGTGTTCGCGCGGAGGCGGATGAAGAGCCGGGAGGGCAGGGGAGCGGGTGATTTCCAGACTTCCGTGAGCAGGCCGGAACCCGCCGGCGTGCGGGACTGAAGCGTCAGGGCGGAGTTCCAGGCCGGGAAATCCGCGCTGAATTCCGGTGCCACCTCCGCGTCATCGGCGGCGGCGGCGCGGGTGAAGGTCACGAGGAAATCGCCATTCACAAAAGCTCCGGTGATCTGCGGCAGGCTCGCGGGATCCATAACTCCGGTGCCGAGAGCATATTCCAGGAAATCATTGGCGCCATCAGCGTCCGTGTCAGCGCCGGGGGTGCCGGTGAAGACGGTGGAGTCCACCGCGCCGGGGGTGCCGCCGTTGACCGCGCTGGGCCGCCAGCTGGCGGGGTCCGCCGGATTCAGTCCCGGGGCCATGAGCACCAGCGACCGGCCCTCCCCGTCCGCGCCGGACGGCCACGGGGCGGTGTTTTTGTAGTTCAGCGTGAAGATGACGCTGTCATCGGCGGCCAGCAGGGTCAAATTTTCCCCGTTGTTGTCCAGTTTTCCGGTAAACTGGTTGCCGGTGAGCACCAGCCGCTGTCCCGGAGCCAGCAGGGTGCCCGCCGGGAAGGTGTAAGTGATGCCGGCGGAGAAACGGGCGCTGGTCAGATCCAGAGTGCTGCCGGTTTTATTGAGAAGTTCGATAAATTCCACGCCCGCCGCGTCCGCCGGATTGTGGAAAATCTCGCTCACCGCCAGATTGACCGCCGAAGCCGGGACACCGATGATGTATTGTGCCTCCGTGAGCGGGCTCCAGGTGGTGCCGTTGCGGGTGCGGGCCTTCACGGTGGTGGTGCCGGTGAGCGTCACCGGGATCGTGTAGGCCGTGCCGAGAGGATTGCCCGTAATAGCCTCGCGCGGATCGGTGCCGTCCAGAGTGTAATAAATCTGCCCGGCGGTGGAGGCCATGGTCAGGTTCACATTGGTGGTCGAAATGGCGCCGAAAGGCGTGAAATCGGGTGGAGGCGCGGTCGATGCCGGGTACAGGCTGGCCGCCTGGAGCCGCCGCACGGTGGCGTAGGTGTTGGCGGTGTTGTGCAGACTGGGGATCCAGGTGTCGCGCACGCTTTTCACGGTCGGCAGCCAGTCGGCCTCGCGGTTGTAGAAGGGTTTCAGGGGAACGCCCGGCCGGCTGGTGCCGGTGTTGCCGTAGGGCGTCTCCTCGGCGGTGTCCCCCCAGCGGGCGCTTTCGGCGACGATGGCCTGATCGATCCAGGTGGAAATATTCATCCAGCGCTCCTGACTGGGCACGATATCCAGCGGTCCGCCGTTGTGCAGGAGTTTGTGGGCGCGGTCGGCGAAAAGCAGGCGGAATTCCGCGTTGGCTCTCAATTGGTTCAGGAGTTTGCCGGGAGTGCGGTCAGTGGTGGTATTGGTGGCATTGGCGCTGACCCGGTCCACGCCGTGATTGTTCAGGGCGATCTCCTGGTCCCAGGTGATCCATTTGTATTGATCGTTGGGAATGATTTTGCTGCGGTAGGCGTAGCCATTGTGGTGCGGCCAGTCCTCGGCCTCGCCATACTGATGGAGAATGTAATAATCCGCGAAGTCCGCGGGATTGAGCCACTTCTGGATATTGGCATAAGCCGCCGGGGTGCTGAGCCCGGCATTGGCGGCGTTGAACATGAGCTTCCACGGACTGGTGGCCGAGGGATCCGCGTCCGCAAAGTCCGGGACCACTTCCCAGTCCGTCTCCAGCCCGCCGAGGTGCGAGGCCACGTATTCCTCATCGATGCGCTCCGAAACATTGTACATGCCCCAGTAAAGCCCGTTGATGTAAAGATGGCAGTAACGGCTGTCCGGAGCCAGCGAGCCCATGGCCTCGTGGGTCCGCTTCATCCAAACATCGCGCAGATAGGTGGCGTCATCCGGACGGTAGCGGCCGGCGTCCCAGCTCACCAGGCACCAGGCGTCCGTGAAGCAGGCGCGGAGCACCAGTTTGTTGAATTCCCTGACTTTGGAGCCGGGGAAAAGCGGATATTCCAGTTTACTGGAGCCGGCATCGCTGGTGAAGGAGATGCGGAAGGAGTGCTTCTGCACGCGGAACGGGCGGCGGCTGCTGTTGCCGTGGATTTCCACCATGCAGTTCTCCGCGAAGGGCGGCTCCAGATTTTTTGGGTCGATGAACTCCAGTGAGCAGGCGCGCTTCCAGGCGTCGCCCGTGCTTTTTGGATTTTGGTAGATACCATTGGAGCCCAGGAAATCCCCCGGCGGCAGGGCCATGGACATCGTGGGAATCGCGTTCAGCGCCTCCATCGTGGAGTAACCGGTGATGGTGGAATTCACCACCCGCTGGTCCATGCCGTAATTCGCGGGGACAGAGCCGGTGGTGACTTCGGAATCCGTGCCCCAGGTTGTCGGCCAGCCCGGCTGGGTGGCGGCCTGAGTAACCGTCAGCGCCGGGAAGACATACGTCTGCGTGTCCACGCTGGACGGAATAAAGCCCGGAACAAACGCCGCCGCGCGCAGGCTGGTGGTTTTGGAAACCGTGACCGGCCCGCTGTAAACCGTGCCCGTGGTGGCGGTCGGCGTGGAGCCGTCCAGCGTGTAGCGGATCACCGCTCCGGGTGTGTCACAGGAAATCGCGGTGGTCACCGGCTCCGTGTAAAATCCGCGGTCCACCGTGAATTTGGTGTCTGTCACCAGCCCCGGGAAGCCCGCATTGTTGGCCGCTCCCGGCGTGGGAACACTGAAATAACGGGGAATCGCCGCCGGAGCGCCGACCGCCTCCAGCGACGCGTCGAAAAGAAAATCCGCGTCCGCCGCCGAGGCGTTCAGCCCTTGCACCGCCAGCATATTGCCTCCCTGCCGCAGCAGCCCGGCGGTGACGGGAATCACGATCTCCTCCAGCGTCATGGCTTCCGCCACCGTGCGGGAGGCGCTGGCGGCGCTGTCCCACGCCAGGCTGGCCGGCGCGTTCCGGGAAGCCACCGGCTGCCCGTTGATATAAGCCGTGAACCCGTCGTCATAGCGCACCTTCAGGCGCAGACCGGTGACAGCGGCGGGATCCGCGACCGTGAAAGGCGTCCGCAGGTAAACGCTGCTGCTGTGGTCCTTCATGGGCGCGGACAGATCGGTCGCGATAACTCCGCCAATCCCCAGCGGCGAGATTTGCAGCGCATTCAGGAACACGCCGAAGGTCCTGGAGCTGGCGTCGCGCCGTCCCCCAATCACCAGCTTGCCTGTGGCATCCGCGGATGTGTCGAAGCTGAACCGGGCAGTGCCGTCCGAAGCCGGAAGGGTGATGCCGTTGAAGCTGTAATTGTCCTTCACCAGCAGGCCATTCGCAAACCAGTCGGAAATGTGATTCCCATCAGAGCTGCCGCTGTCAAAGCTCCAGACGGTCACCCGGCAGGCCTGATTCGGTGTGAGACTGGCAATGGCCACATCCAGCCCCGAAGTGCCGGTCTGATCCTGGGAGAAAACAAAATCCCGCAGCAGCCGCTGAGTGGTGAAAGTGGCGCTGTCCGTTGGCGTGGCGCGGTTGCGGTCGTTATAGGGATCCGCGCCGGTGTTGGAGAGCGTGACACTGTAATCACCGAGAGTGCGGGTGATGCCGCCCGTCTGCGTGGCCGCGACTCCGCCGGTGCTGCCGATCACGAAGGGGCTGAACCCGCTCTGCGTGGTGTCGGTGCCGAATTCCCGGTCGTTGAAATCAATGCTGAGCAAAGGCGCGCCTCCGCCGCCTCCATTGGCATCAAACCCAACCGGCGTGGCCGTCACTGTCCACGCGGTGTCATCAAAATCCGCCTGAATCCAGCCGTTCCCCGCCGCGCCATCCGCCGGCACCCGGTAACGCGCCGGCGTTCCCGGCGGGACCAGCGCCGTGGTGCTCACTCCCGTGGTCTGCGAGTAGGAAATATTCCGCCGCAGAGCGGGAAAGGACGGGACGAAACCGGAGACGGTCTCATTCGCGGGATTGGTCAGCGCGAGGTATTCCCCATCCTCCTTCAGCTTGAAATTCGTGTGCAGCGGACTGCCGGCGAGGGCGCGGTCCTTTCCCGAGGCGAACACCACCAGATAACCGTTCGCCGGCACGGTCACCGCCGGAAACGTCCATCTGGCGGGCAGCGCGGCATTGTCCGTCAGGTGCCATCCCGCCAGATTCACGGCGGCAGCCGTCTCATTATGGAGTTCAATCCACCCGGGGGACTGCATGTCCTCATCCTGAAGCCCTCCCTGATTATCGGCCAGAATTTCGGAAATCTCCATGGCCCGCGCGGGGCACAGGCACAGCAGGACAAGGGTTAAGACAAAGGAGGAGGGGGACACAGCGTTCACTTTGCCGGAACGCCATCAGAAAATCGAATCAAAACCGTCACCAAATTTTCATGTTTTGAAAATCACCTGTAATTTATTCATTAGAACAAATGAATTGTTGGTGTTTTGTCCGCTGATTTTCCTATCGGATCTTATCTCACGATTGAAACTGTATTTTTTAATGGTGAAAGCAAATTTTCACCGGCAGTTGCGCGGGCAGACCTGTTTCGCGTAATCTTTACCAGTTGCATTTTCCGGTAATTTTCTTAATTAATAAATTTAATTAGTGAATAATGTGATGTTTTTTAACGAGTATGTTTGCCTTTCTGAAAATTCGCCTTAAATTTTTAAGGCTAGGAACAGCTACTGAGAAACAGGCGGAGTTGGACCGCCTTGCCAAAGCCCGTGAAGTGCTGAGCGCGGAACTGAAGAGCACGCGGGTGGACGGCAAACCGGTGACCCACCGCCGCCTGGAAACTCTCATGCTTGCCGCAGGAACAGGAAAGCAGGAGACAATCAGGCTCTTACGCGGATTGGGCGCCCGTCCTTCCAGCCGGCATGGGCTGCGCCTTTGGACGAGGGACGAAAAGCCCTGAGGCTTCATCCGATGACGGGCAGCCGCGTCCATGAGCCGCCAAGCCGCTGGAATACAGCGGCATTATTATTGCCGCAGGCGTGCATGAATAAAATTTGATACAAAAGTCATCAGATTAATTTAATTTCAACTTATCAAATGAGCGCGGAACTAAAATTCAAAAACAGCCAACTTTTCAATTTCGAACACTGAAATTTATTTGTGATTATAAATCCGAGGCCTGATTCCCATATTTTTGTCAGAGTCCTGATTTCCCGTCGGGGTGAACTTCGGTAATTGGCTGAAATTTTTTTCAGCGTCAACCTCAATAAGCCAGCCAGGGGGAGAGCCATTTTTCGACTTCGGCGGCGGGCATGTTTTTGCGGGCCGCGTAGTCCTCGATCTGGTCCTTGCCGAGGTCGGTGCCGATGCCGAAGTATTTGGCTTCCGGGTGATTGAAATACAGGCCGCTGACGCTGCTGCCGGGGTGCATGGCGCAGGATTCCGTCAACTCGCATCCGGTGAGGGCGGTGGCGTTGAGCAGGGTGAAAAGGGTGCGCTTTTCCGTGTGGTCGGGCTGGGAGGGATAGCCGGGGGCGGGGCGGATGCCGCGGTATTTTTCGCGGATGATGTCCTGCTGGGTCAGCTCGCCGGGTTTTTCGATGCCGCAGAGGAAGCGGGCGCGCTGGTGCAGCCATTCGGCGAAGGCTTCGGCGAAACGGTCGGCGAGAGCTTTGACAATAATGGAGCTGTAGGGGTCCTGCTGATCGTCGTGGGTTTTGGCGTACTCATCCGCGCCGTGGATGGTGACCACAAACCCGCCCACCCAGTCCGCTCTGCCGCTGCCGGCGGGGGCGGTGAAGTCGCTGAGGGCGAAGTTGGGCGTGGGATTGGCTCCGGTCTTGATGACCTGTTGACGGAGAGTGTGCAGGGTGGCGCGTTTTTCCGTGCGGGTTTCGTTGGCGTAGATTTCGATATCGTCGCCGACGGCGTTGGCGGGGAAAAATCCGGTGACGCCGCGCGGGACGAAATGTTTGCCGGCGATGATTTTGTCGAGAAGGATTTGAGCGTCGGCGTAAAGTTTGTTGGCCGTCTCCTCGGCTTGGATTTTCATCTCCGGATCCTCCTGGGCGGAGGAGAACCGCTGCTCGTCCTCTTTCCAGCGGCCACGCAGTTCCCAGGCGTGGAAGAAAGGCGACCAGTCGATAAAGGCGCGCAGTTCCGTCAGGCTGACCGGCGGGATGGTGGCGCCGCCGCCTTCGGTTTCGTTGACCGGGATGATGCCGCCGGCCGTCGGCTCGGCGATGTCGACGGTGGCCCAGTCGGTGACGAAGGCCTTGGTCCGGGCGTCGGCGAGGGAGAGAATATCGCGTTTCTTTTTGTTGCTGTATTTCTCCCGCAGCATGACGTGCCGGGCCTCGTTGTCGGCGATGAATTTCTCCTGCTGCCCGGCGCTGAGCAAAGCGGTGGCGACAGGGACGCTGCGCGAGGCGTCCAGCACGTGCACGATGCTCCCGCTGTAGTTGTGGGCCAGCTTGATGGCGGTGTGCGCCGCGCTGGTGGTGGCTCCGCCGATGAGCAGGGGCGTTTTCAGACCCAGTCGCTCCATCTCGGAGGCTACATGCGCCATTTCATCAAGGCTGGGGGTGATCAGTCCCGACAAGCCGATGATGTCGGCTTTCACCTCCGCAGCTTTGGCGAGGATTTTGTCGCATGGGACCATGACGCCCATGTCGATGACCTCGAAATTATTACAGGAAAGAACGATGCCGACGATGTTCTTGCCGATGTCGTGGACGTCGCCTTTGACCGTGGCGAGGACGATTTTGCCGGCATTCGCCGGGCCGTCATCCAGCTCCTCGGCTGCCGCCGGGATTACTGCCCCGCGTTGTCCTTCAGAGCCTGTTCCAGTCCCCGTTCCTCCACCCGCTTGTCCCACGCGGCTTTCAAGGCTTCCACTGTTCCCTGATTCATCAGATCCAGTTTTGCCTGAATGAGCTGAGCCCGCGAGGAATTTTTGTCGAACGGCTTCACTGTAGCGTTCGTCGGAGGAGTGAGCGTTGAAGTGTTCATGAAGGATAGTTTTGCCGGATTTCAGTAATTTATCAAGTGATCCGTAAGTGGCCTCGTAAAAGTGCTCCAGAAGCCAGTCCTCGTTCCGGAAGGCGGATTCCAGGAAGTTGGTGTTATCGATGATCGCCAGGGAGAATGCGGGATTTTCCCGGTAAAGGGCCGCCAGATGCAGAGCCGTGCGGGGAGCCTGCCAATGTCCCCCGGCGGCGCGGCGAAGAGGAACGATGCGGCCGCCTTCGATGACCGAGCGGCGGATCATGTTGGGCACTGCTTTCTCCCATGGGCAGTAAACATACATCACCTGGACAATGGCTCCGGCGTTCAGGCCCGCTTGGATATGAGCAGCGCTCCGGGTTTGATTTTGCAGCGTTCCGTCCATGATGACATGAGCGGTGGCGGTGATCTTGAGGCTGGCGGTGGCGGTGGTTTTGCCACTGCCTTGCCCTCCGGCGAGAAAACGGATGATTCCGTCTTCAGGCAGGGTTTTCAGCTTCTCCGCATACAGCCAGTCGATAAAGGCTCCGGCCGGCTCCAGGGTGGCCACGCTCCAGCGCTGGCGGGATTCGCGGCTTTCCGCGTAGTCGGGGCTGAGTTCCTGGGCGTTGTTACGGTCGAGGATGTTGCCGAAGAGGGCTTCGTATTTCGCGGCGGAAATGGGCAGGGTGGAGGCCAGTTCGGTGGCGAGCTGGATTTCCACGGCGCGTTCCTCCTCGGTCAGGCCGGGGTAGGGCGTGTAGGTGAAGCCTTCGAGCAGGGTGATGGGCTGGCCGGGCAGAGCTTTGAAAAAGCGGCGCTCGATCTGAGCTTTGAGCTTCTCAGCCTCCATGAAGGGCTGGAGCCAGGCGACGCTTTTTTTCATGACGCGGGCGCTTTTCACGACCTGCGGGAGGAACATTTTGCCCGCTCCAAAGAGGTCGCCGACAACGCTCATGCCGTCCATAAGCGGGCCTTCGATGACGCCGAGCGGTTTGCCGTATTTGACGCGGGCCTCCTCCGTGTCCTCATCGATGAAATCGGTGAGGCCTTTGAGCAGGGCGTGGCGCAGGCGCTCCTCGACCGGGGCTTCGCGCCAGGTGAGGTCGGCCTCGACTTTTTTGCCGGCGACGCCTTTGAACTGCTCGGCGTAATCGACCAGAATTTCCGTGGCGTCCGGGCGGCGGTTGAGGAGCACGTCCTCGACTTTCACCAGCAGCTCGGGCTCGATCTCCTCGTAAACCTCCAGCATCCCGGCATTGACGATGCCCATGTCCATGCCGGCTTTGATGGCATGGAACAGGAAGGCGCTGTGCATGGCCTCGCGCAGCTTGTTGTTGCCCCGGAAGCTGAAGGAAATATTGCTCACCCCGCCGCTGACGCGGGCTCCGGGCAGGTTTTCCTTGATCCAGCGGGTGGCGTTGATGAAATCGACGGCGTAGTTGTTATGCTCCTCGATGCCGGTGGCGACGGTGAGGATGTTGGGGTCGAAAATGATGTCCTCCGGCGGGAAACCGACATCATTGACGAGGATGTCGTAGGCGCGTTTGCAGATCCGGATTTTGTTTTCGAAGTCGGCGGCCTGGCCGTCCTCATCGAAGGCCATGACCACGGTGGCGGCTCCGTATTGCAGGATGCGCCGGGCCTGTTCCTTGAACTTCTCCTCGCCTTCCTTGAGCGAGATGGAGTTCACAATGCCCTTGCCCTGGAGAATTTTCAGGCCGGCTTCGATAACGGTCCATTTTGACGAGTCCACCATGATGGGGACTTTGGCGATTTCCGGCTCGGCCTGGATGAGCTTGAGGAAATGCGTCATCGTGGCCTCACCGTCCAGGAGGCCCTCGTCGAAGTTGATGTCGATGACGTTGGCTCCGTTCTCCACCTGCTGCCGGGCGACGGCTAACGCTTCGTCAAGCTTGCCTTCCTTGACCAATTTTGAGAATCGCGGAGAGCCGGTGACGTTCGTGCGCTCGCCGATCATCAGAAAATTGGTGTCCGCCGTGATGGAATACGGCTGCGAACCGCTCAGGCGCATGGGCGGCACCGCCGGCTGCTCGGGAAGCAGGCGCGGGGCGTGGCGGCTGACGGCTTTGGCGATGGACGCGATGTGCTCGGGCGTGTTGCCGCAGCAGCCGCCGGCGAGGTTGAGGAGGCCGCTGGCCGCGAAATCGTCCATCAGCCGCTCCATGTCCTCCGGCAGATACGGGAAGCCGGTGGGGGACAGCGGGTCGGGCTCACCGGCGTTCGGGTAGGCGCTGACGAAGGTGTCGCACTTGGCGGAAAGTTCGGAAAGATGCGGGCGCATTTTCTCCGGCCCGAGCGAGCAGTTCAGGCCGATGCTGAGCGGTTTGATGTGCCGCACGGCGTGCATGTAGGCCTCCGTGACCTGGCCGGAAATCATGGTTTCCCCGCCGTTGCCGACCGCGGCGGAAATCATCACCGGCAGCTTGATTTTGTCGGCGGCGAAGACGTCGCCGATGGCCACCACGGCGGCTTTGGCGTTGAGAGTGTCGAAGATGGTTTCAACAATCAGAATGTCCGATCCGGCCGCGATGAGTCCGCGGATCTGATGCCGGTAAGCCTCCACCGCCTGGTCAAAGGTGATGCGCCGGAAGCTCAGGTCCTCGGGGTCCGGGAACTGGGAAAGGGAAACCGTCATCGGCCCGATGGCCCCGGCGACATAGCGTTTGCGGCCGGTTTTGTTGCCGATTTCGTCGGCCCAAATCCGGCAGAGGCGAGCGGATTCAAAATTGATGTCCCACGCGAGTTCGTTCAGGAATTTGTCCTCCAGCACGCGCTGGAAAAACTCCGGTCCCTTGCGGCCCTCGTCCTCGTGAGCCCCGCCTTCCCAGCCGGGATGGAAAAATTCGCTCTGCGCCAGGCTGGTGCCGGAAAAAGTGTTGGTCTCAATGATGTCCGCGCCGGCTTCGAGGAAACGTTTGTGAATGTCGCCGATGACATCGGGCCGCGTGATCGACAGCAGATCGCCGTTGTTTCTGACGTCCTTCGGCGCGTTTTTGAAGCGCTGACCGCGTGTCTGCTCCTCATCAAGCCCATAGCCCCGGATGGTGGTGCCCATCGCACCGTCGATGACCATGATGCGCTTGGCCAGTTCAGCGCGCAGCTCCGTCTCGGCGTTGGGGC
The DNA here is from genome assembly GCA_040386695.1 of Verrucomicrobiota bacterium. Lineage (GTDB taxonomy): Bacteria > Verrucomicrobiota > Verrucomicrobiia > Verrucomicrobiales > V1-33 > CAIZWU01. The sequence goes on from JAZKFB010000082.1 coordinate 43,283, forward strand.
GCGGTTCGTAAAAATCAGGAGAATCGGGAGTGATCAGAGAGGACACGCGCTCAGTTTAAAAAGCGGCGGCAATGCTTCAAGGGGAATGTATCAAGGTATCGTGATACGTTGATGCGTTCAATGGCGGATCACGCAAAATGCCTGGGGAGGCATCCCAAGGTCATTTGATAAGGAGCCAGGAAGTCCTGGGCAGCCCGGCGGCGGGGTGCCGCCGCTCAGGCTGCTGAGAAAAGAACAGGAAAATCATGGCCTGTGACAACCCCTTGTCAAAGGTTTGAAAAAGGCGGGGGGAATTTATGGCCTGTAATCTTCAGAGGAGTATCATGCGCTGCCTTTGTCACCACTTGGCGATATGGGACGGGATCCGTCCTCCCTCCGCCGCCGGAAACTGCGCGGCAGAGCACACGAGTCAAACCAGGGACGCGCGGCGGCGCAGCAGGAAAGCGGTCAGACCCAATCCGCTCAAGAGCATCCCGGCAGGTTCCGGGACAACGGTGGTGAGAGTGACGTTTTTGGCGAAGGTGCCGCCGTTGGAGCCGGGGGTGGGATCAGCGTAGTTGATCTGCCAGGTATTGCTGCCCAGAACGAAGTTCGAACCATCGGCGTGACCGCTGAAGATGTCCCCGTCCCAAAGGCCGCTGTAGCTCAACAGGGTGAGCCGCGAGCCGAGGGGCAGGGTGCCGGGGGCGAGGTCGTTGAGGGTCAGCACGGCGGTGCCGTCGAAGGAAAGTGGACCATCGGAATTGATGAGGTCCCCGCCAAGGGAGGTGGTGTTCAGGTCGTAGTTGTAGGACGAGCCGTTTCCGAAGGAAATGGCGCGGGTGCCGAGGGTGTTGATAGTCGAGGGGGAGGAACCCGGGGCGATGATACCGTTGACGGTGGTGACGGCGGGAGCGGAACTGATATTTCCCGTGCCGCCAAGAACGGCTCCGGCGGCCACTGTCACGCCGGATGTGCCGGTGAGGCTCCCGTTCACATAAAGAATACCGTCATCCACCGTGGTGCTGCCGGTGTGGGAGACGGTGCTGGAGAGGACCATGGTGCCGTCGCCGGATTTTGTGAGGGAGGCTGCGCCGCCGCTTTCGCCCATGGTGTTTGAAAAGGTGTAGGTGATGCCGGGGTCCACGGTGACGGTTCTACTGCCGGCCGTGAGCGTCACCACCCCGGTCTGGGTGAGATTCGAGCCATCGACGTTGCCGACGCGGTAATTGCTCTGCACGCTGGTGGCATTGGCAATGGAGCGGTTGGCGCCGGAGGCTTGGATCACGAAGTTGGCGTTGGCCAAGGTCAGTATGCCGGTGGGAAGGGCGGTGTTGCTGGCAATTTCCAGAATGGGATTGGAGCCGACGATGGTGGATGGCACGCTGATCTGGGCGTTGAGCCCCCCTTCATGACCAGCTTCCCGTCGAAAATGGTGGTGAGATTGGTGGTGGCATTGGAGGTGCCCGTGGCGGTCCAGGTGCCGGTGCCATATTTCCGCAGACCAGTGCCGATGGCACCACTCTGCACTATATTGCCGGAGAAGAGGCCGTCGCCGTCGCCGGTGAGCATGAGGAGGCGGCTACCCACGGTGGTGGTGTAATTCCCGGAGAAGGTGAGGAATGATCCACTGGCCGACTCGAGCAGCAGACCATTGCCGGAACTCACCGTGTTGATGGTCAAATTGCCGGAAAGGGTGTTGTTGCCGGAGGTGCTGCGGATCTGAGCACTGCCGCTGGCGTTCGGCGCGTTGACTGTATTGAAGGTGAAGTTGTTGGCGATGTTGATATTGTTCCGCAGCTCCAGGGTGCCTCCGGTGGAGTTGGTGCTTTTCCCCATGGCCACAGTGCCGGTGCCCAGAGCGGTGCTGTTGGTCGCGATGACGGTGCCGGCCCCATTGGGAATGCTGGTGCCGCCGCTGTAGGTGTTGGCGCTGTTGATGGTGAGAGTGCCTGTGTCGCTCTTCGCGAGGGCGAGGGTGCCGCTGGAATCATCCAAGGCGCTGGAAGGGGCGAATGTGGTGTTGCCCGCGCCGGCAATGGTGAGGGTGGCGGTCCCGCCGCCTGTATAATCGGCCCCATCCTGAATTAGAAGTGACTGGCCGGAAACGGTGGAATTATTGGTCCAGGACTGGCCGGCAGTGAGATTGAGATCAAGGTCGAAAGCCGTATTTGCAAAGCCCAAAATGACATTTCCGGCTCCTGAAGCAATGCTCATGCCTCCGGAGCCAATACTGAGAGTCTGAAGGGTATTGGCAGTCGCGATCTGAGTCTGCGAAGCCGAGTCAAAGACAAGACCGGTGGCGCTTTCGTTCGTTTGAACGTTGATGAGCCGGTCATTGCCTGTGGCATTCAGGCTGGTGATGCTGAACACGGCGGTGTCCGCAGCCCCGGGGGCGGCTGCGGGGTTGGTGCCGCCCGCCGCCGTGGTGGCCCAATTGGCGGCAGTGCCCCAAATTGTATTGGTGGCTCCATCCCAGAAAACCGACGCCGCCTGACTTTGCCCCGCGAGAGTGGCGCCCAGAGGGATAAGTATAAGGCGGAGGAGCACGGACGGGGCCAAATCGCGCCGAAACGCTTGGGATGAAGAGGAGGGGATTTGCATAAGCGGAAATACTGTTTGGTAATTTGGACGGGTATACCCTTAATGGTGTTCTTTTTTAAATACCAGTCAAAATTTCTGAAATTTTTTCAGAAATAAACAAATTCCGACTTTGTTTGACTGGTTTTGGGGGAATTTGCCGCCGAAATAGTTAAAATCAGATTTTATTACGCCTGGTTACATTTTCTATTTTTTTCAGGAAATTTAAAAGATGATGGGCATTTTCTTGGCGATTTACTGTTAATAATAATGGTTTTCAATGCCTGACAGGCTGCTGCGGAAAGGGTCTCAGAACCTGTTTAAGATCATGGAGAAACGGCGGTTGACTCCTGCTTCTGCACTGGGCTGGAAGCCACGTGCTCTCCTCTCCCCTTCCCATAAGAGGAAAAAGAAGCCGGATTAATTCTGCATTGTTACAATTAAAGTGAGGGCGTTGATAATCAAAGGGTTGCGCGATCCGCGCCGATACTGTTCGCTAAAGTTGCAACTTGTTTATTTTGAACGGGTTGAAAATTTTTGTAATGAAGTGGAATTAAAGAAGGGCACAGTCTTCCAGTCCGTCCGGTCCGGCTTCCAGCCCGGACTGCCGCTGCCTGACTCCAGGATTTCTAAACAGGTTCTCAGGAGCCTGAAGCCGGGGCTGAGGTGAACTGGAGGTGGCTCATCCGGGCTTGTGCGGCTGGCGGAGTCGGTTTCATTGCGTGCATGAATCCCTCCATTTCCGTGAATGTCCCCGCCCGCGTGGCCAATGCCGATTACACGGTGGTGGACCGTTCGCCGCTGACTCTGGTGGCTGGCGATACCGTCACTCTGGGCCGCGAGGACAGGGCTTGGGAGGGCTGGGTCTGGGCGACCACAGAGGAAGGGCGGGGAACTTATCTGCCGGTGAATTTTCTGGAGGAGACCGGTGATGGTCAGGCGCGGCTGCGGGAGCCGTTCGCCGCCCTCGATCTTTCGGTCCGGAAAGGCGACGCCGTCACCTGCCTGCGCGAGGTCAGCGGCTGGTTCTGGTGCCGCGACGCCGCCGGCCTGGAGGGCTGGCTGCCGGATTACGTGCTGGCTACGGCCTGATGCCGGCAAATCCGTCCGGTTGGAACAGGATGATCACCATTGGCTCCATATCCCGCAGCGCGGCGGCGGAAAAATTTCCCTTCCTGGGGGAGCATTTTTCCGGGCGCAGGACCGCCATCAAGGACTTCACGCACCTTGCGCCTGATTTCGTTTTCTGGATTTATCCGGATGGCGAATTGCTGGATGCCAGGGATGCTCATCGGTCAAATCCTCCGAAGGGCTATGAGCACATTCTCAGGGATGAGCCCGACTACGGCGGATTTTTAAGGGGGCGGCTGGCTTCCAATCACGGGGATCAGCTGATCGTCATTTACTGCCGCCCCGAAGCTCTGGCCTCGGAGGCTTCAAAGATGGCGCAGTTTCTCGATGGCATCTCCCAGTTGCCGGTTCCCCATGCGGGGAATGCGCTGGTCATCAGCGACAACGGTGACATTTACGGACTGGTCACCGATATTGAACGCCGGCTTGAACAGGCGGAACAGCAGGATGAAGGCGGCGGTTCCGGTGTGTCCCGTGCTTTAACTTAAACACAGGAACATCATGCCGGAGGACGAATTGCCGTTGGGTCAGGGAGCTTCCGGGCGGTTGCCGATGGCGGCGCGGGTGCTGCTGGACGGGGCGGTGGCGGATCTGGAGTTTGACTACTCGATTCCGCCGGAGCTTGATGGCGTGGGACCGGGGGCGCGGGTGGCGGTGATGCTGCGGAACCGCCGGATGACGGGCACGGTGCTGGTGGTTTATCCGGCAGTGGAGGCGGAGGTGCCGCGGCTGCGGCCGCTGATGGGGCTGTTGTCGGAGCGGGTGATTATTCCCCCGGCGCTGATGGCGTTCGGCAGGTGGGTGGCGGAGTATTACTGCGCGCCGATGGAAAGCGTGATGCGCGCCCTGCTGCCGGAGGCGGTGCGCGAGGAGAAGCATGGCGAAAAACGGCAGCGGTTTGTGAAGCTGATTAAAGCCGCCAGTGACGCGGAGATGGCGGCGTTGCGGAAAAAAGCCGCGAAGCAGGCGGAGGTCATCGACCGGCTGGTGCTCCTCGGCGGCGCGTCCGTGCCGGCGGTCGCTTTTTCCCCGGCGGCTTTGAAAGCGCTGGCGGCCAAAGGCTGGATCGAAATCGCGGAGGAGGCGGTGGAGCGCGATCCGGACGGCGGCGAACTGTTTATTTCCAGCAAAGCGCTGCCGCTGAACGAAGCCCAGCAGCGGGCGCTGGACGCGGTGCTGGAGGCGGTGGCCAAACCGAAGGAGTCGAAGCCGATGCTGCTTTTCGGGGTCACCGGCAGTGGGAAGACGGAGGTTTATCTTCAGGCGGCGCAGCGGGTGCTGGACAGCGGGAAATCCGTGCTGGTGCTGGTGCCGGAGATTTCCCTGACCCCGCAGACGGTGGAGCGCTTCAAGAGCCGGTTCGCGGAGATCCAGGACCAGGTGGCGGTGCTGCACAGCCACCTCAGCCAGGGCGAGCGTTTTGATGAATGGCACCGCATCCAGCGCGGGAAAGCGCGGATTGTCATCGGGGCCCGCAGCGCCATTTTCGCGCCCCTGGAGGATCTGGGGCTGATTATCGTGGACGAGGAGCACGAGGGCTCCTACAAGCAGGAGCAGCCGCCGCGCTATCATGCGCGGGACGCCGCCGTGGTCCGCGCCGGCATGGAGGGCTGCGCCATTCTGCTCGGCAGCGCCACGCCCGCGCTGGAGTCCTGGCACAACGCGGAGCGCGGCAAATACACGCTGCTTCGCCTGCCGGAACGGGCGGATGACGCCCGGCTTCCTTTGGTCCGGATCATCGACATGAAGCTGGAGAAAAAGAAGGCCGGCAAGGGATCTCCCGCCATTCTCAGCGAGCGCCTGCGCATCGCCATCGACCAGCGGCTGGCGCGCGGGGAGCAGACGATTCTCTTTCTGAACCGCCGCGGCTACTCCAGCAGCGTGGTCTGCCAGGCCTGCGGGCATGTCGTGCAGTGTCCGCACTGCACCGTCTCCATGACCGTCCACCGCGAGGCCGGCCGGCTGGTCTGCCATGTCTGCGGCTTCCAAAAACTCGCGCCGCGCAAATGCCCGGCCTGCGGCGACCCCGCGATTTTACTGTCTGGCTACGGCACCGAGCGCGTGGAGGAGACCCTGCGCAAAGTTTTCCCCACCGCCAGAATCGCCCGCGTGGACGCCGACGCCATGGCCCGCCGCGACACCCTGCGCGACACCCTCCACGCCTTCAAGACCGGCAAACTGGACCTCCTCGTGGGCACCCAGATGATCGCCAAGGGCCTGCACTTTCCCAACGTCACCCTGGTCGGCATTCTGAATGCGGACCTGGCGCTGCACATCCCCGATTTCCGCGCCGGGGAGCGCACGTTCTCCCTGCTCACTCAGGTCGCGGGCCGGGCCGGGCGCGGGGAACTGCTGGGGGAAGTGATCGTGCAGAGCTTCACGCCGCACCACCCGGCGATCCAGCACGCCCGGCAGCACGACTACGAGGGTTTCAGCGAGCTGGAGATGGAATTCCGCCGTCAGCTGGGCTTCCCGCCGGCCGGTCATGCGGTGCTGGTGACGGTGCGCAGCGAGCGGGAAAACCTGGCGGAGTTCACGCTGCGGACGCTCCACACGCACCTTAAAAAAGTCCTCCCGCCGGAGGTGCTGCTCGGCGAGCCCGCGCCCAGTCCGCTGGTGAAATCGCACGATCAGTTCCGCTTTCAGATTCTCCTCCGCGCCCGCCTCACCAGTCACATCACCCAGCCGCTGATGACCACCCTCGCCGGGCTGAAAATGCCGCCGGACGTCATCGCCACGGTGGATGTCGATCCCGTGAGCCTGGGCTGAACCCGTTCTGTTTTCAAAAACGGACTTTTCCCCGAAGGCGGAACGGGAGGAATCAACGGGTCCTGGCAAGCGGGATTGGATGAGGCTCCCGGGAGGCGGGGGATCAGTCGGGGCGTTTTCAGGAAAGCCCGTGGTTTCCGCCAAGGGATGGCGGAATTTGAATGAATGAACGGGTTAAATCACTCATTTTTCAAAATTCAGTCAAGAAAAATCGTCATGTGGGGGTCACATTTTGATCTTCAGGGTCCGGCTTTTGATCCTGGAGCCACAGCTTTTGATCGTGGAAGCTCAACTTTTGATCTTCGGAGCAGGACCTTTGACCTTTGAGATCCGGCTTTTGATCGTGGAGGTCCAACTCTTGATCTTCGGGGGGCGGCTTTTGATCCTGGCGGCTTATTTTCCTATCTTCTTACGCCAACGGCGTTGCGCCCCTCTGCCTGGGGTTGCCGACGGCAGGAGGCTACCCCAGGGCCCCGCCACAAATCCTTGAACCGCAACGCGGTTCCGGCCTTCCCGTCTCCGGATCGCCGGAATCCATGCTGGAGTTCCTCAACCGAAAGGCCGGAACCACGTTGTGGTTCGGAAACACGATGGGAGCGGACCTGGGGTAGCCTCCTGCCGTCGGCAACCCCAGGCTGAGGGGCGCAACGCCGTTGGCGTAAAGGCGGACGCCGTTGGCGTAAAGGCGACGCTGTTGGCGTAAAGGCGGGTTCCCGGGCAGGGCGGACTCGCTTGGAATTCACCGGAGCCTTTTATCAGCCTGATATAACCCGGCGCTGTTCATCGGCGGGCCGCACGGGGACGCCTGCACCGGAGGGCGGGCTGGAATGAGTTCCTTTATTCATCCGGGACAGCCCTGGCCGCGGTCCGGCACCATCACCGAATTGTCATTGGCCATTTTGGCGGGCTGTGCTTTCCTGCGGTTTTCCTATGAACAAAATCGTCGTCGCTTACTCGGGGGGATTGGACACCTCCGTCCTGCTTTCCTGGCTCAAAAACAAATACCAGTGCGAGATCGTCGCCTACTGCGCGGACGTGGGCCAGGAGGAGGAGCTGGATGGTCTGGAGGCCAAGGCCACCAGCACCGGCGCCTCCAAATGTTACATCGGCGACCTGCGCGAGGAGTTCGCGCGCGACTACATTTTCCCGATGTTCCAGGCGGGCGCTCTTTATGAGGGCGAATATTTCCTCGGCACCAGCATCGCCCGGCCCTGCATCGCCAAGGGCATGCTCGACATCGTCGCGAAGGAAAAAGCCGACGCCGTGGCCCACGGAGCGACCGGGAAGGGGAACGACCAGGTGCGTTTCGAGCTGAGCGCCGCCATGCTGGCCCCGCAGGTCAAGGTGCTGGCCCCCTGGCGCATGGACGACTTCCGCGCCGAATTCCCCGGCCGCGCGGAGATGATAGCCTACGCCGAGAAACACAAAATTCCCGTCCAGGCCTCCGCCAAAAAGCCCTACAGCATGGACCGGAATCTCCTGCACATCTCCTTCGAGGCGGGGATGCTCGAAGATACCTGGTTCGACGGCACCGCTCCCGATGTCCGGGGCATGTATGTGCTCAGCGTGGCTCCCGAGGACGCGCCGGACAAGCCGGAGTATGTGCAGCTGCTTTTTGAAAAAGGCGACTGCATCGGCCTCCAGGCGCAGGGTCTGGGCAAGCTGCTCGACAAGCTGAAAGTCAAAGCCACCGGCGAGCGCGGCGGCTACACGCTGCTCACACCGTTCGGCATCATGAAAGCCCTCAACGCCCTCGGCGGCCGCAACGGCTGCGGGCGCGTGGACATGGTGGAAAACCGCTTCGTGGGCATGAAGAGCCGCGGCATTTACGAAACCCCCGGCGGCTCCATTCTGCACAAAGCCCACCGCCAGATCGAATCCATCACCATGGACCGCGAGGTCATGCATCTGCGCGACAGCCTCATTCCGAAATACTCGGCCCTGGTTTACAACGGCTTCTGGTTCTCCCCGGAACGCGACGCCCTTCAGGCGCTGGTCACGGATTCCCAGAAGCACGTCAGCGGCGAGGTGCGCCTGAAGCTTTACAAAGGCAACATCATGGCCGCCGGCCGGAAGAGCCCGCTCAGTCTCTACGACGAGGCCATCGCCACCATGGAGAAGGACCCCACGCAGAGCTACAACCAGAACGACGCCACCGGCTTCATCTCCCTCAACGCCCTGCGCCTGAAAGCCACCGCCCGCCGGAATCTCGGCGGCAGTGCCGCTCCGGCGGAGGCCAAACCGGCCAAAGTCAAAAAGGAGAAAGCGAAGGAAAAAGAAAAGGACGCCAAAGCCGGCAAGGACAAGAAATCCAAGAAGAGGAAGTAATTCCCTGGCCGGGGCGGGACAGGCATCCCGCCCGGTGCCACGGCCATGGCACGCTGTGGCGGCCAGTTTATTTCCCGGGGCTGATAGGTCCTATAGGTCTTATATGCCCTATAGGACCTATATCCGGAGCCGGGAGCGGGATGGAGAAGCCGGGGCTCCGGCACCGGGCAGGATGCCGGGCGAGACTGGCGGGACGCCCTGTCCTTTCTTCGCGCCGGCACTGCGCAAAAAAGTAGCGCGCCGGACAAACGGGAATTGACGGACCGGGGACTGTTCGCTAACCGTGGGCCGCCGACCATGCCGCCCGCCGATCCGCCGCCTTCCAAAGTGCTTCTGGAGGAATGTTATTCCGAAGGGGACAGCCGTTTTCCCGAACTTCTGCGGCGGGTGGGCGATCCCAAAACGCTGGAGGCGTTCGTAAACCGCTGGCTGGCCGATCCCCGGCCCTGGGCGCGGGAGCGGATGCTGCGTTATCTGGAGTTCCCCTTCGACCGCAACGGTCATGCGGTGGTGGTGAAGCGGCTTTTCAAGCACGCCGAGAAATCCGGCGACGACGCGCTGATGGGCGCGTTCATGGTGGCTTTCGACCGGCTGGTGAGGAGGGTGCGGAAAAAGGAACACCGCTGGGATCAGGCAGCGCGCGCCGTTTACGTTGAGGAGGTGCTGAAGTCGCCGCTCAATCAGTTCCGCGGCGGCCGGCATTACCACTCTCCGAAAACCGGAAAATGGGAATTCACCGGTTCATATCCAGACCGTCGGGGCGACCGGCTTTTCAGTTATCGCTCGCGTTATTATCTGCGGCGGCGCGTCTGGCGGTATTTCCGTCTCCTGGCCTGGCGCGAACCGGCCCGGTATGTGGCCGCTGTTTCGGCAGCCTTGGCGCGTTATGGGGACTCGGATTTTCAAAAAGGCGAAAACCTCCTCGATTCCTGGAGTTTCATGCACGCCTGTTTCGGCGAATCGGAGGCCCTGAAGTTTCAATCCCACCGCACCCTTCCAGCCGAGGGCAAAACCCTGGCGGACCTGTCGCCCGCGCCGTTTTTCCCGGAACACTGGCGCAATGCTGCGGGACTTTCGGCACTGGCCCGGCTGGCGGCGGAGGCTCCGGCGCGCACGGTGCGGATCTGGGCGGTGCGGCTGATGGCTTCGCCGGACATGGCGTCCGCCGGGGTGCTGGATTTCGCGGATTTGAAGCGGCTGCTGTTTTCCCCGGACGAGGACGTGCAGCCTCAAGCCGTAACCTTGCTGGAGCGTCACCCTGACACCGGCCGCTGGACGGTTCCGCAGTGGCTGGCGCTGCTGGACGCACCCGGGCATGCCGCGCTGGAGGCGGTGACCACGCTGATGAAACGCCATGTGCGGCCCGACCGGCTGGACACGGCGCAATGCGTGGGCCTGGCCTGCGTGCGGCCGTTTTCCGTGGCCCGCATGGGGTGTGATTTCCTGAAGGAGCGGGAGCTTTCAGCGGCGGAAATCCTCGAATTCGTCCCGAAAACCGCCGCCGCCCGCTGTGCCGCTCTGGCGGCGGAACTGACGGTGTGGAGCCTGGATGCTCTGGACACGATTGCTCAACGCTGCCGGATCAGCGCTTCGCTGGAATTTGATCACGCTGCGGCAAGGCTGCGGCTGGATACCAAAGGCCTCCAGCCTTACGATGAGCGGTATCTGGAAAGAATCAGCCTGGAGAACTTGTCCCTTTATTTTGACAGCGCGCTGGCCGCCACGCGCTTGGCCGCCTGGGAATGGCTGGGCCGTCACCAGGACACGCCCGCATGGAATGATCCGGTGTTCTGGAGCCGTCTGGCGGAGACGCCTTATGAGGACCTGCGGCTGAAGCTGGTGGACACTCTGGCGGTGCGCGCCGCGCTGCCGGCGCGGGATGGACGGAGTGGACATGATGGATGGCATGGACCTGATCTGGCGCCGGTCTGGACGGCGGTGCTGCTGGGCGTGCACCGGGGCGGGCGGCAGAAGCGGAAGGCCATGCGGCAGATGGTGGCGGCGATTGCCGGGGACGAATCCCTGTCCACCAGCCTGCTGCCCGTGCTGGCGGTGGCGGTGCGGTCCCTGCGGGGGCCCGAGCGCCGCGCCGGGCTGGCGGCGGTGGTGGAGCTGGCTGGGCGTTCGTGCGCTTTGGACGAGGCCGTGGGCCGGCTGCTGCCGGAACTGCGGTTTCTCACGCCGCCGTTGTCCGGCGCTTTCCCCGAAACCGTGGCCATCCGGCCCGCCGCCGCGCCATGAAATATTCCTACGCCTACCACACCCGCAGCCGCTTCGAGGACGGCCTGTGCGCCTTCGCGCCGAATCTGGCGCGCGATCCGGTGGCCTTCGACGCGGTGCTGAAATCGCCGCTGAAATTCCGCGAGGCCATCTCCACGCTGCACGACATCGTCATCTCCGATCTGCGCTTCAAAGCCCGCGACAAAACCGCTTATGAGGAATGGAAAAAAGGCGAGGATCAGCGCCGCTCCGTCCTCGCTTCCGCCGCCCGCAGCGCTGCGCGTGAAAACTTTGCCACGAAGCTCGGCATCAGCCCGGAGCTGGAGAAGGACTACCAGACTCAAACCAAAAAATACTGGAAGGCCCGCGACGTCTACACCGCTTATCTGCACAAACACGACCCTGATCTCTGGCGCATGCTGCTGCCCTGCGATCCGGTGATCACGGTGGCGGAGGATGTGGTGTTTTTTGAGTGTTTCTCGGCGGACGAATCCTCCTACGGCTGCCTGACAGTGGAGCGTGATGCCGCCTTCGGCCCGGCCAGCGGGATTCAGTTCGGCACCACCAATGTCGATTACTCATGGGATCTTTATCACCAGTTCCAGAGCCTGCGGAGTTACCGGGAGACGCGGTTCACGGTCGACCCCGCCGGCTTCAGCACCAAAACCGGGGACGAGGAATACCGGGAGGGGAAAATCGATCTTCCCAGCGGCTGGCTGCGCGGGCTGATGCAGGTGCAGGGCGCGATGACGCTGCCCGCGAGAACCGTGCGCCTGGGCCGCGACGCCGTGTATTCGCTCATGGCCTGGCTGAAACGGCACAAAGCCGCCACCAGTCCCCGCGCGCTGCGCTTTGAACTTCTGCCGGACAGCCCGGCGCTGGTGATCGAGCCCTGGGAAACGCGGATTCCCGTGCGAATGGAGCGCTGGGTGGACACGCCGCACGAGCCCGTCCGCCTCTGGGGACGTCAGCGGCTGCTGGCTCTGGCGCGCGCTTTGCCGCTGGCGGAAAGCATTGATGTTCACCTTCTTGGAACAGGTTTGCCGTCCTTCTGGGTGGTGAACATGGGGCCGATGAAACTGACGCTCGGACTGTCCGGCTGGACGGCGAACGACTGGACGCGCGGCTCCGCGCTGGACCTGCTGGCTCCTCCGGTCGAGTCCTCGCCCATGGAACTGCGCCTGGTTTCGGAAATCCTGCGGGAGAAACGCGCGGCGGACCTGGAGCACATCGCCCGGCACGCCATGATGGACGAGGGCCGCGCCGCCGCCGCTCTGCTGCGTCTGGCGCACACGGGGCAGGTGATTTACGATCTGCCGCACGGTCTTTACCGCTGGCGGCAGATCATGTCCGAAGCCGTGGGCGAGTCCGAGATGGGCCCGGAAAACGAGGAATCCGCCGCCGCCCGCAAACTCACCGCCGCCGGCCGCGTGAAGCTGGAAAGCGTGGAGGACGCTCCGCGCGGAGGCAAGGTTTTCACCGGCCGCGTGGAGACCAAACCCGTGGAGCTGCTGCTGGACGCCGACGGCGGCATCCGCCGGGGCAAATGCCTCTGCGGCCACCACCGCATGGCCGGTCTGCGGCGCGGTCCCTGCCGGCATCTGCTGGCCCTGCGGACCGCCGCTTTGCAAAAATCCGGCGCGGGAGTTGAAGAATCCGCGTCCGGGTGGTATCAGCGCCTCACAAATTCCATCCGGCGATGATTTGTATCCTCCATCACTTTCATTCCAAGCTTTTATCCCATTTTGAGACGGGGTGTGCCGGTCATTCTGAGACCATCATGCCGCGGCGCTCCGCCGCGGCTGCTTCCGGCCTGACATGCATCCCCGGCGCCGTTGTTCGTTTGGCCGTCCGCACAGCTGTGCGGGTGGCTGCGGACGACCCAAGGGTCTCCACCCGCACAGCTATGCGGACGGCCCTGGTTAACGGCCCCGGTCCTGAGTACGAAGTCAGGTGACCGGCCGCCCCGTCTCGAATCAATTCATCACCCCGATTCCCTCCGCCCCATGCCCACCGGTCCCAAGCCTTCCTGGACAGCTGCTCTTGTGGTTGGCACCTTCGGAGCGCTGTATCTCCTGGGGGGAATGGGGGTTCTGCTCTCGCCCGCAGGCGGGCCTTTAGCCGATGCCAAGATACCCGCTGAGGCTCGTTTGATCCTGGGGGCTATGGCCATTTTGCTGGGTGCCTGTGGTCTTGTTGGAGTGGCCGGAATGATCCTGCGTCGTGGCTGGGGATTCCGCCTCACGGCAGGAGCGGCGTTTTTTATGGCGGCGGTCATGGTCACCACCCATGTTGTCAAACCGCAAAAACTCTCGCGCCTGGTTATGGCCGCGGGCTGCATCATCACCGGTGTTGATTGCCTGAAACGGATCCGGCTGTGGGACCGCCTGGGGCACGCGCCCCCGCCTTCCCTGCGCCGGCCCGGCACTCCTGGTCCGACAACTTCCCCCGCAGCGCGGCCCGCCTCCGGAACCCCATCCCGACCGCGCCGGCCTGACAAAACGCTGGACGGACTCGACTCCGGCGTTTTCGCGCCGCTGTCGGATGCGGAGATCAAGCGCCGGGCCAAATCGCACGGCTTGGGGGGATCGTGGTTTCAGATGCTGGGCATGCGTGGCCGCATTCCGCCGGTGACGGATGAGCGCACGCTGCTGATTGACCGGGCGCTGGTCGCTCATGGTTTGCTGTCGCCGGAGGAGCTGGTCAAAATCCACGAAACCGGCGCGGAATATGAAAAGCTGCGGCCATCGTTTCAGGCCAAACAACAGGCGGAAATCCAGGCCGGCCAGCAGGCGCTGGAGGACGATGATGCGGCCCGCGCCGCCGCCCGCGAGGCCAAAAAAGCCGCCGCCGCCGAGCGCCGGGAAAAACGCGCCGACGCCATCGCGGAGCGCCGACGCACGGACATCGTGTTTCTCGGGCGCGGGGTTTCCGGAGGTCTGGCCGACCGCCGGGCGAATGTGGAGCGGCTCGCCGCCTTCGGCCTGCCGGTGCTCAATGAGCCGGCGGACATCGCGCGGGCCCTGGGGCTGACCGTGCCCCGGCTGCGGTGGCTGGCGTTTCACAGCGAGGCCTCGGAGATTTCGCACTACATCCGCTTCACCATCGCCAAAAAGTGCGGCGGCGTCCGCGAACTGGCCGCGCCGCACCGCGACATGGCGGCGGCGCAGGAGTGGATTCTGAGAAATATTCTGGACCTGCTCCCGGTGCGGGACTGCGCCCACGGATTTGTCCGGGGCCGGAATGTGATGACCAACGCCGTGCCGCACGTCCGCCGCGATGCCGTGGTGAACGCCGACCTCAAGGATTTTTTCCCGACCATCACTTTTCCCCGGGTGCGGGGGATTTTTGAATCGCTCGGCTACTCGCCTGCCGCCGCCAGCGTGCTGGCGCTGATCTGCACGGAAAGCCCCCGCCGCCTCGTCGATTACGACGGGCAGAAACTCCACGTCGCCACCGGCCCGCGCGCCTTGCCTCAGGGGGCCTGCACCAGCCCGGCGCTGAGCAACATGGCGTCCCGCAAGCTGGACGCCCGGCTTGAAGGACTTTCCCGCAAAACCGGCTGGACCTACACGCGTTACGCGGACGACCTGACCTTTTCCGCCTCCGGCAAAACGAACGCTGACTACGCCAGACTCCTTTACAGCCTGCGCCAATGGTGCGGCGAGGAGGGATTCACGGTGAACGAGAAAAAGACCCGCGTGCAGCGCCCAAACACGCGGCAGTCCGTCACCGGCGTGGTCGTGAATCAGCGTCCCAACGTCCCCCGCGCCCTGCGCCGCCGCCTGCGCGCCATCCTCCACAACGCCCGCACCACCGGTCTCGCCGCCCAGAACACGGAGAATCATCCGAATTTCGCCCTGTGGCTGCGGGGCATGATCGCCTGGGTTTATTCCACCAATCCCGGCGAGGGCCGCAAACTGCTGGAGGCCCTCGGTGGCTTGCGGTGACGGGTATTTCATTTCCGGGTGCGCCGGGGAATACGCCTCATGGACGGCGTGGACGCCAAGGGCCTGCCGGAGTCCCTGCGGAGGACGTCCGCCGGGTTCATTCCCATTTTTCCCCAGCCCCGTTTTGGGGGTTGAGTTTTCGGTTGGCGGCCTTCATGCTGTGAATCCGGCTTCTTTCCACGCCAGCGGGCGGGGAGGCTGATTTTTTACTTTTCCCATGGCCCGTCCCAGGTCCGACTCCGCAGCCAGTTCCAGTTCAGCCGGTTCCCCGCCGCCGCCCTCCTTCGAGGACGCGATGGGGGAGCTGGAGGAGATCGTTCACGCCCTGGAGTCGGAGCCGCTGCCGCTGGACGATCTGGTCGGCAAATATGAGCGGGGGATGAGCCTCCTGCGCCAGTGCCGGCGGCAGATTGATTCCGCTCAGCTTCGCATTGAACAGATTACGCAACGCGGCGATGATCCGCCCGCTGCGGTTCCTTTTTCCACAGCCGAAACTGTCCCCGTCAACGTTACCGCTCCCGTCCCCTCCCGTCCCAGGCCCTCCGCCGCTGTCCCCACTTCCGCCGATGATGAAATCCGACTCTTCTAGCTTCGCCGACCTGCCAGAGATTCACAGTCCTGCGGACGTGAAGCGCCTTTCCGAGAAACAGCTCCTGCAGCTCGCTCAAAAAGTGCGCCATGACCTGATTGAGACTCTGGCCAACACCGGCGGGCATCTGGGGCCGAATCTGGGCGTCGTGGAGCTGACGATCGCCATGCACAAGGTGTTCGATTCCCCGAAGGACAAATTCATCTTCGACGTCAGCCATCAGGGCTACGTCCACAAAATGCTCACCGGGCGCTGGAACAAACTGGAGACCATGCGCCAGTATGAGGGCCTGAACGGCTTCCTCCTGCGCACGGAAAGCGAGCACGACTGCTACGGCGCGGGCCACGCGGGCACGGCCATGAGCGCGGCGCTGGGTTTCGCGGTGGCGCGGGATCTGAACGGCACGGATGAAAATGTCGTCTGCGTCGCCGGGGACGCCGCTTTCACCTGCGGGCCGACCTTTGAGGCGCTGAACAACGTGGCCTCGTCCACCAAGCGTTTCATCACCGTTCTCAACGACAACGAGTGGTCCATCGACAAAAACGTCGGAGCCATCGCCCGGTATTTCAACGCCATCTCGACGAACAGCGCCTACGCCCATCTTCATGACAAAGCGGCGCAGTTCATCGAGAAAATCGGCGGCAAGGCCATGCGCAAACTGGCGGCCAAGGTGGAGGGCAGCGCCAAGAATCTCATCCTGCCGAGCGTGATTTTCGAGGAGTTCGGCCTGCGTTATTACGGTCCCATCGACGGCCATAACCTGCCGCTGCTGATCAGGACGTTTGAGTTTCTCAAGACGCAGAACGATCCTGTCATTCTCCACATCATCACGGAAAAAGGCCGCGGCTACGAGCCGGCGCTGGCGAATCCGGGGAAATTCCACGGTCTGGGCACTTATAAAATCGACACCGGCGAGACCGATCCCAGCCCCACGCCGCCCTGCGCCCAGCTTTTCGCGGAGTCGCTCGTGAAGTTTGCCCGCGCGGACAAAAAAATCACCGCCATCACCGCCGCCATGCCCGGCGGAACGGGACTTGGCTTATTCAAACAGGAGATCCCGGAGCGGTATTTCGACGTCGGTATCGCCGAGGAGCACGCGGCGCTGTTTGCCTGCGGTCTGGCGGCCCAGGGCCTGCGGCCGTTCCTCGCGATTTACAGCACGTTCATGCAGAGGGCTTATGACATGATCATTCACGACATGGCGCTTCAGAATCTGCCCGTGCGCCTGTGCATGGACCGGGGCGGTCTCAGCGGCGACGACGGCCCGACGCATCACGGCCTCTTCGATATCGGCTACCTGCGCCACATTCCGAACATCATCCACATGCAGCCGAAGGATGAGGATGAATTTGTGGACATGCTCTGGACCATGGCCCACTACGAGGCCGGTCCGACCGCCATCCGTTACCCGCGCGGCGCCATCACCGGCAAGCCCGTGAAGGCCGAACCGCAGCTGCTGGAGATCGGCACGGCGGAAGTCGTGGCCGACGGCACGGATGTCGCCCTTATCGGCCTCGGCACCATGTTTGAAATGGCGGAGAAGGCGAAGGTGAAGCTGGAGGCGCTGGGGTATTCCGTGGCTCTGATCAACCCGCGCTGGATCAAGCCTCTGGACACCGCCGTGCTGGAGCGTTACGCCAGACGCTGCAAAGTGCTGCTCACGCTGGAGGACCACGTGCTGCACAACGGATTCGGCTGCGGGGTGATCGAACATCTGCATACCGCCGGGCTGCACACGCCTGTGGAGCGCATCGGCTGGCCGGACCAGTTTGTGGAGCACGGAAAGCCGAATATTTTGAGGGAAAAGCACGGCATGACCGTAAATGACTGCGTGAAAAAAGTGCTTAAACATCTCCAGCCGGAAACCGCCGCCGCCCGTTCCGCGGAGACCGCTCCGGTGTGACAGAATATGATGCGCTGACTCATTCCTTCCAGCTCCCTCCCCAGCCTCCGTTCCCGCCCAATGTCCGAATTTCTGTCCGCCCTGTCCGGTAAAGCATTCACTGTGTGGCTCGATCCCGCGCGCTGGCCGGTTCCCGCGCTGAAACTCCCCGGACAGGCCACGACAGTGTGGCTGGATCCCGCACGCTGGCAGGCTGCGGCCCCGGTTTCCGGGCTGAAGCTCCCCGGACAGGCGACCACGGTCTGGCTGGATCCGGTGACGTGGCCAGTGGCAAGAAAATTGACGCTTCCCGCCGCCGCTTTCACCCATTGGCTGAACCCGGTGACGTGGCCGGTGGCGAAACTGAAACTCCCCGCCGACGCCTTCACCCATTGGCTGAATCCGACCGTGTGGCCGGTGGCGAAACTGCGTCTGCCGGGCTCCAGCTTCACCTGCTGGCTGGATCCCGCGGCCTGGCCCCGCCAGTCCGCCGTCGCGCCTGAGCCGGTGTCGGAACCGGAACAGAAACGGGAGATTTCCGCCGAGATTGTGGCCGAACCGGCTCCCGCTTTCACCGGCGGTCCGGTTTTTCCTGTGGACAAGCCGATTATCCGGGTGGCTCAGAGCCACGCTTTCACCGTCTGGGCCAAAAAAGCGGCGGAAGCCGTCGCTCCCGCGCCGCCGGTGGCGATCAGGCTGCCCGGCAAAGCGTTCACGCTCTGGTCCAAATCCACCGTGACGGCTCCGATTCCCATGCGCAACGGCATGACCGCCGCCGACCTGGAGAATTCCACCCGTCAGGCCGCCGCCGCGCCGGTTCCGCGTTCCACCGCCTCCACATCCCCGGTTTCGGCACCTGCGCCTTCCGGAGCCAGCCGCTGGCTGCCGCTGGCCGCCGCTTTGGCCATTGCCGGACTCGCCGGGCTGAAAATGGCCACGGATGACTCCCGTCTGGAGACCGCCCAGCGGGAAGCCGCCGCGCTGCGCGCCCAATTGGGAAGCGCCGGTCAGAACGCTCTGGCCCTGGAGCAGGAAAAAGCCGCCCGCAGCCGGGAGCTGGCCGTCAAAGCGGCCGCTCTGGAGGCTTTGACGGAGCAGAACGCCAAAGCCACCGCCGATCTGGCCGCCTCCAAAGCCGCCGCCGACAAAGCCACCGCCGCCGTGACCGAGAAAGCCGCCGCTCTGGCCAAAGCCGTCACGGATCTGGAGACCACGAAAAAAGAGGCTTCGGGCAAGGATTCCGCCGCCCAGTCCCAGATCGTGGCCACCACCGAGGAGGCCGCCAAAGTCAAACGCGCCGCCGCCGCCGAAATCGTCGCCCTCCGCGAGTTCCTCGGCAAACTGGAGGCTGACAAAGCCGCCGCCCTCAGAGCCGCCGCCCAGGCCGCGCAGGACAAGGACTCCCTCCAGACGGCGCTGGACGCTTTGAAAAAACCGGTGCCGTAAATTTCTCTGAATTGATTCCAGCAGGCCACGGATGGCACGGATATAACCGATATACACGGATTTATAAAGGAATGGCTGACCTCATCCTCCTGTGGATGAGGAGCCCTTCCTTTATAAATCCGTGATCATTGGTGTCATCCGCGGCCTGTCTTTCCGGAGTTCAGGCGGATGGCGGCAGCGCTTCTTTGGCGATGCCATCAGGTCCGGGAGGGGCGTTTCCCGCAGATTCAGGCAGTCAGCTTTATTTCCATGCTCCCCTCCACACCCGCCGCCCGTTTTGCCCTGCTGTCCGTGGCGGCGGCTTTGTTCACGTTTGTGCTGAAGCTGGTGGCGTGGCATTTCACGGGGTCGGTGACCCTGCTGTCGGACGCTCTGGAATCCGTGGCCAATCTGGCGGCGGCGCTGGTGGCGGTGGCCTCCATCTCCATCTCCGCCCGGCCGGCGGATGAGGAGCACGCCTACGGGCATTCCAAAGTGGAGTATTTTGCCGGGGGCGTGGAGGGCGCGCTGATCATTCTGGCGGCCATGGGGATCGGCTGGACTTCGGTGAACCGGTTTTTCAGCCCGCAGGCGCTGACGGGATTCGGGGCCGGCCTGAGCGTTTCCCTGGTGGCTTCGGCCCTGAATTTCGTGATGGCCCGCATCCTTTTCCGGGCGGCGCGGAATCATCACAGCATCGCTCTGGAAGCCGACGCCAAGCATCTGATGACGGATGTCTGGACCTCCGCCGGGGCTTTGACGGCGCTGGTGCTGATTTATCTCACAGGCTGGTCGTGGCTGGACCCGGTGATCGGCCTGATTCTGGCGCTGCACATTGTGCTGACCGGGGTGAAGCTGGTGCATCAGTCCATGCTGGGGCTGATCGACACCTGTCTGCCGCCGGAGGAACTGGCCAAAATCCGGGATATTCTCGACCGCCAGGCGGAGGAAGGACTGACCTGGCACGCCCTGCGGACGCGGGAGGCCGGAGCACGCCGGTTCATGTCCGTCCATGTGCTGGTGCCCGGCGACTGGACGGTCACGCGCGGACATGATCTGGCGGAGGCGCTGGAGGCTGAACTCCGGGCGGCGGTGCCCCGGCTGCATGTGCTGACGCATCTGGAGCCGATTGAGGATCCGGCGTCGTTCCGGGACGCCACGCTGGATTCGCCGCTGCCGGTGATCGCCAAAGGCGGGTGACCGGCAGCGGGCGGGAAACGCCATTCCTCCCGTGCTCTTTCCCGCCGCTTGTGCAAGGCCGCCGGGGAGCCATGATGGTGGCATGTTTCGAGCTTTGTTACTGGCTTCCCGCCCGAAAACCCTGCCGGCGGCGGTGGCTCCGGTGGTGGCGGGATCGGCGTTGGCGTGGAGGACCGGCGGGGAATTCTCCTGGCTGCTGGCGTGGTGCACCCTGTTGAGCACCATCGCCATCCAGATTGCGACGAACTACTTCAACGACGCCGTGGACGCCCGGAAAGGCGCGGACACTGATGCCCGCCTGGGGCCGCTGAGGGCGACGGCCGCCGGCTTGATCTCCCCGCGCGGGATGCTGACCGCCGGTGTGGTGATGCTGGCGGTGGCGGTGCTGATTTCCCTGCCGATGGTGGCGGCGCGGGGCTGGCCGGTCGTGGCCATCGGGGTGGTGTCCCTGTTTTTCACCTACGGCTACACGGGCGGGCCGGTGCCGCTGGCTTACCGGGGGCTGGGGGACTTGTTTGTGCTGCTGTTTTTCGGGCTGATCGCGGTGTCGGGAACCGTGTTTGTGCAGACGGGGGAGTGGCGGCGGGAGGCGCTGCTGCTGGGCGCGCAGATCGGGATGCTGAGCACGGTGCTCATCGCCATCAACAATCTGCGGGACCGGGAGGAGGATTCGCGCTCCAGCAAACGGACGCTGGCGGTGCGGTTCGGCGTGCGGTTCGCGAAGGTGGAAATCGCGATTTTATGCCTGGGCCCGTATGTGCTGGGCTGGTTCTGGAGCGGGTTTGGGTTGCCCTTGGCGGGGATGTGGACACTGGGAGCGGCGTGGATCGGAGCGGGAGTGGCGGTGATGGTGGGGAAGACTCCGCCGGGCCGGATTTACAATAAATTTCTGGCCCTGTCGGCGGCTCATCTGATGCTGTGGACGCTGCTCTTTACGGCGGCGATGCTGCTGTGGGCCTGCTGATTACTGGAACCATCCGTTATGGAGGGAAAGGAAATTCATTACTGGCGTTACGGTCTGCGGCTGCGGAACAGCGGTGGCGGGGCCAATGCAAAATCGTCCCGCCGGGTGCTGGAGGGCATGCTGATCCGGGCGGATGGCGGTTTCGGCTGCCTGCACCCGTGGCCGGAGCTGGGGGATGAGCCGCTGCGCGCGCAGTGGGACGCGCTGCATGGCCGGCGGGCTCCCACGCGTCTGGTGGAGCGGGCATTGGAATGCTGCCGGGTGGACGGCGCGGCGCGGCGGGAGGGAAGGTCGCTTTTTGAGGGACTGACGGTGCCGGAAAGCCACGCGACTTTTATTGCTGCTGGAAGCGGGACCGGAACCGCAGCCGCAGCTGGAGCCGCCACTGAAGCCGGAGCCGGGAGGGGGGAAGCGATCCCGGCACATGCGCAGGCACAGGCGGATTTTGAAAAATTAAAATCAGAGGGTTTCACTCTGGTGAAGCTGAAGGGCGGCCGGGACTGGCGGCTGGTTTTAAATACCATGAGGGCGGCCAAAGTGGCGGGTCTGCGCGTGAGGGTGGATTTTAACGGAGTTCTGTCCGAGAGGGATTTTTTGAATTTCGCAGCGGCGGCGGCTGATGATGAAGGATTGCGCGGAATCGTGGATTTTGTGGAGGATCCGGTGCCTTATGAACCGGAAACCTGGCGGCGGCTGGCGGCGGAAACCGGCTGGCGGCTGGCGCTGGACTGGCTGCCCGTCCCGCTGTCGGTGGAGGCGGCAGCGGTCATGCCCGGGAAGAAAGGGGAACGGCAGGATGGGAAGGACGGCGGTTTCGCGGTGCGGGTGATCAAGCCGGTGGTCGAACCCATGGGG
The DNA here is from genome assembly GCA_040386695.1 of Verrucomicrobiota bacterium. Taxonomy (GTDB): domain Bacteria; phylum Verrucomicrobiota; class Verrucomicrobiia; order Verrucomicrobiales; family V1-33; genus CAIZWU01. Next base: position 65,155 of record JAZKFB010000082.1, read on the forward strand.
GAATGGGCCGTGCCGGTGGTGGTCACCAGCGCCATGGATCATCCGGTGGGGCAGCTTTTTGCGGCTTATGAGGCGGCGCGTTTTGGCGGGACGCAATTGAGCGCCGGGCTGCTGACACACCGGCTTTTTGAGGCGGATGCCTTCACGGAAAGGCTGGGCGGCGCGGGGCCGGGACTCACCCCGCCGGGAGGAACCGGACTGGGGTTTGATGATCTGCTGGCGGCGCTCCCGTGGCAGCCGCTGGTCCGCCAGGGAAACCGGGCGCGCGCGGGACAGGTTTTGTGGAATCCCCGGGAGCCTCTGGCAGTGGAGCTGCCGGTGCTGGCGGCGGGGGAAATAGGATTTCCGACCTCGGGATCAACCGGAATGCCGTCCGTGATTGTCCACACGGACGAGTCGCTGGAGGCGTCCGCCGCCTCGGTCAACACGTGGCTGGAGACGGGTAGTGAGGATGTGTGGCTGCGGGTGCTGCCGCTGTTTCACGTCGGGGGCCGGCAGATTCACACGCGGGCGGAGCTGGCGGGAAGCCGGGTGGTGGAGCATGAGGGGAAGTGGAGCGCGCGGGAATTCGCGGACATCTGCCGGGCGGAGGGTGCCACCCTGGCGTCGCTGGTGCCGGCGCAGGTTTTTGATCTGGTGGCGGCCGGGCTGTCCGCGCCGGATTCCCTGCGGGCGGTGGTGGTCGGCGGCGGGGCGCTGGAGGAACCGCTCTGGCGGCGCGCGCGGGAGCTGGGATGGCCGGTGCTGCCGAGTTACGGCTCCAGCGAGGCGGCTTCCCAGGTGGCCACCGCCCGGATTTCACGGCTGAGGGACAAGGACATGCCGCCTTTGGAACTGCTGCCGGGCTGGGAGGCGCGGGTGGCGGAGGCGGATGAAAGCGGCGGCGGACTGCTGGAATTGAATGGCCCGGCGCTGGCGCTGGCGCGGCTGGGGTTTGATGAGGTGGAAAAGTGCTGGCGGCGGACGGAGGTTTCGGGAGGAAACGGGCTGCCGGCTGCCTCTTCCGGAGAGAATGAGCGCGATGACGGGGATGCGGATTCGGACGCGGGCCGTGGGGCAGGCTGGTGGCGGACGGCGGACCGCGTGAGGCTTCAGGGGCGGGAACTGCGTTTTGCGGGACGGGCGGACCGGGTGGTGAAAGTGCTGGGGGAACTGGTGAATCCGGCAGCGGTGGAGCACGCTCTGGCGGCGGCGGGGCTGGAAAGCGGCACCTTCGCCGTGATTCCGCTCCACTCCGAACGCCGGGGAAATGAACTGGCGCTGGTGACGGAAAAAGAGGCTGATGATTCCGTTTTAAGGCGTTATGCGGAAATGGCGGCTCCTTTCGCCCGCATTTCCCGTGTGGTCCGGGTGGAGGCTTTACCGCGCTCGGCTCTGGGAAAAGTGCGCTATGGGGAGCTGGAAAAGCTCATTCCTCCCCCCGCAGCTCGCGGATGAGTTCCCGGAGACGGGCGGCGGGCCATTGACCGGGAACCGTCGGCTCGTCGAGATAGCCGTAATTCAGCACGGATCCCAGACTGGCCAGCAGCAGCCGGGAAACCCGCCCCATCGGACCCATGCCCATCGTGGCCATGGGCATGGCGGATTCCTCCTGCAGGGCGGCCAGAACCGCGAGATCGGCGGTGCCGCGGAGAAAAGTGGCGAACTTCACGGCATCCGCCCCCAGGTCCATGGCCCGCTCCGCCGCCGCCTTCAGCGTGTCCTTTTCAGGTGTGCCGCTGAAATGGTGAAAGGAGGCGATCACGGGAATGCCCAACGTCCCCGCCTGGCTGAGGATGTCCGGAAATTCCGCCAGCGAGGCGATTTCCAGGTCCAGCAGCCGGGCGTAGGGAAGAAATTTTTCCAGCCGGGACCTGCGTTCCGACGGAGTTAAGTCATTCATTCCACCCTCATCCGGCCGGCGCACCGTGAGCAGGGCGGGGCAGGGGCACAGGCTCATGGCCTCCTGAAGATCAGGGATATGCGCCGGAAAGCCGTCGGCGCGGAATTCCACAATATCGCACCGCTCCCTGATATTCAGGGTTTCCAGTTCCTTCAGGGCGGAAACACGGATAATACTCCCCACCACCTGGCCGGGCAGCAGAAGGCTTGATTTCTCCAGGGAAGTATGGCTTAGCATGTCGCTCGGGTCACTGCGGGCTTTATGCCTGGAGTGATGCCGGGCAATTTCTATTTTTATGCTCGGACGCCAACAGGAATTCAACCTCAAGCTGAACCAGTTCTTTGACTGCATCGTGGTGGGAGTCTCCTACTGGCTTGCTTATGCTCTGAGATCGTCAGCGGCATCATGGTTCAGCGGGGTTGCGCCCCTGCCCGAACTGAACCGCTTTTACTGGCAGATCATTCTGGTGGTCTCCTTCACCCCGCTGGTGCTGGAAAAGCTGCGGTATTACGTGAATCCCCTGCAGAAATCCGTGGCCAAGTCGCTGCGGCAGCTTTGCCAGGGGCTGGCTATTGTGGTGATCCTGATCCTGATGATCGCGATTTTCGCAAAACAGACCACGGAGAGCCGGGCGGTGGTGCTGCTTTTTCCTCCGGTGGCGCTGCCTTTTTTGCTGGGACGGGAGGCGCTGGCCCGGACCTGGATCCGGGGGCAGCTGAAGTCCGGCCGTTTCCGGGAGCAGGTGGTTTTCGCGGGGCCGCCGCAGGACATCGAAAAACTGCTGAAATCCCTGCCCGATGATCACCGGCATCAGATGGAGATCGCCGCGCGCATTGATATTTCGGTGGAGCCGGTGAGCAGTCTGGTGACGGCCATTCATGAATCCTCCGCCGGCCGCGTGATTTTTGCGGCGGCGCACGTGCATTTCAGCCGGATCGAGGAGGCGGTGAACGCCTGTGAACTGGAGGGGGTGGAAGCCTGGCTGTGGGCTGATTTTATTCAGACCTCCATTGCCCGGCCGACTTTCGATGCCCTTGGCAGCAAGCCGATGCTGGTTTTCCGCTGCACGCCGGAAATGTCCTGGGAACTGATGGTCAAAGGGATTATCGACCGGGTGGGGGCGTTTCTGGGAATTATCTGCTCCTCGCCGCTTTGGGTTCTGGCTTATGTCGGGATCAAAATAAGCTCCCCGGGACCGGCGATGTTCTCCCAGATGCGCAGTGGCCGCTACGGCAAGCCGTTCCGGATGTATAAATTCCGCACCATGGGGACGGACGCCGAGGCCCGGCGGGCGGAACTGGCGGCGGACAACCAGATGAGCGGCCCGGTTTTCAAAGTGGAGAAGGATCCGCGTATTTTTGCGTTTGGCCGGTGGCTGCGGAAGTTTTCCGTCGATGAACTGCCGCAGCTGGTCAATATCCTCATGGGCGACATGAGTCTGGTGGGACCGAGACCCTTGCCGGTTTATGAAATCGAGCAGATTTCCGAAGTCGCGCACCGCCGCCGCCTGAGTGTGAAGCCGGGCCTGACGTGTCTCTGGCAGGTGAACGGCCGCAATGAGATCACCAACTTCGATCAGTGGGTGGAATTGGACCTGAAATACATCGACAACTGGTCGCTGTGGCTGGATATCACGATTCTCTTCCGGACCATCCCCGCCGTGTTCATGGGAGCGGGCGCGAAGTAGTGCCGGGTTCAGGCTGAGGCTGAGGCTGTTTCGGGAAAGAATCCTGGTAAATCAGGACGGCTATGAACCCGCTGTCTTCCGAAGTGGGCGGCGGCGCAACGGGGCCGCAACAAAAAAGCTTCCCGGCCTGCCGGTCCGAAGGACTTGGGCAAAACCGGGAAGCTTTCCGCTTTTGATTGATTGATTGAATGGCTGGTCTCAGTTGCCTTCGCGCTGGGCGGCGTTGCCGCGCACCAGGCCGCGCATCACCCCCTGGACGGAAAGTTCGGTGGCGGGAGTGAGGTCCGGATAGGCGGGGTTTTCGGCGTGGAGCCAGCGGCGGGGGCCGTCGATGACGAGGCGTTTCAGCGTGGATTCGCCATCAATGAGGGCGGCCACGATGTCGCCATTTTTCGCCGGGCGGTTCGCCTGCAGAATGACGTAATCGCCGTCAAGAATGTGGGCGCCGGTCATGGAGTCACCGCGCACACGCAGAGCGAAGCAGTCGCCAGGTTTGTCAATGCCGCCGGCCTGGGTGTCCACACGGATGTATTCGTCATAGGTCTGGGAGGCGCCGGCGGCAAAACCGGCGGCGACATGACCGAGGACCGGAAGGGCGACCACACTGGAGGTGGCGGGGGCCCCGATGCCGCTGGTGAGGACAATGCCGCGGGCTTTTCCACGGAGGCGTTTGAGCACCTGTTTGCGTTCCAGAGCACGGATGACGTCCACGGCGGCGGTCTGACTTGCGAAGCCAAAGTGCTGCTGAATCTCGCGGGTGCTGGGCATTACCCCAGTCTCCTCACGGGTATTTCTGAGAAAGGTGAGCACTTCCTCCTGACGTTTGGTCAGTGCTTTCCGGCTGCCGGTTGTGCCTGAAAATGGGATCCTTGGTGGTATCGTGTTGATCATGATGGGGATATATACGCGCAACCCTCCATCAGTTGCAAAAAAAATCAGCGGAAATTTACTGCCCTTACGAACGGCCCCGGGAAGACCTGTTTTAAGAGAGGGGATAACTGTCTGAACGTGAGGCTCCCACGGGGACGGAAGGGGTGGCGGAAACCGCCTGCTGACGTGCCAGAAAGGCCTCAGCCACTTGGCGGTAGGCGATGGCGGCCTTGCCGTTGGGATCGTATTCCACCAGCGCTTTTTCGAAACTCTGGCTTTCCGCCACCGCGATGCTGCGGGGCACGCAGACCGGGTAAACCAAGTCGGTGAACGCCCGGCGGACCTCCTCCACCACCGCGCGGCAGTGCCCGGTGCGGCCGTCGTACATGGTCATGAGGATGCCCTCCAGAGTCACGGAGGGATTGATGCCGCTGGTGGCGATCTGGTCGTGGATATCCACAATCCGCGCCAGTCCCTCCAGGCCGAAATATTCGCACTGGATGGGAATCAGCAGTCCGTCCGCCGCCGCCAGGGCGGAGGTCATGAGAATGCCGAGCGAGGGCGGGCAGTCGATGAGGAGATAATCGAAGCGCCGCTCGTGCTTCAGCGGCTCCAGGACCTCGCGCAGACGCACAAGGTGGTTTTCCGCCCGCACCAGCTCCACCTCGCAGCCCGCCAGCTCCATCTGGGCGGGGATGATGGAGAGATTCTCAAACCGGGTGCTCTGGATTTTGCTGTTCAGCTCCTCCTCCCCGATAAGCACGCGGTAAAGGCTCTGACCCTCGGCGGCCCGGTGGCCGAGACCACTGGAGGCATTGCCTTGGGGGTCGAGGTCGAGGAGCAGCACCCGGGCCCCCGCCACAGCGAGACAGGTTGAAAGATTGATGGCGGTGGTGGTTTTTCCCACTCCGCCCTTCTGGTTGGCGATGGCGATAATTTTCATTCCCGGGGGTCGGCAGGGGGCTGTATCCCACACCTTGCCGGAGCACGCCAGGGCTTTCGGCGCGGTGTCTGTTATCCTCAGGCCGGGGAGGAGGCCGCCGGCTGCTCCAGCGGCAGATGCAGAATGATGCTGGTGCGGTCGGGCTCGGAGGTGGCGGAAATGCGGCCGCCGTGGGCTTCGGCGATCAGCTGCGCGATGCTGAGCCCCAGGCCCACGCCCTCCAGGCCGGTGCCGCGGTAGTCGATGCTGCGGAAAAAGCGGTTAAAGATCTGCGGCAGCTCGTCAGGAGGAATCCCCCGCCCGCCGCTTTCGACGGTAATTTTGACAAAAGCGCCCTCCATTTCCAGAGCATAGCGGATGTGGCCGCCGGGGCGGTTGTACTTCACCGCGTTGTCCGTCAGATTCAGCAGCAGCTGCCGCAGCCGGTGGCGGTCGGCGGAGAGGGAGACCGGTCCGCAAAGCTCCAGCGTGACCTGAAGATGCGTCGCCTGGCCCAGAATTTCCGCCTCGCTGGCGGCATCGCGCACGAGATCATGCAGGGCCACGGTTTCTTTGGTGAGCGTGAACTGCCGGGCGTCCGCGCGGGTCAGCAGGGTCAGGCCGCTGACGATGCGGTTCAGGCGCTCGACCTCGTCCATCCAGTTGATGATCTGGTCCTTCAGCGCCGGATTCAGGCCGGGCCGGGCGAGACTCTGCTCAAAGCCGCTGCGCAGAATGGTCAGGGGCGTCTTCAGCTCGTGCGAGGCGTGCAGGGTGAATTCCCGGATGCGCTGGAACGAGGTCTCCAGGCGGCCGGTCATGTCATTGAGCACGGATGTCAGCCGGTCCAGCTCATCGCCGGTGCCGCGCAGGGGAAGGCGGCGGTGCAGGCTGGCCTCGTGGATGTGCTCGGCGGCGTTGGTCAGGTCCACCACCGGCGACAGCGACCGGTGGATGATCCACCAGCTGATGGCCCCCAGCACCGCGAAGGGCACACAGGATTCCAGGGCGGTGCGCGCGAAATAACGCCAGGTGGCGGCGGCGCGCACGGGCGCGGTCTCATGCTCCTCCGGCATCGCCCGCCAGGCGAGGACGAGGGAAATGGCGATGGCGGCGGCGAACAGCGCCGTGTGCCACCAGCAGAGCTGTCTGCGCAGGGACCGGGCCATAAAATTAAATCAGGCCGGAGGCTGCTCGCTCATCATGTAGCCGACGCCCCGGATGGTGTGCAGCAGGGGCGTGGTGTCGCCGTTGTCGATCTTTTCCCGTAGCTTGCGGATGTAAACGTCCACGAGGTTGGTGCCGGGGTCGAAATTGTAATCCCACACCTCGCGCAGCAGCAGGGAACGCGGGCAGACACTGCCGACCTGGCGCATCAGCACCTCCAGCAGGCGGAATTCGCGGGTGCTCAGATCAATCAGCTTGCCACCGCGCGAGGCCGTGCGGTGCGGCACGTCCAGCGACAGATCGCCGACGCGCAGCAGAATGGCCTTGGTGTCGCCGCCGCGCCGGGTCAGGGCGTTGAGCCGTGCGAGGACCTCGCCGAGGGCGAACGGTTTCGGCAGGTAGTCATCCGCGCCGGCGTTCAGGCCGTCAATGCGCTGATCCACCTCGCCGAGGGCGGAAAGCAGGAGAATGGGGGTGCTGTTGCTGCGTTCCCGCAGGCGGCGCACCGCCGTCAGGCCATCGCAGCCGGGCAGCATGATGTCCATGATCACGGCGTCCCAGGACTGGGTGCTGATGAGTTCCACGGCCTCGTCGCCGCGGTGGGAAATTTCAGGCTGGTATCCGGCCTCCTGAAGACCCTGCTGCAGGCTGGTGGCGGTGCGGGGCTCGTCTTCGACAATTAGGATGCGCATGGCGGACGGGGAAAGGGGATGACGGACTGACAGAGTCACGATGATGCGCAGCCGCAAGGCTCACGCATCTAAAAAGTGACCGCGCCCCGCCGCCGCTCCGGAGCCGGGAAACGGCGGCGGGAGTCATGAGCGTGCCCGGGCAAACCGTCCGCATTCCCCTTCAAATCAGGGGAAACAGCCTTTGCGGGAACATTCCGGAGTCCGGGAAATCTCATTTTATTCCAAACGGCGGAGGGTATTAAAACTCTGTCATATCGCCTGTGCGGGTGAAAAGCACGGCGCATCCCACCTGCCGGGGCTCCAGTCCCAGCAGCTTCGCCAGCGCGGTGCGGTAGGCCGTGAGCTGCGGCCGGTGCGCCGCCGCCGCCTCGGCGGGGGAGGGCAGGGGGACTTCGGTTTTAAAGTCCACGATCACCGCCCGCACCGGACGGCCGGCGTCGTCGCACCGGATCATCACCCGGTCAAAAACCCCGCTGGCCCACCCGCCGCCGAGCATCACGTCGTAAGCCCGCTCCCGCCAGACCTGCCAGGATTCCGCGTCCTCCGGGCGGCCGAAAATCCCCGCCAGCGCCGGCGACCGCAGGCAATTCCGCACCTGCGCCAGGGCCGCCTGCTCCACCGCGTCCGGCTGCGGGAAAATTTTCGCGGCGTTTTTCTCAAAATCCGCCAGACCTCCCGCGTCCGTCCACTCCACCAGACTCAGCAGCCGGTGGGTGACGGTCCCCGAGATCCGTGCCTCCAGCCGGGCGGCGGGGAAAAACGCCTCATTCTCCGGCTCCTCCTCCAGGCCATCGTAATCATCCAGCCCCGCGGGTGCGCGCCGCGCCCGGAGAGGAATGGTTTTCCGGGGAAAAGCCGGCCGCTTCACCCCCGCGCCCGGCGCCAGCGGCGGCGGCGGCCCTGGCATTCGCGGGAGCGCCGGCTCTCCGGGTGACGGCGGCTCAGCCACTTCCACCGGCTCTCCGAAAAGATCCGGCTGCACCAGAACCCCCGTTCCTTTCCCCTCTCCTCCGTCTTTCCTCTCCGGACTTTTGGCGTCCTCCGGAGTTTTCCCCTCCCTCTCCGCCTCGATTTTCACCGGATGATCGCGGATCCACTCCGGATTCCCGAACCGCGCCACCAGCGGATACTCCACCCCCGCGATGCGCAGCGTGCCCGCGTCCGCCTGCTGAAGCATGTGCCGCGCGGCCGCGTAAAGGCTCGGGCCGGAGGGTCTCGATGATTTTTTCGGCGCCGGCGGCAGGAACAGATAATTCGCGAACCGCGCCCGCGTCACCATCACATACAGCCCCGCGATGCGCTCGCACCACAGGTTCCCCATGGACTGCTGCAAGGCCGCGCCGAGCACCCCGTCGGCTTCCGCGATGTCCTTGCCCGGCAGCCGCGTCAGCCAGTTCACCTCCCCCTGGGCGTCGGTTTCGCGGCCGACCGGGAGGCGGTTGATGAAGGTGTATGGGTAACCCAGATCGGGAATGATCACGACATCGAACGTCAGGCCCTTGGATCGGTGCACGGTCATCACCTGAAGCGCGCCGTCGTGGCTGGCGCCGCGTTCCGTCCACGACCGGGCGAAGGCCAGAAATTCATCCGTGTCCCGGCTGCCGCTGCTGTCAAACTGCCGGGCGCAGCCGCCCAGCTCGTCCAGCCGGCCTTTGCTGAAGGCGTCCAGCTCCGTGCCGTTGCGCCGCTGTTCCCGGATCAGCTCCTCCGTCCACCGCAGCAGGGTGCCGTGAAAACCCAGTTCCGCCACCTGATCCAGCACCAGCCGCGCCAGCGGAGTCCTCAGCCCCGCGCCCGCGTTCTCACCACCGCCCGCGCCACCGACGGCCTCCGCGCCGGGAATGAAAGGGGAAGCGGAACCGGAAGCGGTGCTTTGACAGGCCGTCCGTATCACCGCCGCCAGCGGCGTCATCAGCACGTGCTGCCAGGCGAAGGTGTCGCCGGGATGCGCCGCCGCCTGCAGCAGCGACAGCAGGGCCGAGGTCGCGGGATTGTCCCGGGCGATGGAAAGATCGCTCTCGCACACCACCGGCATTCCCGTGGCCGACCGCAGGAAATCCGTCAGCTTCAGCGCCCGGTCATTGCGGTGGCACAGCACCGCGCAGGTCAGGCCGCGCTTCAGCGGATTCAGCTCCGTGATCAGCTCCGCCGCCCGCAGCCACGCCGCGTCCACGTCCGCCCCGGCGTCCTCACCGTTTTCGTCCCCGGCGGTCCCGGCGGCTTTGGGATCAACCTCAATGGCCAGCGCGGCGCCGCCGTACTGCTGGTTTTTGCTGGTGTGGTCCTGCCACCGCCACTTGGCCACCGCCGCCGGCGGCAGCACCTCCGCGAGCGCCGCCGCGTCGCCCAGCAGAGCATTCACCATCGCGATCACCGCCGGGCCCGAGCGCTGGGAAAGCGACATCGGCTCCACCTTCAGCAGCTGCTCCTCCGGGGGCAGACCGGGAAGATTATACTGCGCCTGCAGCTCCTCGAAAAGCGCCGGAGTGCCGCCGCGCCATTCGTAAATGCTCTGTTTCTGGTCGCCGACCGCGAAGAACGATTTCCGCCCCTCAATGTCCTGGATGGCCTCGTCCATCAGATTCGCCAGCACCCGCCACTGCACGCGGCTGGTGTCCTGAAACTCATCCAGCAGCCAGTGGTCATACCGCGCGTCCAGCCGGTAATCCATCAGCTGGCGGTTCTCCTCATGCGTCAGCAGCCGCGCCTCCCGCGCCGCGTGGCCGGAGGCTTCCGTGCTCAGGCCGCCGCTGAGAATCATCTGCACATCGTGAAACGTCAGCCGTCCCTGACGCCGCACCAGAGTGTGGTAGGCGTCGTCATATTTCCGCACCACCTCAAAAATCCCCCGCGTCTGCCGCAGCACCACCTCCAGCTCCCCGGCTATAAGGTCCCGGCACAGCTCCGCCAGCGCCTCCGCCACGGGACCCGCCAGGGAATAGACCTTCCGGTCCAGCTTGATTTCCCCCCCGCCGTCCGACAGCTCCCGCAGCATCGGCAGCAGTTTTTTCCACAAATACACCATCCCGTCGCTCATCGGCGCTCCCGCCTGATGCCCCGCCGCCCCCTCCAGAAACGCCGTCCAGCGGGTCACATGTTTTTCCTCCAGCCCCAGCCGGGACAATCCCGTTTCAAGACGCCGGATGACCTCCGAGCGGTCCGCCGCCGGGCCCGGCACCGGGGAGTTTTCCGGCCAGATGCGCTCCGGATTCCCCCACTTCCCCCCGTCCTGGGCAGCCAGGTATTCATAATGCCAGGCGCGGATGAAATCATCCAGCAGCGACCGCACCCGGATCTCGTCCTTGCCGAATGTCGCCTCCGTGAACGCCCGCCGGAACTCCGAACGCGCGGCCTCGGCGCTGTCATCCGGCGCGAAAACGCGGTCATACACCCGCAGCTTCTCCACCGACAGCTGGTGCTCGTCCAGGAGCGCGAAGTCCCCGCTGAGCCCCAGCTCAAAAGGGAAACTCCGGGCCATGCGGATGAAAAAACTGTCCAGCGTGCCCAGCATCAGGAAGGGCAGGCGGGAGGTCAGCTTCACCAGCGCCTGACGGAAATCGCCGGCTTTCACGCCCGGCATCTCAATGTCCCGGGCCAGCGCCGCCGCCGGCTCCGGGCCGGACGCGGCCTCCGCCAGCCGGTGCAGGATGGCGTTGAAAAACTCGCCCGCCGCCTTCCGGCTGAAGGTCAGGGCCACGATGCTTTCCGGTTCCGCGCCCATCATCACGAGGCGCAGATAACGCACCGTCAGACGCCAGGTTTTGCCGGATCCCGCCGAGGCGGTGATGAGAGTGTGGGGCAGCATGGGGGAAAATTCAGAAGGGGGAAAGCACCGGGTGAAACTGACCGGACGCGATCCTCTCCCGCACTTCGCGGAGTTCGGCGGGGTCGAAGCTGGAGACGGTGTCCTGGAAGATGAGCGCCTTGAAATCATCGTATTTCATCCCGTCGCCGGGCGGCCAGAAAATCCCCTGGTGGATGGAGTCCACCACGCCGTCCGCGCAGACCCCCGCCGCGTCCAGCACCGCCGCGTCCAGGTTCTCCCACATCTCCAGCCGGGCCCCGCTGACGGCGCGCGGCAGATTGATGTAGCCGACGGCCACCCTCTCCACCCGGTAATGCGCGGCCATGGTCCGGGCATACAGCGGCAGCTGCAGATTGTCCCAGCGGTAAAACTTTCCGTTATGCTCCAGCGTGGCCCACGGACCGCTGGGCAAAGCAAGCCGCCGCTCCTGCTCCGCTTTGGATTTCACCGGTTTCAGATGCGCGTCCGCCGGCTTCTCGGCGGTGGAGGTGGTTTTGTAATCCAGCACCCGGTAACCGTGCTCGGGGTGCTGCTGGATGAGGTCGATGCGCCCGCGGATGCGCGTGCCCCGGATTTTAAGCAGCGAGGGCAGGGTCAGCTCCACGCCTTTGAACCGCCAGCCTTTGGCGCTTTCCTCCGCGTGGATGCGGGCGGCTTTGGCCAGGCAGTTGAGAATCACCTCCTTCTGCATCACCACGGGAAGCGTCAGGGAACGCCCGAAAGTCTCCCGCATCCGCGCCTCGAAGCGCGCGTGCAGGAACGCCGCGATGGCCGCCTCCTCCCGGCTGTCGCGCAGCGCGGGGTCCTTGTGGAGATCCTCCATGGTGCCGTGGAACAGATTCCCGATGGTCCGCGCGTCCAGCTCCGCCCGCGTGGCGTCGAAGGTCTCCATGCCCAGCACATGCCTCAGATAAAACCGGAACGGGCATTTCAGATAGTCGGAGAAGGCGGTCACGCTCAGCTTCTGGAAAACCGGGGAATTCTCCCGGACCGGCGGAACCCGCAGCCGCCACGCGCGGTGCCACGGCGGGGCCGGCTGGCGGTTCCCGGCCTCCGCCGACTCCTTGGGAAAAAGCCACAGCGCCCGTTGCGGCAGACCGGCGGCGGGACAGCGCAGCAGCAGACGGCTGGGCTTGAGCGGGTCCCCCGCCGCGCTCATCCGGCCCGTGATCAGGCGCACGGAGCCGCGTTCCGCGCGGCTGCCGATCATGGCCGTCAGCAGATAACTGTCGCGCGCCAGCCGGGTATCGTTGGTTTTGAGATCCAGTCCCGCCCGCACGCTGTCCGGCAGCCAGGCGTCGCCCAGAATGCTGTCGGGCACCATGCCCTCGTTCATGCCCGCGATCATCAGATCCGGCGCCTCCTGCCAGGGCAGCTCCAGCCAGCCGTGCAGCGCCTGGGCCTCGTCCACGTGGGCCGTGTAAAGCCGGGAGTCCCGCACCAGCGCCGCCGCCAGATCCAGCCGCCCGGCCGCCGCCAGTTTCGGCAGAAACGCCGCCGCGCCCCGCTCCACGGAGCCCACCGCCTCCTGCCACGCCTGCAGTGCCGCCACAAACCGCTGACGGTCCGCGCCCTCCACGAATTTTTTTTCGGAATACACCCTCTCCAGCAGCTCCGTCAGCGCCTCCGGCAGGGAATCCGCCCGCAGTTCCGCCAGCAGCCGCTGCACCCACAGCAGCACCTGCGGCAGAAACGGTCCCTTCCCCTCCGTGCCCGGCACCGCTTTCCGCTCCGCCGCCGCCGCCCGCTGCTCCGCCCAGTCTTTGGCCAGACCGGCGGCCTGCACCAGATTCTGCGGCAGCCGCTCCTCCTGGAAATCGTCCCATTCCTCCAGAATTTTCAGGGAATCCGGGGCCTTCACCGCCACCGCCGCCGCCGCCAGCACATCCGGCAGGCGCAGAAACTGCCCCGCCGCCGTCCACGCCCCCGAGTGCAGCATCCGCGTCACCGTCCTCACCAGCCATGAAACCTCGTGCTCCAGCAGCGGCAGGCCCTCGGGATCGAATACCCGGATGCCCCGCTGCGCCGCCATCCGCCGCAGCGGCGTGGACACCTCCTGATCCGCCGACCCGATGGCCACCAGAGCCGGATCCCCGCCGGTCGCCACCAGCTTGTCCATCAGCACCGCCGCCGCGTCCTCCGGTCCCGGAAGCAGGAGAATGGTGCGGTTTCCCTCCGGCAGGGCGATTTCCCGCTCCATCCACACCGCCGGATCCGGCCGCCCCCACAGGTCAAACGTCTCCGCCAGGGAAGCCGGGGCATGCACCACCACCGTGACCTGCGCCAGATTCCCGGTGTCAATGGCCCCCAGCACCATCCGCGTCAGCCGGATGCTGTCCGGCACCCCGGCCACAATCACCCGCCGCACCCCGTCCGGCAGCACAGGGGCCACCGCCGCCGCCAGGCGCACCGCCACCGGATCCCGCCAGCCGCCGGCCTCCAGCCGCCGCACCGCCAGAGCCTCCAGCCGGGCCAGAGCCTCCCAGCGGGCGGCCTCGGGGTTTTCATCCCCCAGCGCCTCCGCCGCCATCCGCAGATCCCGGCCGCCCTCCTCCAGAGTGCGCCGCAGCTTTACCAGATCCCGCGCCGCGCTCATGGCCCACGGCACATCCTGACTCACCGGATCCACGGGGAAAAGCGCCCGCCAGTCGTCCAGATTCAGCCCTGTCAGCACCGCCGCCCACGCCATCACCTGCTCGCCTTTGCCGGCCATCTCCCCGGCCACGGTTTCACAGCCCCAGGCGATCAGCACCTCCGGCGTCACCACCGCCGGCGACAGCACCCCCGAACCCCGCTCCTCCGCCCGCGCCGCCAGCGCCCGCCGCAGCCGGCGTCCGGCCCCGGCGGTCGGCAGCACCACCACCGCGTCCGACAGATCCAGCGCCCCCGGCCCCGGCTCCCACCCCGACACCAGCCAGTCCGTCAGCCCGCCCAGCAGCGGATGCGCCCAATCCAGAAAAACACGCTGCACCATAAGCCGCCGAACCTGTCAGGAAATCCGTCTGGCGCAACTGCGGCATGGACTGGGGATGGACCGGATGGACCGGATGGACCGGATGGACCGGATGGACGCCGCCGCTGTCCATATCGTCCATGCCGTCCACTTAGCCCATATCGTCCATCACACCGGCGCACTCAGCCCGCGGCGCCGCCGCCACGCCGTCACCGCCGCCGCCATCAGCCCCAGCCCCGAAGGCTCAGGGACCACCGTGGCCTGAAGATGAATCACATAACTCCCCAGCCCCCCGCTGTAGCCGCCGCTGTTCCGGCTGTCGGCGGAAAGCGTGACCGATCCGCTGAAAACGCCGTTCTGGCTGTTGTCCAGACTGATGGTCAGGCCTCCCAGTGTCTGTCCCCCCGCGAGACCGCTGAAGGGGTTGAAATTACCGGCCATAAAGGCGTTCAGACTGCTCAGATAACTTCCCGCCAGCGTGTCGGCGGGATCGGAGCCGGGGACATCATTCATCAGGCCGAGCGTCATCACCGGGGCCGCGTTGAGGCTGCTGTTGCCGATGGTGCCGAAGTCGAGGGTGAAATCCGCCGCGCTGTTCTGAACCAGTGTGCCCGGGCCGGACTGCTGGATAAAAACCGGATTGGCGTAGTTGTTGACCTGACCGGAGACGCTCACGGTCCGGCCGGTAAGCGCCGTCTGCCCCAGTCCGCTGCCCCCCGCGCCGTCCGAGACAAATTCCAGATCGGCGGTTCCTGAAATGGTGCCCGCCGCTGTGGTGTTCAGTCCCACGGTCAGGGAGCCGCCGGGACCGCCGGGAGCCAGCAGCACCAGAGCGCCGCCCGTGGTGACACCCGCCGTGCTGCCGGAGAAGGAGCCATTCAAACTTTCGGAAAACCCGTCGCCGGCGGCGTTGTTGGCCACGGGAAGCGCCTGCGACACGCTGTCGCCCACGTGGACGATGCCAAAATCGACAGTCGTGCCGCCGGGAATAACCGGGCTGGCCAGGCGGTAGGCCGCTCCGGTGATCCCGAGCGTCTGGTCCCCCACGTTGCCGAAGTTATTGACAATCCCCACACTTTGCCCGGAAAGCGCGCCCGCCGTGTCCGCCGTGAAGGTCACGGCCAGACTGCCGCCGCCGGTCCCGGTGGCGAGAGGCCCGAAATTCCCCGCCGTCACGCCCGTGCCGCTGAGGCGCGGGTCGGTGATGTTCCCGCCGCCGCCGGTGGTCATCAGGGCTCCGCGCAGCGCCGGGCCGGAGGCGCCGCTGTTGGCGATGCCGTAATTCAGGGTGCTGACGTCCCCGACATGGACATTCCCGAAATCCAGCCCCGGCCCGGCGGTGGCGCCGCCGGTGACAGCGCCCGTCAGTTCCTGGGCCACATCGCCCTCCGCCAGAATCTCCCCGGCGCCGGTGATGTTGGCGCGGGGATTGTAGGTGTCTCCGGAGCCGGATCCGGCATTAGTGTAATCCACGTCCACCCGGAAGTTGTTGGCCCCCAGGTGAAGGCTGCCGGGAGTGGTGCCGTTGTGAATGAGAAAATCCGCGTTGCTGCCGCTGACGCCGGCGCTCAGGTCGAGGGAGCCGCCGGGATCGATCTGAACGGTGCCGCTTCCGCCCTGGATGCCCGCTCCAAAAACGAGCGCTCCGCCGGAGGCGCGGATGGTGCCGTGGTTCACGGGCCGGCCGGTCACGGTGCCGAAACCGGAAATTTCCCCGCTGTTGGTGATGTCCGTCCCCGCCAGCCGCCCGCCCTGAAGATCCAGCAGCCCGGCGGCGGTGTTGGTGAAGGCGCCAGTGGCATTCAAATCCGTGGCGCTCCCCGCCAAAGTGAGGATGCCGCTGTTGCTCAAGGCCCCGGCCGTCGTGAAATCCCGGCCGTCGGCGAGGGTGAAAGCGCCCTGATTGTCGCTCAGCGCGTTCATTTCCGCGAAGACGGAGTTGGCTCCGCTCAGATAAACGGACGCCTGGTTGAGAACGGTGATGTTTCCGCCCTGATCGAGGTCCAGGGTGGTGAGGCTGCCGTCGGAAACCACCCGCCAGGTGCCGCCCGTGAGGGTCCGGGTGGAGACGTTGTAATTGGCCAGCGCGGTTCCCAGCCGGAGAGTGCCGCCGTTCAGGGCCTGAAGGGTGCCGCCGTTGATCATGGCTCCGGGTTCCAGGGAGATCAGCTGCCCGTTGGTTTCGGAGCTGATGAGACCCCCGTTGTCCAGATCCATGACCCCGGCGGAGGCGAAGGCGTTTCCGATGCGGTTGGTGTAGCCGTTGGCCAGATCCGGCGCGGTGCGGATCACGCCGTCCGGGCCGATCGTGAGCAGGCCGTCCGTGCCGTTGAGACCCACCCCGCGCTCCCCGGCGGCCGCGCCTTCGAAAAGAACCGTTCCATTCAGCGTTTCGCCGGGCTCGAAAAGCAGGGAGCTGTCCGGACCTGACAGATGCGCGGTCAGGAAGGTGGTGCCTCCGGCGATGCCCGCCACCGCCTCATCGGCGCTGAGAGTCAGGTCGCCCTCAACGGTCACGCCGTCGAGCAGACTGAAGCTGTCGTCCGAAATGATCAGGCTTTTGCCGTCGGCGAAGGCGAGGTTGCCCCCCTCGATGGTCCCTCCCGCCAGCGTCCACGAGCCGATGGCATTATTCAGCGTCAGGGTGTGGCCGGTGTTCAGCAGGGTGCCCGTGATGTTGACCGTGCCGCCGTCCGGATTGCTGAAGGTCCCGAGGCCGCCGGTGATGTCAAAGACCCCGTCGAGGTTGACGGTGGAGTCCGCGTCCAGGGTGATGGTTCCCCCATTGCTCCAGCCGGCCACAAAAATATCCACCAGACTGCCCCGCAGCGCCCGGATAACGCCGCTGTTGGTGAACGTCACGGCGTTGAGGGACACCGCCCCGTTGTCGACGGCTTCGACGAAGCCGCTGTTGATGAGGTCGAAGGCGGCCAGAACCACCACCCCGCCGCTGGACCGGATGGTCCCGCTGTTGGTCAGGCTGTCGGTGACGGCCGTGAGAAAGCTGTAGTCGAGAGCCTGGATGGTCCCGCTGTTGGTCAGGCTCAGCGCGTCCATCGACACCTGCTGGTACATGGTTTCCGAGCTGATGAGGCCGAGGTTGACCAGATCCATTTCCCCGCCGTCGAAACCGTAGCCGATGACGTTTTCCTCGAAATTATCCAGATCCGGCGCGGTGCGGATCACGCCCGTGGCTCCGATGGTGAACGTCCCGTCATTGCCGTCCATCTCCACCCCGCGCCCTCCCGCGCCCGCGCCCTCAAAAAGCACGGTGCCGGTCAGCGTCTGCCCGGGGGCGAAGGCCAGCAGGCTGTCGTAGCCCGTCAGATGAGCGGTGGTGAAGGTGGTGCCGCCGTCAATGCGGACCACGGCGAAATCGTCCGCCAGCACCAGGTCGCCGTCGAGGGTCACGCCGTCGAGCAGGTTGTCGAAGTTGTCCGTGGCCAGCAGATTTTTCCCGTCCTCCGTGATCACCGTGCCGCCACGGATGACGCCGCCCTCCAGCGTCCACGAGCCGGTGCTGTCATCCAGCGTCAGGGTGCTTCCGGTGTTCCGCAGCAGACCGCGGACGCCGACGAAACCGCCGCCGGCATTGCTGAAAGTGCCGATGCCGCCGGTGGCGTCGAAATTTCCGCCCAGATAAACACTGGAGTCCGCATCCAGGGTGATGGTCCCGGCATTGGTCCAGTCAGCGGCGGAAATATCGAGAATGCCGCCATTGAGCGCCTGAAGGGTGCCGCTGTTGAACAGACTGAACGGCACGATGGAAAGCAGCTGCCCGGAGGTTTCCGAGCTGATGCTCCCTTGATTGACCAGTTCCATGGCCCCGCCGTATTTATAGGCCTGACCAATGATGCCGGTGGCCCCCAGATCCGCCGAGGTGCGGATTTCCCCGGTGACACCGATGGTGAGCACGCCGTCGTCCCCGTCCATCTCCACATAACGGTCCCCGCCCGCGGGACCCTCAAACAGAATCGCGCCCGTCAGACTTTCCCCGGCGGCGAAGCCCATGGAGCTGTCGGCGCCCCCCATGCGCGCGGTGGTGAAGGCGGTGCCTCCCCGGATTTGAACAAAAGCCGAATCCTCGGTCAGCCGGATGTCCCCGTTGACCGTCACTCCGTCCAGCACATTGCCGACGGCGCTGGTCATGCTCAGGGAAGCGCCGGCGCCAACGTCCCAGATGCCGCCCCGGAGGGTCCCGCCGTCAAGAAGGTAGGCCCCCTGGTCCAGCGTGGCTGTTCCCAGAACCTCCAGAAGATCCGCTCCCCGGATGGTGGCGCTGACGGAATTGAGGGTCAGGCTGTCAATCGTGACCCCGATATCGAGCAGAATGGAGTAGTCCGCCCCCGCCGCGTCAATCGTGACGTCATAGTCATCTCCGCCGGCATTATCCGGAACCACGGGAGAGGGACCCCAGTTGGTCCCCTCCGACCAGTCCCCGCTCAATGGGTTGACCCAGAACGCGGAAGCCGCCCGTCCGGAGGGCACCGCCCCGCAAAGCACCAGCCCGGCGGCAAACGGCCGCAGGATATTTTTCCCCGCTTTCCCCATCCCCGCCGCCGGCTCCCTCCGGGATTCGGAATCTTTTCCCCGCCGGATTCCCCGCGCGTTCCCCATGCTCTGCTCGTTGCTCATCATAATGCGCTGAAATTTATTCTGTAATTCAATGCGGATAATCCTAATTTAAGCAAGGTGAGTGGAATCGGGGGGATTGTAAAATTATATTCGGTATAATCCGGTTAAGTTCAATGACTTGAACGGAGAGACGCAAATGATTATAAGCAATGGATGCCGGATGACGGTTCCCGCGCCGCGTGGCGGCGCTCCCATGATGCCGCCGGGTGTGACCGGTTAGTGAAGTCCCCGGCCGCAAAGGGGGCGGAATACGGCAGCCCGGTGCCACTCTTCCATAAACGTTGACCCGCCGGGCCTTGGCGCATGGGAGCCCGGAGGGACGGAGGAACTCAGCCGGTGGTGAGGAGCGCCCGGCGGCCGGAACACCGGACCTCATGCTTAATTCGATTTTGTTAATTGAAAGAAAATGGAGGAAATCATCGGGCTGGAAGCCAAGAGTGTTCGGCACGGAATCAGCTGCGCGCCATGGGCCTTCCA
>JAZKFB010000083.1:0-21553 GCA_040386695.1 Verrucomicrobiota bacterium
GCTGTTTTCCCTCCGGGAAAAGGAAGTGCTGAAAAAATGGAAGGCCCATGGCGCGTAGCTGATTCCGTGCCGAACACTCTTGACTGGAAGCCTGCACCACGGGGAACTAACAAAATCGAAGTAACACTGTCTGCTCCTCATCTCCAAATTCCAGTTTATGAATTTTTCACAACTTATTGATTTTTAAAGCATTGAAGCACAAATCACCCGCAACCGATATCGCGGTCCCAGCCATTCCGGTTCCCTAGCCAAGTGTCCACAGCCTGGCTCCGCCACGCCGGGAGGAGGGGCGCGCGCCAATCTCCCGCAGCAGCCGGATGGTTTCCTTCCGGTCAGTATCGGCGGCGAGCATCAGGGACTCCAGACGTCTGTGGGACACCGGTTTTCCATCAGTCCACTGCTGGCTCAGTTCCGAAGTCAGGATAATCCGGGCTTTTTCCTGCATGGCTTTTATCGCCTGCTTCTCCTCAACACTTTTCGGCTTGAGCCTCCTGAAACATTTTTTAACGAACAATATCATGACAAGGTCGAAATTTAATCCGAAATTTATCAATTTGGATAACTGCGATCATTTCCATCAGCGCGAACAGCACGGATGGCTAGCACCTAAATGTCAAGGAATTGTAAATGAAACTAAATCCAGCGGAAATAAATACATTTCTGAAATAATTTCGGCAGTCCATACCTGAAAGATGAACAAATCGGAATTTGACCCGCTTTAAGCTCCCCGGGCCGCCGGAGAACGGCGCAAAAAACCCGCTCCGGCCAAAACCGGAGCGGGTTGAATTTGAGAAAAATCGGTTCAGTTCAGTGGTATTCAGCTCAGCTGAAAGTCCCCGGCAGGCACCGGTTCAGGCGCTTTTTCCCCGGAATCAGTGACGCTCTCAGCCGTTCCATTGGATTCGGCGGCGGCGGCTGTTTCCGGAGCATCGGATGCCGGAGTTCCGGCGGCGGGAGCGCTGGCTTCGCTCACTTCGGCGGCTTCAGCCTGTTCGGTCTCCACAGGCTGGGCGGGAGCGGCTTCCCGGGACGGCGGCTGATTCCGCTCGCGCTGGGGCTGCGGCTCCTGCTGTTTCGACTGCTGCTGCTGCTGGGGAGGCTGAGGGGGCGCGGCGGGACGTCTCATGCGGAGTTCCTCCTGGAGGAAAATCTCCGCCAGACGGAAGCTGCGGCGGGAAAGCTCACGGGCTTCATTGTCGGGGAAAAGCTCGACCCCCTCCTCACCGACCTCAGCCAGGAAAATGTCCCAGGCTTTGCTGCAGAGATCATCAATCGGAAGCCGGGCGCGGTCCTCATTTTCGCGGCGCTGCTGTTCAGCCACACGGCGGCGCTGCTCGTCCTCACGACGGAGACGTTCCTGCTCCCGGCGCTGCTGCTCGGCTTCGCGGCGGGCCTGCTCCTGCTCTCGGCGCTGCTGGGCGGCGAGTTGCTGGGCCTGGGGATCGCGCTGGGGGCGCTGATCGTTCCGGGGCGGACGCTGGTCGCGCTGGGGACGCTGACCGTCCTGTCCGCCGGAAGCGGGGGCGGGGGCGGAGGACTCGGAACCGTTGGATTCGGCGGAGCCATTGTCCGCCACCGGAGCGGCGGCGGAAGTTTCGGGCGCGCTTTCCGCGGAGGGGGAAGCGGCTGTGTCATCGGCTGAAGGCGCGGGGGCGGCGGCGGCGGCGGTTTCCTCCTGCTCGGCCATCACCGCTTCGGCGATGTCCTGAACTACTTCGGCGGAAAGGTGGCCTGTCGGGGCGTTGGATGTGTCCATATCTTCGGGCGCCGGAGCCGCGCCGGCACGCGGGCCGGAAGGGCCACGGGGACGGCGGGGACGCGGGCGGTTAAATTTCTTTTCCATGTGGTTTACTTTCGAGGGGTCCGCATGAATGCCGGAGAACGCGGGCCGCGTCCAGGATTTATTGCGGGTGAAATTCCGTGCGGCGGCGGGCCGCTGGTTAGAAAATACGCAGTGACCAGCGGGGGGACGGAGTGCGGGACAGCTCCAGCACTGTCAGGCTGCGGGCATCCGTCGCCGCGAAATCCGTGAGGGTCACCGCGCTGGATTTGGCGGTGTCGGGGTTGCCGTCGGCATCCTTCACCGTGAGGCGGACATTAAAACCCAGGGAGTTCTGGCCGCTGCCGTCCAGCGACCACTCGTGCAGCGCCAGATTCGACCGCATAATGGCGAATTCAATCCGGCGGCCGCCGTCGGCCCGGGTGGTGACGCGGGAGCGGAAACTGCCGGGGTTGTAATTAAAATGGTACCCGTTCCCGAACACCGCCGGCCGCACCGGACGAACGGGGGCCTCACCGTCCTCCCAGGGAATATCGGCGGTCAGCCGGTCCACAAAACCCGGAGTGCCGTTTTCCGCGGCATTCCGGCCGTCGAGCTGCACCTCCACCGCTCCCCAGGGCCTGCCCTCCTGACGGGCGGGCATGACGGTGGAGGGCACCTCCAGGAAAAACCACACGCCATCGGGATCCGCCCGCACCGTCAGCCAGGATCCCGCCGCTTCAGGCTCATTTTCCGGCGCTGAAGCCGTCCCCTGATTCAATGGAATCATGGGCAGCCGCTGCTCCAGAGTGACGTATTTCACTCCCTCGACTTTGTGATCGAAGACCACAGTGCCCGCGCCGGTTTCAATGGAGACGGTCACTTTTTCGAGGAAGCGGGCTGTTTTTTCCGTTTCCGGCAATGCGAGACGCACGGGCAGAGTCATGTTTTGCCCGGCCTCCAGGCTTACCGGCAGTTCCGCGGTGCGGTTCATCCACCGCACGCGGGCCGTGCCTTTCACCGCCACAGCGCCGGTGTTGGTGAGGGTGGTGTTCAGGAGCACATCGCCTGAGGCTTTATCCACGCGCCCCTCCGGCCACATCAGCGAAAGTGGCTGCTCCCTCATCCGCACGTCCACTATCTGCTGGGTGTCATCGTCGGAGAGCAGCACGGATCCGCGGACAAACCCTCCGCTTTCCCCGGACCGGACCCTGTCCGTGCGCACCATCGGGATTTTCATCCGCCGGGCTTTCCCCGGAGCAAGGTTGAAAAGCGCGTCCGGCGCGGCAGTGCCGGGCTTCACCTCCCAGCCGGGAAAGGACAGCAGACTGGCCACGGCACTGCGCGGCGCATCCGTGGGATTGAACAGCCTCAGACTCAGCTCGGCCTCCGTGCCGTCGGTTTTCCCGGCTTTGCCGGCATCAAGTGTTCCGGTCACTTCGATCGGTCCGCGGAGGGATTTTCCCAATAATTCCTGAGCCGCGAGATCGCCCATGCGCAGGGCGGCGGCGCTGTTGGGATGCAGCGTCTCGGTGATGCCCGCGCCGTAGGCGAACTGCCGGCGGACAGGGGCCAGGGCGGCGGCGAAGGCATTGGAGGCCGTGAGATTGAACAAATCGGACGGCCCCCACACGTTGGCCGCCCCGAGGTCCACGCAATAAACGCCCGCGGCCTCCGCCACCTCCCGCGCCACCATGGCGTAAGGCCGCGCCCGGCCGAGGGATTCCCGGGGATGCGCGGGGTCAAAACTCACCGGAGGGGCGGCCAGCAGCACATCCGCCCCGCGGGCCTGGCAGATTTTCACCGCCTGCTCCAGAAAAACGCGGTAACCGGAAAGGGGACTGCCGGCGAGGGCATCGTTCATGCCGTAGCAGATGGTCACCAGATCCGGCCCCGCGGCCGGAGCGGGCGGAAAAGCCTCCGTGGTGAGACTTTCCAGAACCTGGGAGGCCTGCGCCCCATCCCGGGCCATATTATAAATCAGCACCGCCGTCCCCTCCTCGGGCTGCCGCGCGGCGGAAAGGCCCCGGCGCACCAGTTCCCCGACGTTCATGACGGCGGGACTGGCGGAAGCCGCGTCGGCCCGGAACCGGAAGGTGTCCGGAGCCTCGGGAGCCGGGCCTTTTTTGGTTTTCTCCCAGGCCTCCAGCAGGGTTTTGTATTTGTCCCATTCCGCCGCCGATTTTTTCTGACTGGCGGTGATTTCCCGGTGCGGCTCCACGTCGATCACGGTGTCGTGATAGGAAAAATAACTGCTCAGCCGGCTCAGCAGCCGCCCTTCCCAAGCCATGCCGGAGTCGTAGCGGGGCATTCCCTCCGGCTGGTAAAAAGTGCTGATGCTGTCGCCGGTCACGACCACACGCACGGATTCCCGGCGCTGAAACTTCGCGTAAGTCCGCGGCAGGTATTTTTTCAGGCGCGCCTCCTGTGCGGGGGTCAAACGGTCCTGGGCGCGCAGAACCGGCAGGCCGGTCAGCCATACGGCGGCAAAGGCGGCGGCGAAAATAATGGGGCGGCGGAGACGGGACATCGCGGAGAATGGGGAAAAACAGTCCTGCCGCCTGGCTCAGGGGGAAGGGAGCAATCCAGAGATCCGCTTTCCCTCCGGCATCCGGACCGGTGAGGCAAGCGCGGGCCTGCACCGTCATTGTGTTTCCCGGAGGGGGGCAAATTCTGTTGCCACGGCGCTTTCCACTGTCGTATAAAGCCAGGGATAACTTAATTGCGTTAAGTTCCCGGCGATTCCCCCATGCTTCCCCCCTCCCCTGATTCAGACGGCCCTTCCAAACCGCCGAAGGCGCCGCCCTCCGCGGCGGATGATTCCTATTGGGATTTTGATTCGGATCCGACGGATGATTCCAGCAGCACCGCCGGCGATTCCGCGGAGAGCCCCGAAGCTCCAGCCGCCGCTGACTCCGGCTTTTCCGCGGACGCAGAGGCGGGATCCCCGGAAAATGATGAAATTCCCGTCCGGGACCGTTCCCGCAGCCTGAGAAAACCCCGGTCCGAACCTCTCTCCTTTCAGCCCCCCGGCACTGCCCAGGAGCCGCCCGCGCGGGTGAGCGGGGCCGCGCCGCTTTCCCCCATCGAACTGGCCCCCAGACCGCCCCGGGCGGATCCGCTCGACAAAACGGACGCTCCCCCAGCTCCGGTTAAAATGCCTCTTCAGCGCAAATCCGGCGAAGGCGTGGAAAAATTCACGCGCTTCACCAGCCGTCCCCAGGCCTCCGCCGCCACCGGAGCCGCCGCCGCCAACACCCCCGCCGAACGCGGCATTCCCCTGGATCAGATCGGCACCGGCAGCCAGGGATTTGGCAAGCTGAAGGAAAACGCCACCCCCAGCTATCAGTCCAGCCGTCTGCAGGAGGTCATTGATCATACCTACGCCCAGACATCGCACCGCCGCATGGGCCGCCGTCATGCGGTCAGAAACCGGATCGGAACGGTTTTGTTTCTCCTGGCGGCCGCAGGCCTGGGAAGCGCCCTGGTGTGGACCTGGACCCAGAAAAAGCCGGACCCGTCCAGTAACGAAACCTCCCGTCCGACGCCTGCCGTAGCGGTGCCGGATTCCGCAAATCTTCCTCCCATGGCCGAGCGCCAGGAGGTTGTCCGGAAAGGACTGCGGACTTTTCTGGAGTCCCCCGGCTGGGAAGCCAAACTTCCCTGGGTCCTGCACGCGGAACGGCTTTCCGGCCGCATGAAGGATTTTTATCTCTCCCAGAAGGGCGTGGATCCTGAAATCACCGCCCTGGCCGTCAGCCAGCCGGTTTTCACGGAAGGAAGCTGGTGGTTCATGCTCACTCTTGAAAACAGGGAGGGCCCGCCCATCCGCATCGCCGCCCGGGAAACGCCGGAGGGGCCACGCTTCGACTGGGAAAATCTGGTCGCTTACGGCTCCATGCCCTTCCCCGTCTTTTGTTCGGAAAAACCCCGGATTCCTCAAACTCTGCGGCTCCGGATCCGGCCCTCCAGCGTTTATCAGGGCAAATACAACGAAAACGAATACCAGGCCTGCGAGATTTCCCCCCGGAGCGGCGAACCTGTTCTTTACGGTTATGCGCCGCTGTCCTCTTCCGCCGCCCGGCAGATCGTGGAATTGACCACTCATTCCGAATGGAATCCATCCCTGCTCTCACTTCATTGGGAACCCGACGCCGGATCTCCGTCCGCTGTGGTCATCGAACAGGCGCACCCCATCACTCCACCGGGGGGCGCTTCCCCCGCGGACAGCCCCGGGGGCGAAAAAAACTTTAATTCCTCCAACGGGACGGACTCTCCGCGTGTCAATGACTCCCGCCCCCCCGCGTCCGGCGAGGATTTGAAATAATTCCTTCCCGCTTAAGGGATTGCCGGCGCGATTTCCAAAAGGATGTTTGCGGAATGACCTTAAAAAGCTTAAAGTTTCCTAATTTCCAACTAATCAGAATTTTCGGAATTCTTCACAATATCTTGCATTGCGGCCCTTCCCCGGCCCACTCTCTGTCATTGTCATGATTCGCTCACTTCCGTTTCTCTGGCTCGGAGTTCTGATGGTGCCTGTTGCCGCCCTGCTGTCGGCGCAGGAACCCAAACCCGCCCCCGGCGCCATCCCGCCCCCGGCCTCCGCCCCGGCTGCCACCGCCCGGAAACCCGGAACTTCCGGAGTGCCGGCCAATCCCTCGGAGCTTTACACCAAGCTTTCCGCCGCCACCCGCCCGCAGTGGCGCCAGCTTTACCGTCCCACCGTCACCCGCTGCCTCGACGGACGCCAGCAGGCCGCCCTGGGACTGGGAGCCGTGACCGCCGATCTTTTTCTCGCCGCCCAGGCCCGCGATGCCCAGCAGATCCGGAATCTGATGCAGGACGAGGAGACCATCGAGAAAACGCTCGGCCTGATCATGCCCATGGCCGAGCGCCGGACGGAGATGCTTTCCGCCGCCGAAACCAGTGACTGGCCCGCCCTCATCGGCGCCATCGATAAACTGACCATCGCCCACCGGCGTCATTTCCGGGAGCAAAAAGACGAATCCCTGGCGGAACTGGCCTACATCGGCGAATGGCTGCGGGCGCTTCAGATCTGCCATGCCGTGACCATTCAGAAGAACCTCAAGGATTACCGCCTTGCCATTGGCAGTCCCTCGCTCATCGTGGAAATGACCCGCCGGCTGAACACTTTCAGCGTCAATGACACGGAGACCAGCCGCTGTCTGAAGCTGCTGCACAAACGTCTGGCCGGTCTGAACCGGCTCTGGCCGGAAGGTGATCACACTTACTCCAATCTCCCCGACCGCCTGCAGCGCTCCTCCGATCTGCTCAGCGATGCCGTGGGACAGCTGCTTCAGGAGGAGGCGGCGGTCCCGGCGTCCCCGGCCGCTCCCGCCTCCGGCACAGTTTCCGCTCCCAAACGCTGAGTTCCTTCCCCGTCCGACCCCTTTCATGGAAACCGATACCGCCGCCAACAGCCCCTACGTCAAACAGTTCTCCGTTTTTCTCATCAACCGCGCCGGAGCCCTGCTCAGCGTGGTGCGTCTTCTGGAGGATGCCCATGTGCTGGTGCTCGGACTCAGCCTCCAGGACTCCGTGGATGTCACCGTCGCCCGCCTGATCGTCAGCGACCCGGAAACCGTCGAAACCATTTTCATCGAGCGCGGCATCCCGTTCAGCACCTGCGATCTTCTCGTGGTGCAGCTCAAGGAGGGCGCGGAAGCCCTCAGCCGCTGCCTCATGGCCTTCCTTCAGGCGGAGACGAATATCCATTTCGCCTATCCCCTGCTCATCAACACCAGCGGCCTGCCGGCTTTGGCCCTGCATCTGGAGGATATCGAATTCGGCGCCGAAGTCGTGACCACCCAGGGCTTTAAAATCCTGAAACAGAACGACATCAGCCGCTGATTCAGGCAAAAGCCGGCGGAGGCGCAGCCGGCCGGGGCTGCCTCCATTCCTCCTCCCTTCCCCTGATTTCCATTTCTCTCCCGGCCAAACCCGTGCTCCGGGGTTTTCATGTCTCTTTCCCTGCTCCGCCTTCCGGAAGACCGGTTTCTGACTTCGGGACAGGCGGAAAATGCGGACGAATCCAGCCTCGCCGCCGCTTTTGCCGCAAGTGACGCCGCCGGTCTGCTGCGCCTCGCGGCTCTGCCGGGCCTGGCGGACGCGGGGCTCGACTGGCTTCAGCGGTTCGCCCGCCGCTGGCTTTCGCGGATTTGCCAGACCCGCCTGACCGCCCCGCCCGCTCCCATCGGCGAAATGCTGGACTGGGCTCTGGCCGCGCCGCCGTTCCCCGGCTCCGAATATCTCCGGCCCGAATCCCTCACCCGGCTCTGGGAGGAGGCCGGAGCCCTGCTTACCGGGACCTGCGCCGCCCGCGCCGACGGGCTCGAAGGCTGGCTTCACGAATACCAGCCACAGTGGCACCTCGTCGGCCGGGTCACGTTCCATCTGGCTGAAAACAAACGCGATCCGGACAAGCCGTTCGCCTTTCTGGCCACTTACGCCGACAGCCTGAACACCGCCGGGAAACTCCAGCACATTCCCCTCGGCCGGGCGCTGCGATCCTACGCCGAGTCGAAGGACCAGCGGACGCTGGACACGATCCTGGAGCCCGTCCGCGCCGCCGCCGAAGCCAGCGCCTGGGCGCGGGAAATGCTGGAGTCCCGCCAGGTTTTCCAGCCGCTGGCCTGGCAGCCGGTGGATGCTTATCAGTTCATCCGCGAGATTCCCGTCCTGGAAAAAGCCGGCCTCGTCCTCAAAGTCCCCGACTGGTGGCAGGGCGGCCGCCCCTCGCGCCCCACCGTGCAGGTGAAGCTGGACACGGACAAATCCATGCTCGGCATCGGGGCCATGCTGCATTTCAGCATCAGCACCACCCTCGACGGCGAGCCCCTCAGCGCGGAGGACTGGGACCGCATCCGGAACAGCAGCTCCGGCCTGCTCAACCTGCGCGGCCAGTGGGTCGAGATCGACCGGGGCAAGCTCGACGAGGTCATGGCCCACTGGAGCAAAGTCGCCGATGCCCATGCCGGTGGCGGTCTGACTTTCCACGAGGGCATGCGCTTCCTCGCCGGTTTCCAGGGCGGAGCCGGCTCCGCGGCCGGGGAAACCGGACTGCCCGGCGACACCGTGTCCTGGTCGGAGGTCATCGCCGGGAAAAACCTCCAGTCCGCCCTCGACGAACTCCGCGATCCCGCCGCCAGATCCGCGCCTCCCAGGGTCAAAGCCACCCTGCGCCCGTATCAGGAAAAAGGCTACGGCTGGCTGCTTTTCATGCGGCGGCTGGGCTTCGGAGCCTGCCTCGCCGACGACATGGGTCTGGGCAAAACATTGCAGGTCATCGCCTTACTGTCCTCGGCGGCCCCGGAAAAATCCGCCGCGCCCGCGCTTCTGGTGGTTCCCGCCAGCCTCATCGGCAACTGGCGCGCGGAATTCGCCCGGTTCGCTCCGCACCTGCGCATCGTTTACGCCCACGCCTCGCAGACACCGCGTCAGGCGCTGGATCCCATTCTCGCCGATCCCGCCTCCGCGCCGGAGCTGGAAAAATGCGACGCCGTGGTCACCACCTACGGCCTCCTTGCCCGCAGCCCCGCTTTGCAGAGTATGGCCTGGCAGGCGGTTATTCTTGATGAGGCCCAGGCCATCCGCAACGCCGGCACCGGGCAGGCCAAAGCTGTCAAAAAAACCCGCGCGCCCTGGCGGCTGGCCCTGACGGGCACGCCCATCGAAAACCGTCCCGGCGATCTCTGGAGCCTCTTCGATTTTCTCAACCCGGGCCTGCTCGGCGGGGCCACCGCCTTTGCCAATTCCCTCAAACACCTCGCCGGCACCGGTTACGGTCCGCTGCGCAAACTCGTCCAGCCTTACATCCTCCGGCGGATGAAGACGGACAAATCCATCATCCCCGACCTCCCGGACAAAACGGAAATCACCGCCGCTTGCGGCCTCAGCCGCAAGCAGGCCATCCTCTACGGCAAGCTCGTCGAGCAGCTGAAGCGCGACCTCCACGACGACACCCTCTCCCCCATGGAGCGGCGCGGCGTGGTCGTCAGCTACCTCGTCAAATTCAAGCAGGTCTGCAACCACCCCAGCCACTGGAGCGGCGACGGCGTCTACGCCCCCGCCGACAGCGGCAAGTTCCAGCGCCTTGCCGAAATTTGCCAGGAAATCGCCGAGCGCCAGGAGCGCGTGCTCATTTTCACGCAGTTCCGCGAGGTCATCGACCCGCTCCACAGTTTCCTCACCGGCATCTTCCGCCGCCCCGGACTCATTCTCCACGGCGGCACCGCCGTCGGCCAGCGCCAGAAACTCGTGGAGCAGTTCCAGGCCCCCGGCGGCCCGCCCTTCTTCATTCTCAGCGTCAAAGCCGGCGGCACCGGCCTCACCCTCACCGCCGCCAGCCACGTCATCCACTTCGACCGCTGGTGGAACCCCGCCGTCGAGAATCAGGCCACCGACCGCGCCTTCCGCATCGGCCAGAAACGCAACGTCCTCGTCCACAAATTCGTCACCGCCGGCACCATCGAGGAGCGCATCGACGCCATGATCGAGGACAAAAAAGCCCTCGCCGCCGACCTCCTCGGCAAGGAGGCCGGAGCCGAAGTCCTCCTCACCGAAATGTCCACCGAGTCCCTCCTCAAATTCGTCGCCCTCGACGCCTCCGCCACCCTCACCACCGACTCCTGATTCCCCAAAAAAGACAGGAGCCCGACGGTCCCGTCCGGGAGTGCCGCCAGGCCCATCCCACCCGCTTTCTCCACGTCCTTCTGTCCATTTTCCTCCGCCCCTTCCCTTCTCTTTGCTTTCTTCGCTTCCTTCTGTTCCCTTTCCTTCTGTCCCATTTCCTTCTGTTCCATTTAATAACCGCCGCCGCCCCTCATGTCCTGGTACTCCGATTTCGAATACGAGAACGCCGCCGACCGCAAAGCCCGCATCACCCGGCAAATCGCCAAACGGGTCAAAGCCGGCGAGCCCTTCACGGCCTTCGATGTTCCCCCCGGCACTAAAATCGTCAAAAATTTCTGGGGCCTGGCCTGGTGCCGTCACCTTGAAACCTACTGCGGCTACGAAACCCGCCTGCCGCGCGGCCGCACCTACCTGCGGCAGGGACACGTCTACAATCTCAGGGTAGAGAAAGGCCACATCACCGCCGACGTCACCGGCTCCGAGATTTACGAGGTGGAAATCACCATCCAGCCTCTCCCGGCGGCGAAATGGAAAAGCATCCGCCGGCAGTGCGAGGGCCAGGTCGCCAGCCTGCTTGACCTCCTCAGCGGCAAACTCGGCGACGGCGTCATGAAAATTGTCTCCGACCCCGTGCAGGGTCTCTTCCCGTCCCGCAAGGAGATCAAACACTTCTGCACCTGCCCCGATCCCGCCGACCTCTGCAAGCACCGCGCCGCTGTCCTCTACGCCGTCGGGGTGCTCTTCGACCGCGATCCCAAATTCCTCTTCGACCTCCGCGGCGCCGATCCCTCCGAACTCATCGCCACCTCCGCCGCCTCCCTCACAGGTGCAGGAAAAGCCGGCACCGGCACCGATGTCCTGGCGGACGACGACCTCAGCGCCCTCTTCGGCATCGACTTCACTGACAGCGCGCCTCCGGCTCCCGTTTCCGCTCCCGCCCTTCGGGTTTCCCCGGCTCCGACCAAACCCAAAGTCAGAACCGCTCCGGAATCCAAAGTCAAAGCCTCAGCAAAATCCGCCGCCCCAGCCGCTCCCGCTGTAAAAACCGCAGCCAAACGCACCGCCGGTTCCGCCAAAACCCTCCCCCCCCGCCAAAAAGTCCAAATCCTCAACGCCCGCCAAATCAGTCCTGGCTAAAAAGCGCAAAAAAGCCTGAGCGGGCTCCCTCCTCGCTTCCCATGCGCAGAACCCATTCCCAACATCCAAAACATCCCGCCCTTCTGGTCAGTGGCTGTCTCCTTGCCGGAGGGTTTCTCTTCTGGCTGTTTCCGCATGTCGAAACCTGCACTGCGGCCTGCTCCGTCTGCGGTGCGCAGAACGTTTTCATCCGTGAACTCTCACCCATCGTTTCTCCGGCGCGTCATCATGAGAGCATCACCCCGGCGAAAACCTCTGTCTCCACAGGCCATCAGCACGTTTGGGAGGATATGACAGGCGGTGATTACCGGAACATTCCCCGCTGGAAGCTTCAGTGACAGGGTTGCTTGACATGCACAGCGATGGTAAATCCATCCCATGCTCTCCATCCAACTCGACCCCGGAACCGAGCAGCGGCTCGCCCTGCTGGCGGAAAAAACCGGCCGGTCCCCAATCTCCCACGCCCAGGAAGCGATTCAGGAGCATCTTGAGGATTTGGAGGATGTTGAGCTGGCCACCCATCGTCTGGCCACTCTCGGTCGAATTTACTCCGCGGAAGAGGTGAAGCATGAGTTGGGTCTATAGTTTCGAGGAGCGGGCTTTGAAGGAATTCCGGAAGCTGGGCCGGGAAACGCAGAAAAAGATCCTTGCGTATCTTGACGAACGGATTGCCGGCCCAGGCGATCCCAGGCTGTTCGGCAAAGCTCTAAAAAGCGGATTTGTCGGGGCTCTGGCGCTACCGCGTGGGCGATTACCGGATTCTCTGCCAGCTTAAGGACGGTGAACTGCTGGTCCTGATCATCCATGTTGGCCATCGCCGGGATGTTTATGAATAACCGAAACGTGGAAAAACAGCCTTTGCCCATGCTCGAAATCTGCATCGACAGCGTCGCCTCCGCCCTCGCCGCCGCTGCCGGGGGAGCGGACCGGGTGGAGCTTTGCGCCGGGTTGCCGGAGGGCGGGACGACGCCCAGCGCGGGCATGATCCGGGCGGTGCGGCAGGCTTTTCCGGGCGGGCTGATGGTGATCATCCGGCCGCGCGGATATGATTTTTTATATTCCGAGGCGGAAATGGAGGTGATGCTCCACGACATCGCCACCGCCCGGGACCTCGGCGCGGACGGCGTGGTCATCGGCTGCCTCATGGCGGACGGTCAGGTCGATGCCGGACGCTGCCAGCGCCTCATCGCCGCCGCCGGGCCGATGGACATCACGTTTCACCGGGCCTTCGACATGACCCGTGACCTCCCGGAAGCATTGGAGAAAATCATCAGCCTCGGCATCAGTCGCGTTCTCAGCTCCGGCGGGCAGCGGGATGTTCCGGCGGGCATTTCCCGGCTGGCCGCGCTTGTGGAACAGGCCGGCGGACGCGCCGTCCTCATGCCCGGCGGCGGCGTGACGGAAATGAACCTCGGTGAAATCGTCCGCGCCACCGGCGTCCGGGAAATCCACCTCAGCGCCCGCAGCCCCGTGAGTGGCGGCATGACGTTTTTCAATCCGCACTGCCACATGGGCGCCTTCACCCAGCCCGACGAATACCGTTGGAGGGAAGCCGACGCCGCCAAAATCCGGCTCTGCAAAGCCGCGCTCACCACCGCCCTCGCCGGGCGCTCAGCGTGAAAACAGGGAAAGCTCCCGAAACCGGACATCCCCCCTTCCCCGCCCCCCTTCGCTTTCTTCGCTTCCTTCTGTTCAAACCCGACGCGGCCACGGCCACCGGTCACGGAATCCGATGCCCGTGCGCCGCCTCCCAGACGCCGTACCAGTCCTCGCGGGTCATCAAAATGGAATCCGCCGCCGCCGCCGCGCGGAGACGCTCCGCCTTGCCGGTGCCGAGAACCGGCATTGGCTGCGCGGGATGGGCCATGATCCAGGCCAGCGTGAGCTGGTCAGCGGTGGCTTCGCCGTAATTTCCGGCCATGGCCGCAAAAGCATCCCGCAGCCTCACCGCCGCCGGGTTTTCCGCCGCGAAAAGCCGGCCCCCGCCCATCGGAGACCACGCCATCGGTTTCACCCGGCGCTCCTGGCACTGGTCAAAGACGCCGTCATAAACGGGTGCCATGTGGAAAGGATTGAACTCCACCTGATTGGTCACCAGCGGCTGGTCCAGCCGGCTGTTGAGGGCGTTGAACTGATGGGTATTGTAGTTCGAAACCCCGGCGGAGCGGATTTTGCCTTCCCGCATCAGCTGATTCAGCCCCGCCGCCGTGTCGTCGATGGAGGCCAGCCAGTCGGGACGGTGCACGAGGAACAAATCCAGCGTCTCCACCCCCAGCCAGCGCAGGGATTTCTCCGCACTTTTCACCAGACGGGCGGCACTGGCGTTGTAGTGCGCGAATTTCCGGTCGGGATGAAACGCATTGGGCACGTAAATGCCGGCTTTGGTGATGATTTCGACCCGGTTTTTGACTCCGGCGTCCAGCTTCAGCGCCTCCCCCACCAGCTCCTCAACGCGGTAACCGCCATAGATTTCCGCCGTGTCGATGGTGGTGATGCCCTCGTCCAGACAGACCTTGAGAAGCGCCAGCACGGCCTCCGGCGAGGACGTCGACGGATCATTCAGCAGCCGCCAGGTGCCGAAGGCGAGGCGTGAGAATTGCGGGGACGATTCATGCAGTCGGATGCGGGTCATGCCGCCCAGCATAGCGGGATTTCCGCGCTGTCACGGAGCAATTTCCCCGCGTTCAGCATCTCCGGTTTTCCCTGTCCCGGCCGGAAAAGCCGCCGCTCCGCCCGGCGCGCGTCAGCGCGGGCCGGCAAATCCAGGATCCGCCCGCAGAAACCCCGCCAGATGCCGCGCCGCGAACTCCCCCGCCCGCCAGCGCTCCGGCAGAATGTCCGGATGATCCTCCCAGGCCGCCGCATACACCTGAGCCGTCACTTTCCCTTCCTCCGTGCCCACCGTCACCTCCCGGCGGACGTAAAAATTCCCTTCAAACAAATCCAGCCGCGCCAGCGCCGCCGCGTCCACGCCGCGGTAAACCACGCCCTCCGTCACCGATTCCGGCATGATGGCGACCAGCACCGGATAAGTCACTCCCCGCAGCGCCCGCGCCTCATAACCCGCCAGCCGCGCCGGATGCCCCGGCACCGTGCCGCCGGTCACGCGCCGCCAGACTTCAGGAAACATCAGCGAACCGTAGGTGAAAACGTTCATAAGTGACTGAGAATAACGTGTTCACGTACTCCCGCAAGTCCGCCGCCATTCCCGGCGGATCTTCTTTCAGGAAATTTTCTGAATATTTGTGAACGGCTCAATGTATAGGTAACCTGTATAGGTAACCGCCCCAGGACGCTGACCGGACTTACCTCATCTTTCCCCTCCGCGGCCGCCATCCACACTTGCCAAAAGTCCCGCCGCCGGGACATACTGGTTTTCCCTACCTCTTTCCCCCATTAAAAATTTCCCGCATGATGCCCGCTGACGGTCTGCCCCCTCCGGAGAGCCCGGACACTTTCCAGCCTCCCTCCGCGGAGGAACTGTCGGCCATGCTTCCGCAGTTTGAAATCAGCCACCTCATCGCCGTCGGCGGCATGGGCGCCGTTTACGCCGGGGTGCAGCGGGCCCTGGACCGGCCCGTGGCCCTGAAAATCCTGCCGCCCGAAGCCGCGCGCGACAACTCCGCCATCGAGCGCTTCCGCACCGAGGGCAAGGCTATGGCCCGCCTGACACATCAGAATATTCCCACGGTCTATGATTTCGATGTCCAGGGCGGTTATTGTTATCTGGTCATGGAGTATGTGGACGGCTGGAATGTCCACCAGCTGATCCAGCAGGGGGAAATGACCCCGGACCGGGCCATGAATCTTCTCGGCCAGGTCTGCGATGCCCTGACCTTCGCCCACCAGTGCGGCATCATGCACGGCGACATCAAGCCGTCCAATCTGCTGGTGAATCAGCAGGGGATCCTGAAACTCGCGGACTTCGGCCTGGCGCAGCTGCTGGAGCACACGGGCCGCAATGACGGCGAGTGGTCCCCCATGGGCACACCGGAGTACGCCGCGCCGGAATTGTGGGATCCCCATGCCCGCCTGGATGAGCGCTCGGACCTGTATTCACTGGGCGCGGTGTTTTACGAAATGCTCACCGGTGCCCCGCCGCGGGGGGAATTCCAGCTTCCCGCCACCGCCCTGCGGCTTGACCGCCGGGTCGATTCCATCATCGACGGCTGCATGAAGCAGGACCCCGCGCACCGCTACCAGACCGCCGCCCAGGTCCGCCAGCAGCTTGACGACATCACCCGGAAACCGGTCGTCCCCAAAGGTCCGGCTCCCGTGAAAATCATCCGTGCGAATCCCATCCGCCGGCCCGGCTCCGGCCGCCCGCGCGCTCCGAAGGGTCCCGATCTGATGCCGCTGCTGTGGATCCTGCTTGTCGCCGCCGTCATTGCCGGAGTGGTTTATGTGGTCCGCCGTCCGCCTCCGCCCGGCCCGGTGACGGAAAAGCCTCAACAGGAAATCACCCCCGCCTCCGTTCCCCGCTAAAATCCCGCTCCATGCTCCGCCGCCTTTGCCTCGCCCTGCTTCTTGCCGCCGCCCTGCCCTGCGGCGCGCAGCAGATTCACACCTCCCGCCCCTCGCCCAAACTCCTGCCCCTGCCCAAGGGGGATGATGTTTTCCACTTCATCGTCTTCGGCGACCGCACCGGCGGCCCGCCCGAGGGCCTTGATGTCCTGCGCCAGGCCGTGACCGACACCAATCTGCTGAACCCCGACCTCGTGATGAATGTCGGCGATATGCTTCCCGGTTACGCCGGGGTTGAAAAATGGATGGCCGATCTCGCCGACTACCGCGGCATCATGGACAAACTCCAGATGCCGTGGTTCCCCGTCGCCGGCAATCACGACATCTACTGGCGCGGGCCTGGCCGTCCGCCCGGCGAGCACGAGGCCGATTTTGAAAAACACTTCGGCCCGCTGTGGTACTGGTTTGAGCACAAAAAATGCGGCTTCATCGTCCTCTTCACCGACGAGGGGAACGGCACCGGCGAGCAGCGCGACTTCACCCGGAAGGACATGCAGCAGATGAGCGCCGTCCAGATGGAGTGGCTGAGGAAAACGCTGGCCGAGACCAAAGGCCTGGAAAACGTCCTCGTCTTCCTCCACCACCCGCGCTGGGTCGAGGGCACCTACCCCCACAGCAACTGGAACGAGGTCCACAAACTCCTCGCCGAACCCGGCAATGTGCGCGCCATTTTCGCCGGACACGTCCACCGCCTGCGCTATGACGGCCAACGCGACGGCATCGAATACATCACCCTCGGCACCACCGGCGGCTCCATGCCCGGCCTTTATCCGCAGGCCGGATTCCTCCACCACATGAACCTCGTCACCGTCCGCAATGAGGGTGCGAAAGTCGCCGTGATCCCCGTCGGTGAGGTCATGGACCCCAAACAGTTCACCCCCGAACTCATCGCCTGCGTCAACAAACTCCAGCGGACCAACTTCGAGCTGACGCCCTCCCCCATCGCCCTCGACGACACCGGCCTGGGCGCGGGTCTTCTCGAATTCAGGATCACCAACCCCGTTGAGTATCCGGTGGAAATCACCATTCTCCCCGACGGCGAGCCCGGGGAGTGGCTGGCCTCCGCCGACCACCTGCACATGGTCCTGCCCCCGAAGCAGAGTTACCAGAGCGCCTTCACGGTCATCCGCACCCGGCGCGGATTTGACGACGGCTTCACCGTCCCCGCCGTCGAGTTCCGCGCCGAACTGCTCATGCCCGGCCTCCGCGTGCCCCTGCCCCCGCGCCGGATCACGCTGCCGGTGACCCTGAAATCCGTCAGCGCCGGTTTCTTCAAAACGGACACCCATAAAGCCATCCGTCTCAACGGCCGCGAGGCCATCCGCGTGGAAATGGGCGACAAAACCCTGCCGGAAGGCCCCTTCACTGTTGAAGCCTGGGTCAACCCCGCCACCGCCGGTGTCAGCGGCGACATCGTCTCCAAAGCCGAGCAGTCCGAATTCGCCATCAATCTCGCGAACAACGTCCCCGGCTTCCACGCCTCCCTGAACGGCAAATACGAAAGCGCCATCGCCACCGCCGGCATCCCCGCCGGCCAGTGGTCGCACATCGCCGGCGTCTTTGACGGCAGCCGCATGACCCTCTACGTCAACGGCAAGCCCGAAGCCACCCGCGAGGCCGCCGGCCCCCGCGCCACCAACCCGCTCCCTTTATATATCGGCGCGAACCCCGACGCCGCCTCCAAGCCCTCCCAGTTCCTCACCGGAGCCATCGACGAGGTCCGCCTCAGCCGCGGCGCCCGCTACCCCGCCGCCTTCACTCCCGAAAAGCGTTTTGCCACGGACGACAGCACCCTCTACCTCTTCCACTGCGACCAGCTCCTGGGCCCCTTCCTCCCCAGCGACACCGCCACCCCCGCCTACGGCCTCGCCGAAACCCGCCCCGACCTCATCGACGTGCGCTGAGTTCTGACCCTCGTTGCGGTTCAGCAGGATTCCGGATGATCCTCACGCTTTCTCCGGGCACTGCGAGCCAGCAGCATACCCCGCAGGAAATGGCCGATTTCCAATCCGCTGAGCCTGAGGCCGGGTAGAACAGGCGTCCCGTTCGTTGAAGGGAGTTTGCGTAGCTTTGCAAGGGTTTTCAAAAAACGGCCAGTTGATCCTGCAAGGAAAACGTGGACAAAAATTGTATAAACTTAGTTGAGGTGCTGGAGGAGGGAGCGTTCGAAGGTGATGGGTGACTGGAAGCTGAGTGATGAATGGAGACGATGAGTGTTATAGAAGGCGTCGATGTAGTCGTGGATCATGAGTCTGGCTTCGGAACGGGTGGCGGGGATGCGGTGAAGGGCTTCGGCTTTGAGGGATGCCCAAAAGCTTTCCATGGTGGCGTTGTCGTAACAGTTGGCGGTGCGGCTCATGCTGGAGGTCATGCGCAGGAGGTTCAGGGACTTTCGCCAGGCGGCGGAGGTGTAATGGGAGCCTCTGTCACTGTGGGCGATAACCTCTTCCAGCCGCTGGCCGGAGCGGGTGAAGCGGGCACGCTGGAGGGCTTCGGTGACCAGTTCGGCGCGCATGTGCGGAGCGGTGGCCCAGCCCAGGATGCGGCGGCTGTGGATGTCCATGACGGCGGCCAGGTAAAGCCAGCCCTCACCAGTGGGGATATAAGTTATATCGGTGACCCACACTTGGTTGATGCCGGTGGTCGGGGGGCGGTCCAGAAGGAGGTTGGGGGCGGGAGTGGCGGAGGGATCGGCGACGGTGGTGCGGGGAATGAAGGCGCGCTTCAGGCGCGGGGCGATTCCCAGTTCACTCATGAGGCGGGCGATACGGGCGCGGGAGACGGGAGCCTGCGTCAGGCCGCTGATCGCCTCCCGCAGGCGCGGAGTGCCGTAGGTTTCCCGGCTTTGGGCGAAGGAGGCGGCCACGATGGGGCGGAGCACGGAGTCTTCCTGGCGGCGCGCTCCCTCCGGCTTGCGCTGATGGGCGTAATATCCGCTGCGGCTGACTTCCAAAGCTCCGCACAGCTCATCGGTGCCGAAGCCCTCACCGCGGAGACGGGTGATCATCTCGAAGCGCCCCTCTGCTCCTGGCTGACAATGGCCATAGCCTTTTTTAAAATGTCGCGCTGGCGGGTCATGTGCCCAAGCTCCGCGCGGAGGCGGGCGACCTCGGCCAGCGCCGCCACGGCACCGGCGGGGCCTGCGCCGTAACGCGCCTCCCACGCGGCAAGCGTGACCTGGCTGACGCCCAGGTCCCGGGCGACCTAAGCGCGGGGCCGCCCGGTCTGCTCACGCAGCTGGACGGCGTCCAGCTTGAAGGTTTGGTCAAAGCGCCGGCCTTGAGCGCCTGACGGAGTGGAGGCGGCGGGTTTGGAATCCGTGGACTTGGTCATGGCTGGGGATGGATCGGAGTTTTGCTTTTTCCTGTCCACGGAATCCTTGCATGCTCACTGCTGAATTCCAGCAAATGGGCGTCCGGCGGCACCAGGCGGTCACCCAAGCCGCCGCCAAGTTTTTTGAACCTGCGGTGCTTTCCAAAATCACGCCCGCCGGATTTTACACGCGGCTCACTTGCGGCGGCGGCGCAGCAAGCCCAGAACGACGGTGCCACCCAGAAACAGCAGGCCGGATGGCTCAGGAACCGCACTGAATTGCCCCGATCCCCCGAGCACCATAAAATAGGGATTGCCGTCCCCTCCACCGACATTTCCGTTTCCTGCAAAAAGACGGACCACAGACTGGCCGTCACCATCGGCCGTGAAAGTGAAATCGTAGCGCTGGGCGGTCGAGGTTTGCGGATTGAGATTATAGGCTCCTCCTGACACGCCATCAAACGTGACGCTCAGCGTTGCGCTGGTGGCAGCGGCACCTGGTGTCGATCCGTCCGTGTTTGTATCGGCAGCCGCTTCGAATGACCAAAGATACTCACTGCCGGGCGTGAGACCGGTGATCGTGGTGCTGATGGACTCATAAGGCTGGCCGCCAGGAAGACCGCTTATAAGCAAAGCAGTGGAAGTGCTGGACCAGCCCAAAGTGGACGGGAGCCGGGTCCAGTCATACGTGGCCACAGTAGTGAGATTGCCGTCAAAGTCTTCACGGTCAGTGCTCCCGCTGGCTGCGCTCCAGCCTGTGGGAGCAAAGATAACAATCGGAGTGGTGCCACCGAGATTCAGCTGGAAGTTATTAAATGTCTGTGCCCGCGCGGGAGAGACGGAAAACAGAACGGTGGCGGCCAGGCCGCAGCTCGAAAAGTGATATAGCGACAGGTTTTTCATAGTTGGGAGCGTTAAACCGGATGGTCTTCCGGTGAAGCATCCTCCCTCGGGGTCGCGGATTGGTCTATCCGTCAAAATTGACTGTTTTTCAGACACTTCCGGGATTACCCGGGCGGCGGGCTTTGCAGAGGACGGTGGGGGGCGGACAATGGTGATATTTGAATTGTTTTGCCGTTTCTGACTTTCCGTCCCGCGTCGGCTCCGGCCGCCAATGGGGAGCTGCTCCATTCACAACACCACGGCACGATGGCTGCCCGGCCGCAGTCGCTGAGAATCGTCCGATACCAGTATTTTCCTACTCCAGACGGCCACCCTCCCTCCGTGCTGTTCAGTCTGATTTTTCCAGCACAAGGCAGCGAACTGCCTCTATAAAGAGTGATATTTAGCCATTTCTATATTTGTAAATCGCCTGTGTTTGGGATTTCACATATAACTTCCGGTAGATTTGACGAATATGGAAACGGACGGTAAAAACGCTGATGCCAAGCTGGGACGCCGTTTCCTTGGCGGCCATGCCGCGGGACATGAGCCCCAGGATTTCATTCTCCCGTTCCGTCAGGGAACTGTTTGCCTGACGAGTATCTGACCGGGCATGAAAGGACTGCACGACCTTCCTTGCGATGGCGGGGCTCATGGGAGAACCACCCTCGCGAACTTGGAATAAGGCATCCACAATCTCAGTCGCTGAAGCGCGTTTGAGCAGGTACCCGCTGGCTCCGGCTTTCAGTGCTTCAAACAGGTGATCACTGTCGGAAAAAACGGTGAAAATCAACACATGAACACTGGGAAGCAACTTTTTGAGTCTCCGGGTTGCCTCCACTCCATCAATGCCGGGGAGTTGCAAATCCATGATCACCACCTCCGGCTTCAGTGAAGGCAGATTTTCCACAGCGGACTCCCCGCTTTCAAAAGCATCCAGAAAATGCACTCCGGGAGCATTCCTCAAAATCTCCGCGATCAGATTTCGAAATTCACTTTCATCCTCCACCAACGCCACCCTGACGGAGACGGCCTCCTGCGCCAAGTCGGTGACCATTCCTGTGGACCGTTTATTTTTATCAACGGGAGAGGGCATAGCTGGGAGGGGATCTCAAGAATTGGATTTGGGCACAACCTGCATCAGATGGGCCAGCCACGTCCAGTTGATAAATTGCCCTCCTGTTTGCCGGGAGAGGCAGGAATTGTCTCACCGGGCGGAATGAAGGGCTTTAAGAACCCGTTCAAGATCTTTTGATCAGCAGTGAAATAAAGGCCAGCCGCATCATG
>JAZKFB010000084.1:0-33190 GCA_040386695.1 Verrucomicrobiota bacterium
TCCGATCCGTCCGATCCGTCCGATCCGTCCGATCCGTCCGATCCGTCCGATCCGTCACGCCACCGGCGGCGGGAGGACTTTGGGGAAGAGCGGTTGCGGCTCCCCGAGGGCGTGACCGTCCGGCAGAAGGCCCCATTGGAGGTCCGCCAGCGTGAACCCGGCGGGCGGAGTCCAGCCGAGCTGGGCCTGCATTTTGGCGGCGGCGGCGGGAATGACGGGGGAGAGGAGCACGCTGAGATGAGTCAGTGTTTCCGCGACATGGGTCATGATGCTAGCGACCTGATCGGCGTTGGCGGAATCCTTCGCGAGTTTGAAAGGCGCGGTGTGATCAATGAATTCGTTCGCCAGACGCGCGGTGTCGATGCAGTCGGCCAGCACTTTCTGAATCTGCCAGGTTTTCAGGTGCTCCGCGGCGGCCCCGGGCAGCGAGGCCACTTTTTCCCGCAGAGCGACCTGAAGCGGGGAATCGAATGCGGTGTGGCGCAGATTCCCGCCAAGGTATTTTTTGGCCATGTTCAGCGTGCGGTTCAGCAGATTGCCGAGGATGTCCGCCAGCTCCTTGTTGTAGCGGAAGAGCACGCGCTCGTCGCTCATGTCGCTGTCCTGGCCGGTGGTGATTTCCGAGAGCAGGAAATACCGCAGGCCGTCGGTGCCGATGACATCGGCGATGTCATTGGGATCGACCACGTTGCCCAGGCTTTTGCTCATCTTCTCGCCGCGCACATTCCACCAGCCGTGCACCAGCAGCTTGGGCATTTGAGCGTCGGTGAAGCCGCAGGCGTGCAGCATGATCGGCCAGTAAATGCCGTGGGCGGGAATGAGAATATCCTTGCCGATGACGTGAGCCCCGCAGGGCCAGAGGCGCTCAAAATCCGGCAGGCCGGACGTGCCCGGCGCGGCGTCGCGGTAGCCGGCGAAGCTGATATAGTTTGTCAGGGCGTCAAACCAGACGTAGGTCACAAAATCCTTGTCAAAAGGCAGCTCGATGCCCCAGGTGAGGCGGCTTTTCGGGCGCGAGATACAGAGGTCCATGCCCTCCGACCCCTCCACCGCATTCACCAGCTGGGTCATGCGGTTCGGCGGGAAAACGAAGTCGGGCGTCGCCGCCAGGAAGCCGCGCAGCCAGGCCACATGATCGCTGAGGCGGAAATACCAGTTCTCCTCCTCCAGTTCCTCCACTTCCCCCCATTCCGGACCGAAAGCTCCGGATTCGTCCCGGTCCTTGTCGGACAGATACTGCTCCTGCCGCTTGCTGTAGAAGCCGCTGGTGGTCTTTTTGTAAAGCTGCCCGCTGTCATGCAGCTGCTGCAGCAGATCCTGCACAATCCGGGTGTGCTGGGGATCAATGGTTTCCGCCCAGCCGTCGGCGCGCACGTCCAGCCGCTCCCAGAGCGCGAGGAATTTGGCCGTGATTCCGGTCACATACTCCTTCGGCGGCACGCCCGCCTTCTCCGCGGTCTGCTGCACTTTCTGCCCGTGCTGGTCCACTCCCGTGAGGAAATAAACCTCATTCCCCGCCAGGCGCTGAAAACGCGCCATGGCATCCGCCAGCACCTTTTCATAGGCGTGCCCGATGTGCGGCGACCCGTTGGTGTAGTCGATGGCGGTGGTGATATAAAACGGCTTCGGCATAGCGGATGAAATTCAGTGCGCTCCCGGACCCGCGCAACGGAACTTTGTTTTTTAAAAAGCCTGACAGGGAAAGAAGGAGCCCCGTGCCCCGCAGTGATTCAACAGACTCAAAGTCATCGCTTGCCGGCCGGGGAATCCAGGGCAGTCTGCGCGTCCGCTAATTTTCCCCTTCCGTCTCACCCGCCATGTACCGCACTCATCACTGCTATGAACTCCGCCCCGCCCACACCGGTCAGACCGTGACCCTTGCCGGCTGGGTGAATAGCGTGCGCGACCACCATGGCGTGATTTTTGTGGACCTGCGCGACCGCGAGGGCATCACGCAGATTGTCTTCCGGCCCGAGGAGAATGGGGAAGCCGCCGCCGCCAGCCACAAGCTGCGTGATGAGGACGTGATCATGGTCACAGGCCATGTGGAGGCCCGCCTGGCCGGGACCGAGAACTCGAAAGTCGCCACTGGTGAAATCGAACTCATCGCCTCCGAACTGACCATCCTGAACAAGGCCGACGTCCTGCCCTTCCAGCTCGACAAGGAGCTTTCCAACGAGGACCTGCGGATGAAATACCGCTACCTCGACCTGCGCCGCCCGCGCATGACGCGCAACATCCGGATGCGCCACAAGATCACCACCGCCGCACGCAACTTCCTCGACGAGACCGGCTTCATCGAAGTTGAGACGCCTATCCTTTCCAATCCCACGCCGGAGGGCGCCCGCGACTTCCTCGTGCCCTCCCGTCTGAGCCCCGGCCGCTTTTACGCCCTGCCGCAGGCGCCGCAGCAGTATAAACAGATGCTGCAGGTCGCCGGCCTGGAAAAATATTTCCAGATTGCCCGCTGCTTCCGCGACGAGGACCTGCGCGCCGACCGCCAGCCGGAGTTCACGCAGATCGACATTGAGGCCTCGTTCATCGGCGAGGAGGACATTTACCCGCTCATCGAAGGCCTCCTGGCCCGCATGTTCAAAGCGGGACTGGACTTGGAGATCCCGCGTCCTTTCCCCCGCATGACCTGGCAGCAGGCCATGGATGAATACGGCAGCGACAAGCCGGACACCCGTTTCGGCATGAAAATTATCGACCTCGGCGGCGTCTTCGCGAAAACCGAGTTCAAGATCTTCCGTGGCGTGCTCGACAACGGCGGCACCGTCCGCGCCATCAACGCCAAAGGCTTTGCCGGCATCACCACCGGTCAGATGAACCGCCTGAACGAACTGGCCATCCAGGCTGGTCTGCCGGTGAAAACCCTCGCCTTCATCAAATGCGAGGGCGGCGAATACAAGTCGCCTCTCTGGAAGTTCTTCACGGACAAGGAGAAAGCGGACCTCATCAGCACTCTGACCATTGAGGAGGGCGACATCGTCTTCTTCGTTGCGGGCGCCTGGGAAATGGTCAGCAATGTCCTCGGCCGCACACGCCTCGACGTCGCGGGCATGATGGAGATCAACAAAGGCAGCACCGCCTTCAACTTCCTCTGGGTCGTCGATTTCCCCCTCCTTGCCTTCAGCGCCGAGGACAACGCCTGGGTCGCGGTGCACCACCCCTTCACCCGCCCGAAAGCCGAGGACGTTCCGCACCTCGAAGCCGGCGACTACGCCAAAGTCCGCGCCGTGGCCTACGACGTGGTTCTCAACGGCTACGAACTCGGCGGCGGCTCCATCCGGATTCACGAGAAGGACCTCCAGGCCAAAATGTTCAGCGTCCTCGGCATCAGCCCCGAGGAGCAGCAGGAGAAATTCAGCCACCTCCTCGACGCCTTCCGCTTCGGCGCGCCCCCCCACGGCGGCCTCGCCCTTGGCCTGGACCGCATCGCCATGCTCGTCAGCGGCGAGGACAGCATCCGCGAAGTCATCGCCTTCCCCAAAAACAACAAGGGCAGCGACCTCATGACCGACAGTCCCACCAGGATCGACTTCAAGCAGCTCCGCGAGGTTTACATCCAGAGCACCTGGAAAGAGAAAGAAAAGGAAAAGGCGGCGGAGTGATCCGTCAGTGAACAACCAATTTCGTGTGGCTGTAAAACGGAAACCGGCAAAGGGAACGACACCCGGCACCCGCTACATGAGCGCAGCCGAATGCCGCCGCCGCGACATGGAGGCCCTTCTGGAAAGGAAGAGATATGACGCCGCCGTATACTTTGGCGGTTATGTCATCGAGTGCTTCCTCAAGTATGCCATCACCGTTCGTCAGAATGTCGGGAAACTTCCGGCTGATTGTGAGCACCATAACCTCGACAATTTGGCGGCATCGGCTTTTCCTTCCCTTCAATGGCTGACACACCTGCGGGCCAACGGTGGATTCTCCCAGCTGAGTGATCAATGGAATCCGGATCTGCGTTACCTACCAGACCGGTTTTCGGCGGCGAAAGCAAAGGAGTTTTGCATTTTGGTTGGACTGGTCCACAGTCAGCTGAAGGAATTGCTCCAATGACATCCCCCTCGACCGCCAAATTGCTACAAACCGTTGTGGCGGAGACTCTTCCCGCCGGAGTGGATTTTCAGCTTTTTAAGGAGCCTGTCGGGATAGGTGATCTCTACATTCTCCGGGTGATAACTCCCGCCTGGAAAACGCGGCGTCTCATGGAGCGCTCCTCCCGGATGCAGAATGCTGTTCTTCCTCAACTTCCACCCGCTGAGCGGGATATGATTTTCCGTATCAGCGTCGTGACCCCGGAGGAATGGA
The DNA here is from genome assembly GCA_040386695.1 of Verrucomicrobiota bacterium. Classification (GTDB taxonomy): domain Bacteria; phylum Verrucomicrobiota; class Verrucomicrobiia; order Verrucomicrobiales; family V1-33; genus CAIZWU01. The sequence continues at coordinate 4,312 of JAZKFB010000084.1, forward strand.
GAGAGATTAGAAAAGACAAGGGTGGCCATGCTCCCATAAAAATAATCGGAAAGGCTGCGCGTTCCGCACGAGGAGGATTTTCCGTCGTCTCCTGATTTCCGGCAATTCGGTTTTCCGGCGCGTTCCGGACATAATTTTCCGGACGGGTTTTTCCTTCGATAAGGCTAGAAAAGCGTGACCTGATGCACTGAGCCCGCCGGGGCGGAGGCTTCGGGGGCCAGCCGCAGCAGGGCATTGGAGGCGGCGAGGGCGGCGGTGGCGTGGGATTGCTGGAGGCCGGAGGGCGTGAACCGGGACTGCGGGAAATCAAACACGCCCCGGAGGTAATGCGGGCGGTCACCGGGATTGGTGACGGGCAGGGTCAGGGTGGCGCTGGTGGTCAGGGGCAGGGCGTTTCCGGTGGAGGCTCCGGCCAGGCGGCGGAGGGCGGGCAGGAGAAAAAGGACGGCGGTGACGAAGGCGGAGGCGGGGTTCCCCGGCAGGCCGAAAATGAGTTTTTCCTCATGCCGCGTGAAGAGGAACGGTTTGCCGGGCTTCAGGCGGATGCGCCAGAAATCCAGCGGAATGCCAAGGGATTCGAGGGCCGGTTTGACCAGATCGTGATCCCCCACGGAGACGCCGCCGGCGAGCACGAGGACGTCGTGTGATTCCAGCGCGGCGCGGATGGCAGCCGTCAGAAAATCCAGATTGTCCGGTGAATGGGAGGCGCTGGAAACCGCTCCGGCCTGGGCGGTCAGGGCGCGGAGCATGGGGCCGTTGCTGTTGTAAATCCGGCCTTTGGAACCCAGCGGTTCACCGGGGGCGGCCAGTTCATCGCCAGTGGTCAGCACGTGAACCCGGGGGGCGCGTCCGCAGGTCACGGCCGTCAGTCCCTGGCCGGCGGGCAGGGACAGGCGCTGGGGCGTGATGCGGTCGCCGGCGGTCAGGATTTTCTGTCCGGCGCAGAGATCACTGCCCTGCGCGCGGATGAATTCGCCGGCCTCGGCAGCGGTCAGGATGGTGATTTCCCGTTTATCCGGGGAAAGCGCGGTGTCCTCCTGCATCAGCACGGCGGTGGTGTCGGCGGGCAGCGGGGCTCCGGTGAAAATGCGGACACATTCGCCGGGGCGCACCGTCAGCGCACGGTCGATGCCGGCGGGCTGTTCTCCGGTGATGCGGACGGTGTGCGGTGCTTTTCCGCAGTCCGCCGCATGCAGGGCATAGCCGTCCATGGCGGAGTTATCGCAGGGCGGCAGCGGCAGAGTGGCAAAAATATCGTGAAGGCCATAGCGGCCGATGGATTCCTCCAGCGGCACCTCCGCCGCCACAGGGCACGGAACGAGAGCAAGGATGCGGGCGAGGGCTTCGGATTCTTCGAGCATTTAAAGGGATTGGGGAAAATTTTCCGGATTACGGCCGGAGGGACTGATCCGGCTGAATGGAGGGTTGGCGGCAGTCAGAAAGCGCCGGCTGGACTGTGTGGACTGAAGTCCGGCTGTCCTCCTCCGTCGTCCACCATCCTCTCCGGCTTATCTTTTTTGAATAACATCGTCAGGATTAAGGATGCGGCCGGGCAGGGAGGGCAGGTCTTTGGGATTAAAATCATCCGTGCCTCCTGTTGCGGGCGGCGGAAGCAAAGGCAGTGAGTCCACAGGTTCCGGGGCACTGCCCGGCGGTGCGGAAACAGGATTTCCCAGGACGGCGCCGGGACGGGCGGAAGGCAGGGATGGCCTGGCTTTGGAAAGGTAAAGGGAATCGCCGGTCTGCGGGGCGCCCTCGGTCAGATCGGCGATCGTGAAGAGACTCTTCTTTTCCGGAGTCATGGTCAAAAGCGCGGTCCGCGTGCCATTCCGGCGGCTTTCCAGCTCCGTGCCGGTCGGCATCACGACCCCGGTGAGCAGCCGCAGAAGAACATAGTGCTCACTCACGGAGGCGATTTCGCCCACAGCTTTCTCTCCCAGCCGGGCGCTGGCCTCGCCGGCGGAGGCGGCGATGAGTTTGTCGAGCTGTTTCCGCTCCTTTTTAGCCTGGGATTTGGCGGCGAGATTGCGCAGATTGCCGCAGCCGGGAAGCATCAGCAGGGCCAGGAGAAGGATGGCGGGGAAACGCATGGGCGCATTCAACCCTGAAATCCGGAAGAAGGAAACTCCCAAATAATCCTCGTTTGCCCGCCGTCATCATAGTGCTACGGTGACGGTTCACCCCACCACCCCACCACTGAGATTTAATATGGGAAAGACCCTGTTTGAGAAAGTTTGGGACGCTCACACCGTCCGGCGCATGGCGAATGGTCAGACACAGTTGCTGATCGGCACTCACCTCATCCACGAGGTGACCAGCCCGCAGGCCTTCGGCATGCTGCGCGATCTCGGGCTCAAGGTGAAATATCCGCACCGCACCTTCGCCACCGTGGACCACATCGTGCCCACGGATGTGCAGACCGAGCCTTTCGCCGACAATCTGGCCGCCGAGATGATCCGCGAGCTGCGCCGGAACGCGGAGGATTTCGGGGTGACGTATTTCGACCTCAGCAGTGGCAAACAGGGTATCGTTCATGTGGTCGGACCGGAGCAGGGCATCACCCAGCCGGGCACGACCATTGCCTGCGGCGACAGCCACACCGCGACCCACGGGGCGTTCGGCGCCATCGCTTTCGGCATCGGCACCACCCAGGTCCGCGACGTGCTGGCCACGCAGACGATGACCATGAGCAAGCCGAAAGTCCGGCGCATCAACGTCACCGGGCATCTCCGCCCGGGTGTTTACGCCAAGGATGTCATTCTGCACATCATCGCCCTGCTGGGCGCGAAAGGCGGGATTGGTTTTGCCTATGAATTCGGCGGCGAAGTGTTTGACCGCTTTTCCATGGAGGAGCGCATGACTGTCTGCAACATGGCCATCGAGGGCGGCGCCCGCTGTGGTTATGTGAATCCCGACGCCAAAACCTACGAATACCTCAAAGGCCGCCCATATTCCCCGAAAGGCGCGGACTGGGACAAGGCGGTGGCGGACTGGGCCTCCTTCGCCTCGGACGACGACGCCGTGTTTGATGACATCGTCGAAATCGATGCCGCCGATATCGCTCCGACCGTGACCTGGGGCATCAGCCCGGATCAGGGCTTCAGCATCGACGGCATGATTCCCGACCCCGACAATGCGGCCACGGAAGCCGAAGCCGCTTCCATCCGCGAGGCCTTGGAATACATGAAGTTGCCCGCCAACGCCCCGATCAAGGGCACCAAAGTGGACGTCGCTTTCCTCGGTTCCTGCACCAACGGCCGTCTCAGCGATTTCCGCGAAGTCGCCAAATATCTCCCCGGCCACAAAGTCGCGCCGGGCGTGAAGGCCATCGCCGTTCCCGGCAGCCAGATTGTGGATGTTCTTTGCCGCAATGAGGGGCTCGACAAGATTTTCACCGAAGCCGGCTTCGAATGGCGCGGCGCGGGCTGCTCCATGTGCCTGGCGATGAATCCCGACAAACTGGTCGGCGATCAGCTCTGCGCCTCCTCCTCGAACCGCAACTTCAAGGGCCGCCAGGGCAGCACCACCGGCCGGACTGTGCTCATGAGTCCCCTCATGGTCGCCGCCGCCGCCGTCACCGGCGTGGTCTCCGATGCCCGGGAAGTCTTCGAAGTCGGGGAACTGGCGGGGGTCTGATCCTCCATTCTGTGTTCGCCGGAATGGAAATTTCAGCAGCGGGCGGCACGGTCACCAAAATCCTGGTGACCGGTTGAATTTTCCCGCTGCCGGCAGGCCGCGATTGTGCTTTGCCGTGATTGGCGCAAACTCCGCTTTTCAATTTCCATGCTCCACGTTGATCACCTCACGGTCGCCTTTCCGGTCATGCGGGGATTATTTTTCCGCAAAGCCGAGCACTGGGTGAAAGCGGTGGACAATGTCAGTTTTCACGTGCCGAAAGGCAAAACCGTGGGTCTGGTCGGGGAAAGCGGATCGGGCAAAACCACGATTGCCCGGGCGCTGGTGAAGCTGCAGGCGATTTCATCGGGCAGCATGAGATATCGTGGCCAGGAGATCGGATTTATGAATGAGGCGGCCTTCAAACCGCTGCGGAAGGAAATCCAGATGATTTTCCAGGATCCCTACGGCTCGCTGAATCCCCGGCTGACCATCGGTCAGACGCTGATGGAGCCAATGGAGATTCATTTTCCCAAACTCAGCGCCGCCGACCGTAAGCGGAAGGCGGCGGATCTGCTCCAGCGGGTCGGTTTGAACCCGGATCACCTCAGCCGCCATCCGCGGGAGTTCAGTGGCGGACAGCGCCAGCGCATCGGCATCGCGAGGGCGCTGGCGGTGGAGCCGCAGTTCATCATCTGCGATGAGGCGGTGAGCGCTCTGGATGTGAGCATTCAGGCCCAGATCATCAATCTGCTCCAGGATCTGCAGGAGGAACTCGGGCTGACTTATCTTTTCATCGGGCACGACCTTGCGGTGGTGGAGCATATCAGCGATGAAATCCTGGTGCTGCATCATGGCCGCCTTGTGGAATCCGGTCCGGCGGGGCAGGTGTGTCAGGATCCGCAGCATGATTACACCAAAAAACTCCTCGCCGCAGTTCCCTCCCTGGGGTAAAACATTAATTTTTCCGTAACTTCGTCCGCCTGCCCGGCGGCTGCCCATCCTTCGGGACATGACCCCGCTTTTCCGTAAATTTCTCGGTCTTCACTGGATTCTTTTCGCCTCCATGGTGCTCATGGTGGCCATGGGGATCTACTCCATTTACGCCGCTGTGCATTTCCGCACGGACTCATCGGCGATTGCCTCCCAGTGGAACACGCAGATCCGGTGGGTGCTGATCGGCACCCTCTTCTTCTTCGGGGCCGCTCTGGTGGATTATAAATGGATCCGCTGGGCCTGTCTGCCGCTGTATCTGGCCGGACTGGGTCTTCTGGCGGTGCAGGGGCTTAAAGGAAAGGACACGCACGATCAGATCATTAATATGACCATCGGCGGCGTCTCCATCCAGGCGGCGCAGCTGGCGATCACGGGCACGATTCTGCTGCTGGGGGTGCTGCTCGGGGAAGCGCACAAGTACATTCCCTGGCTGAGGCATTATCTGGTCCGCTTCATCACCGCCGGATTGGTTTTCGCGGTTCCGTTCGCCATGGTGGTGAAACAGGGGGACCTCGGTTCGGCCCTGGTCATGATTCCCATTGTGGCGGTCATGCTGCTTGTGGGGAATATCCCGTTCCGGTGCCTCATCGCGGTGACTCTCCTTGGCCTGACGGCGCTGCCGCCAATATACTTTTTCAAACTGAAGGATTACCAGCAGGCCCGTATTCAGGTGACCATCGACCTTCTGATGGGCAGGCAGGTGGATGTGAAAGGCGAGGGGTATGCCGCCACCAATCTCCTGATCGGCATCGGCTCCGCCGGCTGGGACGGGAAGGGTACCGATCCCAAGAACCTGCCTCCCGGCCAGAAGTCGATGCTGCAGCTGGGGCTCACCTCAAAAAAAACCGCCCACACCGACTACATTTTCGGCTCGGCGGCGGAATCCTTCGGATTCCGGGGTGGCTCCATCATGATCATCGGCTTCATTTTTCTGCTCACCATGTGCCTCATGGTGTCGTTTTTCGCCCGCGATCAGCTGGGCCGTCTGGTGGTGGTGGGGATTGTGGGACTGCTGTTCGCCCACATTTTCGAGCACATCGGCATGAACATCGGCCTGATGCCCATCACGGGAATTCCTCTGCCGCTGATCAGCTACGGCGGCACGTTCATGGTCATGAATCTGTTCCTTTTCGGCCTCGTGCAGAGCGTCTGGGTCCACCGGAACGCCATGGTGGAGGAGGCCCGGGCCAAGGCCAATCCGCAGACCGGACGCACGGGCCGCACCCTGCGGCAGGCTCCGTCCTTCTCCTGAGAAGCCGGAAAAGCACGCGGGTTGGCGCGATTAGGCGCACAGATGATTCTTGCCTTAAGCCTCAGGCCTGGCTGAAATAACGGGATGCGAACCCTGGGGCTCATCATTTTTGCCGTGCTCGGCACTGGATCCATGGCTGCGGAGCGTCCGAATGTTCTGCTTATTCTGGCGGATGACCTCGGTTACGGCGATGTCAGTGCCTATGGCGCCAAAACCATCCGCACGCCGAATATCGACCGCATCGCCAAGGAGGGACTGCGGATGTCCGACGGCCATGCCTCCGCCTCCACCTGCACGCCTTCCCGGTATTCCCTGCTGACCGGCGAATACGCTTTCCGTAAAAAAGGCACCGGGATCCTTCCCGGAAATGCGGCGCTGATCATCGAGCCCGGGCGGTTCACGCTTCCCGCCATGTTTCAGAAAGCCGGCTACGTGACCGGCGTGGTGGGCAAATGGCACCTCGGGCTGGGCACGGGGGACATTGACTGGAATGGTGAGGTGAAGCCCGGGCCGCTGGAGGTCGGGTTCACGGAAAGTTTCATCATGGCGGCCACCGGCGACCGCGTGCCCACCGTTTACCTGAAGGATCACCGGGTCCTCGGGCTGGATCCGGCGGATCCGCTGAAAGTGGACTACAAACAGAAAATCGGCAGCGAGCCGACGGGAAAGGAAAATCCGGAACTTCTCACCATGGGCCTCAGCCAGGGGCATGACTGCACGATTGTGAACGGCATCAGCCGCATCGGCCACATGTCCGGCGGCAAAGCGGCGTGGTGGAGGGATGAGGATCTGGGCGATGAATTCACCCGGCAGGCCACGGGTTTCATCGAACGCGCGAAGGACCGGCCATTTTTTCTCTACTACGCCTCCCACGAGCCGCATGTGCCCCGTCGTCCGCACCCCCGGTTCGCGGGACAATCGGGGATGGGTCCGCGCGGGGACGCGATCCTGGCGCTCGACTGGTCCGTCGGGGAAATTCTGGGAACGCTCGACAGACTGGGCCTTGCGGATAAAACGATGGTGATTTTCACTTCCGACAACGGCCCGGTACTGGATGACGGTTACAAGGATCAGGCGGTGGAGCTGAAAGGCGATCACCAGCCCGCCGGTCCCTGGCGCGGCGGCAAATACAGTCTTTTCGAGGGCGGCACGCGGGTCCCGTTCTTTGTCCGCTGGCCGGGGCGCATCAAACCGGCGGATTCCGCCGCTTTGGTCAGTCAGGTGGATTTCCTGGCTTCCCTGGCCGCTCTGACCGGCCAAACCCTGCCTGCCGGGGCTGGTCCGGACAGTCAGAATCTCCTCCCCGCTTTCCTGGGCGAGTCGCCGGAGGGACGGACGGAACTGGTGGAGCACAGCGGGCGCCTCGCCTTCCGCGAGGGTTCATGGAAACTGATTCCTCCGGGCGGGGGTCCGGCCAGAAGCTCCGGCACCAACGTTGAGCTGGGCAACCATGCGCAGCCGCAGCTTTTTGACCTTACCAAAGATCCGGGGGAAACCAAAAGCGTCACCGCCGAAAACGCCGACCGCGCCGCCTCCATGCGGAAGCGGCTGGAAACGGTGCGCGATGCCCCGGAACGGAAGTAGTCACCGCCGCCGCCGGATTCTCCAATGGGGGAATTTCATGGTGCAACGGCACGCAAAACGCGCCGTTGCGCCGGAACCGCTCCCATTTCCATGGGAGAGCGGACCTCCGCTTTAAAAATCCTTGACCAGCTGGGCGCGGGATTTGCCTTTTTTGACCGGTTCGGGGATTTCCTCGCGGGTGAAGAGGGAGCGGACGTCGTCGAGGGCGAGGTTGCTGGCGAAGCTTTCCTCGCCGAGCACGCCGGTGACGAGCGCCTGTTTCTGGTATTGCAGGCGGCGGATTTTTTCCTCCACGGTGTTGGCGGAGAGCAGGCGGTAGGCGATGACGGGATTCGTCTGGCCGATGCGGTGCGTCCGGTCAATGGCCTGGCTCTCCACGGCGGGATTCCACCAGGGATCGTACATGATGACGTAGCTGGCGGCCGTGAGGTTGAGGCCGCTGCCGCCCGCTTTGAGGCTGAGGAGGAAAACCAGGGGCTCTTTGGAGGACTGGAATTCCTGGACCACGGACTGGCGGTCCTTGGTCTGGCCCGTGAGAATGACGTGCGGCCGCTCCTCGGCCTCCAGGCGGGCCTTGATGATGTCCAGCATGGAGGTGAACTGCGAGAAGACGAGGACCTTGTGGTTAGCCTCGCGGAGCTGATCAAGGAGGTAGAAGAGCGCGGTGAGCTTGGCGCTTGGCGTTTCCAGATACTTGTCGTCGATGAGGCCGGGGTGACAGCAGATCTGCCGAAGGCGCATAAGGCCCTGGAGAATAACAAAGCTGTTTTTGCGCAGGGCGGCGTCGCTGTCGAGTCCGAGCAGAATGCGCTGCATGCGCTGGAGTTCAGCGTTGTAGAGCTCCTCCTGCACCTCCTCCAGAGACGAATACATGTCCTCCTCGGTCCGGCTGGGAAGATCGAGAGCGACCTGCCCCTTGGTGCGGCGCAGCAGGAACGGGCGCAGGCGCGCGCCGAGACGGACCTGGGCTCCGGTGTCCTTGCGGCGGTCGAAGCGGTCCTTGAAATACTTGCGGTTTCCGAGCACGCCCGGCATCGCGAAGGCCATAAGGCTCCAGACGTCCAGAAGACGGTTTTCAATCGGCGTGCCGCTGAGCACCAGGCGGTGGTCGGAGGTCAGCTCGCGGGCGGCGCGGGCGGCCATGCTGTCCGGATTCTTGATCTGCTGGCCTTCATCAAGCACGATGGTCAGCCAGGAGACGGACTTCAATTTGTCGCCATTCACGCGGAGCTGGCTGTAGTTCAGAACGAGAAGATCAAACTCCGAACCGAGACGGCTCATGTCGAGTTCCGTTTTGTCGCGCACCACCTGCACGCGCAGGGCAGGGGCGAATTTCACGACTTCCCCGGCCCAGACGTCGAGCACGGATTTCGGCGCGACCACCAGCACCGGAGCGACGGCTTTAGGCGCACCGTCTTTGGCTTCCGCCAGGGCGGCGGCTTCGGCGCGCTCACGGAGCCACAGGATCCAGCAGATGCTCTGGGCGGTTTTACCCAGACCCATGTCGTCGGCGAGAATGCCTCCGAAACGGTTGGTCGCGAGGTAAGCCAGGAAGTGGAAACCCTCGATCTGGTAAGGCCGCAGCTGAAGCTGGAATCCGGCTGGCACCGGCGGACGGATCTGAAGTTTTAGACGACTGGCGCGGTCGCAGACGCGGTTCCAGGCTTCGGGGTCGAAAATCTCGCCCGCTCCCGGCTCGGCAAGCTGGAGGACGTGCATGCGGTGGGTCTCGCCGGACAAATCGTAAACATCCAGGCCCAGCTGGCTCACGGCCGCCTCCTGCTCCTGCGTCAGACTCAGCTCCAGCCGCAGCCAGGCGCCGGTCGGCATCCGGACAAAACCACCGCGGGCCTCCACAAGGTCGCGGATTTGCTGACGGGTGAGGTCCATGCCCTCGACTTCGACCATGACCTTGAGGTCAAACCAGTCGATTTCCCCGGCTTCCGTAATTTCGAATTTCACCGAGGCCTTCACGGGATCGGCGCGCAGCGATTTCAAATCGCCGTCCAGTTCCACCACCACCTCTTTCGGCAAAGCGTCGAGCCATTTGACGAATTTGTCGGGGAAAGTCTTCGTCAGGCGCGACTTGAAGAATTTCCCGGCTCCGTCCCAGGCCAGTCCCATCTCCGCCAGATACTCCGGCACGGGATAAAGCGCGCGGCGGTCAAACCAGGGCAGACGCCCGTCCTCGAAGCGCCGGGTTTCCTCCACGCGCCAGGTGTCGCGTTCGAGAACTTCGGTGCGGTAAAGGTCGTCATCGCTGGCGGTGACGTCGGCCTGCACGATTTCGGCGTCGGCGGCCGGTCCGCGTTTGGCGAGTTTCATGAGCAGGCGCGGCTGCAGCACCGCTTCCACGGCCCGTGACTTCAGCGCGGGGGGCAGCTCCACGTCCAGTCGGCGCAGGAAATCGACACCGGTTTCGCTTTCCACCACTTCGGCCGGCATGTCGTAGCGCGGCATGGCTTCCGGAGTGTCCATCCAGGGACGCGGGCCGCGGAAGACAGCCTCATCGGAAAGGTAGAAATCAACCGGACCCGGCAGCACCGTCAGGGCGTAAGGAACCGGCTCGCCGTCGGCCATCGTCAGCTGCAGGCCATACGCGTCCCTGGACTCCTGCTCGGCGGAGGGATCCTGACATTCCCAGCGCAGGGGATCCGCGACGTGGAAAAACGGGGTTTCATCCAAAGTGACCAGACGGTCGCTCAAAGCGCGCTGACGCAGGAGCTGGCCGAGGAATTCGCGGGCGTGGGAGGATTCCAGACGCAGCGAAGGGGCGGGGGCTTCCCCGGAATTCCAGTAACCCGCCCACTGCGAAAACAGCGATTCGGACACGTCGTCCAGGAGAAGCTGGCCCTGGCTCTGACTCTGGCGGAGTTTTCCAAGATCAACCTCGCCGGCGATGTTTTCATAATCGCCGGGCGGATTCTGGCCGGGCACGCGCTGCTGGAGCTTGGCCTCGCGGGTGGTCAGGAGAATGCGCAGCTCCAGACGGCGCGGCGGCATCACGGGCGCCGTGATCACGCGGTCCACGCGGGTCTGCCAAGAGGCCAGCTCCCGTTCGCGCTCCCAGGCCCGCATCTGCTCCTTGGTGGCCTCCTTCTCGGTGATGACCTCCATGAACGGCGGGTAAGTGATCCGCTTCCGCTCAAAGGCCGCCGCGATGTAATTCCAAAATTGAACGATGTCCCTCGGCGGCTCCGGCCAGATGGTCACGGGCTCGTAGCTTTCCACCGTCCACTTGGGGCTGAGGCGGACCAGATCGGTGTCGAAGAGCGCCTGCTCCATTTCATAACGGCGGTAACGCTTCTCCAGCTTCTCCACAAAAACGTCCTCCATCGGCGACAGGCTGCGGCCGAGTTTTTCCTCGATCACCTCCAGCAGCGAGGCGTCGCCCACCTCATTCGGGGAATCCGGCAGGGACTCGCCCCGGGCCACACGCTCCAGCATGGCGGCGGCCACGACGGCGGGATGCTGCGACTCCGGCCCTGTAAGCTCCCATTCCCAGCCGTGGGTCTCGCGCTTCAGCATCACGCGGTAAACATCGCCGCCCTCCTCAATTCTGGCCCGGACGAAAGCCGCTCCTCCGAAGATCTGTTTGACGGCTCCCTCTTTGCGGAGGCGCTCGGCTTCCTGAAGGATGGGGTCTGTGAAGCGGGAAAGAAAAGCCTGCGTGACGCGGTCGGGTTCCATGAACAAAAAGGGGGGAATCAGTAGGGGCGGGGACTGAAAGGAGCCGGGATGCTAGCACAGCAGTACCGTGGAGTGCAAACACGAAAGCACTTTCCGGCCCGCACCGGGGAATCCCCTGGATTCCGTCATTCCTCCATCCTCCCAGCCGCATCCGCCGCCGGTTGCGGCGGCATCATGGCTTCAGCATCACCACAAAGATGAGCCGGCCTCCGCGCCAGTTCGGGCCACCGAGGAAAATAGGCTGGCCGGGGCGGATGACAGAGTCGGATTTGACCAGCACTTTGGTGTCCTGCCAGAGCTGAAGATGGACATTCACCCCGCCGCCCTCGGCGGGTCCGCGTGAATCAATTTTAAGGCAAAGGTCCTTCGAGGGCACCACCCAGGACTCATATTCCTTGAAAACTTTCTGGGTGTGTTTGCCGATGAGATGGAAATTGGAGAAGGGAAACACCTTTTTCAGCTTCCCGTCCATGGACTTGAGCAGAGCCGCGTCCACCGTGACTTTTTCCTCCTGCGCGGGAGCGGTGGCGTCATTGGCCGCGAAAAAAAGCAGTCCCTGCACCTGGGCGTCCGCCGGGGCATTGGCGCTGGGTTCGGGAGGGCGCTTCTCCTGCGCGGACACCGGCAGTGGCCGCGCGTGAAGGGCGGTCAGCACCAGCAGAGGAAGGAGAAGACTTTTCATTTTAAAAATGCGGACATCGAAAACACACATTCCCGCCCGGTCGTCAGGGAAGCTCCCGCAGGCGCGGAGCCTGACCGGTTCCGGAGGTGAGCACCACGGCGGCGCGGTCCGGCGCGGAGGCGGCATAAAACACCTGCGGCTGGCCCGGTTCGGCGGGTTCGGAGCTGGCGAGGTCGAAGGCGCGGATCTCGCGGTCATTCGGCACGGGCTGCAGGCCCTGGAGATCAATCACCGTGGCCTCCGCGGAGTCGGAATAGAAAGCTTTGGCGACCACGTTCGGGTCCGGCGCGTAAATGCGCGCGGTTTCCATGGAGGGGGAGGGATTGGAATGGGGGCCATTGAGCGCGGCGAAAACCACGGCCACCGCCGCCGCCGAGGCCAGAGGCGCGAACCAGGGTTTTTTCAGCCACGACCAGAAGGATGGGGTTCCGGCCGGCACCTTCACATTTTTCGCCACCGGCATGGAGGAGGAGGCGCGGATTTCATCCATGATGCGGCTGGTGAAGAAATCGGGCGAAGGCGGTTCAAGCGTGGAGGGCAGGTGAGTGCGCAGCAGCCCGCCGAGATGCAGCGCGGCCTGCTTTTCTCGCCCCAGCAAAGGCTGGCCGGCGAGCAGACGGTTCACGGACACCTGTTCCTCCGGGCTCAGCTGCCCGTCGATCCAGCGTGTCATCAGCTCCTCATTCATGTCGTGGGGGAAATTCGCGTTCATGGCAGTGGTGCGGTTGGAAATTCAAATTTGGGACTCATATACGTCGCGCAGAAGGGTTTGCAGTCTTTTCCGCGCATAAAAAAGCCGGCTCATCACGGTGCCCAGGGTGCAGCCCACGGTTTCCGCTATTTCCTGATATGAAAGCCCTTCGACCTCCTTCAGAAGCATCACGGAACGGTGTTCCGGGGACAATTCCTTGAGAGCTTCCGCGATGCGGCCGCCGATCTCCTTGTTCCGCAGGCGCGTATCGGGCTCCGGCTCATGGTGGGGCACGGTCACGGCTCCGGCGGCGGGCGTCTGGCCCATGGCATCATCAAATTCCATGCCGTTGCCGATCTTCCGTTTCCGCAGCCAGTCGTAGGTGACGTTGTGGGTGATGCGGTAAAGCCAGGTGAAGAACTGGGAACGGGCCTCAAATTTCGGCAGCGCCCGCCATGCTTTGAGAAAGACCTCCTGCGAAAGGTCCCATGCGTCGGCGTCATTGCCGGTCATGTTGACAATCATGGCGTAAACCCGCCCCCGGTAGCGCACCACCAGGGTTTCAAAGGCCTGGGACTGCCCGGCCTGACACCGCGCCACCAGGTCCGCGTCCCCGGTGGAATCGGTTTCATAGCTTTCCGCGGCGGCCACCGGGGACTCGGCGGCGGCGGGCAGGAACATGGGGGAGGTCAAGACGGCGTCCATCGGATCCTCTGACGGCGGTTGCGGTGGTTTATTCACGGAAGGACGCGGTTTCAAGCGGACAGGGAGCAGTCCGTTTGACCGGCATTCTGCGCTCTCCCCGGCGAAGCGCAATTGCATTCCCCACCGCATCCTCTAGGCTCCCAGTCTGTGAATTTCCCGCTGTCCGCCGCCCTTCTGCTCGCCTGTGCCGTCACGCTCCGGAGCCAGGAGCCACCGGCATCCCCGCCAAAACCGGCGGTTCCCGCGCCACCCGCCTCCGCTTCCGGCACGCCCTCCGGCGGGGCCGCGCCTGATCCCGCCAAAGCCATCAAACGGCTCGACGGCTCCCGCTATGAGCTGAATGGCATTGTGTTCGATAAAAAGACCCGCGCCATCACTCTCCCGGCCAAGCTCAATATGACGGATGGGCTGCTGGAATACGCTCTCGTCCATGAGTCGGGCAAGGTTCACGAATCCCTGCTGAGCACGGCGGTCTCGCCATTCGATCTCAATATCGTGCTGCTGCTGCTGAACTACGAGGCCGGCACCGGATTCTTTGACGTCTCCGACAAAGCCGCCGGAGCCGTGCCCGTTAAGGATCCCCAAATCGCCCCCGCCTCCCAGGTGAATGTCACGCTCGACTGGAAGGCCGCCGACGGCGCCTCCAAGTCCGCACGGCTGGAGACGCTGCTGCTGAATCTCGACAAAAAAGCCACTGTCACCGACGGCCCGTTCACCTACACAGGCTCAATGGTGATGGATGACGGCGCTTTCATGGCCATGGACACGGGCTCCATTCTCGCCCTTTACGTGGACGCCGCCGCCCTGATCAACAATCCGCGCGAGGGCAACGGGAACGATGACATCTGGATTCCTGACAAAACGAAAATTCCCGAAAAGGACACCGCCGTCACCGTCACTCTGCTGCCGTCCGCCGCCAAGCCAGCGGAAAAACCCGCCGCGAAGGGGAAATCCAAATCCAAACCCAAGCCGGCGGCGAAACCGCCCGTTAAAAAGTAGTCCCCCGTTCTTTTCACTTTTCGCCAGGGGCCGCTTCCTCTTAAACGTTTCTCTCCCAGCGCCCCACGCCGGAACCACCGTGCCGGGCCGGTTATTTTCACTCTTTAAAACCATGACCCGCCGCCAGTTCGCCGCCACTACTCTCGCCGCCTGCACCTTTTCGCCCACGCTCCGCGCGCAGGGCGATATCTCGCTCAAAAATGAGGTCCAGGCCGCCATCGACAAAGGGGTGAAATTCCTCAAGTCCCGCCAGAACGCCGCCACGGGCTCCATTGGCGATCCCAAATATCCCGCGCTCACCGCCCTCGCCGCGAGCGCCATCATGGGCAATCCCGTCACCGATGCTGACAAGGCTCCGGCCGAAGCCGTGAAAGCTTATGATTTCCTGCTTTCCCAGCAGAAACCGGACGGCGGCATCTACGACACCGCGCTGCCCAATTATAATACCGCCCTGTCGCTCAGCGCTTTGACCATGATCAACGGCGAGCGCTACCGCGAGGCCGCCATCCGGGCCCGCCGCCCGCTTATTTCCTACCAGACCCCTGAAAGCGGGGACGCGGGAGCGGATGCGTCCCTGGTCGGCGGCATTGGCTACGGCAACAAGCCCTCGGCCGACATGTCCAACACCCACTTTGCGCTGGAGGCCCTCCATCTTTCCAAAAAACTGCTCGCCGACGATCCCGACCGCGCCAAAAAGGAGCCGCAGCTCAACTACGCCGCCGCCATCAAATTTGTCAGCCGCTGCCAGAATCTCAGCGCCACCAACGATCAGTCCTGGGTCAGCGATGACCCCAAAAACAAAGGCGGATTCGTTTACAAACCCGGCGACAGCAAAGCCGGCACCGATGATCTTGGAAACGGCAAAAAGGCCGTGCGCTCCTACGGCAGCATCGGCTACGCGGGCCTGCTGGCCTTTATTTACAGCGAGGTGAAAGCCGGTGACCCGCGCGTTCTGGCTGTCCGGGAGTGGCTGGCGAAGAACTATACCGTCACCGAAAATCCCGGCATAGGCCAGGAGGGACTCTTTTATTATTACCACACCATGGCCAAAGCCCTCGGCCTCTCCCGCACCGAGCGCGTGGAACTCGCAGACGGCAAACAGGCCAACTGGCGGCTCGATCTTTCCCGCCAGCTCTTCAATGTCCAGAACACCGACGGCTCCTTCTCCAATCCCACCGGCCGCTGGATGGAAAAAGATCCCGACCTGACCACCTCCTACGCCACTCTGGCGCTGGAGCACGTCATCCGGGGGCTTTAAGCGCAAGGACTGAAGACGCTTTCAACAGAAGGAAGCGAAGAGAGCGAAGGGCTGCGGCAGCACTCCGGCCACCGGCCGGAGACGGAATTCGATGCGGAATCATTCCCGTCGGTTCCGCCTTCAGCGGCCCGTCTCTCTTCGCTTCCTTGGCTTTCTTCTGTTCAAATTCAACAGCTGCGGCGCAGGGCATCACGCATCCGTTCCAAATCGCCGTTGCCGCCGCCGCGCCGCCGCGCTACGCCCCGTGCATGGTTTCCCTTTCCAGCCTGAGAATCCTCAGCGGCACCGCCCATCCCGCCCTCGCCGACCGCATCTGCGGCTACCTCGACATCCGCCGCACGGACACGACCGTCACGGCTTTCCCGGATGGTGAGACTTTCGTGCAGATCAACGAGAACATCCGCGGCGGCGACGTTTTCATCATCCAGCCGACCTGCCCGCCCACGAATCATAATATCATGGAGCTGCTGATCATGGTGGACGCCGTGAAAAGGGCCAGCGCCGAGCGCATCACCGCCGTCATTCCCTTCTTCGGCTACGCCCGCCAGGACCGGAAGGACCAGCCCCGCGTGCCCATCACCGCCAAGCTGGTGGCCAATCTTCTCACCGCCGCCGGGGTCCAGCGCGTGCTCACCGTCGATCTTCACGCCGGACAGATTCAGGGATTTTTTGATATCCCGGTCGATCATCTTTACGCCGCGCCTGTTCTGCTCAGGCACATGCGCGAAAAAGGTCTCGGCAACGACAGTGTTGTCGTGGTCTCCCCGGACGTCGGCGGCATCAAGATGACCCACGCTTTTTCCAAGGCCCTCGGCTCCAATTTCGCCATCGTCGCCAAACACCGCACCAGCGCCACGGAGGTCGAAGCCCTCAATGTCATCGGTGACGTGGAAAACCGCGACGTTCTTCTGGTCGATGACATGACCGAGACCGCCGGCACCCTCACCGCCGCCGCCCGGCTGCTGAAGGAGCGCGGCGCCCGCCGCATCTTCGCCGCCGTCTCCCATGCCATCCTCAACGAAAAGGCGCTCACCCGCCTCGCCGGCAGTCCCATCGAGGAACTGATCTGTACGGATTCCGTCCCCATGGCCAAAGGCGAAAAAGTCACCACCCTCGGCATCGCCGACCTCCTGGGCGAGGCCATCCGCCGCATTCACGGGGGGGAAAGTGTCACTTCCCTCTTCAACGTCCGCTGATTTCCCGATGGCCGCCGGGAAAGAAAGATTTTCTTCAAAAAACACCAAACAATCGTTGACATTCCGCCAAGCTGTTTTAGTATCCCGTCCGCTTCCGCGACACGCGCTCGTAGCTCAATGGATTAGAGCATCTGACTACGGATCAGAAGGTTTCAGGTTCGAGTCCTGACGGGCGCACTTTTTCCACTGAAAAAGTGCGCCACAAAAATTGGGGTGATTCTGGATCGAATCTCAGAATCTTACTGAGATTTCCAAAAAAGATTCATATCAGGCGGCATCGGTTAGATTGAGCTCCGTCTGCAGCCAGAAGGCGCGGATCAGTTTGGGGCGGCGGCGCTTTCTGATCAGGGCCTCGCGGGCGGCTTTGGACAGCTCCCAGAGTTCCTTGGGGGAAAAGTTCGCCAGATCGTTGCCCTTCACATTGCCCCACAGATATTCGATGGGGTTAAGTTCGGGCGCGTAGGCGGGCAGGCGCTCCACCCAGATCCGGCCGTTCTGCTCCGCCAGATACCCGGCCACCACTTTGGAGCGGTGGGCGGGCAGGCCGTCCCATATCACCATCAGATTTCCCTTCACATACCGTTTGAGATGGTTGAGAAATTCAATCACCTGGGCGGATTTGACAGACTCCTCATGGATCCGAACCGGATGCTTTTGAGGCTGACGCCTCCGATGACGGAGAGTTTGTCCCGGTTGAAATTCATCTGCGGCACCGGTGTCCGGCCGCTGGGAGCCCACGTTTTTTTGGCGGTGGTTTTCTGGCTGAATCCGCATTCGTCCACGAAGATAATCGTGCGCTGTTCCTTGTCAGCCTTTGCCTGGAGCTCCGGCCAGCGCTCTGTTTTCCACTGATTGATTTTCTCCTCATCCCGCTCCCGGGCCTTGCGCCGGGGCTTTTGAGGACTCCACTTCATGCGCCGGAGCAGACGCCAGACTTCGGAGGGACTGGCCTTGAGACCGAACCGGTCCAGGATCAGACCGGCAACCCGTCGCAGCGTCCAGAGTTCGTTGAAATATCCATGGGCCATGGACCCCATGACCAGCCGCGCCCTGAGCTCCTCCACCTGAGCGTCGCTGAATTTGGGGACCGGCCCGGGTTTGTTTCCCGCCTCCAGTCCTTTGACCCCATCGGCCTGCCACTGCTGCCACCAGGTGTGCGCCGCGCGCCAGCTGACACCCAGCTGCGCCGCCACCTCCGCGCGCGTCTTTCCGGCTTCAAAAAGCGCGGCGGCCTCAAAGCGCCGCTGCTGCTGGCGCTCCCTGCGCCCGGTGATGGTTTTTTTGGATATCCTGGCCATCACCTCAAATAACACGATTTCGAAAAATGTGAAGTTTTTTTGGAAAGATCAGTATAAAGCCCGGCAGTGGTGAATTGGGCGTCTCCTGCGCTGGTGTTTATTGCGGGGAGGCGGAATTCCGGAAGCTCCGTCAAAAAGTTAGAACGTCGAGGGTTTCAGCAGAAACTGCACGGACCAGTTGGGGAGCGTCTCGCCCTCGATTTCAAAGCTGTCGGAATCACGGATGCAGCCCGCGCCGCTCCTGTCCAGAGGAGTCATGGGCGAATTGGGACGGTTGTAATCCAGCCCATAGCGAACCTCCCATGAGGCGCTGTGTCCAAGGGGCGGGAACAGGTTCAGGTGGACAGAATCCCGGCCCTGGGTGGATACCGCGGAGTCTCGCGGACGGCCGCCTCCTTATGAAAAGGTGACGGCAAGCCGGGATTGAAGGAGGCCCCGGTTATACCGGAGGCCCCGGCTCACGGAAAGGGGGTGGCCGCGATGGGATTGGACGTAAAATCCTGGCGGCGCAGGTTTTTCAGGAGGCGGGCGGTGTCCTCCGGAGTGACGGGACGGGCTTCATTGTCCAGTTCAATCACCACGAGCCAGGCCGGGGCGCCTCCGGCTTTGCGGAGGGCGGCGACAAGGCGGGCCTGCTCGCTGGTGAGGCGGCGGCCCGTGGCGGGGTCCCAGGTCTCATCACAGGTCAGACAGCCATGGGAGGGCGTCTGGCCCGCGAAAACGGTGTCCATCCACGGGGTGGGATCAATGGCGGTGCCATGGGCGAGGATTTCCGTCCGCCGGGCCTGACCGGCCCACCAGGCCTCATGAATCGGCCACCATGATTTCCAGGAGGCGGGCAGAAGGGCATCATAGCGGGATTCCGTCCACGATTTGTCATATTCCAGGGGCAGACCAAGAATGATGGTCTCGCTGGGCCCGATGGCCGTGTTTTTGGTGCGGCTGATCTCCTCGATTTCAAAAATCCCGCTGGGCGTGTTGCCATTGGTCAGCGTTCCGGGCAGGCCACTGGCCGAAAGAGCGAACTGGGTGACGGAAAACGGGGTTCCGTCAGGCTCCACCAGGAAGGAGCCCTCCGCCGAGCGCACCACGGCCCGGCCCAGAAATCGGCGGTCCAGACGCTGGAGCGAAAAAATAACCGGCCGGCCGTCAAAGGGCGCGGTCAGGATATCCTCCAGCGGCGGGCGTTCCTGAATAATGGCGGCCCGGGGGGAGCGCAGCTCGGTGACCAGGGCCAGAAGCCGGGGCTCATTCCCCCAGCCGGGCATGCGGCCTGTGATGGTTTCCTCCAGCAAATGCCGGTGGGCGGGGCTGCCATCAAGTCTGGCCAGCCAGGCCCCGGCCATGGCCAGACGCCGGGGATCGGTGTCGCGTTCAAAAATCCGGCGCATTTCCGGCTCCAGCTGTGTGGGGAAAAGCCCGAATGCGGTTTCCATCGCGAGACGGAGCACCTCGGTGGACGGGGGCGGAGCCTGATCCGGGGCCTTCAGAAAATCCAGGCGTCTGGCCAGGGCGGCCCGCACCTCCGGCCGGCGGTCGGCGTTCCATTTCACCGCGCTGAGAAATGATTTCCAGCGGGAGTCGTTTGCGGGCGTCAGGGGCAGGTTCTGGTTTTCCGCAATGACCTGGCTGCGGGTGGCGCGGCGTTTGGCCTCCCGGAAGGCGGCGGTGGTCCATGGGGCAACCACCTCCTCGGAGGGAGGCGGAGCCGGATGATAGCTCCGCTGGACAAAAAACATCAGTCCGCCAATGAAAAACAGTGCCGCCATCAGGGAGGCAGGGTGGTCGAAACCTGACGGACGGGGTGCGGGGAGGGGCATTCGGAAATAACGGCAATTAATTCTGGAAGGGAGGGGGCGCAATTGAACGCAATGATTTATTTGAGGTGATAAAATCGTGAATTTAATTTCATGTTATAAACATATGAGCGGGGAAGGTGCCTGTTCGCATCCGCAAACCCGTAAAAAATGCTTGAACAGGCCTGCTTTTCTCAGCAAAAAAGGTGCCGCTTGAGCCGCCGCCGGCATGGCGGACCAATTTTTCCGCAGGCCGGCGGCTGGCAGCCGGATGACGACCGGTTTTATTAAATTCCGGGCGCTCAGGAAGCTGCCGCAGGTCCACTGCGGGAGGGCTTCAGCACGCCTTTGAAAGCCGTTCAAAATGCTCCCGGATATTTCACATGGGTTATCTTTCCCTTGACCCCGATTAAAACCCGGCGACCCGTGGGCCTTGATTCTCTGTCCCCTGTGCTTCGGGGACGCACACCGCTTCAGCGACCCCTTTTTAAAAGGAGTAGACGGAATGTGCGCCCACGGCGGCGAAGGCGGCAGGGGTTCCTCCCGGCGTGAGTTTCTGACGGCACGCCGTCCGCTTTTCTGTCTGATCCAACTTTTTCACCGTGATTTTTTTAAATGCTCGCAAAATTTTTTGGCTGGTTCTCCAATGACATCGGCATCGACCTCGGCACGGCAAACACGCTCGTTTATGTGAAGGACCACGGGATTGTTCTCCGTGAGCCCTCGGTGGTGGCGGTGAAGGCGGGCACCATGGAGGTGCTGGCCGTGGGCGATGACGCCAAACGCATGCTGGGCCGCACGCCCGGCAATATCGTGGCCATCCGGCCTTTGAAGGACGGGGTGATCGCTGACTTTGAAGTGACCGAGGCCATGCTCCGGCACTTTATCCAGAAAGTCCACAACCGCCGCGGCATGGCCCGGCCCCGGGTGGTCATCGCGGTGCCCAGCGGCATCACGGAAGTCGAAAAACGAGCCGTCAAGGAAAGCGCCACCATGGCCGGCGCGCGGGAGGTTTACCTGATCGAGGAGCCGATGGCGGCGGCGATCGGGGTCGGCCTGCCGGTGCAGGAGGCCAGCGGCAATATGATCGTGGATATCGGCGGCGGCACCACGGAGGTGGCCCTGATTTCCCTGAGCGGCATCGTTTACAGCCGCAGTGTCCGCGTGGCGGGCGATGAGCTGGACGAGGCCATCGTGCAGTATATGAAGCGGGCCTACAATCTGATGATCGGGGAGCGCACGGCGGAGGACATTAAAATCCGCGTCGGTTCCGCCTACCCGCTGCCCAAGGAGACGACCATGGAGGTCAAAGGCCGCGACATGGTCGCGGGCCTGCCGAAAACGATCACCATCACCTCGCAGGAGGTCCGCGAGGCTCTGCTGGAGCCGCTGAACAACATCATCGACGCCGTGCGCGTCACTCTGGAGCGCTGCCCTCCCGAACTGTCCGCCGATCTGGTGGACCGGGGCATCGTGCTCGCCGGCGGCGGAGCGCTGCTGCGCGGTCTGGACAAACTG
This sequence comes from Verrucomicrobiota bacterium, assembly GCA_040386695.1. Classification (GTDB taxonomy): domain Bacteria; phylum Verrucomicrobiota; class Verrucomicrobiia; order Verrucomicrobiales; family V1-33; genus CAIZWU01. The sequence goes on from JAZKFB010000084.1 coordinate 25,592, forward strand.
CTCTCCGAGGAGACCGGCCTGCCGGTCCATGTCGCGGAGGATCCTCTGAGCGCCGTCGCCGAAGGCACCGGCAAGGTGCTCAGCGAACTGGCTTTCCTCAAGAAAGTGACCACCACCGATTCCTGAGGATATTGGCCCCCGGCGCTTTCACCGGCACCGGGGGCCGGTCATCCGCTTCAACGCCACGCCTCCGCGTGTCATGAAACGAATCAATCTTCTCGCACTGCTGGTTTTCATCGGCGCACTCGTCTGGGTGTTCACCTTCGACACGCCCACGACCCAGCGGCTTCAGGCCAGAATCATGTCGCTCTTCGCGCCCTTCACCAGGGCCGGCGCGGGCGTGCAGGACACCCTTGCGGGTTCCGGCGTGGATCCCCGCTCCATTGAGGAGCTGCGGGCTGAAAATGAGACTCTGGCCCATGAGAACGCCAGACTGCGCATTGTTGATCAGCAGGCGGCCGAACTCCGTCAGCAGGTGGAGCAGTTCAATGCGCTGTTCAAATTCAATCAGCAAAGCATTTATTCCCTGACCCCGGCACGGATCATCGTGCGGAAGAACTCCGCGTGGTACCGCCAGGCCACCATCGACAAGGGCTCGAACGACGGCATCTCCATGGGCAGCCCCGTCATTGTGCCGGAGGGACTGGTGGGCCGGGTGATGAAAGTCCTGCCGGACGAATCCGATATCGGTTTTGTCACTGACGAAAGCTGCAAAGTCACCGCGCAGATTGAAGGCACCATCATCCGGGGCATTGTCCAGGGCGTGCGGGTCTCCCTCAGCCGCAGCGCCAATGTTCACATGCTCATTCCGGAACGTCCGGATGTGCGTCTTCTTTTTCCGGACAAGGAAATCGACCAGTCCCTTGTGGGCCGGAAGGTTTACAGCCTGCCCGAGTACATCAGTTTTCCTCCGAATATCCTTCTCGGCACGATCACCGATTTTCATAAGGGTGATTATTCCACCGAAGCTACTATACAGCCGGCCGTCCAGAATCTGGACCGATTGAAGTATGTCTTTGTGATGGGGCTGGGTGCGGAGGAGAAATCCTCTTCCACCGCCCCCCCGCGATGATTTTCACCGTTTTGCTGTTCATTTTAACGGGATTTTCTCTGATTCTACAGGATTTCATCCCGGTTTTTGACTGGGCTTATCACTCGCGCATTCTCATTGTGCCGGTGGTGTTTTTCGCCTGCGCGGTCAGTGTGCCGTATCCGGTGATGCTCATGCTGGCCTTCAGCACGGGGTTTGTCTGGGACGCGCGGAATCTGATCAATCCCGACTACGCGGAAAAGCTGGCTCCCGGACTGCTGACCGGCAATTTGCATTTCGGCGACATCGGCCAGGCTGCTTTCCAGCTTGAGACCGCCGTGCCCCACAGCGGGGCCTCTTTCGGTTTCACCATTTTTCTTTACGGCCTGCTGGGTTCGCTCATGCAGGGCATCCGTCCGCTTTTCCGCCGGGGGCGCTGGGAACTTCCCGTGCTCATGACCGGAGTGGGGACGTTTCTCCTTCTGCTGCTGGACTATCTCTGGATCAATTTCCGCCGGGGCGGATTCGTTTTTCCGGTGGAGGTCTGGTATTATCTGCTCACCACCGCCCTGCTTTCCATGTTTGTGGCGCCGCTCGTGTTTTTCCTGATCGACTGTCTGGCCAAACTCAGCGGCTACCGCATCCGTTACACGGGGCTGACCAACCGCCGCTGGGCTCCACCGTCATGATCAACAGTTACCGTATCCGGCTATATCTGTTTGCCTGTGTCATCTTCGGCGGGTTCTCGCTGCTGATTTACCGCCTGTGGGATCTCCAGATCAACCAGCAGGACGATTTTGTGGCCAAGCTGCCCAGCACCGGCCGGGCTTATCAGCGCATTCCTGCTCCCCGCGGACGTCTGCTGGACCGCAACGGCGTGCCGCTGGCGGACAACAAAGCCAGTCTGGAGGTGGGCCTGAATCTGGCGGAGGTGGAGAATTACTGGAAGGAGGAGAATGCCCTCAAACCGCCGGAGGAGCGTCAGGAGGTGCCGAAACTGGTGTGGGACCCGCGCAAGGATCCGGACACGGACATCATGCGCATTCTGAACCAGACTATTTTCCCCAAGCTGAACGCGCTCAGCCTCTACATCGAGCCCAGCGAGAAGATGATGGAGGATATCCGCATCTGGTACCGGGAAAACCGGGGCATCATTCCTTATCCTTATCAGAAATCCCTCGACCGCAAAAACAGCGCGGATTTCCGCCGGTTCGCGGCTTACGCGGAGTATTCCAACGAGCTGCCGGGCATCAGCCTGCGGGACCGCTCCAGCCGTATTTATCCGCTGAAAGCCTTTGGCGCGCACTGGCTGGGGTATGTGAAATCCGCCGGCCGCGAGCGTCCGCCGGAGGGCGACCGTCCCGTTCACGGGGAACTCCGCCCCGGCCAGGATCCGCCGGAATGGAACTTTTTTGAGAACGACGACACCGGGGCCGCCGGCATTGAGAAAAAGCTGGACGCGGACCTGAGGGGCACGCCCGGACAGCGGGAGTTCCTGAAAAACGAGCACGGCCGTCTCGCGGACGAGATCGTGGAGCACCGCATCGACCCCGTGCCCGGCGATGACATTTACCTGACCATCGACGCCCGCATCCAGATCATCTCGGAGATGGCTCTCCGCGAGGCCATCACCCAGAAAGGCCCCAACGGAATCGGCCGCGGGGCGGTGACCGTGATTGATCCCAACACCGGGGAAATTCTGGCCATGGCCTCGGTGCCGTCCTTCGATCCCAATGTGTTCATCCCCTTTGTGAAATCGGAGGAGTGGAAAGGGCTGAACGAGGATCCGACGTTCCCCATGGTCAGCCGCTCGCTGAGCGCTTTTCCGCCCGGTTCCACCTTCAAGCTCGTCACCGCCATCGCGGCCTCCATCGAGGGCAAAGCCAACAAGTCCTTCAACTGCGGGGGTTCCGTGAGTTACGGCAACCGGGCTTTCAAATGCTGGACCGTGAATCAGCACGTTTCCCCGCACGGCACTCTGGGCATGGCGGATGCGTTGAAACACTCCTGCAACTGCTACTTCTATCAGTGCGGCAACCAGGCCGGCATCGACCGCATCGAGCAGGTCGCCAAAGTGTTCGGTTTCGGCACCAAGCTCGGGATCGAGCTCGACTACCAGGTCAACGATTTCATGCCGGGTGAAAAATGGTGGGCCCAGCAGAACAAGGGCCCCTGGTCCTCCGCCAAAACCGCCAACGTCTCCATCGGCCAGGGCGAGGTGCTGGCCACTCCGCTGGAAATGGCGCTGGTGGCGGGCACGGTGGCCAACAATGGCAAAAGCTACTACCCGACCATGGTGCATCACCATGTCAAACACGCCCGCAACCGCAGCGGGGACCTCACGGAAACCCGCACCGAGTTCAAGCCAAGGCTGAAATTCGACTTTCTGAACATGGGCGAGAACAGCGCCAAGGCCAAGGACCTCGCCACCTTCCGGGACGGCATGTGGAAAGTGGTCAACGACACCAGCGGCTCCACCGGCAGGGCCGCCAAATCCCCCTATGGCATCGCCGGCAAAACCGGGACCGCGCAGAAATGGCGGGAGATCAAGGAGTTCGACAAGACCGGAAAACTGATCAGCACCAGGAAAGTGGTGGATAACCACACGTGGTTTGTGGCGTTCGCGCCTTATGACAATCCCAAGGTCGCGGTCTGCATTCTCATCGCCAACGGCAAATCCGGCGGCGGCACCGCCGCGCCCATCGCCAAACGCGTCATCGAGCGCAGTCTGGGCCTGGGGGATGGAAAATACGTTCAGGCGCTGCATCCCATCGAGCCCGCGAAGGGGAATTTCGATTTTGTCGAGACCGTGACTTTTGACGGGGAGGCTCTGACGCCCGCCGGACCCGAGGACGACGGCAGCGAGGCCGAAGAGACCCCGGAGGAGCCGGTGGTGGTGGTGAAGCCCGCTGTTCAGGAGGCCGCCGCCGCCCCCCGCATCGAGGAAAGCACCAGCCCCGAGGCCAATCCCGCCGAGCCTGACGTGAGAAAGCGCGACTTCCGGAAACAGCCGCGCCCCCAGTAACCGTTTTCAATTTTCCCCCCGTCCAGCCCCGTGCCCGGACAATCAACCAAACCAATTTTATCCGGGTTACGCCGGGTTTTCATTAACAAATTCATGCCTTTAGCCCAAGTGATCAAACGCATCCGCAGATTTTTCGGGGGAAACACCCCCTTTACCGAAGGTGTCCGTGTCGTCGTCAACACGGAGAAACTCGAACAGCGCGTCGCCCTCGTGGAGAACGGCATGCTGGAGGAATACACCATCGAGCGCACCGGCACCCAGCACATTGTCGGCAGCATTTATAAAGGCCGGGTGCGCAACATTGAGCCCGGTCTCAAGGCCATGTTCATCGACATCGGTCTGGAGAAAAACGCCTTCCTTCACTTCTGGGACGCCATTCCCGCCGCCGACAATGAGGAGGCCGAGGAGGGAGGAGCCGCCCGCAATGACATTGAGGAGATCGACCGCGGCGGCCGGGAGAAGAAGAAAAAGAAAAAGATCACCGCTCGCGACATTCCGGGCCTTTATCCCGTCGGCTCCGAGCTGCTGGTGCAGGTCACCAAAGGCCCCATCGGCACCAAGGGCCCCCGCATCACCACCAATATTTCCCTGGCCGGCCGCTTCCTTGTGCTGATGCCGCTGAACGATATGTTCGGCATTTCCCGGAAAATCGAGGAACCCCGCGAGCGCGACCGCCTGCGCAAAATCCTCCGCAAACTCAGTGTCCCGGACGGCATGGGCGTCATCATGCGCACCGTCTGCATGGGCAAGCGCGCCCGCTACTTTGTCCGCGACCTCGCCATGCTGGTTGAGCAGTGGGAAGCCATCTCCAAGATTTCCGACACCAAAAAAGCGCCCTGCCTGGCGTTCCAGGAACCTGATCTCATCGAGCGCACCGTGCGCGATTTCCTGACCGAGGATGTCGATGAGGTCATCTGCGACGACGAGGCCACGTCCCTGCGCATGAGGGAACTGGTGGGTCAGATTTCCCGCCGCTCCAAAAAACGCATCCGCTGCCAGCGCACCGCCGAGCCGATCTTCGACATGCTCGGCATCCAGAAGCAGATCGACAACGCCTTCCACCGCCAGGTGTGGCTCAAATGCGGCGGTTATCTGGTGATCGACGAAACCGAGGCCCTCATCGCCATCGACGTCAACACCGGCCGCAACAAAGGCACGGACGATCTGGAGAAAACCATTTTCCAGACCAACATGGAGGCCGCCGAGGAGGTGGCCCGCCAGCTCCGGCTGCGGAATATCGGTGGACTGGTGGTCGTGGATCTCATCGACATGAAAAGCCGCCGCGACCAGCAGGCGGTTTACAAGGCGATGAAGGACCGCCTGCGCCGCGACAAGGCCAAGACCCAGGTCATGCCCATCTCGCCGCTCGGTTTGATGGAAATGACCCGTCAGCGCCTCCACGAAAGCCTCAGCACCGCCGTTTACGACCCGTGTCCGACCTGCAATGGCCAAGGCAAGATCAAATCCACGGAAACCATGTCCGTGGAGCTTCAGCGCCGCGTGAACACCCTCATGCAGAAGTATCCGGACACCGAGCACGATCTTCTCATCACCGTCCATCCGGACGTCATGAACCGCCTCCGCACCAAGGACGAGGCTCTGCTCGTTGACTTGGAACGCCGTCACCATGGCCGCCTCTCCTTCCGCGCGGATCCGAATCTGCACCGCGAGAACATGCTCATCATCAACGCCCAGACCGGCAAGGAGATGAAGTGAGCGGATTGAACTGAACGCAGCGCGGCGGAACAGGCGAATGGAATGGGGAGTCACGGATAATCCGTGGCTCCCCCATATTTTGGCGGTTCCAAAGCGGATGCCCGGCGATGCTGGAGCTGAGTGGCTGCTCCGGAAAAGGCTGCTAATTCAACGGTTTGGCGGTGCCCTTCATCATATTCCAGAGACGGTCGATGGAGGGCGCTCCCCCGTCGCGGAAGGTCAGGAAATCGACGTGCCGTCCGGCATCCTCCGGGGTCAGCCGGATACCCCAGAGAGGTTTGATCTCATCGGGCACAGTGGCGTAGCGGAGGTCGCCGAGGATGTCGGGTTTACCCGGGAAACGGCCGATCCAGCCGTCTGAAAAATGATAAAATCTCGCAATATCCCGCGCCTGCACGGAGTCGGCCGGCACGCTGAATCCGGCGATGGCGGCTTCGGGTGAGGCGAACAGCGGGCTGCTTTGCCCGGGGCTGAGCTGGATATCACCGGGCCAGCCGCAGCGGATGGCCACCACCCGGCAGACACCACCGTGCACCGCCATGCCGCGCCAGAAGAGGACGTTTCCAAAGGAGGGCCGCACGCTGAGCCGCTCCGCCGCCGGAAGGTTCTGTTGAGCGAGCCAGCCGGTCAGGGCGGCTTTGGCGCGATGCTGCTGGGTGACGCAGAAGCTGAGATAAACCAGCCCCCAGATCAGGCCGGCGGCGGCGGCTTTTTTATTGGCATAGCGCAGCGCCAGGGCGGTGCAGGCCGCCAGCGGGACGGTGAAAAGCGGATCAATGACGGAAATCCAGTCCAGCGCCACCCGCTGGTTGGAGAACGGCCACCACATCCGCGTGCCGTAACTGGTCCAGATGTCGCAGAAAATGTGGCTCAGACCCGCCAGCCAGGCGGGCAACAGCAGCATTTTCCAGTCGATCCGCTTTTTGAAAACCGCGTAAAGGCTGCTGGCGATGCAGGCTCCGAAGAGCGCGATCACCGGGGAGAAAATCAGGCTGTGCGTGAAATGGCGGTGATACTCCAGATTGAACAGAGGATCGGAGGCCGAGCGCAGGAACACATCCGCGTCCGGCAAAAGTCCCGACGCGAGTCCGGCGAGGGCGGCCTGGCGGCGGCGTTCAGGCTGGCGGGTGACGAGCATGGCGATGGCCATGCCGAGAACAGAATGAGTCAGGGGATCCACAGGTGGCTTGGAAACGGGGTTTTCAGAAAAAAGGACGCGCTTATCCGCAGCCGTTTGATCCGCTCCGCGGCCCGGGCGGAGGCGTAATCATGTCCGGGACGGTGGCCCGGATGACGGGATCCCTGGAATCCTGGAGCACCAGCCTGTCCTCCATCTTTATGGCGCTGAACCCATATCCACGGCCCGGGTAAAAGGTGGCGGGCGGTTCGCAGTTGGAGGTGATGGTCATGGCGGGAGTTTGAACAAAGGAAAGCAAAGAAAGCGAAGGGATTTAACAGAAGAGGATGCCGGATGGGAAGAGGGAATCGGTCTTTCCTGACGCGTTGAGGCGACGGGAAAAGGCCGCCGCCGCCGCGATGCCCGGACGTTTCCGGTATCGGGCCATTTGGGTTGAGCCTGAACCAATTCAAAATCCCCGCCCGGCCTCCCGCCGGGCGGGGGATTTTATTTTATAACGAGGACACGCTTAACCCATTCCCCCGGGGACGAAGCCCATTCCCCCGGGGAGGAAGCCCATTCCCCCGGGGAGGAAGCCCATTCCCCCGGGGAGGAAGCCCGTTTCCCCCTGGGACGAAGCCCGCTTCCCCGGGGACGAAGCCCATTCCCCCGGGGAGGAAGCCCGTTTCCCCCTGGGACGAAGCCCGCTTC
>JAZKFB010000084.1:33290-44040 GCA_040386695.1 Verrucomicrobiota bacterium
AGCCCGCTTCCCCGGGGACGAAGCCCATTCCCCCGGGGAGGAAGCCCGTTTCCCCGGGGAGGGAGCCCGTTTCCCCGGGGAGGGAGCCCGTTTCCCCGGGGAGGGAGCCCGTTTCCCCGGGGATGAAGCCCGTTTCCCCGGGGATGAAGCCCGTTTCCCCGGGGATGAAGCCCGTTTCCCCGGGGATGAAGCTCATTCCCCCGGGGATGAAGCCCGTTTCCCTCGGAATCCGGACTCTCAGCAGCTCGCCGATTAACCTGATGCGCAGGCGGGGAAGGGTGCTGCGGACGGGGCCGGCTTGTCTTTATATTCGGGCGCGCGGTCCGCAAACAATGCTCCGTCACCGCGTATTCAAGCTGTTCCGGCGGCGGCGATGCCGCGCGGTTCGTCCCGTTTTCCGAATATGAGAGCCTTGTTTTTCTTTTTACCCGTCATCCTCACTGCCGCCGGCACCGCCCTGCTTCACGCCGCTGAGCCGCCGCCCGCGCCAGGGAAGGACGTGAAGCCGCTTTTTGACGGCAGCACGCTGAACGGCTGGGAGGGAGACGCCAAAATGTGGCGGGTGGAGAATGGCCTGATCACCGGCGGGTCGCTGACCGAGGAGGTGAAGCATAATGATTTCCTGGCGACCAAGGCGGAATACGGGAACTTCATCGTGCGGCTGCAGATCAAGCTGACGGGCAGCGGGGGTTTTATCAATTCCGGCTTCCAGATCCGCTCGCAGCGGGTGCCGAATGATTCGGAAATGGCGGGCTATCAGTGCGACTACGGCGAGCCCGCGTGGTATGGCTGCGTGTATGACGAGAGCCGCCGCAACAAGCTGATGGCGCAGTCGGACATGAAGGTGCTCGGTCCGGCGCTGAAGCGGAATGACTGGAATGACTACGTCATCCGCGCCGACGGCCCGCGCATCACCACCTGGATCAACGGGGTGATGGGTGTGGATTATTTCGAGGCCGATCCGAAAATCGTTCAGGACGGCCACATGGGCATCCAGGTTCACGGCGGCGGCAAGGCGCTGGTTCAGGTGCGGAACATCAGCATTGAGGAGCTGCCCGCTTCCCCCAAACGCGTCGGCGCGGCCGATCCCGTAAAACCCGCAAAGGAATCGCCGCTGAGTCCGGAGGAGGAAAAAGCCGCATTTTCCCTGGCTCCCGGGCTGGAGATGGAACTGGTGGTTTCCGAGGACATGGACAAGGCCTTCGGCAAGTTTGTCGCTGTGCAGTTTGACCAGCGGGGCCGCCTGTGGACGATGACGGCGCTGGAATATCCGGTGGATGCCAATGAGAATCCCGGGGCCGCCGACGCTCTTTATGCCAGCAAGGCGAAGGACAGGGTGCTGGTCTATGACATCACCGACCGCGGCACGGACGGGAAGTCCCCGCAGTTCGCCAAGGAGCCGACGGTTTTTGCCGACGGCCTTGCCATTCCGCTGGGCATTCTTCCTTACAAGGACGGCTGCTACGTGCAGCACGGGCATGATCTGGCGCTGCTGCGCGACACCAACGGCGACGGGAAAAGCGATCAGCGCGACGTGATCCTGACCGGTTTCGGCGTCCAGGATTCCCACCTTTTTCCGCACCAGTTCACCCGAGCGCCGGGCGGCTGGCTGTGGCTGGGGCAGGGGGCTTTCAATTACGGCAAAGTCATGGGGCCGGAGAACAAACAGATTCAGTTCGACCAGACCCGCATGGCCAAATTCCGGCCCGACGGCTCGCGGTTCACCATCACCAGCAATGGTCCCTGCAACATCTGGGGCCTGGCGATGAACGGGGAAGGGGAGAGCTTCATCCAGGAGGCCAATGACTTTGGTTATCCCGTGATGCCCTTTCACGAATACGGCAACTACCCCGGCTGCTCGAACGGCCAGTGGAAAAGCTATGCCCCCGAATTCCCCGCCAGCGCCCCGGATTTCCGCATGGGCGGCACCGGTCTGAGCGGCCTGGCGCTGACGGATGCCAGCGGACCGTTCCCGCCGGAATGGTCGGACGTGATGCTGGTCGCCAACCCCATCACCAACCGCATCCAGGCCATCAAAATGCACCGCGATTCCAGCCGGCCCGACGGCTGGCGGCTGGAGCTGCTTCAGGATGTGGTGGCCAGCGGCGACCCCTGGTTCCGCCCGGTCGGCATGACCCTCGGGCCGGATGGCGCGGTTTATATCGTGGACTGGTATAACAAAATCATTTCCCACAACGAGGTCCCCCGCAATCACCCCGAACGCGACAAGAAGCGCGGCCGCATCTGGCGTCTGAAAGGCAAGTCGCAGCCCGCCTTCGCCGTGCCGGATTTCACGAAACTGCCGGACCTTGAGCTGGTGGCTAAATTTGGCGGAAAGTCGCTGACCCAGGCGCACATGGCCTGGCAGGAGTGGGAGGACGGGATTTCCCTAAACGACCGTGATGAGGCGGCCACCGAGGCCCTTGGGCAACTGCTGGCGCAGGGGCGTCCGGCGGAAAAAGGCGGCTCCGGGCCGGAGAATCCCTACCCGGCGGCGGCCCGCATCCAGGCGCTCTGGGCGCTGGAGGGACAAAGGAAAATCCCCTGGGAGCAGTTGGCCGCGGATTCCAATCCGGTGATCAGGCGTGAAGCCGTGAAAGCTTTGGGCCGCCGCTGGGTGTCCGGTCAGGGCTGGGATCTTTCCGCTCCGAAGGATCCGGTCACCGGCAATCCCGGACGGGGGGCCTTGGTGTTGTTCAAGCCTTTGATGAAGGATTCTGATCCCTCCGTCCGGAGGGAGGCCTTCATTTCCATGGGCTCCCTGCTGAACCCGCCGGTTTTGTATGGCAGCGCCGCAACAGTGCTTCCAAACATGATGGAAGTGATTCTGGCGTTTCTGCAGGCGGATTTAAGTCCGATTGATCAGCCTGTCACAGCTTCGACTCAAAGCGGGAAACCGATCAAAACCGGAGCCGCCTACCAGCGGGAATATGAACGCTATCTGGTGCGCATGTTTCTGGAATACCAGCCCGGAGCCGTCGCCGCTTTTCTCGATTCGGACTGGGCAAAGTCCCTTCCCCCCGAAAATCTCATGGTCGCCAGTCTCTCGCTGCCCGCGAAGGATTCCGCCCCCCGTGTCGCCCGGCTGCTGGCTCAGCTTGGACGCGCGCCGAACGACGAGGAAATTCTCCGTCTCGCTGAGGCACCGGAGGCTTCCGAAGTGAAATCCGCCCTCAGCGCCCTGGTGGCCACGCCCGCCGGACTGGACGCGCTGCTGCGCCTGAAAGCCAAGTTTGACGCCCGCACTCTGGCCCCGCTGGTGACCGACACCGCCCGCGCCCTGCTGGGCGCTCAGCCGGATGTGGCGCTGAAAGTCATCTCCGCTTTCAAACTCACCGCGCTGGAGCCCGATCTCGCCGCGATGGCCGCCAAAGCCGCGACTCCCGCCATGCTGCTGACGCTGCGCGATCTCGGCAGCACGCAATCCGCCGTCTTTTTGCCCCTCGCCAAAAGCGCCGATCCCAAACTCCGCGATGCCGCCCTCGCCGCTCTCGCCTCCACCCCCGGCCAGCTTCTGCCGCTTTGGCCGGTCCTGAATTCCGCCCAGCGCACCCGCGCGCTCGACGCCCTCACCTCCACGCCCGCTGGCAGTCAGGCGCTGGTCAGCGCCGCCACCACCGGAGCGGTTCCCAAAGACGAGCTGGACGGCCCGCTGGTGGAGAAGCTTCAGGCGGTCCTTGGGCCTGATCATCCCCCGCTGAAGGCGCTCATCGGCTCCATGGCCGACCTGTTTTCCCAGGTGCTGGTGCTGAACGGGAAACCCGCCGCCTGGGTGGAGAGCGACCTGACCCTCGAAGGTCCCTTCACCGTGGAAACCTGGATCCGCCTGGACCCCGGCATCGGCAACGAGGACAGTCTGCTGGCCGCGCCCGGCGTGGTGGATCTGAACTTTTACGACGGCAGGCTCCGCGTCTGGGCCGCCGGTCTGAATGATGTGATCGTCTCCAAAAAAGCCCTCAGCCCCGGCGCCTGGATGCACGTGGCCGTCACCCGCGATGCCCAGGGCAAGTTCACGATTTACCAGAACGGCGAGCCCGATCAGACGGAAGGCGGCGTTGATCCCCGGCCTTACCCGCACCTTGCCATCGGCCACAGCAACACCGGAAAAGGCACCGGAGCCGAGCTCACCGAATTCCGCGTCTGGAACACCTGCCGCACGGCGTCGGAAATCCGCACCTGGTTTGACCGCACCGGCCTCACCGAACCCATGGCCTACTACCGCCCGCTGAACGCGGCCTGGGACAAATTGCACGAACCGGCCCGGGTTTCCAAAACCATGGATTTTCCCACCCTGGCCACGCCGGAAATGGCCAAAGCCCTGGATGAGAAATTCGACCACTACCGCGCCCTCGCCAACAAGCCCGGGGATCCCGCCAAAGGTCAGGCGGTCGCCGCCCTCTGCACCGCCTGCCACACCGTCAACGGCCAGGGCGGCATGATCGGGCCGAACCTCAGCAGTGTCGGAGCCATGGGCACCGAGGCCATTCTGCGGAACATCCTCACGCCCAATGCGGCCATGGAGCCCGGCTACCGCGTCTTCCGCGCCGAGCTGACGGACGGCACGATTAAAGAGGGCTTCCTCGCCTCGCGCGATGAAAACGCCATCGTCATCCGTCTCCCCGGCACCGAGGACCAGCGCATTCCCGCCGACCAGATCCGCAAATCCGGCTTCACCAAACGCTCCCTCATGCCCGAAGGCCTCGAACTCAGCATGACCCCCGGGCAGTGGACCGACCTCTTCGCCTGGCTCAGGGAACGGAAATGACCTCCGGCTTCCACAGGGAGGAATAAAATCCCCCAAGTCATCGGGCAGGGAAAACTGCTCTGAGACAGCCAATCCACCGCCGCCGGCTCCACTTTTCCAAGTCAACAGGGGAGGGGATTTTTGACCCGGAAGACGCCGGACCGTGACTCCCGGGCTCTTACGACGCGCGCCGCGTCACCCGCCAGCGGATAAATCCATGCGTCCCCGCCGGCAGCGTCCGCTTCACGGCCACGGAACCATCCGCTTCAAAAACCCCCGATGTCTCGGGCTCGCCGGCGGGGATCCACAGTTTAAGATCGGAGGAATACTCCATGCCGACCGTGACGGCGTCGCTGCCGGGAACCCGGCGCTGGCTTGCGGTGGCGGCTCCATTCAGCCAGGTCCAGGTGGTTGGGAAGGAACCGAAAGCGTATGCCGTGAGGTCTCCGCCGGCAGGGAGATCCAGGCTGTCCGAAGTTCCCGGTGAACCGCCCGCGGCTACACTCGCCCGCCATGATCCGGCCGCCGAAGCCTGCGCCGGAAGGGCGCCGCCCAGCAGGGTGAGGCTGCGCCCTGAACCGTCCGCCGCCGCCGGCCAGGGCTGGCTGTCCGTGTAATTCAATGACTTGAGAACCGCGCCGGAGCCATCCACCAGGGTGACCGTGTCCCCGCTGTTGCTCAGATTTCCCGTGAAAACGCCGGCGACCGGAATTCCGGCTCCGTAACGCAGCGCGAATGCGGCCGCATTTTTCACCATCACCACCCGCGCGCCCGGCGGCACCGACCAGCGTGAGCCGTCGTCAAACACATAGCCAATCCCCTGACCCCCGGCCGCCGCGGTGAAACGCAGTCCGCTCAGACTGACTTTGGCGGTGCCGGTGTTGAGCAGTTCGATGAATTCAAAATCCCCGGAATCCGTGAAACCCGCCGCCGTTTCCGCGGGTGAGGGGTCGGCGGGATGGTAATGGATTTCCGAAATCACCAGATTCCCCGCTGTCGCCGGGACCGCGTCCGTGACATAAATGGCCGTCGTCGGAGCGCTCCACCGGACGCCGGAAACCCGGGCCCGCACCGTCAGCCGGGTGTCGCCGGAAATGGTCAGTGAATTTCCGGTTTCCGCCGGAACCGAGACATTTCCTCCGGAAGCCCGGGGATCGCCGCCGTCCACCGTGCGGTAAAGAGTGCCCGCCGCCGCCGTGATGCCCACCACCTGGCCGGACGGCACGATTCCCCCGCCCACGCTGAGCACCGGCGGCGTGACATATTGGGAATCCACCCAGTTGGCGCGCGTATTGAGCCAGGTTTTCATCTGCGTCAGGCGGTTCTGCCAGTTGGCGGCGCTGGAAATGCCCTGCGCCACCGCCTTGGCGGAAGTGATCTCCGCCGCCTGCGCGTCAATAATCGCCGACATGCCCGCATTGCTCATCGCGCTCCGGCGGAAGGCGAACCAGCGGTCGGTGTAAAGCTGCATGAAGTCCGGATCCGCAAACAGCCGGGCATACCACAGGCGGTCACTCCGCCAGCGCAGATCCTGGGCTGGCGCGCTGCCGATGTAGTAACTCGACCAGTTGTAATCCCAGGTCGGTCCCATGCGCAGACGGCCGTCATCCCCTTTCCAGGGATACATGGAAATCAGCAGGCCATCCCCGTTTTTGGTCAGTTCATTGAAAATGAAATATTCCGCGAAGTCCCGGTCATCCAGCCACTTGCGGTAACCGTTCACAGGATCCTTCCAGACGGCGTTGCTGTAGAGGGCATCCTCAAAATTTTTGAACCAGCCCTCGATCGCCGCCCGCTGCGCGGGGGTGATGGAATATCCGCCGGGATTGTCAAAATTCAGAAATCCGTTGCTCTGCTGAGGTTCGTCATCACCGCCCGGGACTGGATTATTGGGTCCGGTCTGTTTAATGCGGTTGGCTCCGGCGGTCCGGAAAAACTGCGGGGTTCCGACGCCGTTCCCCGCCGGCCAGCCGGTTTCCGGGATGGCGTCCATGCGGTTGAGACTCAACAGCCAGCCGCCCTGGGTGCCGTCGGCGCTCAGCTTTTGGAAATCCAGACGGTCCGGTCCCCGCGAGACTTTTTCCAGCACGGCGTAAACCCCCCGCCGGTCGGTCAGGGAAATATCGCCGCCATCCTCGTTCACAAACAGCTCCACCCAGCGGAAGCGCGGCGCATCGTGCCCCAGACGGCGGCTGAGATCATAGACAAAGGTGTTGAACAGCATCGTCGGATCCTTCGAGTCCCCGGGATCCGGAAAGTAAAAAACCCAGTCGGAATGCGCGGGCATGTTCAGCACCGCCACGTCCTTTTCCGCTCCGTTTCCATCCATGGCCTCCACGGAATACGGTTTCTGTTTCCAGGAGCTGGAATACGCCCCGCGTCCTCTGATGCCGGCGCTGGTGAAAAACTGCGGTTCGCCCGCCGTCGTGGCGGCGGTGCCCGTCCGGTCCCAGGTCAGCCAGGCGGCGGACTGCCGGGGCACCTGTTTAATGCCCTCACCGGTGCCGTTCCATCCCTTCTGGGGGACCGGGCCGGCGGCGAAATTATCAATGATCATGATCGGCAGCGGTGAACTGTAATCCGTCAGACTGGCCGCCAGTTTCACCCATGTGATCTGTGATTCCGGCCCTTTCTGTCCCAGCCGCACCGCCCAGGCCCGGATACGGGTGGTGGCGTTCACCGTAAGTGGCGCGGTGTAAACGGCTTCCGCTGTTTTGTTGAGCTGATAGTGGATTTCGGAGCCGGCGGTGGCGCAGCTCAGGGTCACCGTGACCGGAGCCCGCAGCAGCCCGCCCGCCTCGGAAAACGTCACCCGCGCCGGTTTGGGCAGGGAGGAATCATTGACCGCTCCCGGAGTGGGACGCCCCAGATAGCCGGCCAGCTGGGGATCGGTGCCGATCAGACCGTAGGCGGTATCATCGTCCTGAGCCGGGAATGAGGGGGCAAATCCATGAACCACGCCGCCGGGGCCGGTCAGGGCGAGGTATTCACCCTCCTTGCCCAGCTTGAAATTGCTGTGCCATTCACCGCCCGGGGTGATTTTGTTTTTGCCCGAAAGAAACACCAGCCGGTAACCCCCGGCGGGGAGATCCGCGGCGGGCAGCGGCCATTGGCGTGGCAGCGAAGCTTTATCCGTCAGGAAATACCCGCCCAGGTTCACGGCCGACGATGTGGGATTATGGATCTCCAGCCAGTCGGAAAACTCCCCGTCGGCGTCCGCCAGGGTGGAGGCGTTGGAGGCCATGAACTCGTTGATCAGCAAATGGTTGACCGGCATGGTGACCGGGACCAGCACCGAGGCCTCAGCCGGCCCGTTGGCGTTCACCGCCCTGAGGCTGTAGGTGGCTGTCGCGGTGGGGGTCAGGGATTTCTCCGTCAGTCCGGTCACATCCGCGCCATCCAGGGTCACGGAATCCGCCCCCGTCACCTGCCAGCTCAGCGTCACGGGACTGCCCGCCATGACCGCCGCCGGACTGGCGGTGAAGGATTGAATGACGGGGACATGCCTGATGCCCATAAACGCCTCGCCATGCCGCAGCAGCACCGCGTCGCTCAGCATGGAATCATAACAGGTCACCCGGTAAACCGTGCCCGACATGCCCTCGCCGTTGAAGGGATTCGCCCCCAGCCGCCCCTCGCCGGTTGGCAGGCCGAAGGCGGGGGTGACTTCGCTGTTGGTCCCCGCAGGGACGCCATTCACATACAGCCTCATCGTTCCGGCACCGTCCCAGACATACGCCAGGTGCGAAGGCGTGGCCGGAGAACTGACCGGCGGCGTGAAAAAATAATCCTTGAGCCCGCTTTGGGTCATGCCCACCTGGCCGGTGTTTGGCCACTGCTGCAGGCGCAGATTGCTCATGCTGTTTTCGCCCACCGCCAGATAGCCGCTGCTCACGTCCCCGGTGGCCTCCACGACGCATTCAAAAGTGCCGTCTCCGCTCACAGTGCCGAAATTGAAGGCCACGCTGTCAGTGCCCAGAAAGGTCGCCGACTCCGTGAGACGGGAGGCGGGGCTCAATCCCGCCGCCGCGTCCGCCGTCACGGCGGCATCATATTCCGGCAATCCCGCCGGGCAGGGCAACCCCGTCAGCAGCAGCAGCAGTAAAGCGGCTCCCGGCTTCCGCCGCTCCCGAAAAAAGCTGATCAAAATGCCGGGGACAATCAGACAGGAAAACCGGAAAAAGGGCACTGTTTTTAAAATTTGATAAAAATTCACCAAAGCACAGTCTCCGCCGGAATGGGCATCGGAAGAAACTCTCTTTTTCTGAAAAACGGGGCGGATCGGGCACAGGTTTTCATATGCTTCAGGCGGAAAAAAATCAGGAACCGCCCGCACCCGGCGGACGGTTCCTGACGAAATTTAACGAGGGAAATATTGGCGAATCTCAAACTCCGCGGCGGCGGCGCAGGCAGGTGCCCATCACTGCCAGCCCCAGCAGAGCGGTGGAGCCGGTTTCCGGCACGGCGGAGAAGGCGGCGTAATGGGAGGCGATTTCCGCAGGGCTGAGCACGCTGTCATAACTGGCGAAGCCAAAAATGCTCCCCTGCAGAGGATCCACGTAAGCCCCGGCGTTGTGGGCGCCGCCCAGACCCTGAAGCCCCGTGAGCGCGAGCGCGGCGTCAGTCGCGCCCAGAATGGTGGCTTTGAAGACTCCGTTGAGATACAGATCGGTTTTAGTGCCGTCATAGGTGAAGACCGCCTGAGTATCAACGCCCGAGGGCGCGGATACCGTGCTGGTGTAATCCGCCACCCCGAACGCCGTGGCTCCAAAAAATCCGGTTTTGTTCCATTGCTCGAATTTCAGCGCCTGCCTGCCGCCCTCGACCGCGAATGTGCCCAGAAGAGCGGAGGAGGGCGTGACCCCGGCGGCGGCATTGAAGATGAACTCAAAAGAGCGGTCCCCCGTCAGCGCGCCCACATCAAAAAGCACGGGAGTGGTGATGGTGGTGAAATTTTTGGCGGCCGTGGCGGAGCCGGTATTGATGGCGGCCTGCCACTGGGCGACCGCAGCCCCGGCATTCAGGGAGGTCAGAAGAGAGAGGGCGGCGATCAGCGTGGTTTTGATTTTCATAGGCAGGATAAGCAGGTGGAAAATTAAAATAATGGGAAATTACAAATGACGGGCCTGCGGTGCAATTATTAACAATAACATTATGGAATCCTCTTCTGATCTTTTTCCATTTTCAATAACCCGCAAAAAGGGGATTGGCTCCGGGCGCTGCGGCGATCCTCATGGTGAGGATGCGGTGAAAGCCGCAGTGTCTGTGCCATATTTGACACTGAATGCCGGTCCGTCCACCGACAGCCACGGGACACTTACAGTTTTGGTGCCTGAGATGCCTGAAAATCATGTGAAGATGGCGGGAAAACCGGCATTATCAGCTTTTCAGCGGATCGTGTCTGTTTTGTCACATTTTTCTTCTTGAATTTTTTTCGTTTTTCCGAATCCGGGATGAAAATTACTTGCGCATGCCAGGAATTCACACAGATTTATAGCGTTCTTTAACTCAACCAGGAGGTCCCCATGTATGAAATATCCGGTCTGCAGCGTAGAATTGAGTCACTGGAATATGAGCTTCGACTCGCTCTGACGCGGCTCGATCATCTGGAGGCCAT
Organism: Verrucomicrobiota bacterium; assembly: GCA_040386695.1. Lineage (GTDB taxonomy): Bacteria > Verrucomicrobiota > Verrucomicrobiia > Verrucomicrobiales > V1-33 > CAIZWU01. Next base: position 43,652 of record JAZKFB010000084.1, read on the forward strand.
GCTCCGGGAGGAGGACCACAAAGTCGCCCGGCTGGAGCGCTCCTTTGAGCATGACCACAAAATTCTGGAACGCCATGAAAATGGTATTCCCGTCGGTCTTTAAAGACATCCCCTGAAGATCCCGCCTGATTTCACGGGTGGAGCGTGACGGTGGGAACATGGGATCCATGCTCTTTCACCCGGAGCCGAAAATTTAAAGTGCCGGGGCTTGCCGCCGCTTTCTCCGGCGGAACCCGCACTATATCCGGGGCGCCGAAGTTTTATGGCGGGCCGTGGCGGGCCCGCCGCTCCCTCCGGCAGCACGGAGAGAACGGCGGATCCTTTAAGAAATTTGCCTAATTCTACATTGTTACAAAATTTTCTTGCGAATCAGGCTGTATCCACTATTT
>JAZKFB010000085.1:0-48768 GCA_040386695.1 Verrucomicrobiota bacterium
CTACCCGCTGTGAAGCCTCCGGCTTCAATCACGCGAAAGCCCACGGGCCTGGTTACAAACGGTTTCCTGAGCGCAGCACCATCCATACCGAACGCTCTTGGCCGCGTGGCCGGGCTGGAGCAAACCATAGAATTTGTTTTCCTTCCTGAATGCTGCCATAGTGCGCCAAATCGTTCCCTCTGATGACCACCACCACCACTTTACCTGATGACTTCGAACTCCACGAAGGTGAAGAGATCGATTTCCGCGCGGTGGCCAAAAACGGGACCCTCATTATCACCCAAGTGCTGCGCTCCCGGGCGATTCCGCACCTGCCGGAAAGGGCGGGCGCTTTGTTTTCTGAAAAGTGGGGCGGAACCATGAGCAGGAGTATCAATCCAGAGGATGCCCGTCTGGCTGCCATCAATGAGAAGCACGTGAAGTGAAATGAGGCTCCTGCTGGATATCAACATCCTGCTCGACATCCTGCTCCAACGGGCCGGATATCCGGGCAGCAAGCAGGTTCTCGACCTATGTGAAACGGAGACGCATCAGGGAGTCGTGGCTTGGCACACCCTCCCCACCGTTTATTATTACTACCGCAAGGGCCATTCGGAACAGCAGACCTGGGAGATGCTGCGGGATCTTCTTCAGTTTCTGAATGTGCCGACCACGGGCAGGACGGACGTCCTCAACGCGTGGAGCTACTCCATCCCGGACTTTGAGGACGCCCTCCAGGCAGCCTGCGCGGTGGCCGGAAACGCGGACGCCATCATCACGGGAAACGTGCGGGATTTCACATCCAGTCCCGTAAAAGCTCTCACTCCGGAGGATTTTCTGACACTCCCGACGGTGTAAGGCTCGCTCAGAGACTCGCTCCCGGAAATGGGTCTGCGGGCGCTGCGGGAATTCCTCTTTCTCCCGGAAAGGGAGGTGCAGGGTTCCCGGCTCCGGGAGAGAGGCTTGCAAAACTCATGATGGCTTCCCCGGCTCAGGGGGAGTGGTCTGGAAAAGTCATGGGGCTTCTCCCGGCTCCCGGAAACCCGTCGGGTTTATCGCTTTCCACGCTGGCGTGCCGCCGGGGAGGATCCGCCTAAACGTCGCAGATGCCCACGGCCTGCTTCAGGGAGGCGAGTTTGTCCGGTTTGGCGGGGAGGAATTCCTGGGCGACCCAGCCTTGGTAGCCGGTGTCCACGATGGCCCGCATGATCGCCGGATAAAACAATTCCTGGGATTCGTCAATTTCGTGACGCCCAGGCACGCCGCCGGTGTGGTAGTGGGAGAACCAGCGGTGGTTCTTTTTGATGGTGGCGATGATGTCGCCCTCCATGATCTGCATGTGATAAATGTCGAAAAGGAGCCGGAACCGCTCCGAACCCACCGCTTCGCAGAGCTGGATGCCCCAGGCGCTGGTGTCGCACATGTAGTCGGCGTGGTCCACCCGGCTGTTCAGCAGCTCCATCACGAGGGTGATTCCGTGTTTTTCCGCCACCGGCAGGAGCTTCTTCAAGCCCTCCGCGCAATTTTTCAGGCCCGTTTCCGGATCCATTCCGTCCCGGTTGCCGGAGAAACAGATCACCTGCTTCGCGCCGAAATCCGCCGTCTGCCGGATGAGCGGCTCGTAGAGTTTGATCAGGGTGTCGTGATGCTCCAGGCGGTTGAAGCCGTGCGGGATGCTGCCGATTTTCCTCCCGTTTACCTCGGCGCTGGGAAAACTCACCATCGCCGTGGTCAGGCCGTATTTTTTCATCACCTCAAAATCCGGGGGATCCACCAGATCGATGGAGGTCAGCCCCATCTCCTTGCCCGCCCGGCAGAGATCCTCGAAGGGGATTTTGTCATAACACCATTTGCAGGCGGAGTGGTGGATGCGGCCCTTCAATCCGCTGGCCTGATCCGCCGCCTCCAGCCGCTGGTGCAGGCCGCCAGCCGCCGCCGTCAGCGCCGCTGTGCCGAGAAAATGACGCCGGGAAAGAGAGGGTGTGCTCATGAAGGACGATCTTCAGCCGAAAACCGCCCCGATGGCAAGCCGCACGGGAAGCCTTTTTTGGATGATCCCGAAGCGGGACAGTAACCCGCACGCACCAGCAGCTCTTCACCATCCGCATTTCCTTGAGGCCCGGTAAAGCGATGGCCATCACAGGATTGAGCCTCCCTTGAGCATGACGTCAATGTCATGCCCGGGCCGCAGCAATCTTTGGTGCCGAGCCAGACAGGATCACAGAAATCACGGCTCCTTTAGGGCCCGGAAAGAGTAACCGTCGGGATTCTGCTCAGCGGGATGCCAACGCCGGCAGCACGCCCCCCGGCCCGTCGACCATCCTGAAATCCCAAACGCCGAATCCGCCATGGGCGTTCACCGCTGAGCACCAGCGTTTCGCTGCGGCATCTTTGAGTTCGCGGAGCTTGTCGTATCCTTTGGTTTCCAGAATCAGGTGAAAATCCTCCCGGTCGTTGAACCGGATAATAAAATCCGGGATGAACTCGTGGGGCTCGCCATTGTGAAAATAAGGAATTCCCAAACCAAGGCCGGAGTTTTTCACAAAGGCCTCCACCCGGGGATGTGAGTCAATCAGATACGCCGCCGACTGCTCCCATTGCCTGGTATCCGCGACCACATAGTTCAAATGGCTCTTTACCACTTCCCGAACATCCCTTCCCGTCCAGAAATCAACATCCGAAGTGGATCCCTGACCGCGCGATTTCTCCATAAGGGGCAATTCCGGTGCTTCGCCCGCAGTGGTGTCGCCTTTGAGATTCTCACGGAGAACCTCGATCAGCCAGCCATAGTAAGGTGAGAGAAAAAGGTCCTTCAAATCCGCGGGCGGCGGGGCTTTCACTTTGGATTCGACATACTCCCGCACCAGCCCCGCCAGCTGCGGAAAAAGGGAGGCCGCCGGAATTTCGCAGCGGTTCTGTTCCCGGTATTGCCGGGTCAGTGAGGCCGCCGCCTCAAACACCAGCTCCTGCACGCGCCTCCCTTGCCGGAATTCCCGCAGAGACGCCTCGTCCAGTTTTCCCGGTCCGGAAAGAGAGGGCCGTCCCTGGTCCGAGAAGTTCAGCCCCTTCATCTGGACCTCTGCGGGAATATTCAAGGGATCAATCTCCATTGAAGGGACTTTGTCCCACTCCAGATGAATCCGGTTCCGCACCTCTTGCACATAACCCTCCACTCTGGGGAAGCGGATTTCCAGAGCCGCCCTCTCCGGCAGGCTTCTGACGTGGTGGCGTTTGGGAGCCGCCGCCGGTGGGCCGGAGGAGTTGGCTTTGAACGGAATGAGTTGGAAGGGCACGCCAAACACCTTGGCCACTTCCTCCCTCATCCTGCCGTTTTCATCCGGCTCATAGCTCGCCCTCCGCAATGCTCTCCCGACCACCTGCTCACAAAGCAACTGAGACTGGAACGGTCGCAGCCCGACCACGTGAGTGACGGTGTTGCAGTCCCAGCCTTCCGTAAGCATGGCCACACTGACAATACAACGCACGCTCCGCCCCGGAGGATCCAGTGACCGTTTCAGCTTTTCCGCCAATTCCACGAAGCCTTCGGGATACAGCTCCCGGCCCATGGCGTCCCGCTGCCAGTCGAGCCGTCCCACCGTGTTCAGGGTGTGGCGCATCCAGCGGTTTTCATCCCCTTTCGAGCTGCCCTCGTCCGTTTCCTCCATGACTTTCGAGTGCACCACAATGGTATGATTCCGATCCGCCGTATTACGGAAGCCGTCCAGCTTCGACGGCGGAATGCCTACCGGGCAGTTGCCGTGCGCCAGCCATTCGTAAATCACATTCGCCAACGCGGTGTTTTTACACACGAGGATAAACACCGGAGGCCGCTTCTCGTCTCCGGAGTCTTGCCATTCCTCCCGTGTTTTCTCCCACAGTCCGCCCAGCATCGCTATCGGTGTGTGGGCCCATTTCAGGATCGCCTCCGGTTTGGGGCTCGCCCGGCTGCCCCCTCTTTCCCGGGCGGTCAGGCGGCCGGGCTGCATGATCCATTCCCAGATATTGAAGTAGCCCGGGATCTCGGTTCCTGTATTATCGCGGATCGCCAGCTGCGGGATCTTCACCAGCCCGCTTTCAATGGCGTCGATCAGCCCGAAATCGCTCACCACCCAAGGGAAGGGACGATTCGCCTCCTGGCCCACGCGGTTCAGGAAATACGGAGTTGCTGACAAATCGATACAGACATTGATGCCGCGAAGTTTGTGAATGCGGTCCAGCCCGTCCACCCAGACCGTGGCCTCCGTCTTATCGGAAAGCCATTCCTCGCGATCCTCGGCGTCCATCTCCTCCCACTCCCCGGGCCGCTCCACTTTCACCCGGTAGGCATGGTGCGCCTCGTCGTTAAAGACCAGAATATTCTTTTTTCCTTTGGCGTCGCGCAGCACCCGGTTCACCAAGGCGGTGTCGCTTTCCAAATAGCGGGTGGATTCAATCTTCAGCACCATGTCGAATTCCGGATCCCCTTCCCGGATCAGGATCATGCCGTTGGCGATTTGTTGGAAAAGCGTCTCCCGCGTCAGCCAGCGCGTGCCCCGCTTGGTGTCGTTTTTATCGCCAATGCGGATGGTTTCCGTCGCCTGCACCGCGACTCCGGCCTTCACCACTTTACCACCATCGCCGGCGGTCATGGGAGCCTGCGGCTGGAAGTTGTGCCAGTTCACCGTCAGCACCCGTCCCTGGCTGAGCAGTCCGCGCAGTTTTTCGGGCACCAGGTCGCGGGTGACGTAGAGACTGCTTTCCCCGCTGGCGGGGTCCAGCTCCCGCAGCCGGTCGCGGATGGTCACATTCGGGCAGACGATCAGCACCACCTCGGAGAACCGCGCGTCTCCCCGGTTCTGGGCCTTGTTCAGGATGCTCCACGCCGCCAGCAGTCCCATCACCGTGGTCTTTCCCGCTCCCGTGGCCATCTTGTTGGCAAAGCGGGGAAAGCCCGTGTAGCCCTGCGCTTTCTCCTCCTCCGAAGGCTCATCCATGGGAATCTCGATCCCCTGCAAAAAATCCGCCCGCGCCTCCTTCAGGAAAATCACGGTCTCAGCCGCCTCGATCTGGGCGAAGAACAACCGTGTCTCCCGCTCCTCACTGCGCCAATGGAGCAGAAGATCGCGCGTCGTCCGCGTCACTCCCGGCCAGCCCTGGGCGCGCCACGCCTTCAGGCGTTCCCGGATCTGGTTCACCCGTTTCAGTTCAATGTGATAGCCGCCCTTACCCGTGGAGTCCCGGCCGGGCTCCCGGTAATAATACATCGCCGGGCGCCGGCCCGGGCGGCGCTCCGCTGTTTGCCCCTCCATGATCCACCAATGCTCGCGCGGCTCCTCGAAAGGAGAATTCAGAATCGGATCCGAAACTTCAAAACTGCTCATAGTCCGAACGCGGTTTGGATGAAGTCCAGCTTTTCCACCACCTCGGGATGGATCTCAGAGGGCTCCATAATGGCGGCAAGCCGATCGAAGTCCGTGTAGGAAAAACCGTGGATTCCTGCCAAGGTTAATACCCCGCCGACGATTTCGGTCCGTGCCTTGGTGGTGGTGAGATAAGTTTTGACCAATGGCGGTGGATCAAATGGCTTTTCACGGAACCGCTCATAGAGTTCATGACCAAAGGCATTCTCGAAAAACTCACGCACCACGGCTTCCCCGTTGGATTCGGAATTGGCGCTGATGAACCTGGCCAGAGCCACAGGATGGGCCAGGTAACTCTCGGACTCGTAGAGACTCCACAACATGCGGTTTAACTCTCCGGCTCTGGGGGCGGAATCCGCCGGGCCGGACCGGCCTTTCCCATCCATATCGATCAGCCGGATGCCCGTAAGATTGGACCGCACCAGCTTCAAGGCCCTGAAGTGATCTTCCGCCTTGATCCCCCCCGCCATGTCCCTGGCTTCCCACACCAAGGGTTTCCAGAACGGCGCGCGATCCAGAAATGCCAGCGAACCGTGAGCCAACCGCGTCGCCCAGGCCCTCAACAGATTCAAATCGGTGTAACCCTCCAGATACATCACACCCGGAGCCTGGAGGGCCTGGACAATATCCACCTGTTCCAGGACTCCCATCGCTTTGGCGAGTTGTTCTCTTTCCGCATTGTCACTGATACGGCGGGGAGTTCCCATCATCACGAGAAGGCGGTCCGCCGGCACGGACCGGAAGATCACCTCAGAGTGCGTGGCGATGATGATTTGGGATTTGGTTTCCGCTGCCACCGACCGCAGTTCGGAAAAAATCGTATCCTGAAGGAAGACGTGCAGATGCGCATCCGGTTCATCGATCAGCAGCACTGCTCCCGGGCGGCTGTAAAGCGTTGACAGCAAAAGCAGCACTTGGTGGAATCCACTCCCGGCACTCATGATATCGAGAGCGAAACCCTCACCCGGCTTCTGAAACTCACTGATGATCGCTCCGCCCAGAGTCTGCGGCACCAGGATATCCAGCCCAAACAACCGTTGGACGCTTTCCCGCAATCGGTCCCACGAGTGACCACGCGAAACATCCAGCAGCAGATTCCGCAGAATGGAGCCCGGGCGCTGGCGTCCCATCAGCGTGGCGATCCAGTCCGGATTGTGGGCGGGCTCCTCGGTTTCCAGACCATCCACACTCGAAACGTAGGTTACCGGAAGAAGGTCATTTTGCACCAGCTCCCGCGCCGTATCGCGGCGGGGCCTCACATAGACCTGCTCCGTGCTGTCGGGGATTAACTCCATGCACAGCTTGCCACCGTTCTGGAGGACCACTTCGATTTCGATGGGATCATTCGTCGCCCGGTCGTGCCACAGCAGATCGAACGACCGGAGAGGAACCGCGTTGAATGCCTGGCGGGCCATCGGTTTCTTCGAGTAGGCTCCGCCGTGTTTGTTGAAATCATTGAGCAGCCGCCACTGCTGGAAAGCCAGCGACCAGGCCGAGATGGCCTGGAGAACGGTGGTTTTCCCCGAGTTGTTCTGGCCGGCCAGAACCACATTCCCGGTTAATGGAAAACGTTGTTCCTCAAACCGCTTAAACCGGCGCAGCACCGCTTCCCGGATCATTTCAGCACCTCCAGTTTCTTCACCACGAGGAGTTCATTTCCGCGGGGATCAATGACTTTCACCGCGACGCGGCGCTGCTCGCCCGCTTCAAACGGGGCGCTGGTGGTCCCCGCGAGGTGGTCCCAGACGCCGTCCTCGAACTCCACCTTGAGGCTTTTTTTCAATTTCTCCCAGGCACCGGTGCGGGGGAAGAACGCCTGCCTCACGCGGAAGACCATGCCGTTGTAGTCGCTGTCGAGGAACCAGGCGGGCACGTCTTTTCCTTTCATGGAGTCCGCCTCCATGGTCACCGGGTCAAAGGTTTCCAGTCCCAGCAGCTCCACCTGCCAGCGCGGCGTTTTATCCGCGGCGGGTTTGGCTTTGTGAATCTGGATGTCCGGCAGGCCGCACACGCTGAAGACATGGCTGCTGCGCATATTCTTCAGCAGATCGCCCATTTGCAGGTCCATGGTCGCCTGCAGGTAAAAGGCGGCGATGCCGATTTTACCCGCGTTGTCGATAAATTCCCGCGCCTTCGGATCGATGCCGAAGCCGATCACAAACAGGCGGCTGTAGCGCTTCAGGCCCGCCTCGTCCCAGGCTTCCCGCACCATGCGCTCGGAAATGGCTCCGTTTTCCGGGCCGAAGAGGATTGCCACCGCCTCCTGATCGCGCAGCATGCCGGGCTGGCTGGAGGCATTCTCCGCCAGGTTGTTTAAGGTCGGCGCGTCGATCACCGCCTCGGCGGAAAGTGCCAGGGTTTTTGCGGGCGGGCGGATTTGTTTCAGCGTCACCGTCTGGTTCCCCGGCAGCCGCAGCACCGGTGCCCGGCGCAGCACTTCCGTCATCCGCTCCACATGGTTCTGGTATTCCTCGCTCTGGATGCCCGGTGTCACGGGATCCTGATCCAGCCCCTCCGCCGTGGGGATCGTCGCCTCAAACACAAACGGTCCCGCCACCCGCGTCACGCCCTTCACAGTCTCCGGCCGGTCCACAAGGATTTCCTCTTGCGGCGGTTCGTTGTTGGCGATGCTCTTCAGCGTGATGTGCGGCACGATCCCGCCAATCTCCTCGCCCTTCCTGTTTTGCTTCCGCTTGTAAACAAACCCGCCTATCGGCCCCCGGTTCTCGTCTTTCAGCTCGTGGTAATCAAAGGCTGCAGTCAGCAAACGCTGCCGCGCCAGGGCCAAAGGCACGCGGCTGGTGTCGCAGGTGATCCACCGCCGCCCCCATTGTTCGGCGACGAAAGCGGTGGTGCCGCTGCCGCAGGTGGGGTCGAGAATAAGATCGCCGGGATCCGTCGTCATAAGAACACAACGCTGGGCAATAGTTTTGTTCGTCTGAACGACGTAAAGCTTAGGATCATCAAAACCCGATGTTACGGTATCATCCCATAAATTAGTAAACGGAAACACAGGGAAGTCAGAAATAAAACGAACGTAGCGAAGAGTGTTTCCCACGACCATCATTCGCCTGGCGGCCTTAAGGCGTTCCATCCCTTCAATTCCAGTCTTCCAATAACCTTTGCCCGGCCTAAAAGTCAGGCCGTCAAACTCGACCGGAAAATCGCCGGGAGGTCTTTGACTCGTAAAATTATCGTGACAAAACAGTTTTCCTTCTTGGGCCGCTTCATCAAAAGATTCATCTCGCCTAATCTGTCGCCGCGTTCCATTGGTCTCCTCAACATAATTATACTGGCCCGCGCCCTCCTCCCCTGGACGTTTAGGGGAATATGTCTGCCTGTATTTTATTTTTTTGACATCACGGCCGTACCACAGAAGAAAATCACTAACTACCGGGAGGAGTTGACTGGATGCACTTGTTGTTTTTTTGACGGTTATCACCGAAACAAAATTCTCCGCCCCGAAAACCTCATCCATTACCTCTCGGACATGGTGAAGATTATCGTCCGAAATCTGGACAAAGACGGAACCCGAATCGTTCAGCAACTCCCGTGAAACACGCAACCGGTCGCGAAGATAAGTGAGGTAGGAGTGGATGCCCAGTTCCCAAGTGTCCCGGTAAGCCTGCACCATTTCCGGCTCGCGGGTGAGATCCTCGTCCTCGTTGTGTTTCACGTCCCGTTTGCGGATGAATGGCTGGAAATTCGACCCGAACTTCACGCCGTAGGGCGGGTCCATGTAGATCATCTGCACCTTGCCCGCCATGTTCTCGAACTGAAGCAGGGAATTCATGACCACCTGGGAGTCCCCGAGGATCATGCGGTTCACCCACTTGTCCGGGTATTCGTAGGCTTTGAGCACCTGATCATGGAGGGAGCGGCCCTCCGAGCCGAAAAGCGCGCTCAGGAAATTGTCCTGCAGATCCCGTTTATGCCCGGCGAGGGTGTCCAGAATGGCGGAGGTGGAAAGCCGCTCGTGGATAAACAGGGGCAGCGTGGGGACCTCGAAAGCGGGGCGCTCCGCCTTGCCCGTCCAGTTCAGGAAAGGGCCGGAAATCCCCGCCAAACGCCGCCGGGCTTCCTGGATGGCTTTGGTCAATTCCTGAATCTCCGCGTCCCGCTCCGTTCCGGGCGGCATCAGGGCCAGCTCCGCCACCCGCAAGCCGTCCTCCGCCAGCCGGGCAATCAGCGCTTCCGCCTGCTCCCGCGCCGGATTGCCCTCATCCCAGACCAGCTCCGGAGCCAGCGACGAGTCGTAGCGGTACTGTGTCGGTGGCTTCGTTTTCCTGAAATGCGACTGTGCCCCGATCTCCGGCCTCGCGGGAGAGGAGGCCTCCGGGTGCGAATAAGCCTGGGGAGCGGCGGCGGAAGAGGACGTTTTCTTGCGGGCAGGCATGAGTGAGCGGCAGCAGAACAGCAGGACGCGGATTTATCAAGTCGCTTGGCTTCCGGTTTGAATATCAACACACCGCGGCAATTCTAACAAAAATATCCCAGCGATGTCCGGGACGACCTGTTTCCCGTCGTCGGTGGCGGAGCTTTACGGATTTTCCATCCTCAATTTTTCCATCCTCAATAATGGCGGAACTGATCCGGGTTGGAAATATTAGGGGCCGGTGCGGGTTTGGTGCAATTTGGCATGATTCGACCCAGTCACGGTCCTCAGCCAGAATTTTTCCTGGTGACTTCCATCTCCTCACGTCGTTTGAGGTTTGGATGAGGGAATCGGAGCCGCCCTTTTCTCAAAGGGGCGCTGGTTCATCCCCTGCACTCTCAAGGACAGTATGAATCCGGCAACCTGGGCTGGTTCGGGATGTGCCGTCCCTGTGGGGCGGAGACTTTATCCAGCTTCGGGGAAACCAACCCGGAGGCTCCGGGACCGGCGGAAATTGTTTCGCGAAAACTTGGCGGATTCCGGTGGGGCTTCGCGAATAAGGAAGAAAGCCGGTTCTCCTCCGGCCTCCCCTGTCATGAAAACCCCTGCTGCGCCTTCCAGGCGAAACCTGATTCTCCTGCCGCCGCTCCTGGCGGTTCTGGCTCTTTTGTGGCTGTTCTCCGGCTCCGGGGAGCGGCGGGCGGATTCATTGGAAGCCGGGATTCCGGGAAGTTCCGGGGAAAAACCGGCTTCCTCCCAAAACGCCGCCGCTGCGCCGCATCGCCCGGACAAAACCGGAACCGGACCCGGACCCGGAGCTGAAACCGGGACGTCTGAAAGCGGCGGCAAGCCGCAGTCCGCTGTCACGGGCGGAACCGGCAGCGGAGCCGGAGCCGGAGCCGGAGCCGCTGGACAGGTTCGGGCTTGGAGGCTGGTGGCGGATGCGGTGCCGGCGGCGCATTGGTCTCCGGGCACGGGCGGGCCGGCACCGCAGCGCAGCGGGCGGCTGGCGGGCGGGCTGGGGGAGTTGGAGAAAGCGGTGGCGGGCACGCCGGTGGAGTTCCCGCTGTTCGACGGCGGAACCGCGCGGGGGACGCTGCGGAAGAGGGCGGAGACGGCACCTGGAGCCAGGATCTGGTCCGGGAAGCTGGAGCGTCCGGCGGGGAACTTTTTTATTGAGCATAACGAAACCGGCTGGCGGGGATCCCTGACCTTTAAGGACCGTCCGGAGGCTTACCGGATTCTGCCGGGCACGGCGGGCAATGAGGGCCCCTGGCTGGAGCGCTGGGCGCGGGACCAGATCGAGTGCTCGCAGCTCAATGACAGCAGTTTTGACCCGGACAGCCCGGCACTGGACCCGGGCATCGACGCCTCCAATCTTCAAAGCCGTCCCGGCGCGCCCCGGGTGATCTACCTGGATTTCAACGGCGGCTGGATCGATAACACTTACTGGAACAGCAATTACAACGAGGATGAGCGAATCAACTTCGAGACCAGCAACCTGTCGGTGGATGACCGCGTGCGGGCCTGGGCGCATGCGGCGGAGGATTTCAAGGCCTTCAATGTGAATGTCACCAACGTGAAATCCCTCTACGACGCGGCGGGATCCAGCAACCGGGTGTATGTGGTCATCACGCCCACGAAGGCCTGGTATGGGGACGATCCCGACGAGGAGGTCACGGCCAAGGGCGGGGTGAGCGAGGTCGGATCCTACGGCAGCAGTGGCTGTGTGGCCTGGGTCTGGAACAAGAGCTGGCTGAGCGCGGGGGACACCATTTCCCATGAGGCCGGCCATGCCCTGGGGCTGTATCACTCGGGCTATTACAATATCGCGGAGGCGGATTACCGGAAATATTACCGCGGGCATGGCGAGGGCTCGACGGGCTGGGCTCCGATCATGGGCATCGGGTTTGATGATCCGCGTTTTCTCACCACCTGGGACAATGGCTCCTATCCCTGGGCCAACAGCGATCAGAATCAGAAAGCCGTGCTGGGCAATGTCCTGGGGGGCGTGTCCGACGATCATGGTGACAGCACGGCGGCGGCCACCACCCTGAATCCGGAGGGCACCGGGCCGATTTTCCGGGGCAAGGGACGGCTGGATGCGGCGGCGGATGTGGATTTTTTCCGCCTCCAGATGCCGGCCGGCGTCTGGATTTTCGAAGCCTACGGCAATCCCTTCGGCAAAAACGTGAACCTGACCCTGCAGGTCCGGGATCCGTCCAACACGGTGATCAGCGAGACGGATATGCCGGATTCCCCCGATGTCCTGGCCGTCAAGGTCATCCACGAGCCGGGCACTCACTACGTCACCGTGCGCTCCACCGTCCGCGGGGAGTCGGATGCGGATCCCGGTTATCCCCGCTACGGGCAGCTGGGCACCTACACCGTTTCCGCCCGGCCGCTGGGTTATGAGGCGGATCCGCCCCTCGTTTTCATCAAAAGCATCACCGGCTTCACCCTCGGCAGCACCCACGCCGATGTGGAGGTGAAATACACCGACGGTTGGGGTCTGGACACGGATACCCTGGGCAATGGGGATGTGACCTTTGGCCCGCTGAGTGGCACGTTGATTTCGCAATCCGGCGACAGCCGCGAGCTGTATGTGACTTACCGATTCAGCGCGCCGGGCCCCGACTGGGACATCAGCGAGGGGGGCGATTACGCGATCCGGATCGCTGCCGGAGCGGTGAAGGACCGCAATGGAAACAGCAATCTGGTGACGGAAGTCATCAGGAACCTCCCGGCCACGGATCCCAATCCGCCGGAGGTCACCATTCCCTCCAGCCTGGGCAATGCTTCGGAAGGCGACACCGAATACACCTTCCAGGTGGCGGTGGCGGATATCGCGCCGGTGACGGTGTCCGAGAACGGGAAAAACTGCGTGGAGGTGCGGCGGGTGACGGCGGGCGACAATCTCTTCACAGCCCTGCCTATGACGGCGGCCTGGTCCGGATCATCGAGTTCGAACTACAATAAAAACTGGACCATGGACTATACTTACACTCCACCCGGAGGGGAGTGGGATGAGTCGGATATCGGAGAATACCAGATCTGGGTGCGGGGCGGCAAGGTGCGCGACGTGAACGGCAACAGCACCCCGGCCAAGAAACTGGGATCCTTTTTCCTCCGGAAAAAGCTCTGGGAACGGACCTTTGACGAGACCGGAGCCATCGCCATCTGGGGACGCGACGCCGGCTGGGCTTTCGGCGATCCGCAGGGCACGGGCGGGTATCTTCACGATCCGGCCTCCGCTTACAGCGGCGATAACATTCTTGGCTACCGTCTCGGCAGCGGCGATGCGGCCTTGTATGAACACAACCTGACGGCGGTGCGCTACGCCACCTCCCCGGCCATCAATGTCAGCGGTTACAGCCGCATTTCCCTCCAGTTCCAGCGCTGGCTGAGCATTGATGCCGGGGACAAGGCCGTCATTCAGGCCAGCCGCGACGGCAATAACTGGACGACGGTCTGGCGGAATCCCGAGGACACGGGGCTTTTCGACGGCCAGTGGAAACGGCAGGAGATCGAGCTGCCCGCCACCATTGCCGACAATGCCACCGGCCTGAAGTTCCGCTTCGGCATCGGTCCCACCAACGGCACCTACAATTCCGGCGGCTGGAATGTGGACAATGTCAAACTCATCGCCGCCGGGTTCTTCAATCCCGGCCGGCTGATTCTGAACAACGTAGCCTCCCGCGTGACCGAGGGCGCGACCTTCAATGCTTTTTACACCGTGAGGCTGGACCAGGCTCCTCTCAATCCGGTGACGGTGGAGATCGATCCCGGGACGCAGCTGCAGACTTCGCGCTCCAGCATCACCTTCACCTCCTCCAACTGGTCCACGCCGGTCAACGTGCTGCTCTCCGCCGTGGATGATCTGGTGGTGGAAGGGGAAAAGCTGACGGTGCTCACGCACAAAATTTCCAGTGCCGAAACCGACCCCGCCTTCACCGGCGTGCGGGCCAGTCATCTGGTCACCGTCGTGGATGACGAGTCCCCGCTGATCGAAACCCAGCCGGAGGACAAAGCGGTGGCTCCGGGGCAGTCCGCCGTTTTCCGCGTGGTGCCCTTTGTCACCGCCGTAAGGGCGTATCAATGGTATATCGGCAACCGGGGCGACACCTCCAATCCGGTCTCCGGCGCCACCACCGCGATGGCCAGCATTCCGCTTCCCGCCGGCGCGACCCAACCGCTTTCCGTCTGGGTGCGGGTCCGCGTGAATATCAACGGAGGCACCCGCGAGGACAGTGAAACCGCCCTGCTCAGTCCGCTCAAAGGTTACGCCGCCTGGAAATCGCTGCTGAAAAACCACGGCTACAACAACGCGGCCCTGGAGGCCGAGGGCTTTGACGCGGCGGACCCGGATGGCGACGGACTCAGCCACTTCATGGAATACGCTTTCGGCGGCCAGCCCTACACCGCCGATCAGAACCGGCTTCCCGTGGCCAGTATCGGGCGCTCCTCCGGCAGTGTTGGCAAGGACGGCGGCACAGGCACCGGGACCATCGGTTTTCCCGGCGGCACCGGAGGCGCGGGGAAAAAGGAGCTGGTCCTCACCTTCGGCCCGGGTAAATCCGACGTCCGCTACACCACGGAAATCTCCACGGACCTCGCCGACTGGAGCATTCTGAAATCCAGCAGACCTCCCGCCAGCAGCACTCTGCCCGGCCGGGTTCCCGCCGGAAACACCGTCATCCACATTCCCATGAGCGGCGACCAGCTCTTCGCGAGAGTGAGGGTCAGCTACGAGGGGCCGTAGCCCGTCTGGAAGGACTCCGGCCGGAAAGCCGGCGGTTCCCGCGTTTTCACCAGTCCCTTCACCTCCAGCCGGCAGGCGGCGGGGTCGATTTTCGCGCGGACCGCGGAGAGGTGGCAACGGACAAAAAGGCGTCGTTCATCAGCGACCATGACGCCCCGTTTTCCGAGCACATGAACCGCCCGGGCGGAGTTGGCCATCATGGATCACCATTGACCCCACACTCATCACGCAACACGTTATGCATTTCGCTGCGGCTTCCCCCGGCCTCCCGCGAAGCCACCCCCGCGGCAAATCCATTTCCCGCCTCCCGTCCCATGCCTGAAGCCACCCGCGAGCAACTCATCGACACCCTGGAGCAGATTGCCCTGCTGCTGGAGCTGAAGGGCGAGAATCCCTTTAAAGTCCGCGCTTACCGCACCGGCGCGGAGACGGTGCGCACTTATCCCGGCGATATTATAAAACTGGCGGCGGATAACGAACTGGCGGGCATCAAGGGCATCGGGGAGGCGCTGCGCTCGAAACTTCACGAACTGGCGGCCACGGGCGGTCTGGGCTTTTTCGAAAAACTGCGGGCGGAGTTTCCGGCGACGATTTTTGAATTGTTTGACATCCAGGGACTGGGCGCGAAAAAAATCGCGGCGCTTTACAGCGAACTGGGCGTGGGCTCCATCGCCGATCTTCAGCGGGCCTGCGAGTCCGGGGAAGCCGCGAAGCTGGCCGGTTTCGGGGAGAAAACGGTGGTCAAGCTGCTGGAGTCCATCCAGTCGCGGGCCCAGTACGCGGACACCTTCCGGGCGGACCAGGCGGCGCCGGCGGCGCGCGAAATCCTGGATTATCTGCGCGATCACCCCGACACGTCGCGGGCGGAGGTCGCGGGCAGTTTCCGCCGGGGGAAGGAGACGGTGCATGATCTCGATTTCCTCGTGGCCACCCGAAACCCGGCGGCGCTCATGGAGGCGTTTGTGATTCCGCCCTGGGTGCAGTCGGTCATCGCCTCGGGCCCGACGAAGACCTCCGTCCGCCTCCACAGCGGGGTGCAGTGCGATCTGCGGGCGGTGACAAATGCGGAATTCCCCTTCGCCCTCGCCTATTTCACGGGCAGCAAAGAGCACAATATCCAGATGCGCGGCCGCGCTCTGAAACACGGCTGGACCCTGAACGAATACCGTTTTGCCCCCACCGGTCCGGATTCCCCGGAGGTGCCGGAGGAAATTTACGACGAATCCCAGATCCACCGCGCCTTGGGCCTCGAATTCATCGAACCCGAACTCCGCGAGGGCTCCGGGGAAATCGAAGCCGCCGAAGCCGGCACCCTGCCCCGCCTCGTCGAAACCGAGAACCTGCGCGGCACTTTCCACAATCACACCACCGCCAGCGACGGCCACGCCACTCTGCGCCAGATGGCCGAAGCCGCCATGGAGCTGGGTCTGGAATACCTCGGCATCGCCGATCACAGCAAATCCTCGTTCCAGGCCAACGGCCTCGACGAAACCCGCCTGCGCGCGCAGCTGGAGGAAGTCCGCGCCCTGAACGCCGAGTTCGCCCCCGGTTTCCGGATCTTCGCGGGCTCGGAGGTGGACATTCTGAAGGATGGCTCCCTCGACTTTCCGGACGACCTCCTGGCGGAACTCGACTACACGGTCGCCAGCGTTCACAACGTCTTCAATCTCCCGGAAAACGAAATGACGGAACGCATTCTCCGCGCCATCGCCAATCCGCACGTCACCATGCTCGGCCACCCCACCGGCCGCCTGCTCCTGAAGCGCGAAAGCTACGCCGTGAACCTCCCGGTGATCATCGACGCCTGCGCCGCCAACGGCACGATCATCGAGCTGAACGCCAGCCCCTGGCGCCTGGATCTCGACTGGCGCTGGTGGCGCATGGCCGCCACCAAGGGGGTGAAATGCTCCATCAACCCCGACGCCCACAGCGTCCACGGTCTCCAGGATCTCTGGTACGGCATCCGCGCCGCCCGCAAAGGCTGGCTCACCCGCGCCGATGTCCTGAACACTCTGCCGCTGGGCGGCAAAATCGAATCCGCCCTCACCGCCAAACGCGCGGCGGCGGGGATCAAATCCCCGGTTTGAGCAGCACTCACCGGCCCACCTCCTAAACGGATCGCCCCTTAAATTTCACCTTCCATGATCGATCTCCGCAGCGACACCGTCACCCTGCCCACGCCCGCCATGCGGGCCGCGATGATGGCCGCTCCGGTGGGTGATGATGTGTTCGGCGATGACCCGACAGTGACGGCTCTGCAGGAGTCGCTGGCGTCGCGGCTGGGATTTGAGGCGGGCCTGTTCTGCCCCAGCGGGACCATGAGCAATCTTTGCGCGCTGATGGCCCACTGCGGGCGCGGGGATGAATATCTCGTCGGACAGGAGGCTCACACTTACAAATATGAGGGCGGCGGCGCGGCGGTGCTCGGGAGCATCCAGCCACAGCCGATTGAGAACGCGCCGGACGGATCGCTGCCGTTGGAGAAAATCGCGGCGGCGGTGAAGCCGGATGATTTTCACTTCGCCAGAACCCGGCTGCTGGCACTGGAGAACACCATCGGCGGAAAGGTTCTTCCGCAGGAAACCGTGCGGGCCTCCCTGGCGCTGGCGCGGGAGCACGGACTGGCCACGCATCTGGACGGGGCGCGGTTTTTCAACGCGGCGGTGGCGTCGGCGCAGGAGGAGGAGGACGGAAGCCCGGCGGCTCTGGCCAAAGCGGAGCGGGAGCTGGCGGCGGGTTTTGACAGTATTTCCATCTGCCTGAGCAAGGGTCTCGGCACGCCGGCGGGATCGGTGCTGCTGGGGCCGGGGGAATTTATCCGCAAAGCGATGCGCATCCGCAAGATGCTCGGCGGCGGGATGCGCCAGTCCGGCATTCTGGCGGCGGCGGGGCTTCATGCGCTGGAGCATCACGTCGCCCGGCTGGCGGAGGATCACCGCAACGCCGCCCTCCTCGCGGAACTGCTGCGGGCCATTCCCGGCCTGACGGTTGACGGCCCGCGCACGAACATGGTTTTTGTCAGCATCCCGCCGGAGAAAATCATTCCGCTCTCCGTTTTTCTCAAGGAGCGGGGAATCCTCATCATGACCTCTCCCCGCGGACGGCTGGTCACCCACCTGGGCATCAAGACCGCCGCCATCCACCAGACCGGCGAGGCCTTCCGGGCGTTTTTCCAAAGCTGAGAACGGACCCCGGATAAGACGGATTTACGTGAAGCCGTCAGCGTCTCCGCCGGAGGAGCCTTCATTTTTATAAATCCGTGCGCATCCGTTATATCCGTGCCATCCGTGGCCCGTCTCCCCGGAATTCAGGCTCCGGTTCCCCCCCGGCCCCGCCGCGCAATCCCCTGCGGGGGGTTCAGCTTCTTCCGGCCGCCTGAATCTCCGCCATCCGCCGGAACACGGCCCGGTGCGCCGAGAGAATCCTCGCTTTCGCCGCCGGATCCGGCGCGGGGTTCCATTGCCCGGCCTCGTAGGTTCCGCCCAGCAGGATGCCGTCCGTCCGGGGGAACATGTAATAGTCGCCGCTGATCAGGTTATATTTCACCTCCGGCTGGGGAAGAAGAAACGTGAGCTGCCCCTTGACCGGGGTCAGTTCGCGGTCCCCGAAAAGCGCCCCCGCCCCCAAGCCGGCACAGTTGAAAATCACGGGCTGCGGCAGAGCCAGAATTTCCGCCGCATCGGCAAACGGGCGCACTGTAACACTGCCGCCCGCCGTCCGGAACTCCTCCATCAGCCGCCTGAGATAGGTCGCCGGTTCAATCAGCATCGAACGGAACCGTCTCACGTGGCCATTGGAAAACACGTGTTCCCCCGGCGCGAAATCCCGGAAATCCACCTGCATCCCGTGCAGCACCCCGCCCGGCCCGCTGAGCCATCCATTCGCCGGCGGGGCATCGCTGAGGTAATAATTCGGCAGCCAGCTGACTCCCCACTCCGGCCCCGCGAACGTCTGGAAATACTCATACGCAAATTGCGCCGCCGCGACATACTGGGCCGCGAAAGCCTCCGTGCGGCGGCTGTTGTCGAACACGGAGAACGGCCACCACTGCGCGCCCGACACATTGGAGGTGGTTTCCGGCGGCAGGTCCCGGGCATACACCGTCACTTTCGCTCCCTCCAGCTGGAGCAGCCGCCCGGTGCTCAGCCCCATCACCCCCGCGCCCACCACCGCCACCTCCAGACCGGCCAACGGCGGAGCCAGCCCCACCGCCAGATGCGCAGAGCCCCAGGACAGGCTCATTCCACCGCCTCCGTGCCCGTAGTTGTGCACCAGAATTTTACCCGACACATCCTCCCTCCGGACCACAAACCCGGAGGGACGGTAGGGCCGCAGTCCCGTGATGGTCCGGATTTCCAGATTCTCCTCCACCCGCACCGGCACCAGATCCTCCCCCTCGCGGCGGGGTGCCGCCGCCGTCGGCGTTGGCCCCGTCGGCGGCGGACCCGCTGCCGGCGCAGGGCTTTCCCCCTTCTTCCGGCAGGCCGGGAGCGCCGCCGCCCCGCCGCCGCAAATGGTCAGTCCGATTGCTTCCCGCCGTTTCATGGGCCGATTCTTCCCTCCCCGGCGCGCGGGCGCAAGCGCCTCAAACCCGGAATCACCGCCCTCCCGCCGCCCGCTTGTGGCGCGGGCTGAGGAAGTTATGCTGCCACCTCATTTTCCGCCCCACAAGCCATGCCCACGCTCACCACCCACGTTGACGGCCTCACTCTGCCGAACCCGTTTGTCATCGCCTCCGGCCCTCCCGGGACGAATCTGAACGTCATCACCCGCGCCTTCCGGGAAGGCTGGGGCGCGGTCATCGCCAAGACGGTCAGTCTGGATGCCTCCAAGGTCGTGAATGTCACGCCGCGTTACGCCAAACTGCATTCCGCCGACCGCAGGGAGGTCATCGGCTGGGAAAATATCGAACTGATCAGCGACCGCGCGTTCTCCACCTGGCTCGACGAGTTCAAACGCTGCAAGGACCTCTTCCCGGACGGCTGCCTCATCGCCTCGATCATGGAGGAGTATTCAAAGGACGCCTGGGTGGAGATCGTGGAGCGCTGCCAGGACGCCGGGGTGGATGGCTTTGAACTGAACTTCTCCTGCCCCCACGGCCTGCCGGAGCGCCGCATGGGCTCCGCCATGGGACAGGATCCCGAGCTGCTGGAGGAAGTCTGCGGCTGGGTCACGGGCGCGGCCAGAAAGCCGGTCTGGGCGAAGATGACGCCGAACATCACCCACATTGAGGAACCCGCGCGCGCTTCCCTCAAAGCCGGCTGCCAGGGCATCAGCGCCATCAACACCCTGCGCAGTGTCATGGGCGTGAATCTGGAAACTCTGCGCCCCGAGCCCACCGTGGAGGGCTACACCACTCCCGGCGGTTATTCCTCCAAAGCGGTGAAACCCATCGCCCTGCGCATGGTCATGGAGCTGGCGCAGATGATCCGCACGGAATTCCCCGACCGCAGCCTCTCCGGCATCGGCGGCATTGAGGACGGTGGCGACGCCGCGCAGTTCATTCTCCTCGGAGCCGACACCGTGCAGGTCTGCACCGGCGTCATGAAATTCGGCTACGGCTGCGTGAAGCCCATGTGTGAGGAACTCCTCGCCTTCATGGGGAAACACGGATTCGAAACCCTGGCCGATTTCAAAGGCCACAGCCTCGACTATTTCGACACCCACGCCGGCCTTGTCCAGCGCCAGGCAGAACGGAAAGCCGCCGCCAAAGCCGCGGAGGAATCAAAGAAAATGATCGCCTCCGACGCCGAATGGACCGGCGGGGATTTTGTGAAACAGTCCGACGCTCTGGCCCGGGGCTGAGGATGTGGAGCAAAGCTAACGCCATTTAGCGGCCATCCTCCGGCGCGCCAGGCGCAGTATCAGAAATCCGAGCATGGCCAGGCAAACCACGATCAGCGAGCTTCTCATCACCGCGGCCGCGGAGATGGAAATACCCAGTCCGGTCGCCAGCGTGAGGTAAGCCGCGAAACAGGCGGGACATTTCGGCATCAGCACAAGGACGGTGCCCGGCATCAGCCACCCGGTCGCTCCCGCCAACCGCCGTCCCGGACCCGCAGGTTCCGGGCGGCGGCAGCCGTCGCAGCCTCCGGGTGGAACAGGCGTCCCGTCAGTCCCGCCGGGCATCCTGCCCGGTTCCGGAGCATCGGTCCCAGCGGCTTCCCGCCGTGGCGGCAGGAGCCCGGGATTCATGACGCGGCCTCCTCATTCACACCGCAGGCACAGCCGCATCCGGCACTGGACGGCACTTCCGACGCCGCGTTCTCCGCAGGCACATAACGCCCGGTTTCCGCCACTCTGCCGCCCGCGTCGTAGCGGTCGTGATGCCGCGCCCAGTCCGTGAGATTGCGGCGCGGGCCGTTCTCATTGCGGCCTTTGGGCGTGAGATCGAGAAGCATGTAAGCCCCGATCAGCTGCTCATCCCCCCGGGCATAGGCGGAGTAGGTGTGGAAGACCCCGCCGTCCCCGTCTTTGGCGAACACGCTGGTTCCGGACAGCTCCTCAATCACGTCGGGAGTCCATTCGAAGTTATGAAACTTCCTCTCCTGGGCCATCTGTTCAGGCGTGAAGGAGACCTGATAGTCGAAATTGAAATCGCTGTCATGCGACGACACCCATTTGAATTTCCAGCCCATGCGCTTTTTGAAAGCCTCCAGCTCCGCCAGCGGAGCCCGGGACACGACGACCACGGTGACATCATGGTTCTCCAGATGCTGAATGGCCCCGTCCAGATGGTCCGCCAGAAACGAGCAGCCCACGCATCCCTCCTCCCAGCCGGGTCCGAGCATAAAGTGATAAACGATCAGCTGACTGCGCCCGGCGAAAAGGTCACTCAGGCTCTCCTGACCATCCGGGCCTTCAAACCGGTAATCCTCCTCCACCCGCACCCAGGGCAGCTTGCGGCGTTCGCCGCGCAGGCGGTCGTATTCGCGGGTGAGCGCTTTTTCCTGAGCCAGCAAAGCCCGTCTGTCACTGAGCCATTCCTCACGGGAGACGATGCGCGGAGCTGAGGAGATTGAAGGGGAAAGAGTGGCGGTGGTCATGAGTTTGAGTGGGTTCGGATTGGCGGAAAACCGGCCGCGGCGGGCGGCCGCTTCAAATTGACGACGAACCGGGCGCGCCGCCCGGGACAGGAAAATCAGGATTTCCGGACTCCGCCGGGGACTTCGTTCGTTACAGTATGGGCGGTTTGCTGATCACCATCGGCCCCTGGCCGGCCGGGCCCGTCCTTTCCTCCCCTCATGAACCGGATGCCCTGCCTCCGTCCCCCCTTCCCTCCTCTTTCTGAAATGAAGCGCCTCGACGATAATCTCTGGATTCAGACTTTTCCGCTTTCCGTGCTCGGCACCCAGCATGGCCGCACGGTCACTCTCATCCGGCTGGCCTCGGGACGCTCCATTCTGCATTCCATGGCCCCGTTTTCCCCGGCCGATGCGGCTGAAATCCGGGCTCTGGGCGATCCCTCATGGCTGGCGGAGGCCATGCTGCTGCACGATACCTACGCCAGAGAAGGACGCAGCACCTTTCCGGGCGCGCTTTTCCTGGGGCCGCAGGGCTTCAGCGACACCGTGAAATTCCCCACCCAGTCCCTGCGGAATCCGCCGGCGGAATGGGCGGGCGAAGTGGAGGTCATCGAAATCCTCGGCGCCCCCCGGCTGAAGGAGCACGTCCTCATCCACAAGCCCTCGCGCACCCTGATCGTGGCCGATCTGATCTTCAATTTCCGCCCGGAGGAGCGCGGCTGGGACCGGTTTTTCCACCGCTACATCGCCGGCTTCAAACGCTACCCCGGCATGAGCCGCATTTTCCGCGCCTGCATCTCTGACCGCGCGGCCTTCCAAAACTCCATCGCTCAAGTACTGGAAACGGACTTCGACCGCATCATCGTCGGGCACGGCGAGGTAATTGAAACCAACGGCCGGGAACTGCTGAGGAGGGCGATGGCGGACGCCGGACTGCTGTAATCCGGTTCCATCCGGAAACAGAATCCCTTGGACTGCGGAGACTTGTCACCGCTTTCTCCAGCGGGGCTTGCCACGCGACCGGCGTGCCAGGGCGTCATTCGCGGGCCGGGCGGCGATTCACGCGGCGGTGACAAGTCACCTTTCCCAAAGCGGTGACAAGTCTCCGCAGTCCAAGGGATCCTCCTTCCCAGGGGCGCGGATTCCTGAATCCGGGGAAAATGATTTTAACCCTGCCGTGGAAACCGTATGGACGGAGGCCGCGTCCGCCTTATCCTGACGCGGTTTCCCGCCGCTTATGCTGCCCTGCCCTTTCTTTATCGATGGTGAATGGATCACGTCCTCATCCGACGGGTCGCCGGTTTTTAATCCCTCAACAGGAGAAGTCATCGCCGAGTGCCCGACGGGCGGGGCGGCGGAGGTGGAGGCGGCGGTTTCCTCGGCGGCGGCGGCGTTTCCGGGCTGGCGGGACACGCCGCCGGTGGAGCGGGCGCGGCTGTTTTTCCGCTACCGCCAGCTGGTGGAGGAGCATTTTGACGAACTCGCCGCCCGCATCTGCCTGGAGCACGGCAAGACGCTGACGGAGGCGCGCGGCAGTCTGCACCGGGGGCTGGAGAATATCGAATACGCCTGCGGCATTCCCGCCCTGCTGATGGGCGACACTTTGGAAAACATCGCGCGCGGCGTGGACTGCGAGTCCGTGCATCAGCCGCTCGGCGTCTGCGCGGGCATCACGCCCTTCAACTTCCCGGCCATGGTGCCGCTGTGGATGTTCCCCACCGCTCTGGCGTGCGGCAACACGTTCGTCCTGAAGCCCAGCGAGAAAGTCCCGCTGACCGCCGTCATGCTGATCCAGCTGCTGGAAAAAGCCGGCCTGCCCAAAGGCGTGCTCAATCTGGTCCACGGCGGCCGCGAAGTGGTGGACGCGCTGCTGACGCATCCGGGGGTGAAAGCGGTCTCCTTTGTCGGTTCCTCCCCGGTGGCGCGGTATGTCCACGAAACCGGCATCCGTCACGGCAAACGGGTGCAGGCCAATGGCGGGGCCAAAAATTTCATCATCATCATGCCGGACGCCGACATGCCCCGCACGGTGGAAAGCCTCGCCACGGCCGCTTTCGGCTGCGCCGGGGAGCGCTGCATGGCCGGATCCACCGCCATCCCGGTGGGCGCGGCGGCGGAGCGGCTGCTGCCCGCCCTGGTGGAGGCCGCGCGGGCCATCCGGGTCGGCCCCGTGGACCGCGCCGCCCAGCCGGACATGGGCCCCGTGATTACCGGGCCGCACCGCGACCGGGTGGCCGGGCTCATCGCCAGCGGCGAAAGCGAGGGCGCGAAAATCCTCTGCGACGGCCGCCCGCTGCGGGTCGCCGAAGCCCCGCGCGGATTTTACCTCGGAGCCACCATCATCGACCACGTGGATGCCACCATGACCCTGGCCCGCGAGGAGGTGTTCGGCCCCGTGCTCAATGTCATGCGCATGGACGGTCTGGACGCCGCCATTGAGGCCGCCAACGCCTCGTCCTACGGCAACGGAGCCGCTATTTTCACCAGCAGCGGCCAAGCCGCCCGTGAATTCAAGCACCGCGTCAAAGCCGGCATGGTCGGCATCAACGTCGGCGTCCCCGCGACCATGGCCATGTTCCCCTTCACGGGCTGGGACGACAGCTTCCACGGCGACCTCCACCTCCAGGGCCGCGAGGGCGTGCAGTTCTTCACCCGCCAGAAAGTCATCAGCACCCGCTGGTTCAGCGAAGGCGTGGGCGACGTCTGGCGGAAGTGAAGATCCCCTAAAGGGGTGGGGACGGTTCCGGCGGCTGGATGGGTTGTGATACTGTTTTCACTTTAAAAAACCGGCAATGGCGGCACCATTTTCTTTACGCCAAAGGCGTTGCGTCCAGCAGCCTGGGGTTGCCGACACCAGGAGGCTACCCCAGGTCTCCTTTGCCGCCAATCCCCGAACCGCAACGCGGTTCCGGCCTGAAGACGCGCGGAAGGCCTGGGAAGCGGGTTTTCAGGTTCTCATGGATAAAGGCGGCACCGGGGACTCCGCGCTTCGCCGCCTGCTTCCCATTCCAGTGGTCCCAATCACTCACTTCCGTAGCTGAAGGACATGTAGGGCAGATTGAGAATCCGCAGTGTCGGAAACGAATGGTAACCCATTCCTAAATCAGGACCCCACATACTACCGCCGGAAGCATACTTACCGACAGCGGCCTTAAACCAGAGGGTGCCCAGACTCAAATTGAGGGAAATGGTCCAATCCCTGGACCGCTTGCGGAGTGGTCCCAAATCGAAGTTAAAAGGACCAAGAAGAAGCGTCGTGATCAGCAGGCCAATGAAAAGCACCACCCGCCATCTCAGCCTGGCGTCGTCGGAACCCAGGTGGCCACCATGAATCCAACGCAGCCAATGCATGATGCGGCCCGTTTCGAAGCCCCTCAGCTCTGCGGGTAAAGCAGCACGCGGTCGTGGAGGAGGACGAG
Organism: Verrucomicrobiota bacterium; assembly: GCA_040386695.1. GTDB lineage: Bacteria > Verrucomicrobiota > Verrucomicrobiia > Verrucomicrobiales > V1-33 > CAIZWU01. The sequence goes on from JAZKFB010000085.1 coordinate 24,960, forward strand.
GATGTCGGGTTTGCCGTCTCCGGTGAAGTCCCGGGTGAGGACCTCGCGGACGTTGTCCTCGCCTTTGCGGCCGCGGAAATGGATGTTCTCCTCGAACATGACGAAGTGCAGCAGGCTTTTCCAGCCGTCTCCGGCGAGGCCGCCGGGGTGCAGGACCTCCATGAGCTTGTTGTCAGCGTCGAAGGCGATGATTTCCTCCTGTCCGTCGTTGTTGAGATCGGCGGTGCTGACGTGATAGTAGTTGCAGCCTTTGAGGTCGGTCTCGTAGCTGGCGGTGAGGGTCAGGCCGGGGCGGGTGCCGCTGAGCGGGGCGGTCCAGAAGCGGTCGCGGCCCAGGGCGAGAAGATACGGGCGGCCCTCCCGGCCGAGTTTCACGGACAGGGCGGCGGTGGTTTCCATGAGATCGGACTGGAGACGGCGGCTGGAGCGGTAAACGCCCGCGCGGTCCTTTTTCAGGGCCTGCCAGAAAGCGGTGCCGGTTTCCTGGAACAGCAGCTCGGCGGTGCCGTCGCTGTCGGTGTCGCAGAAGACGGGAGCGGTCAGTTTGTCCTCGGGCTGGCGGGCGTTGAACTGATCGACAATCACCACATCATTGCCCTCCGGCGTCAGGCGCAGGGAGCGGGCGAAGCCGGTGGAGGCGGTCACGATTTCCCCGCGTTTGTCGCCGTCGAGATCAATGATGGCCACGCGGTCCGGTGTGAGGTCGGAAAGCTGGGATTTGATGGAGGGCGTCTCCTTCAGCGGATCGGCGAGGCCGGTGCCGTCGGCTTTCGCCAGCAGAACCAGAGCCGGTTCCTTGGCCAGAAGCACCAGCAGATCCTCGCGGCCATCGCCGTTCAGGTCGCCGGTGCGCAGGCCGGAGGGTTCGCGTTTGAGGGCTTTCAGGGTCTGCGCCTGGGCGGTCCACTTGCCGTCGGCTCCGGGCTGGAGAGTCTGAAGCGTCCAGGTTTTGTCCTTCTCGGCCATGACCACCGGCAGGCTGCGGCCCTCGGGCAGTTTCAGCTCGGTCACTCCGGCGGGAGCGCCCTCCATGGGCTGAAGCACGGGAAATTCCAGCCGTCCCTGGGCGGACAGGGCGCTGACGCCGACACCCTCCTTGTTGCTGGTGACGACAATGACGTGCGGTTTGCCCGCCTCCGGACGCGCGGCGGAGAGGCCGTTGATGTTGGAAAGCGAGGGGAAAGTCTGCGGTTCGCCGAAAGTGCCGTCCGCCTGCTGGAAATAGAGCGAGACCTGCGCCGCCTTGCCGTCGGCCTGGGCGATGTCCAGAAGACCGTCGCCGTTAAAATCCCCGCTGGCGTGCAGCGCGCTCTTCACTCCGCCGGGAGGGGCGTGAAGCGTGGGCAGCAGCTTGTCCTCCTGAATCGCCCCGGGGGCGTCCATGATCAGCGCGTGACGCTCGATGAGGCGGCTCTTGTTGTTGACCTTGGTCAGCGTCAGATGCCCGGCGGCATCCCGGCCGGGAGCCATGCCGTGCGCGGGCACGGCGTAATCCAGCGACATTTCCGAGGAAAACGCCCCCGGCGCGATCTGCCGGCGCAGGCGCAGCGAGCCCTCGCCGGTGGCGGCGATATAGAGCAGGTCCAGTTTTTTGTCGCCATCCACATCCTCGGCCGTCAGGTAACCGGCCTTGTCCTCGGTCGTCAGGTAGGAAACGGGCTCGCCGAAACCGCCGGCGGGCAGCTGGCGGAAGACGAGCAGCTTGTTTTTCCCCAGCACCGCGAGATCGGCTTTGCCGTCCCCGTCAAGGTCCGCCGCCACCAGATTGGCCATGCCCTGCAGAGGCTCGAAGTTCCGCCAGGTCCACGTTTTGCTGAAGCCGGCGCTTTCCCCCTGAAACCGCACCGTCAGCGCGTCCGTGGCGCCGGTCATCGCCAGATCCGGGCGGCCATCGCCATCAAAATCCCCGGCGGCGAGGGCAAAATGCCGCTGGTCCGTGGGCAGGGAGACTTTCTGAAAACGTGTGTCCTCCAGCTGCGGCTCCCAGCGGTCGCGCGACACCGCGCGCCGGTCCGTGGCCACCACGGCACTGCCTGGCACGCGCTGGTAAAGCAGCACCAGCTTGCCGTTCTCGTTGTTCAGCAGGGCGGTGTCCAGTTTGCCGTCGCCGTCAAAATCCGCCGCCGCCAGTCCCCGGGTGTCCCACGCCAGACGCGCCACCTCCGGCCCGTCAAGCCTGACCGGGCCCAGCGCGGGCTCGGCCGGAGCCGCGAAAGCCAGCGGAGCGGCGGCTAAAATCAGAAAACCGGAGGAGAAAACGGAGGTCATGGGAAGCCGGGATGGCAGTTTCTGGAGGTTCACGGTTTCCGGAAATTCAGGGTTTGACGGCCAGACGCAGACGCAGATCGGCGGATTTGTCCGACAGGTAGGTGCGGGTGACGATGAAAAGCGGCAGGTCGAGATGGTCCGGCAAATCGCTGATTGCTTTGCCGAACTCATTTCCGGGGCCGATATTCTCCAGAGTGCTCTTCATGCCCTCCACCACCGCGTCCAGCAGCATGCCGGCGTCATAATACGCGGCGGAATTCTGGCCTTCGGGAAGCTTGGCGAAGGCGCTTTTCACAAAATCCTGCTCCAGCAGCGGGGTCGCCGGTTTTTTATCCATGCCCGCCAGCGCTTTTTCCAGCAGCTCGGGCTTGCCGATGCTGAGGATGAGGGTGTCGGACTTGATCAGCCAGGAAATCCGCACGGCGGGCGGCAGGCCTTTGATCTCGTGAATGGTGTTGCCGAGATAATCACGGTCCTCGAACAGGGCCTGTCCGGGAGCGGCGGTGTTGAAGATGCTCTTGAGGCTCAGTTCAAAGGCTTTGGCATCCCGCAGGGCGATGCCCAGCAGCTGGGACTGATTCTCCAGACCGAGGCTGCTGAGAGGATTTTCGTCATCCTCCTCTTTTTCAACCTTGGCGCCCTTTTCCGGGGGCGTGGCCTTTGAGAGACTCCACAGGTTGTCGCCCATCTGGCCGAGGATATCCTTGCGCAGATCCACCCCGATCTTGGTTTTCACGGTGTTCAGGCCCATCTCGATGCCACCGGCGGCCATGGGGCTGACGGAGACGGCGAGTTCCTTGAGATTATCGAACATTTTGCCCCAGTCCATGGTGCCCCAGGACACCTCCTGCGCATCCAGAGGGGCAAAAAGCGGCGGTTCACCGGGGCCGGTGGCGGCGTAAAGTTTCAGAAGCGCCGGTTTCTGCGCGTAAGTCAGGCTGGCGTGGAAATCGACAGCGTCGCCCTGAAGATCCCAGGCCATGAACGCTCCCCGGAACTGGTCCACTCCGGCTCCGGCCCAGGCCTGAAGCGGGTTGACCGGCAGGCCGGTGTTCAGTTCGCCTTTCTCCATCTGAAGACGCATGGCCTCCTGCACCGCCCCCAGGCCGCGCTCCAGATTCATTCCTCCCAGCACATCCCATTCGCCGGCGGCATCGTCGATTTCCTTGTAAACAGTGGTCGAGGCCAGACTGCCCTCGGAGGATTTTTTCATCTGGCGGCGCACCGCCTCCTTCGTGTCCGCATCGCCCAGGCCCAGAATCAGGCGGCCATCCGCGATGGCCCACGAGAATTTGTTGCCGGTGGTTTTTTCCTCATCCTTCAGCGTCCACTCATGCACGGAGGAGCCGTCCACCTCCGTGACAATCTCCTCATACTGCTCCGGCCATTTGGCCTGCGGTTTGTCATCCTCGTCCTCCGTCTCGTCCTCATCCTCCTCATCGGCGGAGGGGCTGGCTTTGGCGGCCTCTTTTTTCTTCGTTTTGGCCGCCTCCGCGCCCGCTTCCTTGATTTTGTGGATGGCGGTCAGGATTTTTTTGAAAAGCGCCTCGTCACCCGAAAAATCGGCCACCAGCAGCCCGCCCGGCTCCACCTCGTCCATTTCCCCGGCGATCAGTTTGTCCAGAGGCACCGACATGCCCGCCGCCAGACCGCCCGTGAGTTTGGCGATCACCTCCTCCTCCGTGAGACCGGTCTCCTCCCTGAAGATTTCGCTGTATTTGGCGTCCTCGGGCTCGTCGCCCATCAGCTTTTCAAAAACCTTGCCCAATTCCCCGGAATTCAGCTTTTTGGCCAGAGGATGGTCCTTGGACTCCAGCAGCTTGGGAATACTGCGCATCTCGCCAAAGATAATCGCGCTCTCCGGCAGCACGGTGGCCAGATCATCGGCCCGGGCGGCCAGCGGCAGAAGGCTCAGCGCCAGCATCGTGGCGGTGGCGCGGAAACGGGAGGAGAGAGGCATCGTCATGGGATTGGAGGAAAAGGCTCAGGGTTGAAAATCTTGAAAAAAGGCGGCGGGCCGACCGGTGGTTCCGCGGGATCAGAGCGGTTTCGGCGGCGTGGCGGCGGGCTGGGCTTCGGGTTTCGGCGGTTTATTGTAGCGGAAGCCGGCGTTGGGATTCGCCGGGTCGTAGGCAAAGGCGTCGCGGTTTTTCAGAAATGTCTTCAGCACCGCGCTGGGAATCGCGAATCCGAGGCCCTCGGCGCCGGTGCTCACGATTTTCATGTTGTTCACGCCGATGACCTCGCCCCGCAGGTTGAAAAGCGGTCCGCCGGAGTTGCCGGGATTGATCTGGGTGGTCGTCTGAATGTACATCCTGCCGTCCTCCAGCCGGTTTTTCAGGGACACAATGCCCTGACTGACACTGCGTTCCAGCCCCAGAGGCGCCCCGATGGCGAAGACCGGCTGACCCTGCTTCAGCTCGTCGCTGTCGCCGAGGGGCACAGTGGGGAACTGGCGCTTGTCCGGCGTTTCAATCTTCAGCAGCGCGAGGTCCATCTCGGCGTTGGTGCCCACGATTTTGACGTTCTCCCACGTCTGTTTGTCCATGCCCTTGTCGCCCTGGGCGAAAACCGTGACCGTGACCTGCGTCTCCCCGGCCACCACGTGGTCGTTGGTGATCAGGTAGCCGTCCTGATGGATCATAAAACCCGAGCCCAGGCCGGACGGGGTTTTCACCAGCACCACGCGGTCGCCGATGTTGTTCACCAGATCCTTCACGCTCTGGGTGCGCGCGGCGGAGTCGGTGCGGTAAAGGTCGGCGTCGCTGGCGGCCGTGGACAGGGCGGCGGCGGCTTCCCTGACGATGCGGGCCACGGAATCACGGGGCACCTGAAGAATGGTGAACCCGAGATCCACCACCACGCGCTCGGCGGACTCCGATAAAATCTCGCCCCGGACACTGCCGCCCTGCGTCAGCTCCACCGTCGCCGGAGCCGCTCCCGCAGGGGAAGCCATACAAAATGCCAACAGAAGCCCCGTGCGGAAAGAAAGTCGTATCATACGGAAAAAAGGAACAGCGCGCGGAAACAAGCATGTTCCCTCAATCCGGGAAACTGTTATTATAAATTTTTCATCACTTTCCAGGTCCGGCGGGAGAGAGAGCCAAAGGACGATCCTGCCGCCGCCGGAAAAGGAAGGCGCGATTTCTGTAAGAAATTCCGGACTCCGCGCATCCAACTCCACAGATGACGCCTCCCGCAAAACAGCCGCCGCCTTCCGCTCCCCCGCTGCCGCCGCAGCGGCAGCAGCGCCAGTTTGAGGAATGGCTGCGGGACCATGCGGCCATCCTGCATCACACGGTCAATGGGTTCGCCGACGGCGATGACCGCCATGATCTCATGCAGGAGCTGCTGCTGGCGGTGTGGAAATCCATCCCCGCCTTCCGTCAGGAGTCCCTGGTCTCCACTTTTCTTTACCGCGTGACCCACAACGCCGCCATGACATGGCGGAGAAAACAGCGGACCTACGAGCGGAAAATCGAAAAATTCCGCCTGGAGCCTCCAGCGGAGGACCCAGGAGAAACCGCGCCCGATGCGGCGAAACTGGCCCGGCTTTACGCGGAAATCCGTCGGCTGCCGCCTCTGGAACGGTCGCTGATTCTGCTTTCACTCGACGGCATGAGCTACAGCGAAATGGCCGCCATCCACGGACTCACCGGCAGCCATGTCGGTGTGCGGCTCAGCCGGATCCGGCAAAAACTCACTCAGGCCATGAAAGGACAACATTATGAATAACAACGAATTGGAAAATATCTGGAACTCCCCCGCCAACCGCCCGGAACCCGCCGCCGTCACCGCGCAGATGGAGCAGTATCTGAAGCGGCTGCGGGGGCGGCACCGGGGATTTGTGATCATCACGAGCCTCGCCGGCCTCTGGCTGGCCGTCATTCTGATCCGACTGGGGTATTTTGTGGCCGGCGGCGGTGCCCTGAGGCTCAGCCAGGAATGGGGGGCCGTGGGTATGCTGCTGCTGCCGCTGACGGTGCTGATCGTTTTCGCCGTCCAGTTCCGCCGCCACTGCCGGGTCAATGCGGAGCCGGAGCGGTCCATTCACACCAGTCTCCTGGCGCTGCTGGACGAGAACCGTCTGGCCCGCCTGCGGCTGAAAATCATCGCGGGACTTTATGCCGCCGTGATGCTGATCATACCCCTCGTGGTCCACCAGCTCCGGGCGGCGGGAAAAGCCGGCGATGAAATTCTGGTTCCGGCCTTCGTGCTGCTGCCCCTGCTCCTGCTGGCGCTGCTTTGCGGCCTGATTTTCCACTACCGCACCCGGCTCCTGCCCCGGCACCGGGAACTGAAGGAGCTGCTGGCGGCTTATCCGTGAATTCCGCCCCTGCGTTTTCCCGGCGCTCCCCGTTCACATCCTTCAGAGTTCCAGGAAGTTGCGCAGCAGCTGCTTGCCTTCGGTGGTGAGGATGGATTCGGGATGGAACTGCACGCCGTGGAGCGGATGGCTGACGTGACGCAGGCCCATGATCTCCTTCTCGGCGGTCTCGGCGGTGATGACGAGACTGTCGGGAAGAGTGTCGCGTTTGACGATCAGTGAATGATAACGCGTGGCCTCAAAAGGCTGGCTGAGGCCTTTGAAAACGCCTTGGCCGTCGTGGTGGATCATGGAGGTTTTGCCATGCATCAGCCGGTCGGCGCGGACGACATCCCCGCCAAAAACGTGGCCCATGCACTGATGGCCGAGGCAGACGCCGAGGATGGGAAGTTTTTCGGAAAAACGGCGGATGACATCGCTGCTGATGCCCGCCTCCGCCGGGGTGCAGGGACCGGGGGAAATCACGATCTGCGTGGGATTCAGCGCCGCGATTTCCTCCAGCGTGATCTCATCATTGCGCTTCACCAGCAGCGTGGCCCCCAGTTCGCCGAAATACTGCACGAGGTTGTAAGTGAAGGAGTCGTAGTTGTCGATGACGAGCAGCATGGCGGGCGGCGGCGGGGAGAGGAGGAGGAGGAGCTTTGATTTGAACTGAAGGACGCGGAGGTCGCAAAGAAAAGAAAAAGCGGCTGGAAATCAGCGGGCGGCGGGCGGGGAAGCTTTGGATTTGGAGCGGGAACGGGCGCGCGGGGCGGCGGCTTCGCTGGCGGTTAAATCGAGGGTGAGCGGGCGGTGGTCGCTGGCGCGGGACCAGCCGCTGCCGCCGGGCAGGAAGGCCTGTCCTTTGCGCACTTCGGGCATAAGCCCGGAGGATGCCAGCAGAAAGTCGATGCGGGAATATTCGTCCGCTGTGGGATAATAAAACGTCCAGCGCTCGCCGGAATCGTCCTCCGCGGGGATTTCGGTGAGGGCGGCGGCGGCTCCGCGCATGCCCTTGATGGCTTTCACGGACGGCTGGTCGCGGCTGTCATTGAAATCCCCGTAAACCAGCACATTGGCCGCCGGAGCGGCGGTCAGAATGGTGTCGAGGTGCTGCCTCAGCAGGTGGGCCTCGTTGCGCCGCATCAGTTCCTGATCCGCCTCCGGCACGTCGATCCGTGACTTCAGATGCGTGCCGACCAGCCGCAGGGCGTAGCCGGGATTCACCTGCACGGTCACATCGAGAAACCCGCGCTGCACAGGGAACTGGCTGTCATCCAGCACGTAACGCAGATTTGTGACCGGCTGGCGCGCCGTGATCGGGAACCGGCTCAGCAGCGCCAGATGCCGCGAGGAATCAGCGCCCTCCACCCACTCGGCGTTCGGAAGATCCAGTCCGGCTTTTTTTAATTCCGCCTGAAGCACCGCCAGATCGGTGGCAGCCCCCATTTCACAGACCCCCAGAATATCCGGACGGAGGGCGGTCAGCAGCGCGGTCACGGCGGCCCTCTCGCGCGGGGGTTTCGATTTCTCCGTCGAGCCCGCTGGCGGCGGGGCGGCGACGTGGAGGTAATTTTTCAGATTCCAGGCGGTGAACCGGATCTGATTTGGATCCTTTTCCTCAATCGCCACCTTCTCCGGCTCCGGGGAATTGGGGAAATTCCCGGCGGCGGGCGGCTCATCGGCCGTTTCCGGGACGGCTGGAACGGGAACGGAGGGCGTGACTTCACGGACAGGCGCCTCCGCTTTAATTTCAGTCTCAGTTTCAGTTTTAGCTTCCGGAGCGGAAGCCGCGGCTGGACCTGGCGGCAACTCGGCGGCAGGGACCGGCACGGCACCAGGTTCGGACTCCAAAGCGGGAGCCGTTTCGATTTCCGTTTCCGGCGGTTTTTCCTGCGAATGCAGAACCGGAACCGCCTTTCCCCAAAAGCCCAGGCTCAGGCTGAGCGCAAACAATGAAAAAGAGGCGGTCCGCAGACCGCCTCCCCTGATATTTTTGAAACTTTGGCCGCTGGAGCGGAACATGGAATCAGACCACCGGCTTGGTTTCGATCGGAGCCGCAGGCACAGGAGCGGCAGCCACCGGCGGGGCCGCGATGGTGGCGGCGGGACGGCTGATCTGAGGCTCCTCCGCTGTGGCGCGGTGGATTTCCTGTTCAAATTCGTTGCGGGCTTTCTTGAATTCGCCCATGCTCTTGCCGAGACCGCGTGCAAATTCGGGCAGTTTTTTGGCTCCGAAAAGCAGCAGCACGATCGCGCCGATAAAGAACATCTCTTGACCGCCAAGAGGGCCGATTGCGAGGAACGGTTGAATATTCATTGGGATGGATTCTAAGGTTGAGGGAATGCGGGTGCAAAAGGAAGTTTTTGCAAATCGGAGGCGTCCCGCCTGTTTCCGCCGCGCAAGGGTTCCTGCACCATCCTGCACCGATACTGAGCGCTACGAATTCAGGCGTTTGTCTCTTTCAGTTTCTGCCTGATTGAACGGTGAACGAAGCTTCATGCGATGCCTTTTTCCGATCTCATGGCCGGGGCCGCCCGCCCCGTGTTTCCTGCCGACCGGCTGGAAAATTCCCGCCCGGGGGAAATTTTGAAAATTTCATCCCCCAATCAGCCAGCGGCAGAAAATCACGGCGAAAATCATCGCGCAGGCATCGGCCAGCAGCCCGGTCGGAATGCCGTGCCTCATGCGTTTCACCCCCACCGCCCCGAAGTACACAGCGGCCACATACAGCGTGGTTTCCGTGCTGCCGTTCATGGTGGCGGCGATTTTGGTGATGATGGAATCGACGCCGCTTTCGACCGCGATATTGTTCAGCACCGCCGTGGCCGCTCCGCCGCTCATGGGGCGCACAATCACCATGGGCAGCGTCTCCACCGGAAAACCGAGCCAGGAAATCCCCGGCAGCGACAAAAACCACCGCACGGGATACTCCACCAGCCGCAGCGCGCCGCTCTGGGTGAACATGCCGATCGCCACCAGCATACCGACGACGTAGGGAATCACCCGGAACACGACCTGCATCCCGTCCTTCGCGCCCTCCACCAGCTGCTCGAAAACCTTCACTCCGGCCAGAGCGGCGTAGAGCACAAAAAACGCCATCGCCCCCGGCACCGCCGCCACGGAAATGAATTTGATCAGCCGCAGATGCCAGGCATCCGGCACATTCATGAACCAGCCGATCCCGTCCGGAGCATGGCCCATCACCCGCTGATACCACCCGCGCTGGTGCGCCACCACCGACGGCGCGTCCACCACATACCAGATCATGGCCGTGAAAAATCCGGCGGCCGCCAGCCCGGCCAGCGCCAGCCGCCAGCCATTCAGCGCGCGCGCCGCGGATTCCGGCACCGCTTTCACTTCGGGCACGGGGGGCTGTTCCTCCGCAGGCAGCGGGATGGTGCGGAACATCGGCAGAAACTGCAGCGTCCGGCAGATCAGGACCGCGCAGATGGTCCCTCCCAGGGAGGCCAGGATCGCCGGCCCGATGATGTCCGTGGGATTGACCGCGCCCCGCGTCTGCATCAGGGCGATGGTGCTGGTGGGAATGAGCGTGATCCCCGCCGTGTTCAGCGCCAGCAGCATGACCATGGCATTGGAGGCCACGCCGGGATGGGGATTGAGCTGATTCAGCTGCTCCATGGCCCGCAGGCCCATCGGCGTCGCGGCATTGCCCGCGCCCAGCATGTTCGCGCCCAGATTCATGGCGATGGACCCGAGGGCCGGATGCCCCTTTGGCACGTCAGGGAAAATCAGGCTCATCACCGGAGCCAGCATCCGGGCAATGATGCGGATGAGCCCGCTGACCTCCACCAGGCGCATGATGCCCATCCACAGCGTGATCATTCCGCCCAGCGGCAGCATCACCTCCATCACCGCATCCCGCGCCCGCGCCAGGACCGCCGCGCCCACGGCCTCCAGCGAACCGGTCATCAGGCCCACGGCCACGGAAAGGACGACCATTCCCAACCAGATGTAATTCAGCATGTTCCGGGATAACCGTTAAGATTTTTTCGCGCGGAAAACCCCGTCGCGGATGGCGATGGCCTGCGCCGCCGCCTCGCGGATGGAATTCCAGCCTCTGGATTCAATGAGCGGTTTCGGTGCCAGCCACGAGCCGCCGATGCCGCCGACCAGCGGGCTGGCCAGCCAGTTATTGCAATTGGAGGGATTCACACCGCCCAGCGGAATGTATTTCACCCCGAGATGCGCGTAGGGGGCGGCAATGGCCTCCAGATATTTCAAACCGCCGCTGGGCTCGGCCGGGAAAAATTTCAACAGCTTCCGGTCATACTCCAGCGCCCGCTCAATGTCCGACGGCGTGCAGATGCCCGGAGCGAACGGCAGATCCGCCTGCAGCGCCGCCTCGATCACTCTGGGATTCAGGCCCGGCGACACGCCAAACGCGCCCCCCGCATCGACCACCTGCCGCACCTGATCCGGAGTCAGAATCGTCCCCACTCCCGCCAGCATTCCAGGCACCCTGGACCGGATTTCACGCAGCGCGTCCAAAGCCGCCGGCGTCCGCAGCGTCAGCTCCATGGCGTCCACCCCGCCCTCCAGCAGCGCCTCCGCCACCGGCACCGCGTCCTCCGCCCGCTCCAGAATCAGCACCGCCACGATGGCGCTTTTCTGAAGCTTGCCGAATACTGTTGTCTCGTTCTCACTCATGCCTTCCGCTATACGCGGCCCGGCGGCGCGGCGCACGGGATTTTTCACGGTGAAACGCTGCGGGAACAGCCCCTCCGGCGATATCTGAACGAACCTGCTTTCCGCCGGCGCTGACCCGCTGTAGTTCTCCCCTCTTATGAAATGGTCCGTCAGACTTGGCCGGTTTTTTGGCATCGATGTTTTCCTGCACTTCACTTTCCTGCTGTTCTTCGCCTGGCTGGGCTACGGGGCCTATGTCAGGTCCGGGCACGATGCCGTGGAGACCCTGCACACGGTGGCCCTGCTGGCGGGCGTTTTCACCTGCGTCATTCTGCATGAATACGGGCACGCCCTGACGGCGCGGAAATTCGGCATCGGCACCCACGACATCACCCTGCTGCCCATCGGCGGCGTCGCCCGGCTGGAGCGGATGCCGTCCAATCCCCGGCAGGAGCTGCTCGTGGCCATCGCCGGGCCGGCCGTGAATGTGGTCATCGTCGCGCTGATCGGACTGTGGCTGTGGCTGCGTGGCGAGCCTCTGGTGCAGAGCCATTTTCTGGTTATCTCCGGCACTTTTCTGCGGGCGCTCATGGTTTTCAATATTTACATGATCCTCTTCAATCTGCTCCCGGCCTTCCCCATGGACGGCGGCCGGGTGCTGCGGGCGCTGCTGGCCATGCGCATGCCCTACGCCAAAGCCACCCGGGCCGCCGCCACCGTCGGCCAGGGCATGGCGGTGCTCTTTGTGCTCGCCGGGATCATGATTCCCGGCTATCACATGCTGCTTTTCATCGCTTTCTTCGTGTGGATCGGCGCCTCCAATGAAGCCGAGGACGCCGAGGAGGATTCCCTGCTGGCGGGCCTGACCGCGAAGGACGCCATGATGACCGAATTCCACACTCTCCGCCCGGAGGACACCGCGCAGCAGACCGCGCGGCTGATCATTCAGGGCTCGCAGGCCGATTTCCCCGTGGTCAGTGGCGGCGCGCTGGTGGGCATCGTGACCAAGCAGGATGTCTTCCGCGCCCTGGAAAGCGAGATTACAGCCCCCGTCTCCGGCTTCATGCGGGAAAATCCCCCCCGCTGCGCGCCGCTGGATGTGCTGGACGGGGCCATGCTGACCCTGAGGGAATCCACCCTGCCCCTGATTCCCGTAATCGATCAGGGAAAACTGGTGGGCCTAGTGACTTCCGAGAATGTGCTGGAGGTCCTCATGATCCGCAAAGCCCTTTCCCGCCGCCGGCCTCCGCTGCCCACGCGCGCCGCCGCTGTTTAACAGAACAGAGGCAGCGGCTCCAATATGGACGCACTATTATATTGGCGGAGATCGGACTGCCGGTTAGCATCCGTTATTCTGATTTCCGATGAACTGGCTGCTGGCACCCCACAATACCGTTTTCGCGGCCGCGTTTGTGGTGCTGCTGTGCTTCGCTCTGCTGGAGGGCGTGAGTCTGGTGCTGGGTCTCGGCCTGTCCGACTGGCTCAGCGATCTGATGGATCTCCCGCACGCCGGGGACGCGGATGTTCACACAGGTGGCCACGGTGCCGCTCCTGAGGCCCATGCGGACGCCGGTCAGGGGCATGGCCATGGCTCCGGGGACAGCGGCTCGGATGCGGAAACCGGCTTTTTCACCCCCCTGCTCTCCTGGCTGGAAATCGGGAAAGTCCCGGTGCTGATCTCCCTCTGCGCCTTTCTGGCGGCCTTCAGCATCGGCGGCATGATCCTTCAGGAGTCCCTGATTCTTGCCCGGCTCCCCGCCCTGCCCGGAGCATGGGCGGCGGCGGCGGCGTTTTTCCCGGCCCTGCCGCTGCTGAAACTCGCCAACCGCGCCCTGGGCCGCGTCTGGCCGAAGGATGAGACCAGCGCCTTTCCCGTGGAGCATCTGGTGGGCTGGGTGGGAGTGGTCACCATCGGCACCGCCACCGAGGACCGCGCCGCCGAGGTCCGGGTCACCGGACCGGATGGCCGCGCGCATTATGTCATGTGCCGAGTCAGCGGCGACCCCGTGCCCCAGGGCGGCGAGGTCCTGCTCCGCGGCCGCGACCCCGTCACCGGCTGTTTCCGCGGGGTGCGCAACACCAACCCTGACCTTTCCCCGAATCTTTATTCCTGACCCACCACACACAACGTCATGATGGAACTTATCAAACAACCCGCCGTGCTCAGCGGCGTCGCCGGATTCGCCCTGATCGTGGTCATGCTCAGCATCGCCTCGCGCTTCTATGTCCGGGCCAGCAAGGAGAGCGCCTTTGTGCGCACCGGTCTTGGCGGACAGAAGGTCATCGCAGACGGCGGCGCCATCGTTCTGCCCATCTTCCAGCAGATCACTCCCGTGAACATGATGACCCTCCGCCTCCAGGTGGAGCGCGCCAACAACGAGGCCCTGATCACTCTCGACCGCATCCGGGCCGACGTGAAGGCCGAGTTCTTTGTCCGCGTGAAAAAGGACACCGAGGCTATCGCCCAGGCCGCCCAGAGCTTCGGCGGCAAAACGCTGCACCCCGAGGAGCTGCGCGAGATTCTCCAGGGCAAATTTGTGGATGCCCTGCGTGCCGTGGCCGCCGGCATGGACATGCAGACCCTGCATGAGAAACGCGCGGATTTTGTCCAGAGCGTGCAGACCACCGTCGCCGAGGACCTCGCGAAAAACGGTCTGGAGCTGGAGTCCGTGTCCCTCACCGGCCTCGACCAGACCAGTGTGGAGTATTTCAACGCCACCAACTCCTTTGACGCCCAGGGCCTGGCGAATATCGCCCGCATCACCGAAGCCAAACGCGAGGAGCGGAACAAGATCGAACAGGAGACCCGCATCCGCATTGAACAGAAAAACCTCGAAGCGGAGCAGCAGTCCCTGACCATCCGCCAGCAGGGGGAATTCGCCCGCCTCGGCCAGGAGCGCGAGGTTTCCATGCGCCGCGCCGAACAGGAGTCGCTCATCAAGACCGAGCAGGCCATGCGCCACCGCGAGGCCGAGGAGTCCTCCATCCTGGCCGCCAAACAGATCGCCCTCCAGACCATCAACAAGGAGCGCGAGCTGGAGCAGTCCCAGATGGAGAAAAAGCGGCAGATTGAGACCGCCGACATCGCCCGCCGCCAGGCGGTGGAGATTTCCCAGCAGGAGGCCGCCATCAACATCGCCGAAAAGAGCGAGGCCAAATCCCGGGCCGAGGCCGACGCCTCCAAAGCCCTCGCCGAAAAAGTCCGCGAGGAGGAGAACGTGATCACCGTGCGCATGATCGCCGAGGCCAACCGCCGCCGCGAGGTGGAGGTCATCTCCGCCCGCCAGGAGGCCGAGCGCGAGGCCACCAAGGTGACCGTCGCCGCCGAAGCCGAGAAAAAAGCCGCCGAGGATCTCGCCCTCGCCAGGCTCACCGCCGCCCGCGCGGAGGCGGAGGCCATCGTGATCAAGGCGGAGGCTGACCAGAAAAAATTCGAGGCCGAAGCCTACGGGGCCCGCGCCATCAACGAAGCCAAAAACATGCTGTCGGAAAACGTCATGGCTTACGAAATGAAAGCCATCCTCGCCCATGCCGCGCCCGCGCTCATCGCGGCCAGCATGAAGCCTCTGGAAAACATTGAAAGCGTCCGCATTCTCAGCACCAACGGCCCCCTCATCGGCGGCAGCGGAGGCGGCGACAGCGGCAACGGCAGCGGCGGGTCCGGATCCGGCAATGTGCCCGATCAGCTGGTGAATGCCCTTCTGCGCCACCGGGTGCAGCTTCCTGTCGTGGATGATCTTCTGAAACAGCTGGGCATCGCCAGCCCCTCGCCGGTGGAGATCAGCAACGCGCTGCTGCCGGACCCGCCGAAAGCGGCCTGAGCTGAATCCGTCATCCGCGCCGGATACGTTACAGCCACTGCCGGTTTGACAAAAACTGTTTCCGAAACGTCAGTCAGGCCGCTGTGCGTCTGACTTCGGTCAAATGAAAAGCCGCAAATAAAGTTCGCAAAGCTGAAACAAATTTCAAACCCGTCACCGCCTTATTATTCACCCGCGGCCCGTGCGCCGCAACCCCACCACCGATCATGAGCTTCTGGGATAATCTGAAAGATAAAGTGGCCTCAATGAATTCCTCATTGCAGACCAACATCGGCAAATTCAAAAACGCGGAATTCGCCAACGGCACCATGGCCATGTGCGCCATGATCGCCGCCGCCGACGGCAGCGTGACCGGCCCGGAGAAGGCCAAGATCGCCAGCCTGATCACTCAGAATGACACGCTGAAAATCTTCCCCGCCGCCGAGCTGAAAACCAAGTTCGACCATTTCTGCGACAAGCTCACCGCCGACTACGATTTCGGGAAAATTGAAGCCGTCCAGGCCATCGCTAAACTGAAGAGCAAGCCGGACCAGGCGCGCGCCCTGATCCAGATCGGCATCATCATCGGCGGGGCTGACGGCAACTTTGACGCGGATGAGAAAAAAGCCGTCAAGGAGGCCTGCAATGCCGTGGGCATCGCTCCGGCGGATTTCGACCTGTAGGCGGATCTCCGCCCGGCACGTCCCGCTTTTCATTTTCCCTTTCCCCAAACCCGCAAGCGCTCCGGCAGCATGAAGGTCTTCACGCGTGGTCAAAAAACGGCTCTGGCAGGTCTCGGACTGGATGCCGCCCCGGTGGTCAGCCTCTCGGTTTCGCTGGATCTGACGGGCAATCCCGAGGTGGATGTGTGCTGTTTCGGGCTGGATGCGGAGGGAAAACTCTCGGACGACCGGTATTTTATCTTTTATAACCAGCCGCAGTCCCCCTGCGGCGCCATCGCCGCCAAAGGCGCGGCGGGCGGGGCCCGGCAGGTGTTTCAGATCAATCTTCCCGGACTGCCGGACAGGATCAAACGCCTCGTTTTCACCGCCACCGTGGACGGTGCCGGAGCCATGCGGCAGATCACCCGGGGCAGCGTCCGCCTGTCCTCCGGGGGGGCCGATGTGGTGGAATTCCATCTTCAGGCCGGCGATTACGCCGATGAGAAAGCCCTGATGCTGGCCGAGCTTTACTGGAAGGACGGCTGGCGTTTCGCGGCCACCGGACAGGGATTCATCGCCGGACTGCCGGGACTGCTGAAACACTTTGGGGGCGAAGTCCTTGAAGAGCGGGCCGCGCCCCCGAAAGCGGCTCCTCCGGTGATTCCCCCGGCTCCGGCCGCTCCGTCTCCGCTGCCGCCGCCCCCTGTCATTCCTCCGCCGATTCCCGCCGCGCCCGCGCCGGTTTCCCCGCCGCCGCTTTCCCTGAAAAAACTCACCCTGGAGAAACCCGGCGAACGCAAGTCCATCAGCCTGGAGAAAGGCTCCGGCCAGAGCGTCATCCACATCAATCTGAACTGGGACCGCTCGCTCAAAAAATCCTTTTTCGGCGGCGGCAAGGATGCCGACCTGGATCTGGGATGCATGTATATCCTGCGGGACGGCTCCAAAGGCTGCATTCAGGCCCTCGGCGGCAATTTCGGCAACCGGACGGCGGCTCCCTTCATCTTTCTGGACAAGGACGACCGCAGCGGACAGGCCACGGACGGCGAAAACCTGTATGTTTTCCGGCCGGACCTGATCGAGCGGGTGCTGGTTTACGCTTATATTTACGAGGGCGCCGCCAATTTCAACACCGTCAACGCCCGCCTGACCTTCAAGGAGAAGGACGGCAGCGAAACCCTGGTGCGGCTGGACTCCCCCGGCTCCGGGGCCACCTTCTGCGCCATCGCCATGATTTCCCGCACGGCCCCGGGAGTCGAGCTGGTGAAGGAAACGCGCTATTTCAAAGGCCACCGCGACGCCGATGCCCAGTATGGCTTCGGATTCCAGTGGTCACGGGGCTCCAAATAAATCCGCCTCCGCTCCTCCCCCTTTTCTTCCGTACGCACAACCACCAACCCAAAATACAACACTGTTATGGCTATCTCCCTCAGCAAAGGCGGCAATGTTTCCCTGACAAAATCCGCCCCCGGCCTCACCGGCATCCTGATCGGCCTCGGCTGGGAGGCCCGCGCGACCGACGGCGCCGCCTTCGACCTTGACGCCAGCGCCTTCCTGCTCAAACCCGACGGCAAAGTCGCCAGCGACGCCGATTTCATCTTTTTCAACCAGGCCGCCTCCGCCGACGGCTCCGTGAAGCACCTCGGCGACAACCTGACAGGAGCCGGCGACGGCGATGACGAGCAGATCAAGGTCAACCTGCCCGGCGTGGCCGCCGGCGTGGACAAAATCGCGCTGACCGTGACCATTCACGAGGCCGAGGCCCGCAAGCAGAACTTCGGCATGGTCGGGGACGCTTTCGTGCGGGTGGTCAATGAGGCCGACGGCACCGAAATTGTCCGTTATGACCTGAGCGAGGACTTCAGCGTGGAGACCGCCCTGATTTTCGGCGAGGTTTACCGCAGCGGCACCGAGTGGAAATTCCGCGCCGTGGGCCAGGGCTTCGCCGGCGGCCTCGCCGCCATGGCCAAGAACTACGGGGTCAACGTCTGATTCCCGCGCTTTCCAGCACCCTCCCTTTTTCCCACACCAAACCGCACCGATTATGGCCATCAGCCTTCAAAAAGGACAAAAAATCTCCCTGACCAAGGAAGCCGGCGGCGGCACCCTCACGAAAATCGTGATGGGACTGGGCTGGGACGCCAAGAAAACCAAAGGCTTCTTCGGTTTCGGCTCCAAGGATCAGGAAATCGATCTGGACGCCTCCTGCCTGCTGTTTGATGAGGCGAAAAACCCGCTGGACGCGATTTATTTCGGCCAGCTGGTCAGCCGGGACGGCAGCGTCAAGCACAGCGGCGACAACCGCACCGGCGCGGGCGACGGCGACGACGAGCAGATCGTGGTCGATCTTTCCCGGGTGCCGGCGGAGGTGAAGTCCATCCTGTTTGTGGTCAACAGCTTCACGGGCCAGAACTTCAGCCAGATTGAGAATGCCTACTGCCGCGTGGTGGACGCCGCCAGCAACAAGGAGCTGGCGCGTTATGACCTCAGCTGCACCGGCGAGCACACCGCGATGCTGATGGCCAAAGTTTATCTGCACAGCGGCGAGTGGAAGATGCACGCCATCGGGGACAACACCTCCGGCAAAACCTTCCAGCAGCTGATGCCCGCCATGCAGGCTGCCATTTGAACGCGCAGCTTTTGCCCATGGCAGCGTCCCATCCTCCCGCCCGCGTCTGGTTCAACAAGTGCTTCTCCAGCATTCACGGCGTGCTCCGGCAGCTCCGTGAGGACTGGGGAGGCGGCCTGTTCCTGATTGGAAGCCACACCGAGCGGGATTTTGGTCCGCTGTCCTCCTGCGACTTCGCCGCCGTCGAGCCCAGGGGCCTGACGGCGGCGGATTACGTGGAGTGGTGCCTGGCATTCTGCGCGGAGCATCAGGTGAACGTTTTCATCCCCGGGCGGATGCGCGAGGCCATCGCCGACCGCCGGGCGGAATTCGAGGCCCGGAGCGTGAATCTGATCCTCGCCGGCGACGGGGACACGCTCCGTCTGCTGGAGGACAAGGGCCGGTTTCTCGCCCAGGCGCCGGACGGCGTGGCGGTCCACCGCTTTCACCGCGTCCGCAACTGGGAGGAATTCACCGCCGCCTGCGGTCAGCTTGAAAGTGAGGGTCTGCCGGTCTGTTTCAAGCCGGGAACGGGCACGTTCGGGCTGGGATTTTACATCATTGACGAGGGCATGACGCCGCTGAAACGGCTCCTGCGCAGCGAGGCCCACCGCATCACCAAAGCGGAGCTGAAGTCCATCCTGACAACGGCGGAGTCCTTCCCGGAGCTGCTGGTGATGGAATATCTCGACGGCAGCGAGTTCAGTGTGGATGTGCTGGCCCGAGAGGGCGAAGTGCTGGCCATGGTCTGCCGCCGGAAACCGATCAACGGCCGTGTCCGCCTGACCGGCACCTCCCGCACCATCCGCGTGGACGAGGGGCAGTCGCAGCTGCTGGCCCGGGAGCCGGAAATCGAGCACATGGTGCGGCTGCTGGCGCGGCATTTTCATCTCGGAGGTCTGTTCAATGTCCAGTTCCGCACCCGTGCGGAACTGCCGGAGCGGCCCTGCCTGCTGGAAATCAACGGCCGTATGGCCGGCGGGCTGCCTTACATCCGGCTTTCGGGGCTGAATCTGACGCTGTGGGCCATCCGCATCGCCCTGACACGTCGCGGTGATCCTTTGCCGGAAATCCCGGAGCCGAATCTGCCGCTGCGGGTGCAGGAGCGGTCGGATGTTTTTATCATGCCTCCGTCCGAGTCCGAATGACGCCGCTGCCCACCGAGTGGCGGGAGGACACGCCAGGTTTTTATGAGGCCCGCCTGCCGGGTGGACGCTTCACGCTGGAAATGCACCGCGAGGACCTGCCGTTCCGCGAACTGTGCGATCTCGCGGTCCGCAACAACGCCAAACGGCGCTTTCTGTTTGTCAGTCAGGTCCTGGGCCGCCATTGCCCGGTCCGCCCCGCCGCCATGCGCCGGGTGGCGGCGGCCATCGCCGCCAAACTGCACGCCCGCCTGAGCCGGAAACCGGAGGAAAATGCCGCCGGTTTATCGGGCCTATCCGACCTATCGGGCTTATCCGGCCTGTCGGAAATCACTCCCGCCCCCGGGTCCGTGGTTTTCATCGGCATGGCCGAAACCGCCACCACGCTCGGCCAGACGGTGTTCCGGGAATTTCTCTCGCAGGGCGGCAACGGTCTGTATCTGGAAAGCACCCGCCGCTCGACCGGCGGGGCGCAGGCCTTTGGATTCGCGGAAAGCCATTCGCACGCCACCGCTCATGTTATTCACCTGCCGTCGCCGGAGGACGATCCTGACCATTTGCTGCGGACCGCCCGGCACGTCGTGGTTGTGGACGACGAGGCCACCACCGCCAAAACCGCCGCCGGTCTGGTCCACGCCCTGAAGGAATGGCGCGGGCCGGGAGGAGCGCCTTTCGAAGCCTGGCTGGCCGTGATTCTCCGCTGGAAACAGGGCGGGGAAAATGACGCCGCTTTTGCCGGGATCGAGTCGCTGGCGGAGGGACATTTCACTTTTCAACCCGAAGGCAGCCTGCCGGAATCCCCCGCCGCCAATAACCTCATCGACAGCCGCG
This sequence comes from Verrucomicrobiota bacterium, assembly GCA_040386695.1. Taxonomy (GTDB): domain Bacteria; phylum Verrucomicrobiota; class Verrucomicrobiia; order Verrucomicrobiales; family V1-33; genus CAIZWU01. The sequence goes on from JAZKFB010000085.1 coordinate 45,231, forward strand.
TGACCGCCCGGCGCGGTATCCGTCACGGCGGCCGCGTCCCGCAGTCAATTCCGCCGGAATGGAAGCTGACCACCCGCCCCGATGAGAAAATCCTCGTGATCGGCAACGGCGAATACGGTTTCCAGCCCCTGCTGCTGGCTGAGGCTTTTGAGAACGCCGGTGCCCGGGCCTGGCTCCAGGCCACCACGCGCTCCCCCATTCTTCCCGGCGGCGCCATCGGACACGCCAGAGCTTTTGAGGCGTTGTCCGGCGAGGGACATGCGGAGTTTCTTTATAATGTGCCGGATGATCACGGTTACGACCGCGTGGTGCTCTGCCTGGAGGACGCGGAGCCGCCGCCGGATCACCCCATCCGCCTCATCCCCCGCCTGGAAATACGCTCATGAAAGACTGGATCGCGACAGACCTGGACAGCACCCTTTTCACCCGCGCCTGGCAGGCGGACGACGCCATCGCCGCCACCTGGAGCCCGGCGGAGGACGGCTCGCGCTCGCCGTCGAGCTGGATGAAAGCCGCGACCCACCGGCTGCTGGCGGCCCTGGCCAATTCTTTCGCCCTCGTGCCGGTGACGGCGCGGGACATGGATTCCTTTGAGCGCGTGGACGTCTCCGGCCTGCACCTGCGCGGCCCGGCGGTGGTGGCCAACGGGGCGGTGATCCTCGACTGGAACGGCCTTCCTGACCGGGAGTGGGAGGAGCACATGAACGCCAGGCTCGCCCCCTGGGAAAACCGGCTGAATGATTTCTGCGCCTGGCTGACCGCGAAAAGCGAGGGCCTGGCACGGCCCCGGCTGATTCCCGGACCCTGTGGACTGCCCGCCTATCTGGTCGCCAAAGCCGCCGCCGGCTGGTGGCACACGCCCGAAGCCCGTGAAATCCTCGCCGCCATGGACTGGCTGGACTGCCGGGTGGAGGTCCTGGGGCTGGAGCTTCAGGTGCTCCCGCCCGGCGTGGGCAAACGCGACGCCACCCTGGAGGTGCAGCGCCGCTGGTTCAACGGTCAGCCTCCCCTGCTCTGCCTGGGCGACATGCCGCTGGATCTGGAGTTCATGCGCCTCGGCGGCCTGCTGGCGACACCGACAGGCTCCACCCTTGACCTCGCCTGGCCCGTATGAGTGAACCCTTTTCCGGAAGCTACCAGCCTGCGGAGGTGGCGTTTCTCATGCGCCGTCTGCATCTGAAAACCACCGCCCTTGATGAGCGCGAACGCCTCATTCAGAGCGGCCAGCGGCATTACAGCGAGATGATCGGCCCCGAGGACGCGCCGACCCGCGCCCGGCTGCGGCTTTTCCGCGAATGCCTCGCCGCCAACGGCGAACGTATGGCCAGGGACCTGTCCGCCCTCGCCGCCGCCATGGCCGCGACCGCCGTGAATGGTGAGCTGACCGTGGTTTCCATCGCCCGGGCCGGCACGCCCATCGGAGTGCTGCTATGGCACCGGATCCGGGAAACCGCGCCTCATCTGCGGGTCACCCATTATTCCATTTCCGTGATCCGCGACCGGGGCGTGGATTACGCCGCCCTGCGCTGGATCATGGCCCGTCACGCCCCCGCCAGCCTGCGTTTTGTCGATGGGTGGACGGGCAAAGGCACCATCGCCGATGAGCTTCAGCGTTCCCTGGGCGGCTGGGCGGAGGCCCCGGCGGATCTGAATCCCGGCCTGTGGGTGCCGCTGGACGTGTGCGGCGCCGCCGTTTTTGCCGCCAGCTCGGAGGATTATCTGATTCCCTCCACCCTGCTCGGAGGCACCCTGTCCGGTCTGGTTTCCCGCAGTGTGCTTCCCGCCGGCGAGGAGGACGGGATGGAATTCCACGGCTGTGTCCCGCTGAATTCCCTGCGCCGCTACGATTTAAGCCGCTGGTTCATCCGGGAAATGCGGGCGCGTCTGGAAAAAATCCCCCTTCCCGGCTCCTCCCATCCTCCCGTCAACGCCAGCGGCGGCCCTCCGCGGCGCGCGGAAACGGCGGAATGCCTGGATCTCATGCTGGCCCGCCACGGCATGACCGACCGCAACCGCATCAAGCTCGGGATCGGTGAAACCGTCCGCGTTCTCCTGCGGCGCAAACCGCACACCGTCTGGCTCAGCCCCCGGGCCAATCCCACCGACGCGGACCTCATCCGCCGCCTCGCCGCCCTCCGTCAGGTCGCCGTCTCCATCGACGGTGCGCTCACTTTCGATGCTGTGGCCGTCATCGCGACGGTCTGATTCCCCTCCTCCCCTTCCCCGTTTATGAACCGACTGCACGCCGATCTTCCGATGCTGGCCCCGATGCTCTACGTGCCGGCGGATCATCCCGATCTGGCGGCCGTCCTTTCCGGCCGGCGCGATCTGGGCGTCTGCTCCATCGCCGTCTGCCTGGAGGACGCCGTGCGCCCCGACAACCGCCGCGCCGCCGCCGCCGGGCTGGCCCGGATCATGGAAAATCTGCCCGCCGCCCCCCGTTCCATTTTTGTCCGCCCCGCCGGCACGGACGCTTTCGAGTGGCTTCTCGAAAACGTGCCCGGGGAACGCATCACCGGTTTTATCCTGCCCAAGGCATCGGTCCATTCCATCCACCTGTGGATTGAGAAAAGCTTCGGCCTGCATCCGATTTTTCCCATTCTGGAAACCCGCGAGGCCCTCGACCCTGTCGGCCGCCGGGAACTCGCCCAGGCCTGCGCCGCGCACCCGCCCGTCATTGCGGGGGCGCGCATCGGCGTGAATGATCTGTTCGCCCTCCTCGGCGGCCTGCGCCGCCCTATGGGCCGCACGGTTTATGAAACGCCCGCCGGGCGTGTCATCGACGGCCTGCTGGAGGCCTTCAGCGCTTATGGCGTCCGGCTCTGCGCGCCCGTCTGCGACCGTATCAGCAATCAGGAGACCCTGGAGCGCGAAGTCGCCGAGGATATGCACCGCGGCCTTTTCGCCAAAACCGCCGTTCATCCCCGGCAGGTCCACGCCATCTGGCGGGCCTATACGCCGGACCCCGCCGAAGTCGCGGAGGCCCGTCTCATTCTCGACCCCGCCGCCCCCGCTGTTTTCGGCTCCAACGGCGACATGCTGGAACCCGCCTGCCACAGCGAATGGGCCCGCCGCCTCCTGCACCGCGAAGCCCTCCACCGCTCCGCCAAACTCAGCGTCCCGCCTGAAATCCGGTCGGAATCGAATTTCAGCTGAGCTTTGCGGAACTGCGGAGGAATTTTGACCGATTCCCTGAGGATCCCGCCCGATTCTTTTAGAGTCCCGGCCGATCCTCCGGAGATTCCGGCCGACCTTCCGGAAATACCGGCCGACCTTCCGGAAATACCGGCCGATGCTCCGAAGATTCCGCCCGATCCTCCGGAGATCGAAGCCGACCTTCCGGGAATCCAGGGCGACTCTCCAGGAATCCAGGCCGATTCCCAAAGGATCGAAGCCGATCTTCCGGAGATCCAAGGGGATCCTCAAAGGATCGGAGGGGATCTTCCGAAGTACCCCCTCAAACCCCACAAACCGCCCGCCTTCAACCTAAAGTCTGGAATGAAAAAAGCGGACAGAAGCCGAAAACCCTGATTTCATC
>JAZKFB010000086.1:0-81544 GCA_040386695.1 Verrucomicrobiota bacterium
CGCAGCACCATCCATGCCGAACACTCTTGGCTGGAAGCCTGCACCACCGGGGAATAACAAAGTCGAATTAGTCATGCGCATCCTCCAGCTCTTCAAAACCCGCCCTAACGCGGCGCCTCCACCGTCCGCAGCAGCGAGGTCAGGATATCGTCCACCTGCTGGCCGCTGATGGCCAGTTCCGGGGCCAGGGCCACCCGGTGGCGCAGGGCGGGCAGGGCGGCGTCCTTGATGTCGTCGGGCGTGACGTAGGTCCGGGCGGAGAGCAGGGCGAAGGCTTTGGCCACCCGGACGAGGGCAATGGCCCCGCGGGTGCCGGCGCCGAGGGCCATGCCCTGGGTTTCGCGGGTGGCGCGGACGAGGCGGACGGCGTAGGAGATGACTTCGGGGACACATTTCACGGTCAGCGCCAGCTCCTGAAGCCGCAGAATGTCCTCCACCGTCGCGAAGGGCTTGATGCGGGACACGCTCAGCGACCCCGAGCCGCCGCTGCCGCCGGTCACTCCGGCGACGATGGCCTCCTCGTCCCGCGCCGACGGGTAATCGATCAGCACTTTGATCAGAAACCGGTCCAGCTGCGCCTCCGGCAGGGCGTAAGTGCCCTCCTGCTCAATGGGATTCTGGGTGGCCAGGGTCATGAACGGCGGGGAAATGGGCAGCGTCTGGCCGTCGATGGTCACCTGGGTTTCCTGCATGACCTCCAGCAGCGCCGCCTGGGTTTTGGCGGGGGCGCGGTTGATCTCGTCGGCGAGCAGCAGATTCGTGAAAACCGGCCCCGCCTTCACCCGGAACTCCTGGCGGCCCATATCATAGAGCGAGTGTCCGGTGACATCGCTGGGCATGAGATCCGGCGTGAACTGAATGCGCCGGAACTGCCCGCCGAAGGTGCGCGCCAGAGCCAGCACCAGGTGGGTCTTCCCCAGTCCCGGCTTGCCCTCCAGCAGAATGTGACCGCCGGCGATGAAGGCCACCAGCACCTGATCCACCACCTGCGGCTGGCCCACCAGCACCCGGCTGACCTCGGTCCTCATGCGCCCCAGCAGCGCGGAGGCTTCGGCGAAGGCGTTGTCCGGTCCGGACGCGGAAACGGCGGGGATTTCAGCGGGAGGAGGAAACGGCGGATAAACGGGAACCGGCGGGAGGCTGTAATCAGAGGCGGGAGCGTCCATGTTGATAGGAAAAGGGCGTGTGAAAAGGAAAACGGAGGGAATCGGATCGGGGCGGGGCGGGAAAGTCAGGGGAAAGGAATGGCTTTTCAGGATTCAGAGGGATTGAAGAAGGGTCTGAAGATCGGCCATCCGCTGCGTGAGCACCCGGGCGTCGCGGGTTTCACCTCCGTTCAGCGCCTGATCGACCCGCTCATCCGGCAGGCCGCAGCGGGCGGCGAGCAGGGGAATGAAGTGGCGTTCCGTCTCCTTCAGCGCGCGGCGGCGGGCGGCGGCCAGAACGGCCTGGCGCGGAGCCTCCAGGAGGATGTCGGAAAGCCGGTGTTTCCAGAAAAAATGACCCGCCTCCTCCAGATGGATGGCAAAGCGCCGCTGACTGCGGACCGGCAGGGCCCGCACCGGACCGAAGCGCGGCAGATACCGCCACAGCCACACCAGCAGCAGCACGCCCATGCCGGTGAGAGCCATCCAGGCGTGTTCAGCCAGCATGTCCCAAAGATTCACCCGGCCCGCTTTGATGAAACGCACGGCGCTGACGTGGGGCTCCAGCTGTGCCATGGCCAGCAGCAGCGCCGCGTTGTCATCGTCCTCAATGAAACGGTTCCGGAAAGGATGGGCGTTGGCCAGCACCGTCACGCGTCCCTGGCCGCAGCGCAGACTGGCGAGAGCGGCGGCGTTGTCGGATCCGGCGATGAGATCCACGGGATACCGGGCCTTGAGAGTGTTCAGAGTCACCTCCTCCCCCAGGCTGATCCGGTAAGGCTCCCCGCCGATGTCCATGGACGCGGCTTTGGAGGTTCCCCCCAAAGAGTCGAGGCTGATCCCGAGAGCGGTGAGCATCGGCTGGGCCGTGGTGTCCGCGTCCTGACTCCGGCCAAACCCGCTGAAGTTTTCCCAGTCGCCGCGCCGGGAACTGCCGCCGTGCGCCAGATAAACCAGATGCCCGCCGTCCTGGGCCCAGCGCAGCGCGATATTGGCCAGGGCCTCGGAGGTGATGGCGTCCGACGGTGTTATGAGCAGCGTGCTCTGATGCGGAAGATCCAGAAACCCGCGCCTGGAGTCCACATGATAATCATGCATCCGCAGAAACCGTCCGGCCGCCAGCCACGGATCGCGCCGGGCTTCGCCCTGATGCCCCAGTTCGCGCTCCTTCTCCACGAAGCGGCCGCAGCCTGTCAGCATGAAAACCGCCGCCAGCGCCAGCAGCGTAGCAGGCATGGACCGGGAAAAGCGGCCTGAGGCCGGCGCGGATCCGGAAGAGGAGCCTGGATTGGCTCCGGAAGCTGAAGCTGGCCTTGCCCCTGACCCGGAATCGGACCCTGACCCGCCTTCCGGGCCGGAATTTCCCGTCCGTGAGGAAGTGGCGGCGGTATTTTCCTCCGTCAGGGAAAACGGCCAGCGGGCGCAGAGATCGCGCATGGCTTCGGCACCGGGCTTCAGACTGCCGTAGGCCGTGCCCTGCCAGGCGGACGTGAGCACGGCGAAATACCCGCTGCGGGCCGCATCCTCCAGCGTGGCGGCATGGCGCAGACAGTCGCCCTCGGTGTCACTTTCGCGGATGGGCAGGGCCGCCCGCTGCATCAGCCAGGCCAGCGCTCCCCGGTAAAGCAGTCGCACCGCGCCCGCGCTTTCGCCGCGCGACCAGGCGGCCCAGGCCTCGGCGGGAATATCCTCCGGCAGGGAATCGGGGGCCACCTCCAGACCCATGACCGTGCGCGGACCGCGGAATTTCGTCCGTTCCCCGCCGCTTCCCCCGAAAAGGCGCTGACGGTTTTTGAAAATCAGAAATCCCACCCAGACGAGCAGGGCCAGGGTGGCGGTCACGAGCAGCAGCCGCAGGGTCACCTCCAGCCAGTCTCCCCTGAAAAAGGCCGCCAGCCAGGAGAAATTCAGCCAGGACCAGTCCCAGCCCCGGGTATAGTCCGGCGGGGAAGGGGGGGTGGAGGCTGTGGACGGATCCGGCACCCAGGTCTGATATTTCTCGACATGGCGGATGAAATCCGGATGCGCCATCACCTCTTTGATTTCCTGACGGGCCTCCCGCAGATCGACCTCCACAGCGGGAGCGGCGGCCACCGGTCCCGCCAGGGCAAGCCACGCGCCGGCGGCCAGCAGGAGCAGCGGCAGATTCCGCGAAAAAGATTGCGGTGCACCCGGACCCGTCCCGGCGGGAGGAGCGGGAGACTTCGAAGCCGGAAGCGGAGGCGGAAAATGAGGAAGCGGGGGAACTGAGCCCGGCGGTGGAATCGGAATCGGAAGCGGGTCCGCCCCGCCGGCTTTCGGCGGGAGCGGCGGGGGCACGGCGGCGGGGGCGGCATTTTGTTTTCCGCCCCGCGTGCGCAGCCGCTCGCCCAGACGGCGGAAGGCGACCTCCACATCCCAGCCCTCCAGGTGGGTGCGGGCATTGATATAAAGCCCGAAGCCCGCTCCGGCATAAAAAGGCTCGATCAGCGCCACCGCCGCCAGATAACAGCCCGCCACGGACCACAGCAGTCCCGGGGGGATGGCGCTGTAGTTGGAGAGCAGGGAGCCCGTGGTGAGCGGATCGGTGTATTCCTCCGGCAGAAAGGAGCTGATGCCGAAGATCAGCGCCAGCCACACCGCCCCCTCCAGCATGCCCGCCATGGTGGTCAGGGAGGCCGCCGCGCCGCCGCCGTGCCGCTTGAGAATGGAGGTCCGTCCGCGGGCGGACTGGCCCGTCAGATTCTCCAGCAGCATTACCGGCATCACAAAACTGCGCGCGGAGGACATCCGCCGCCACAGCAGGGCGGAGGACAGATTCCGGGTGAGCAGCCGGGGCCAGGCCCGCAGCTGCGTCCGGAGCGGCGGAGCATCCCCGAACAGCGCGCGGCCCAGATAAAACAGCACCACGCGGTCATAAAGCGGCTTCAGCCACCAGACCACAAAAACGGTGACCGACGGATAGTCGTGAAGCAGCAGGATCAGCAGCCCCCACAGCGGCAGCAGCAGCGTGAGCCAGGCTTTGAAAATGCCCGCCGCATGACGCCGCACCAGCGCCAGCCCGAGGTCGGCGGCCTCCTGGTTCGACCGGGGCCGCAGCACGGCCGAAATGTTCTCCAGCTTCATGCCCGCCGCTCCCTCCCCGCCAGCAGAAGGTAAGCCGCCAGCAGCAGCCACAGCGCGGCCCCCACCGCCAGTTTCAGCTCCGGCGGGGCGGAGGAGGCGGACCAGAATCCCTCCACAAACGCCGCCAGCAGCACCAGCAGGGGCCCGCCGTAAATGATCGGCAGGGCCCGCCTGGCCGTCACTTTCAGCGCCTCCGCCCGGCTCAGCACGCCCGGATGAATGACCGCCATGCCCAGCCGGGTGCCGGCCACTCCGCAGAGGATCAGCCCCATCAGCTCAAAGGACGAATGCCCGGCCACAAAAGGGTAAAATCGCTCCGTGTTGCCGGAATAATGCACATAACCGAAGGACGCCCCCAGCAGGACGCCCTGCAGGGCCGTGGAGAACACCGCGCCCACCGTGGCCAGCACGCCGCCGGCGATGGTGCGCAGGCCGATGCTGATGTTATTATAAACGTAGAATCCGAACATGCCGAAATCCGAGCCGAATTTGTCGCGCAGAAACGCGCCCGCGTTCTCCTGACCGTACATCCGGTCCAGATTGCTCATGTCCTGATCCTTCAGCACCGCGAAAATCCAGCGCTCGTTGTAGTGCGCCGCCGCGATGAAGGCGAGAAACGGCACCCAGAAAAGCAGCATGTTCACGATCAGCAGCCGCCATTCCCGCCGCACCGCCCGGGGGAAGGTGGCCCACAGGCTTCCTCCTGTCCCGCCGGTTTCCCCGGTGCCGCTCCGGCTCAGCACATTCCGGGCGCGGAGCACCAGCCGGTTCAGCTCCCCGCACAGCTTCGCGCCGTACATCCGGTGCTGCGCCAGCGAAAGATCGGCGCACAGCTGACGGAACAGCGCGGGCAGGCGCTCCAGCTCCGGGGTCCACTGACGCTTTTCCGCCAGCGTCACCAGATGCCCGGTCTCCTCCCAGCGGGGCGCGTTGTCGGTTTCAAAACGGTGCTGATTCACGGGCGTTCAGATCAGGAAAAGGGGCGGAAAAAGGTGGGGATTTTCAGGAATCGCGCAGCCAGCGCCCGATGCTCATCAGCCGGCGCACCCCGTCCTGGCCGGTGGCGCCCGTGAGTTCCCGCAGGTGATCCGCCAGTTCCTGGCGGCGGCTCTCCGACCACATCGGCAGGCGCTCGGCGAACCGGATGATGGCCCCGCGCTCCTCCCGGCTGAGCGCCAGCGCGGGCGGGCGGGCCCCCTCCCAGTGACCGGAGGGAATGAGACTGACCGGGCCGTCGGAGGGATTGGCGTAAACCACCATCGTGTCCGCCACCAGATCGCCCAGCCGCTGGAAACGGCGCGTCATCAGGCAGGACGCCAGACCGGTCAGGTAAAGACCGGGCAGAAAATCCACGCCCCGCAGCAGATTCCGCAGCAGGGAGGCCGACCACGTGACCGGGGCTCCGGAGGTCATGACCACTTTCAGCCCCCTGCTTTTCTGGCCGGGAGTGGCTCCGCGCCGGACTTCAAAAAGAACGCGGTAAAACCAGCTCATGAAAAACGCCAGCAGCAGATTCAGCCCCCCTCCCGCCTCCCAGCCGACCGTGAAGGACGCGAGCAGGTGCACCATGAGCAGCCCGAAATTGATCAGTGCGATCCACAGCAGATCAATCATCCACGCCCCCGCCCGCACCAGGGGTCCGGCGGGGTGCAGCTCCACCTCCACGCCCGACGCCAGCTCGACACGCTGCATCGTGTCCAGTTTGTCAGGAGGGGCGGAGGGGTTCATCAGGCAGCCCTCCTGTAACCGGCCCCTTCCGGCTTTTCAAGCTATACGCCAAAACACACGGTCATTCCGCCCGCCGGCCGCGGTGCGCACGGATGACGGGGGCGGAACGCGGTGTCAGGCGTGGCCTCCGGAGGATGTTTTCTTTCCCCCGCTGGAAACCGTCGGCGCGGGCTTTGCCCGGTCCATGACGTTTCCCCTGTCCGGGACGGCCGCAAATTCAAAAAAACCGGACCTGAAAACGGTTGGCTTTCAGGTCCGGCGGTGCCCGGCAAAACGGAGAGGCGCAGGGGGAACCCAGTCAGATTTGAATCCGCCGGTGATGCCCGCCGGCCATCAGGCGGCGCCCTGGATGTATTTTTTCATGCGGGCGAGGTTGTCGGCGAGGCGGGCGCGGTTGCCGCCGCCGACCTCGCTGGAGATCCAGCCGTAGTAATTGATCTCGGCCAGGGCTTTGCGGGTCTCCGGCCAGTCCACCGAGCCCTCGCCGATGTCGCAGAAACCCTCCTTTCTGCCGTCCTTGGCGTCTTTGGCGAGAAGGTAATCCTTGGTGTCGCATTTGATGATGCGGCTGCCCATGGCGCGGATCCAGTCCGGGCAGTAGCTGTATTTCCGGTGGTTGCTGAGGTCGAGGTAGATGCCGACCCAGGTGGAGGCGATTTCATCCACATATTTAATGTAATGATCCGGCTTCTGGTCCGCCGGAGCGTCGTTGCCGTGCTGGTAGAGGAACTGGTTCCAGACGTTCTCGATGCCGATGCGCACGCCCTTCTCCGCCGCCAGGGGAAGGGCCTGACGGATGCCGGCGATGCTGCGCTCCCAGACCTGCTGCTTGTTTTCGTTTTGCGCATCGCGCACCGCCCCGGGCACGAGCAGGAGGGTGGAAGCCCCGATGTCGTGGGTGTAGCGGATGCCGTCGAGGAGTTCCTTGAGAGCTTTGGCGCGGATATCGGCGCTGGGGTCGGAGAGGCGGATGGACCAGTGGTTGGCGTTGACCACCCCCTGCACGGGAAGACCGGTGGCCTCAATGGCGGCGGTCAGTTCCTTCACGGGAACGGTGTACTGGCTGTCCATTTCCACGCCGTCGTAGCCGAGGTCCTTGAGGAGCTTGAACTTGTCCACGACCGAAAGCGGCTCGTTGATCATGCCCCATTTCAGGGAGAACTGGAACCGGGGCTTGCCGGTGGAGGCGAAGATTTCAGGAGCGCCGGCGGCGGGCGCGCCCTCCGCCGCGGTGAGCGACTGGGAAACAACGGCGGTGGCGGCGGCGGCGGTGGTCTGCTGGAGGAAGTGACGGCGGTTCATGGCTGTGCGTCCAGCCTCTCCTTCCCGGGTCTTTGGGCAAGTTATTTCCAGCGTATGGACTGGTGCTTTTAGAACCAGTTCCGGCGGAAATTCACCGCTGTCCCGGTGCTCCGGTGGAACAGGCGTCCCGTTCGTTACACGGGTTTTGCGCAGATTTGCGAGGTTTTCAAAAACCGCCTGAACTCTTATGAGAAAGGGATTTCACGGTCCTGACTTTGCACTGCCCCGCTTTCCTCAAACCCCCGCAGCCATGCCGCGCGCCGTTCCTGTGATGATGATTCTGACATCCCCAATCGTGGCACACCTCCGCCATCGCGCCCGCCATCCGTCAAACGCTTACGAACGGATTCCGGGGCTGCCGGAAAAATGCCCAATAATCCTCAAAATTGCTGCCGGATAATTCTCAACTTAACACCGCCGGGGCAGGCACCAGTTAAAAGCGGAACCAGTCACGGACTTGTGAGAAGAGGGCGGCGTCTGGTGGAGGCCAGCACAAATGCCGCGCCCCCCAGCAACAGCGCGCCGGAGCCCGGCTCCGGAACACCCGTGAGATTGATGTTGTCGACCCGCACATCGGCGCCTCCCGCAGACGCCTGAATGTAAAACAGCAGATTGCCGTTCTGACGGTTTCCTATCACATTCTGATCAAAAGCCAGACCGCTCAGGCCGGCGGAGTTCTGCACCGCCCCTCCGCCGTCCACCAGGCTGACGGTGGTGGAATAAGTGAACGTGGCGGGGTTCACCGTGATATCCACCCGGTAGGGAGTTTCCAGCTCCATGCTGATTCCCAGATCCTGCCAGCCCGAGCTGTTGTCTCTGGCCTGCCAGCGGAATGTGGTCCCTGTGGTGGCGATGCCCAGATTCGCCGCGTTGCCGCTGCCGAAAGAGCCGTCAACAATCTCAAAATGTCCTCCGGATGGTCCGTCAAAAGTGTTCACCTGGACGTACATGCTCATGGAATAGACCGAGGTGACATCCAGCCCCGCGGTGTTGTCCCGGAAAGTCCGGGAGAAGCTCTGGCTGTCGCTGGCGCCGCCCCCCGAGGTGATTCCGCCGAAATCGGGGTCAAGGAATCCGGAAACCTCACTTCCCCCTATCCAAGGGTCGCCCCAGTCGGAAGTGTCCTCTCCGGATTCAAAAGTTTGAGTGAGAGAGCCGTCCTGGGCGAATGACGGAACCAGCGCGGCGGCTAGCACCCCGAATGCGATTTGAAGCGTCTTCATGGCGATTAAGGCGATTAAAGTTAAGTCCCCACGCGTGCCTGCGGAAATTATCCGGCATGTGAGGCACCGGATCAGGGCGGGGCAGGGGCATCCCCCTGACTTCTTTGCTGCAGTGCCGTCGGCTCGTTCAAAAGAAGCCCGCACTCAAGAGCCTCCTTCAGGGGAAGGGACCGGTTCAGCAGGGCGAGCAGGGTCCTCCTGGTGGTGATAATCAACCGCGTGCTGGTTCCCGATGTGTCCGCCGAAACGACAAGCCCGGAGGCTCCTCCGCTTAACGAAAATCTCCGATCCGTATCAATCAGCAGAACGTGCACTGATTCACGGGCCGAGAGTGCCACGGAAGGTTCCTTCACCGCCCAGAACCTGAGCAGGATCTCGTCCGGTGACTGTGCGAGAGAGTTGCTTCCCTTGCTATGCCTGGCGTCGGAAATCTTTGTGTCGGGAATGATCCCGTTCTCGACTGCCTTGCGGGTCGCTATGGCGATTTTGAGAATCCGTGGATCCGTGATGGTCAGGCCGTCGCCGCCGGGAAGCACGCACACTGTGCAGGCCGAGGCGGGGGAAACGGCATGGAGACACGCGAACAGTAGCGCCGCCCGCGAACCAATGCGTAACCATAATGGACGCGATGGCATGGCTCAGGGTTTTTCGGGGTTGGCGGTGATGATATCGAACCAGAACTCGAAGGGTTCCAGTGAACTGAGCAGTGCCATGAGCGACTCCTGGCTGCCCTCAATTTTGGCCGTGCCGTCGGCGACCAGCGCCGGAAGTTTGGCCTCAGCAAGAATGATGCTGTTCAAGGCGGCGCGGGGAAGCGTCAGGGTGACATCCGCCTTCTGACCGTCCTTGCCTGGCACCGCGTTCAGCACCGAGTTCTCAAGGGAAAGGAGGTAGCTTTCCTTTGTGTCGGGAAGCGCCAGCTTGATGGCGGCTGTTTTTCCTTCCGCTTTCTTCGGATTGATTTGGATGGCGAGGTAGTCGAGGAACAGTTCCATGGGCATGTTCTTCACCACGTCAGGCGAGGACGTGGCGGGGGTGGCCGCCTTCTGGACGCCGTCGCGAAGCTCCTTGGCTCCCGCCAGATAGAAGTTGCGCCAGACACCGCCTTCCGCCTGATAGCCCAGTTGTTCGAGGGTATCCGCGAGGAAGGACCGGGCCTTCCTGTTGGACGGGTCGGCGAGGACCACGTGATTCACCACCTGGGCCGTCCAGCGATAATCGCCCCTGGCGAAGGTTTCCTTCGCCTTGGCGAGCACCGCATCAGCTCCACCCATGAACTCCACGTAACGTTTCGACGCCTCGGCCGGCGGGTATTCATTCAGCGTGGAGGGATTCCCGTTAAAGAAGCCGAGGTAGAGATTATAGACTGCCTTGGCGTCGTGATTCACTGTGCCGTAGTAGCCGCGGCTCGCCCAGTTCCGGTCGAGCGTGGGAGGAAGCTGAATCCGCTCGCCGATCTCCACCATGGTGTATCCCTGGTTGGCCATCCGCAACGATTGATCGTGGATGTATTTGAACGTGTCGCGATATTTCCTGATGTGATCGACGATCCGTTGATTGCCGGTGATCGACCAGTGGTGCGGTGCGAACAGCACTTCTGATTTGTCCCCCCACATCTCCAGGGTCTCGTTGAGATACTTCACCCACTTTTTGGAATCCCGCGTCTTGGCTCCCCGCAGGGTGTAGAAGTTGTGCAATGTGTGAGTGGCATTTTCCGCCGTGCACAGCGCCTTGTATTCCGGGATGAAGAAATGAAATTCAGCCGGCGCTTCACTGGCGGGTGCCATGAGGAACTCGAAATTAAGACCATCGACGGTCAGTTTGTCACCGGTCTTCCTGATAATGTTCGTCGGCTCAATGAGGGTGACTGTGCCGCTGGAGGTGGTCGTTCCCAACCCGGCGCCGAGCGTTCCCTGCGGGCCGCGCGGCACAACATTGCCATACATGTAACTCGCCCGGCGCGACATCACATTTCCCGCCAGCACGTTTTCACTGACCGCCTCCTCGATAAAATGTTCCGGAGCGACTATCAGACACTTGCCAGCTTTAACGTCAGCCTCGTTGGTCACGCCGCGCACACCACCGAAATGATCGACGTGACTGTGCGTATGGATGACGGCCGTCACGGGCTTGTTGCCCGCGACCTTCCGGTACAGCTTCAGCGATGCCGCAGCAGTTTCGGCGGAAACCAGCGGATCGACAACAATCACCCCGGTACTGCCTTCGATAAAAGTAATCACCGACAGGTCATAGCCGCGCACCTGGTAGATCTTCGGCGCGATTTTGAAAATCCCGCCCATCGAAAGCAGCTGGCTGATGCGCCAGAGACTCGGGTTCACCGTGTCCGGGCAGGGCTTCGCCGGGTCGATGAAATCAAACTTCGTTGGATCCCAAACAACATCGCCTTTTTCATTCTTTACAACGCCGCCGTCCGGCAGCCCTTCAATGAAACCTGCCTTGGCATCTTCAAAGTCCTGTTTATTCGCGAAGTCCAGCCGCTGCAACCATTCGGTGTTCGACTGCTTCGTCGCCTCGGTTGCGGGTTTGGGACTGTTGTCCTGTGCGTTAAGGGCACCAGCCAGCGCCACGCAAAGCGTGAGCGAAGCGACGAGGACCTTGCGTTGGGTATACAGTGTTGCTTTCATATCGTTTTGCCTGGTGGAGCATTTCGGTTAGTGAAAGGTGATTCCATGAGGGAAATCCGCATTCGAAGATTCGAATGCATTTTCGAGTTCCTCTTAAAAGACGGGGAATCAGAAGGTTTTCCCGGTCAGCAGCCTGACGGTCAGAACGAAAGATTTCATGAGGTGCCGGACGTGCAGTATGCTGGCCGGAATCGGCGGATCAATGTGCATGATCCTGGATGCGCGGAAAACACTGCCCGGCATTTTATTCTATTCGTGAAAATAGGACAGTTTTTTTTGTAAAAAAATAATTCGACGTATCGGAGGAATTTAGAAATACACAAGTCATTCAAAATGAATGTATTAACTTAATTGAATGTCGGAGGTGGCATCTGAAAGACATTAAAACTGAGCCCTTCCGCCGGATTTGATTCCTTCAGATTTTTCGGGTTCCTCCGGGTTTTCCGTGATGCGTTAAACGGCAGGCAGCATATTGACAAAACGACGGTGACTGACTCGGGGGTACTCCCATTCGGATTAATCTTCTTAAAACCTTTTCCGCGTGATCCTCATCATGCACGGAACTGTCACAGAGACGGATTATACCGTCCACATGATAAACACGACTATCACGCAGACGGTTTGGAGGGGATGATCAGAAGGCACGGCCTCCAGGTTGAGCTCGTTCATGCGGACATGAGGAAATCGCGGGTGGTCTCGTCCGAAAATCCCCCGCCCGCACTTCCCCGTTTTTCGTCGCCTCCACCGCGCATCCCCCTTCACAAAAACTCCCCCGCCGCAAAATTCAAATCCCGCCACTCTATGCGGGCGGCCTCGGAAACGCGGCAGCCGGTTTACAGGGCCTATGCCCAGTGGGAGCCGGGAGCACCCCGTCATGCTTCCGGCCGCATGAGGCGGAGCGCAGTCGTCACCATCATGGCCGGGGCGCGTCCCTGGAGGCGGGGAGGCTCATGAGGCGGGTGCGGGTGCGGAAGAAAATACGGCCGCCGGCGATGGCGGGGGTGGAATCCGTGTCCTCGCCGAGGGTGGCCTCGCCGAGTTTTTTAAAGGTTTCGCCGGCCTGGACCACGGCCACCTGGCCGCTGCGGCCGACGCAGTAGAGTTTGTCCCCGACGAGGACGGGGGAACTGTAGGCTTTATCGGCGAAAACGCGCTCGGTGTAGAGCACTTCGCCGTCCGCCGCCTTCACACAGCTCAGAATGCCGCCGTCGCCAAGCAGGTAGAGCAGCTTGCCGGAACCCACGGCGGTGGGGACGTAGGGAATGCCTTTGCGGATCTGCCAGAGAATATCCGGCCTGGCGTCGGTGACGCGCACGGCGACACAGGATTTGCCGATGCCGCCCTGGCCGACGGTCGCGTAACACACGCCGTCCGCGATAACCGGCGAGGCCACCGGGCGGTCGCCGGGCGTGGCGTTCTCCACTTCCCAGAGGAGTTTGCCGTCGGCGGCATTCAGGCAGGTGAGGGCTTTGGGATTGCCGGGGAGGAGAACGGCTTCCGCGCCGTCCTTCTGACGGAAAACCAGAGGCGTGGCGAAGGGGGTGCGGGTGCTCAGACGCTCGTGCCTCCAGACAATCGAGCCATCGGACGGCTTGAGTCCGGCGATGAAGCTGTCGCCGCCCACGTTGTCCTTCACGATCACCAGCACCCCGCCCGCGAGGATGGGGGAAGCGCCGCTGCCGTGGTCCTCGTGGTAGGAGCCGAGATCCTTGTTCCAGGCGGGTTTGCCCTCATGGGTGAGGGCCATGACTTTCATGCTTCCGCCGGAGGCCCAGGACAGGTACAGGCGGTCGGCATCGACGCAGGGGGTGCTGCTGGCGAAGCTGTTGAACTGGTGCTTGCCGTGAGCCGTGAAAGTGTCGGGAACCCGCCAGAGCTCCCTGCCGGTCGTGGCGTCGTAGGCCAGCACAAAGCGCTGGCCTTTTTCCCCGCCCTCGCTGGTCAGGAAAAGCTTTGTTCCCCACAGCACGGGGGAGGAGATGCCGGGCCCGGGCAGTTCGATTTTCCAGGACCAGTCCTTTTCGCCGAAGGAGGATGGAAAGCCCTCCGCTTTGCTGATGCCGCCGCCGTCCGGGCCATGAAAGCGGGTCCATTCCTGGGCTCCCGCCTCCGCCACGCACAGGGAAAACAGGAGCAGCGGCAGGAGGGGAAGTTTCATGGCGATGTGAGATCAGGCTGGAGTGTCCGACAGAAAGGCGGCGGCGCTTTCGAGTGACGCCGGATCAGAAACGGAGTGAACGGCGGTTCCCTTGCGGATGCGGCCCAACATTCCCGCCAATTGTCCGCCGGGGCCGAGTTCCAGGAAGCGGTCGTATCCCTGCTCCAGCAGCCATTCCATGCTCTGGGCCCAGCGCACGGAGCCCGTGACCTGGCATTCCAGCGTGCGGCGGATGTCGGCGGCTTCGGAGACGGGGCGCGCCTCCAGATTGCAGACCACCGGGAAAGCGGGGACGGAAAGAGCCACGGAGGGCAGTTCCGCCGCCAGTTTGGCCTGGGCGGAAATCATGAGCCGGGAATGATAAGCCCCGGCCACCGGCAGTTCCTTGCCGCGCAGGCCCCGTTCTCTGGCCACGGCGGCGGTGCGGGTGATGTTCTCCCTGGCCCCGCTGAGGACGATCTGGCCGGGAGTGTTGAAATTGGCCATGTCCACATCGCAGTCCTGCGCCAGCTGGCGGATGGCCTCCTCCTCGCCGCCGAGCATGGCGATCATGCTGCCCTGCGTGGCTTCACAGGCCTCCTCCATGAAAAGTCCGCGCCGGGCGACAATTTTCAGGCCTTCCTCAAATCCAAAAGTCCCGGCGGCGGCATGGGCCGTGAATTCCCCCAGCGAAAGTCCGGCCGCAGCCACGATGTTCAAATTGGGGACGCGTTCCTTCAAAGCCGCGAGACAGGCCAGACCGTGGGCGTAAAGCGCCGGCTGGCAGCGGCTGGTGCGGGTCAGTTCCTCCGCCGGTCCTTCGAACATGACGGAGGTCAGGGAGAAATCGAGCGCCGCGTCCGCGCGCTCCAGCAGACTGCGGGCCCCGGCGGACACGGCCGCCAAATCCCTGCCCATGCCGACGGTCTGGGCTCCCTGACCTGAAAACAATACAACAACCGGTTTACTCATAGAACCGCCACCTTTGGGGGAAAGTCTCCTGCCTGGCAAGCCGGAACCCGGGGCGGATTCAGTCATGGTAAAACACAGGAGCACCGAGAGGGGAGGGCTGCGGGAATGGACCTGATGGACCTGATGGACCTGATGGACCTGATGGACGGCATGGACCTGATGGACGGTATGGACAAAAGGCTGTGAAGGCATTCCCTGGCCTCCTCCGGCGCTCTTTGTGCTCTCTGTGGTGGTTTCCCCTTTCCCCCGGCTTCAGGGCGGCTCTGCTGTGCGCCGCTTTATGAAAGTTGATATCATCACCCTGTTCCCGGAAATGTGCCGTGCCCCCCTCATGGGCAGCATCCTCGGCAAAGCCCTGGAGCGCGGGCTGTGGGAGCTCGGCGTGCATGATCTGCGCGAGTGGAGCACCGACAGGCACCGCCGCGTGGACGACACTCCTTTCGGCGGGGGGCAGGGGATGGTCATGCAGTGCGCCCCGCTTTTTGCCGCTGTGGAGGCGCTTTCCACGCCGGAAAGCCGCGTGATTCTCATGACTCCCCAAGGGCGGCGGCTGGACCAGCGGATCGTGGAGGGCTACACGGCGGCCTCACACCTGATTCTGCTCTGCGGCCACTACGAGGGCATCGATCACCGGGTTGTCGAGGCGCTGGTCCACGATGAAATCTCCCTTGGCGATTACGTTCTGACCAACGGGGCCATCGCGGCCACCATTTTCACGGACGCCGTGATCCGCCTGCTCCCGGGCGTGCTCGGCGACGAGCGTTCCTCCCGGGAGGAATCCTTTTCCGCGGCCACCGGTCTGCTGGAGGCGCCCTGTTACACCCGTCCTCTGGAATTCCGCGGGGCTAAAGTCCCGGAAATTCTCCTCAGCGGGCACCATGCCAGAATCGCCCGGTGGAAGGCCGAGCAAAGCCTCGTCCGCACCCGGGCCATGCGGCCCGATCTGCTGCCGGAAAACCGGCAGGGAATCAGCGGACCTCCACTTCAAAAAAGTCCCGCAGCACCTGCTGATACACCTCCCGCTTGAACTCCGGCAGCCAGCGGAGGTCGAACTCGTGAGGCAGAATCCACTTCCAGCGGCGGAATTCCGGATGCTCCGTCTCCAGATTCAGCAGGGACTCCGGTCCGATGAACCGGCAGAGAAAATAAACCTGCTCCTGGCCGACAAATTTCCCGCGTTTCCGGTGCCGTTCGGGAAAATGGTACTTATATCCCGGTTTTTCGTTTTTGATCTCAAACCCCTCCGGCGGCAGGGAAATCTCCTCCATCAGTTCGCGCACCAGGGCCTCGCGCGGCGACTCCCCCGCATCCACGCCCCCCTGGGGGAACTGCCAGCTTTCGGAAAAATCCCGGCGCTCACAGACCAGAATCATCCCGGCATCATTCTGCAGCAGCGCCGCGACGCAGGGTCGGTAGCGGCAGACGGAGCGGGGAGTGGAGGGGTCGGCAGGCACGTTAGTCTTTATAAAGCGGTCACAGCCGGGGCCGTCAACCGTGTTCATTTTCCGTATTTATCCGGGGGATGGATCCCGGGGTCCGGCCGCCTGAAACAGCGGTGCCCAGGACCTATGGAGCGCAGGAAAAGCTCTCCCTGGTTTGCTCATTTTCGGTTTTCAGCGATCAGGATTTTTTGAATTTTCCGGCCCCGGTTATTCAGATGCCCGGTGAAAAAGCGCTTTCCCCGAATTGGATGGAAAAGGGGTTGCCTCGCCGGGTGAAGCATGGACTTTGACCGTCCCTCCCGGGTCCGCCCGGTTTCACGTTTTTCAATTTATGGTTACCCGACTGCTTCACACCCGTTACCGCGTGGCTGACCTCGCCCGGACGGTTTATTTTTATACGGAGGTGCTGGGACTGAAGGAGGTGCGCCGCCACAAATCCCCCCGCGGCTCGGAACTGGTTTTTCTGGAGACGCCCGGCAGTGAGGAACTGATCGAAATCTGTCAGTACGATGCCAGCGGCCCGGTGGTGGTGGGGCCTGATCTGACGCATCTGGCCTTTGAGGTTGAGGACCTTGAGGCTTTCGCCAGACATGCGGAGTCCAAAGGCTACCCGCTCTCCGACGGCCCGACCCAGTCCTCGTCCGGCTCCGTGTTCGCTTTTGTGGATGCCCCCGAGGGCTATGAGATCGAACTCATCCAGCGCCGCAAGGACGGCTCCAGGCTGCCCGTTTAACCGGCAGCCCGCTTTTTTTACCGCTTTCCTCATTCCGTTCTCCCCCCCGCCGCGATGGATTTTGACTGGCTTGATGCTCCCTTTGACCTGAAGGTTATTCCTCCCCGCGAGATTGAGGAGTCCTTCGAGGACCCTTTCTCCCTGCGCCTGCTGCCTGAATCCGAGAATGAGAACGGCGCCCGGTATTTCTGCCTTGGAAAAACCGTGGGCAATCAGGCGATATTCAGTCTTTTCTGGACGGACGGGAAAAAATACCGTGTGATTTTCGCCCGGGCCATGACGCCGGACGAGCTCAGTTTTTACGAACGCAAGAACACGGAATTTCTCTGAACCTGAAAACTCCTGACTGACCGACTGAATGAAAAAACTAATGTCATGGCGGGAGGTTCCCGTATTTGCCGACGAGGGCGAGGAGGCCAGCTTCTGGGCGGTCAACCAGCTGGATGCCCGTCTGATGAACAGTGCCCTACACCGCCCGGATGTCCGGGAGAGCACCACCATCACCCTGCGTTTTGACCCCCGGATGCTGGCGCGCATCAAACGTCTCGCCCGCTCGCGCTATCTGAACTATCAGAGCATGATCAAGCAATGGCTCAGCGAGCGTCTGGAGTCCGAGCTGCACAACGGTCCGCGCTGACTTCCCCTGGCCTTCCGGTATGCCCTCCGCTCTGGCCCGCAAGTCTCCCGTGCTGCTGAAACCCCGGTTCTGGGCGGGAGTGTGGGGAGTGTGGTTTTTGATACTTTTCACTCTGTCCTCCATGAGTCATCCGGGCCCGGTGATCGATGTGGACAATATCGACAAGGTGGAGCACGCCCTCTTTTTCGCGTTTGGCGGGGCGGCGCTGGCGTTGTCCCGGATTTTGAAGGACGGAGCGGTGGGTGCGGATGGGGATGGGAAGGCACGGGCTGGAGAGCTTCAATCCGCAGGCAGGAATCTCAAATGGACGGCGTTGCTGGTGCTGGTGGTTGGCGCGGCGGTGGGGTGGTTTGATGAATGGCACCAGTCCTTCACTCCGGGAAGGTCCGGACTCGATATTTATGACTGGCTGGCGGATATCACGGGCAGTCTGCTGGCGGTGCCCCTGGCTTTGGTGATACGGTCTTTGCTCTCAGGCGTAAGGAGTTGAGAATCCTGGAGCCGGGATTAAAATCGGGCTCATTTCCACGGTCATGAGTGAAGTTCTGCGATTCGCCTGTCCCCGTTGCCGGGCCCAGCTTTCCGCCGGACCGGAGAATGCCGCCAAAACCGCGCCCTGTCCCGCATGCGGCCTGCATCTGATTCTGCCGGGTCAGGCGGCGGCGTCGGCGGCGCCGGGCGTGGTGAAGGCTCCGGCATCCGCACCCGCACCGGCGACGATTCCAGCCCCCCAAACGCTGTCCTCCACGTCCGGCCATGCGGGTATGCAGTCTGAAAAAAATGCCGCGATTTCACCCGCCGGGCCGCCGCCTTCAGGCGTATCCCCGCTTTCCCCGCTTCTGTCAGCCCGGATGATGGCTCCGAAATCCATGGATTCCCCCTCCCCAGCCCCCATCGAACCCAAATCCCGACCGCCGGCACCCGTCCCGGTGCCCGCCGGCGCTTCCGCCGGGCCGCAGCCTCCATCCGTGCCCCCCGGCAGCGCCGGGTCCGAAAAGCGTCCGGACGGCAGTGTCCGGCCGGATGACGGTGATGGTCCGGGAATGTCCGCAGCCTCAACGGGGCAGAACAGGGAAGCCGGGGCCGGCGCCCGGGGAACCGAGTTCGGAGAGGACGAGGTCCTGAAAGGGCAGCCTCCATCACGCTTCCGGAAAACCGCTGTTTTGCTGGTGGTTCTGGGAGTGGCGGCCACAGGAATATTTCTGTTCGCGAACCCACAAACCGGAATGCCCGCCTCCGGCAAAAAAGCCTCCACCCTGCCGCCAGCCTCAGGAAAACCGATTCCCGCCGCGGCCGCGGCCGCCGCTGCTTCCGCTTCCAGCCCATCCCCAGGCGTGTTTCCCGGCGGCACTGCCCCCAAAATCGCGCCCGGCGCGACGGTCGGCGCGGATGCCCGGGCAGTGCCGGCCATTCCCGTTTCCGGACCGGATCCGGCAGCTGGCGGAGTTCCGGCCAAATCCAGCCCGCCAGCCGCCCCGGAATCCCCCAAAACCCCGCTGGCCCGCGCCCGTCAAACTCTGGAATTGTTTCTGGCGGCCCCCGACTGGCGGAAGCGGCTGGAGTATTCCCTGAATCCCGGCAGCCTGCGGGAACCGATGGCCGCGCATTTTCAAAACCATCCGGACGGACCGGTTCCGGTGGAGGGCATTTCGCTTTTCACGGATGAGACCGTGCCCGGCTCCACGCGGCAATTGTTCGGATTCCGGGTGCGCGTGAAGGATTTTCCGGCGGATATCCCCACCGCTGTCGAGGAAACCAGCGAGGGATTCCGGGTGGACTGGCAGTCTTTTCAGGAAACCTACGAGCAGCGGCTGAGGGCGTTTTTTGAAACTCCGGGCACGGAACCCGGGAAATTCCGGGTGGTGCTGCGGCGGCGTCATTATTTCGGTCCCGCCGTGCCGGGGCAGGACAGTGTGCGCCAGTGCTTCAGTGTGGAGTCGCCCATGCGGGATGAATCCTGGTTTGTCTGGGCGGATCTGAAAAACCCCGCCTATCAGACAAAAATCGCCGCCAAAGGCGCCGCCGAGTGGGATGTGGAATCCTTTATGGCGGTGGAGCTGGTGTGGAGCGGCGACGAAAAAACCGGCCGCTGGGTCACGCTTAAGGATGTGACCGCCGACAACTGGCAGATGCGCTGATTTTCCGTCAGTCGGCGGCGGAAAAACCGGTGAACCAGCTGAACCTGAACACGGGACCGCCGCTCCGGCTTACGAACGGGAGGAGGACTGCGCCTGGGACTGGCTTTGGGACATGGCGGGCACGGGGGTATTGGCGGGCACGGGGGCATTGGCGGGGGCCCCCGGCGGGACCTCATCCGGCGGCTGCGGGATCACATCCACCATGACTTTGGGCTGCTGGCCGCCGCCGCCGTAGGTGACGCCGCGCAGGGGCGAAACATCGGAAAAATCCCGCCCCCAGGCGGTGCGCAGGTGCAGCGGTCCGGGGATGCAGTTGTTGGTGGGATCAAAATCCACCCAGCCGCAGACGGGATCGTAAACCGAAATCCAGGCGTGCGAGGCGTCGGCCCCGACCTGCCGGGGCTTGCCGGGCGGGGGCAGGGTTTCAAGGTAGCCGCTGACATACCGGACCGCCAGCCCCAGGGAGCGCAGGCAGGCGATCTCCAGGTGCGCGAAGTCCTGGCAGACGCCCCGTTTTTCCCTGAGCACCGTCTCCACCGGCGTGGCGATGGTGGTGGCCGAGGGATCGAATTTGAATTCCCTGAAAATCCGGGTCGTCAGCGCCATCGCCGCCTCCAACAGCCGTCGGCCGGGCGTGAAGCTGAGCCTGGCGTAGTCCGCCAGATCCGTGCTCACCGGGATCTGCTGGGTGGGAAAGCGGAACGCCTGGGCCTCCAGATGCGCCGCGCGGTGATCCTCCGCCAGTTTCTCCGCGACCATTTCCCAGGGCGGGGATTTCTCCATGTCCGGCGGCGGCACGGGATAAGTCTCCACCAGACTGATGGCCTCGACCATCAGCACCTCGTAAGCCGCCTGGAGCGCGAAAAAGGTGAACTGATTCCCAAAAGCGTCCGTCCGCTCCTCCCGCACCGCCGGCTCGGGCAGAATGGTCAGGGTATGGCTCAGGCACTGCTGCCGGCTGTCGCTTCGGGGGTGGAGCCGCGCCAGATGATGGGATTCCGAGACGGCCTCGGGATATTTGTAAGTGGTGCGGTGGCGGACGTGATACTTCATGGAGTCCCGGTCAAAGGACGGGGAAAACCACCCGCCTGAAAGGGGAAAGATTCCCCGTTGGCGGAGGCTGTGAATTTTTGAACAGAAGGTCACAAAGGACAGAAAAATCAGAAAGACCAAAAACCTGGCCGCTGGCCAGCCCCCAGGTCCATGCAGTCCCATCTCCGTCCACAAAGTCCACCCGCCGCCACACTTTCCCGCCGGAGGTGATGTAAAAAAAGCGCGTCCAGCCGCGGGCCGCCGAAAGCCAGATCCGACACCTGCCCGTTGAGCGGAAAAGGGGAGTGAATAGGAGGGCGGTTCATTTCGTCCGAGCGGCGGGAAAAGCTTTCCGTCAGGCTCCCCGCCGGTTATAAGCACGGGTTTCCCAAAAGCCCGGGCGGCTCTCTTCGTTCACCTATCCCAATATCAGGAAGTTATGACTTTTTCCCGTTCTCTTTCCCCGGGCGCCGCGGCGGCGCTTCTTTATGCTCTGGCCGCCACGCCTGCCGCCGCCGAGGCTCCCGCGAATGACGCCTTCGCCGCCCCGGTTATCCTCGCTCCGGCTCTTCCGGCCTCCGCCGCCGGGACCACGGCGGAGGCCACGAGGGAGACGGATGAGCCGGTTTACACGTATTCCCGGCGCTCCGTCTGGTATCAATGGACCGCTCCGGATTCCGGCTGGAAACGCGTGACCACGGTCACCACGGAGGCCACCATCGACAACACTCCTGCCGTGGCGGTGCTGACGGGCGCCGGTCCGGCTTCGCTCAGGCTCGTTTCCATCGATCCGCCCGGAGAAGGGCTGGCCCGGTTCGAGGCGGTGGCCGGAGCGGTTTATTATTTCCACGTCACCGAACAGAGTTCGCCCGGCAAATTCCTCCTGACGCTCAGCGGCATCCCCGCTCCCGCTCCGCCGGCGAATGACTCCTTCGCCGATGCCGTGCTGCTGGAATCCGCCCTGCCGCGCACCGCGGCCGGAACGTTTCTCGATGCCACGGTGGAGGCCCGCGAGCCCAATGTGTATGACTTCGGGGACCGGGCCTCGGTCTGGTACCGCTGGGTGGCGCCCGCCGGGGTCGACTGGCTGGATGTTTATCTGGAGGAGGTCGAGGATGCCGCCGGGGTGAAACTTTACACCGCCTCCGGTCTGAATAAAATCACGGACCTCACGCTGGTGCCGCCGCGTTTTCTGGACCGGGCCTATCCGGAAGCCTTTTATCAGGTCACCCCCGGCACGGTTTATTATTTTCAGCTCTATCAGAATCTCGCCGCCACCCGCCCCTTCACCCTCCACCTGGAGGCCATATCCGCTCCCCTGCCGGCCGCGAATGATGCTTTTGCGGCCCGCGTGAATCTGGGGAATGCCGCTGAGGTTTCCCGCAGTGACGGCAGCACCGACAACGCCACCACGGAACCCGGCGAGCCCCTGCCGGTGAGCAGCCTGACCTCCACGGTCTGGTATTCCTGGACCGCGCCGGCCACGGGAGCGGTGGAGATCAGAACGCTGGGAACGGGGAATCAGGACACGTTTCTCGGAGTTTACACCGGCACCGCGCTGGAGACGCTCCTGCCCCTGGCTTTCAACGAGGACATTGATGAGAGCAATGGCGACTACAACAGCCGGGTGGTGGTCCCCGTCACCGCCGGGACGGTTTATCAGATCCAGGTGGGCAGCGCCTATGCGGCCTGGGACGGGTTTTCACTGACCATCAAGCCGGTGGATGCCGATCTTCAGCCGTTCCGCGTGCTGGCTTTCACGCTCTCCGCCCCTTCCGTGAATGTGAGCGCCGACCCCGCCGCTCTGACCTGCGAGGTCACGCTGTCCGATCTGCTGAGCGATCCCGCCGATCTGTATCTTTCCTTTGAGCTGCCGGCTACGGTGCGTCCCTGGGGCGGTGCCAATCCGCGGAAATTCCTGCGCGGCCAGTCGGCGGCGCCGGTGCTGGTTTCCGGAACCACCTACCGTTTCACCTTCCAGCTGCCCGCCGGTCTGCCGCCCGGGGATTACCCGATGGTTCTGGACGCTTTCGGCCCCTTCAGTGGTTTTGCCAATGGACTGGTGGCCTATGGCGGCCCGGACGGAGTGGCGCTGCCGGGAAATGTGAGGGCGCTGACGGTGGTCAACACCGCCGCCGTCACCCCGGCTCCGGCGCTGACCTCGTTCAGCATGACCCCCGCCACGGTGGACACCACGGCCGGGGACACGGACGTGGCCATCACCGTGCAGGCCACGGGCGTGCCCGCCAGCCAGGAGCTGACGCTGACCCTGACCGATTCCCTGGGCGCGCCCACTCCGCTCAGGGTTCCCCGGCTGGTTCATGACGGAACCGCCTGGAAGGGAACCCTCACCATTTTCAAAGGCACCAAACCCCAGGTGCTGCGTCCCACGGTCACGCTTCTGAATGAGACCATGGGCCGTGATTACGGTTATGCCAATCCGGCGGCTGATACCTTGCCGTCCCCGTCCCCGGAGGGACTGACCATCACCGGCACCGCCCCCGACCGCCTGCCGCCGCAGCTTCGGGCTTTCAGCTTTGACACCGCCGCTGTCAGCCTCGCCGCCGGGGATTATCTGCTCACCGGCACGTTGCGTCTGGAGGATGAAAACCGCCTGAGCACCCTGATCATGGGCATTGATGACGGTTTCCAGGTTCTCAATCCGGAGTTTGTGCAGTCCCGGATTTCCGGCACTTCTCAAAATGGTGTGTATCAGTGGGCGCTGCTCCTCGACCGCAATCTGCCCGATGGCACTTATTACGCGGTGGTGGGACCCGCCGACGGAGCGGGGAACACGGTGAATTACAGCCCGGTCGTGGGTTTCGACACCTGGCCGGTGAATCTTCCCTTCCGGTTCACCATCGCCCGCAGCGGTGAGGAATCCGCGGAATCGAACTGGATGGACGCGCAGAATTTCTCCGCCATCACCGGCGATGACGCCCGCACCGCCACGGGCATCAATGCGGATCCCGACCGCGACGGCATTCCGAATCTGCTGGAGTTTTACTTCGGCACCAATCCCGCCGACTCCTCGAACGCGGCCGGCGGCGCCGGTCTGCCCGTTTTTTCCTGGACCGGCTCCGCGCTGCGCCTGGATTTCAGCCGGTCCGCCGCCAACGCGGCCTTGGGGAAAGCCGGCTCCGGACTCACCGGCCAGTTCTCCAGCGACCTCAATCTCTGGACGGAAGTCCCCATCACCTCCCCCGCCGCCGGCCGGTTCCGCGTTGAAAGTCCCGCCGCCGCCGGTGCCAGGGGCTTCCTCCGGCTGCATGCCGCCCCGCTGCCATGAAACGGGATATTCCCGGGCTGGAATGACAGCGGCGGGGAGGATCAATTCCTGACGGATATCCATCCGGCCGGCTGCCGGCGGCTTGGCGGCAGCCCGTGAAAAATGTCGGGAGGGAAGGGGGATTGACACTTTGGCGGGGGAGAATTATCTGCGGCGCATGACCTCCGAACCCCTTCCCCCGACTGGACTCATCCGCCTGCAGCCTCTTTACATGGAACGGGTTTGGGGAGGGAGAATGCTGGAGTCGCATTATGGCCGCGCCCTTCCTGATCCGGCGGTGCCGTTCGGGGAAAGCTGGGAGGTGGTGGACCGCCCCGATGAGCAGAGCGTGGTGCATGGCGGACCGCTTTCCGGCATGACGCTTCAGGAATTGTGGACCACGCGGCGGAAGGAGATTTTTGGAGCGAATGCGCCGGACAGCGCCCGCTTCCCGGTATTGATCAAAATCCTGGATGCCCGCGACAAGCTTTCCATCCAGGTTCATCCGCCGGCGGCCGTGGCGGAGTCCATGGGCGGCGAGCCCAAGACGGAAATGTGGTATATCGTTGATGCTGAACCGGAGGCCAGCCTTTATGTCGGCGTGAAACCGGGGGTGACGCCGGAGGTGTTTGCCGATGCCCTGCGCGGGGGCACCGTCGAGGACGCCGTGCCCAGCCTGCCCGTGAGGGAGGGTGATTTTATTTTCATTCCCAGCGGCCGCCTGCATGCCATCGGCGCGGGGTTGCTGATTTTTGAAATCCAGCAGAACAGCGACACCACCTACCGGGTGTTTGACTGGAACCGCGTGGGCCTGGACGGCAAGCCGCGCACGCTGCATGTTGAGGAAAGCCTGCGCTGCATCGATTTCTCCGACACCGCGCCCGCGCTGGGGGAAGCGAATGGCGAAATTCTGGTGACCTGCGACTATTTTATCGTCCGCCGCCGGTCAGCGGCCGCGGGTGAGACGCTGGCTCTGGGCAAAAATGGCTTGTTTCTGATCCCCGGGGTCGTGTCCGGACGGCTGGAAACGGCCACCGGCCCGCTTCGGCCCGGCGACTGGGCGCTGATTCCGGCAAATCTGGGGGATACGGCCCGCAGCGCCGTTGCCGGGCCGGAGGGCGCGGTCTGGCTGGAGGTGACTTTTCCGGGATGATGGGCTTTCTGAAAGCATTCGCCCCCGGAAACCTGTGCGGGATTGCATGAGGGAGGCTGTTTATTCGAAATTAAATTTGATGACCGGGACGGCCAGGAACGGGTTATCACCGTAAGGATCATGATGATTTCCCGTCTCCTCGCGGGATCATCGCTTTTCCATCCCTCCCCGACTGATGAATTCCTCCAAAAACCTCCTTTTTTTCTTCTGCCTCGCTGGTCCATTATCTCTGACTTCCTGCAAGCCAAAGGCTTACACGTCCAATGACCAGCCGGCAGCCAAAACATCCGGAGAGGAGGCTATATCAAAAATGGGAACCTTCACGGTGGAGGGCCAGGCGAGCACCGGCAAAATGAGTGTGGAGCGTTTTGCGGCCACCGGGGAATTCTCCATTGTCTGCCAGAACGACGAAGTGGGTCTGATACAGTTGATTTTCAAAGATGAGACAGATGCGCGCACGCCTCAGGAGCTGACGCTCGTGGAACGCTTGAGCAGTGGTCTGAAGGAGAAAAAGACGGCTGATCTCAGTTTTCAGACTTTCGGGATTGGCGCCACCGTTTCCACCAGAGGAGAAACCACCGCAAAAGTGACCGTGACCAAATCCAGTGACGGAAACGAAGTCACTTTCTCCGAGGTGCCGCTCTTCTCCGTGGACAGGAAGTCGCAGCGTTTCGTTTCCGGAAAGCTGCATTACTGAAGTGATGTGATGCCTTCCGGCCGGGCGTTTGGCGGTGCCGGTTTTGACAAGGAAGGACCGGGGAAACCGCCGCCGCTTTATCGGCCGGCCGGGGTTTTATTTCCATGCGGATGACTCAGAGCATTTGAAACCGCGCGGTTTTTGTTCCATCGGGAGGGTTCCGCCCGTTGCCGGCTTCCGGCGCGGATTTTTGTTTCCGCCACCCTGACTCATGCCTCCCGCCATTCTGTCCATCAAAGACCTTACCCTCAGCTTCGGCCGCCACAATGTTCTGGACGGCGCGACGCTGGCTGTCGGGGAGGGCGAGAAAGTCGGTTTTGTGGGCCGCAACGGCAGCGGGAAAAGCAGTCTGCTGCGGATTCTCGCCGGCGTCGAACAGGCGGACAGCGGGATCGTCTCCCGCCGTCAGGGCCTGGTCACGGGGTATCTGCCGCAGGAGTTTGAACTGGATGACACGTCCTCGGTCATGGACAACGTCCGCCAGGGCGCGAAGCATGTGCTGGATCTGATCGAAGCCTACGAAAGCGGCAACGCCGGAGCGGCGGGCTACAGCGAGGCCGATCTGCTGTCGCGCATTGAGCATCTCGGCGGCTGGGACCTCGATTCGCGCATCCGCACCGCTTTGACCGAACTGGCCTGTCCGCCGGAGGACAAGACCGTGGGGCAGCTTTCCGGCGGGGAAAAACGCCGCGTGGCCCTGGCCCGGGCGCTGATTTCCCGGCCCGATCTGCTGCTGCTGGATGAGCCGACGAACCATCTCGATTCCGAATCCATCCGCTGGCTGGAGGAATATCTGACCAACGCCACGCACGGCTGCCTGTTTGTCACCCACGACCGTTATTTCCTGGACCGCATCGCCACGCGCATCGCCGAGCTGGATGCCGGGAAAATCTGGATGCATGAGGGAAATTACAGCTCCTACATGACCGCCCGGGTGGAGCGCCGCGCGGCGGATCAGGCGAAGGAGGACCGGCGGCAGACGTTTCTGCGCCGGGAAATCGAGTGGGTGCGCGCCGGGGTCAAGGCCCGCACCACCAAGAGCCGCAGCCGCCTGGATTCGTATTACGAAATCGCCAATCAGGCCGGTCCGGAGCAGGAGGAGGAAATGTCCCTGCTCATTCCGCCGCCGCCGCCGATGAGCAACATCATCGTGGACGCCGCCGGAATCGCCGCCGTCATCCCCGGCCGCACGCTGTTTTCAGGATTCACCATCAGCCTGGAGCCCGGCTCCTGCACCGGGATTGTGGGCCGCAACGGCATGGGAAAAACGACCCTGCTGCGCATGCTCATGGGCCAGCAGGAACCGGCGGCGGGGAAGGTGACGGTCGGCAAAAAAACGGTTTTCAACTACGTTGATCAGCAGCGTCTGACTCTCGACACCAGCAAGTCCCCGATGGAGGAGATCGGCGGCAACACGGAATACATCACCTGGGGCGGGGAGAAAATTCACGTCCGGACGTACCTGAAGCGTTTTCTCTTCAGCGACGACCGGGTCACGCAGCAGATCAGTGTCATGAGCGGCGGCGAGCGCAGCCGCCTGCTGCTGGCCAAAATTCTCTGCCGGGGCGGCAATGTCCTGGTGCTTGACGAGCCGACCAACGATCTCGATCTCCAGACCCTGCGCGTGCTGGAGGAGGCGCTGCTGGACTTCCCCGGCGTGGTGCTGCTGGTCAGTCACGACCGGTATTTCCTCGACCGCGTCTGCGACCGCATCATCTCCTTTGAAGGCGATGGCCAGGTGCACGTCAACACCGGCAATTACAGCTACTACCTTGAAAAAAACCGCGAGCGGCTGAGCGCCCGGCGGGCAGCGGCCCGGGCGTCCTCCTCCTCCTCGTCCTCACCGTCTCCCTCCCCCGCAGCCACATCCGGCGCCGGCACCGGCGCACCTGCCGGTCCGAAGGAAAAAACCCGCAAACTGACGTGGAAGGAGGAACGGGAACTCGAAAGCATGGAAGGCACGATTCTCACCGCCGAGGAGGCTCTGGCGGTGCTGGAATCCAAGCTGAACGATCCTGAATTCCATCTTCACTCCGCGCACGAGGTCTCCGGCATCGCCACCGCCATGGAAACCCAGCGCCTGAACATTGAAAAACTCTACCACCGCTGGGAGGAGCTGGCCGCCGTCAAGGCCGGCAACTGACCCGGCACCGGCCCGGCCTCCTTTGCGGTCCTCGCTTCCTTCTGTTCAAATCCCGGCGGCCCCGCCAAACAAAAAGCCCGGACTTCCGTGAAGGAAGGCCGGGCGCGGGAACCGCCGGTCCTGGATGGACTGGACGTTTTCCCCTGAATCAGAGTGATTTTTTCAGCACGGAGGACGGGACGAAGCGCACGCTTTTGGAGGCCTTGATGGTCATGGCGGCGCCGGTTTTCGGGTTGCGTCCTTTGCGGGATTTCCGGGCGGTCTGCTTGAAGGTTCCAAAGCCGATCACCTGGACCACTTTGTCCTTTTTGATGCCTTTGGCGATTTCCTCCAGCACGGTGGCCACAGCGTCGGCCGCCTGCTTTTTGGTGGCTTCGGCACCGTAAACTTTCTGCACGGCATCAATGAGTTCTGCTTTGTTCATGGAATGACTTGGATTGGTCGTTTTGGATGGTGGCAGCGCCTGGGGGAAGGCGCTGAAACCACGACCTGTATGGATTTCCGCTTTCCAAGTCAACCCCTATGCGGTTCATTTGTTATAAAAAATTCACCGTCAGCCTCCTCCGGGGCCGCAAACTTTTTTAAAATGACCAGTCCTCCTCCTTTTCTGCTTCGGAAGCCGCGGATTCACCCCACCGCGTTCATCGCGCCGAACGCCACGCTGCTCGGCGATGTGACGGTGGGGGAAAGCGCCAGCGTCTGGTATTCCGCGGTGCTGCGCGGCGACATCAACCGCATCGTCATCGGCGACCGCTCGAATGTGCAGGACGGGAGTGTCCTGCACCTTTCCGCCGACCACGGCTGTCTCATCGGCAATGACGTCACGGTGGGCCACATGGCCATGCTGCACGCCTGCACCATCGGCAATGAGGTCCTGATCGGCATGGGGGCCATCATTCTGGACGGCGTGGAGATCGGCGACCGCTGCATCATCGGGGCCGGAGCCCTGATCACGCAGAATAAAAAAATCCCGCCGGGCTCCATGGTGCTGGGCTCCCCCGCCAAAGTGGTGAGAACCCTGACGGAGGAGGAGCAGAACGGCATCGCCGCCTGGGCGGCGCGCTACGTGGCCCTCATTCCGCATTACCTCGGCATGGGACTGGGCGCGGCTCCGTGAGGTGACCGCTCAGGGATGGGGAAATCCGGAAAAGGAAAGGGGAGAGGACGCAAAGTTCCGGAATCAGAGGTCGAATTTCCGCAAAGCCCTTGATTTGATGGTGGAGCGCGTTCCATTGACTACTCCCCGGACCGGTTTGAGCCGCAGCCAGGGGAGACAGCACATTCCCCTAACTCATTTTGGAAGCGACCAATCCTTTCCGTGAAGACCAGGCCGCCCGGCCCCGCCCGGCATCCTGCACTGTGGTGATTTTCGGTGCCAGCGGCGATCTCACCAGCCGCAAACTGGTGCCCGCCCTGTACAACATCGCGGCCGACGGCGAACTGCCGCCCACGCTGAAGGTGGTGGGGTTCGCCCGCCGCGAGAAGTCGCACGAAAGCTTCCGCACGGAGCTGGAGGAGATGAACAAAAAAGTCTCCCGCCAGGGGCACGACGACCGGCTGTGGGCCAGCTTCAGCCAGTCGATTTTTTATCACCGCAGCGAATTCGAGGACGCGGAGGGTTACCAGCGCCTGGCGGAACTGCTGGACGGGCTGGATGCCCAGGGTGCCGGCGGAAACCGCCTGTTTTACCTGTCCACCTCGCCGGATTATTTCCCCATCGTGCTGGAGCAGCTCAAAGCCGCCGGTCTGCACAAGGCCGCCGACGGCAAGTGGGCGCGGGTGGTGATCGAAAAACCCTTCGGCACCGACCTTGAGACCGCCCAGACGCTGAACCGCGCGGTGCATGACACTTTTGACGAGAGGGACACCTACCGAATTGACCACTATCTCGGCAAGGAGACAGCGCAGAACATCATGGTGCTGCGCTTCGCGAATGCGATTTTCGAGCCCATCTGGAACAGCCGCTACATCGACCACGTGCAGATTTCCTGCGCCGAGAACCTCGGCATGGAGGGCGGGCGCGGCGGTTATTATGACAAAGCCGGCTGTCTGCGGGACATGGTGCAGAACCACCTTCTTCAGCTTTTGAGCCTCGTGGCCATGGAGCCGCCCACGGACCTGAGCGCCGACGGCGTGCGGGATGAGAAAGTGAAGGTTTTCCGCAGCCTGCGGCATTTCAGGGATTCCGCCGATGTGGCCGCCAACGTGATCCGCGCCCAGTACACCGAAGGCACCGTGAACGGCAAACCGGCGGTCGGATTCCGCCAGGAGGACCGCATCAACCCGGAGTCCATGACCGAGGCCTATGTCGCTCTGAAGATCAGCATCGACACCTGGCGCTGGGAGGGTGTGCCCTTTTACCTGCGCATGGGCAAGCAGCTGCCGAAAAAGACCACGGAAATCTCCATCCACTTCAAGCGCCCGCCGCACGTGCTTTTCAATAAGGGCACGGAGGACGATTCCGCGAATGTGCTGGTGATCCGCATCCAGCCGGATGAGGGGATTTCCCTGCGCATCCAGAGCAAAATCCCGGGTCCCGCCGCCCGCACGGAGCGCGTGAAGATGGATTTCCACTACAGCACCAGCTTCGGCAAAGCCAGTCCCGAGGCCTACGAACGGCTGCTGCTGGACGCCATGAGCGGCGACGCCACGCTTTTCGCCCGCGGCGACGAGGTGGAGCACGCCTGGCGCTACATTGATGTCATCGAGAACGCCTGGCACGCCGAATCCGGCACGCCGCCGATGTGCCACTATCCCGCCGGCTCCTGGGGGCCGCCGGAAGCCGACGAGCTGCTGCGCCGCGACGGCCGCGAGTGGCGCCGGCTGTAGGCCTGGTTTCAGCTTCCACGAACAACCCTTTCCCGCGAGACATGACAACGGCCCCGGAACTCCCCGCGCTGGAACTCGGCAACGAGGTTCCCCTTCGCGAACTCGACAAACAGCTCAAACTCCTGTGGGAATCCAATGAGGCCCGCACCAAGGCCTCGCTGGCGAATTTCGCGATTTATTCCGAAAGCGTGGACGCGCTGGAGGGCAACACGGAGCTGATCCGCGAAGTCACCCGCGAGCACGCCTGCCGGGCGCTGCTCATCGCGGCGCTGCCGGACGCGGAGGAGGTTTCCGTCCGGGCCTGGATCACGGCGCACTGCCAGCTGGCGGCGGGCGGCAAAAAGTCCATCTGCTCGGAGCAGATTTCGTTCGTGATCTCCGGCAACAGCCCGGGACTGGTCTCCAACACCGTTTTTTCCTATCTCGACAGCGATCTGCCGCTGACGTTCTGGTGGCAGGGACCGTTTTCCGGCCGCTGGGAGCCGCATCTTTACGCGCATATCGACCGCCTCGTGATCGACAGCGGGGAATGGGCGGATCCTCTGCCGCAGCTGTGCCTTCTGGAAAAAGCGTGGCTGAACGCCAAGGGGGATTTTTCCGTGAATGATCTGACGTGGACCCGGGTGCTGCATCTGCGGCTGGCGCTGGCCGCCGCTTTTGATCAGCCGGGCGCGGCGGGGATTCTGCGCGGTCTGGAGGAAGTCTCCATTTCCTACGGAGCCGGAAACCGCCTTGCCGCCAAAATGCTGGCCGCCTGGATCATGGATCAGACCGGCTGGAATCTGGAATCCGGCCAGCCTTCCGAGGACGTTTTCACAGTCCGGGCCAGGGACCGGGAAATCACCTTCCGTTTTTCCCAAAGCGATGACCCCCGCGCCGTTTCCCTCGTGAAACTGAGCGGCACCGGCGGCGGGGTCACCCTGACCCACGAAACCGGCAGCGCGTTCATCAACGCCCGGCTGACCTCGGAAGGAGCCTCCTCGGAAATCCTGACCCCGTGCCCCTGCGAAACCCCCGCCGAACTCGTCACCGAGCGCCTGCGCCGGGGCTGCAACACCCCCCGCTATTTCCGCATCCTGCGCACCGTGCGCCGCCTGCTGGGCGAGTGCCGGAACTGATTTTACCCGTCCTTTGAGGGATCGGAGGCGGTGAGTGATTCATCCCCTTGCGGGATGGCACGGCAGGCCGTGGTTTCCTTTTGTTCAAAGGCTTTCCGCCGCCACCCACGACCGCAGCTCCGCGAGTTCGGTTTCGAAGCCGCTGCTGAGGATCGGGAAACGGCACCAGGTTTTGGGATCCAGATTCTCGTCGTCGAGGTGGAAACTCGGGGCGTAGCGCTCGCGTTTCCACTGGTTGCGGCACCAGAGCTGGAAAAAGCGCTCCACCCAGGCTCCGAGCTGGGCGATGGAGTATTGCGGGAAATCGAGCCGCATCTGGAGAAAAACCTCCAAAGGCATCCGTTTGTCCCGGATGGCCTGGCGCTCGATGGCATCAAGGAGCGGGTAAGGCATCAGGTCGCCCTCGTCCGTCTGCTCCTCGCCGGGCGGGCGGAGTTCGGCGGTGGGAGCCTGGGCATTGACCACGCGCAGGACAGGCAGCGGATGCCGCTCCGCCGGGCCGTGATGCTCCATCCAGCGCAGCCACTCGCGCAGCCACGCTTTATCAATGCCCGCGATGGGGCTCAGCCCGCCGCTGGTGTCGCCGTCCATGGTCGCATAACCCACGGCGGCCTCGCTGCGGTTGCTGGTGGAAAGCAGAAGCGCGCCCTGAAGATTGGCCACCATCCAGATTCCGGGGCTGCGCACGCGCGCCTGGATATTCTGCAAAGCCACATCGTCCTGTTCCCAGGTCAGCTTTCTTCCAATGCCGGCCTCCACCATGGCGGTGTAGCCCTCCACGAGCCTGGTGATGTCAAATTCCAGATGCCGCGCGCCGACCGCCTCCGCGACCGCCCGGGCGGCATGGCGGGTGACATCCCCGCTGTTCTCACTGGCCTGGTAAGCCGTGGTCAGCAGCGCGCCGACGAGGGCCGATTCATCCGTCGCGTCCCGCACGCCGGGCAGCCAGCCGAGCTTTTCCTTAAACCCGCCCATTCCCAGCTCCTCCGTGCCCAGTTCCACCATCAGCCGGATGAGCACCGCCAGGGAGGTGCTGTCGGCCCCGCCGCTCAGCGAGACCACAAATCCCCGCGAGCGGCTTTTGCGCAGGTAATCAAAAAGCGCCAAGGGCACCACCCGGGAAAACTCCTCCAGCTTCAGATCCGGAGCGGCTTCCCAGGCGGCGGCCGCCCGTCCGCCACGCTCGGGCCGCAGTTCCGGCCAGGTGAAGGGCACTTTCACCACGCCCTGATCGCCTTGGGAAAAATCGGGGATATAACCTGCGGTTTTCGCCTGTGAAACCCGGCCGGCGTCAATGTCCACCTGCGCGCTGATCATCCGCATGTCCGCATAGGAAAAACGCTCCGCCGTCGCCAGCAGCCGTCCGTGGGCCGCGATCATGGCCTCCCCGTCAAAAACCACCCGGCCTGACTCATTGCCCAGCAGATTCGCATAAACGTAAGCCGCGTGAAAGGCCCGGCTGCCCTCCAGCACCAGCCGCTGGCGGACGGCGTTTTTGCCGAAGGCGAAATGGCTGGCGCTGGGATTCAGGATCACGTCCACCCCGCGCTGCGACAGTTCGATGCCCGGCCGGTCGCCGACCCAGGCGTCCTCGCAGATTTCAAAACCGAAACGCACCCCCCCGATTTCGTAAATCAGATCCCCGCAGGGATAAACCTCCCCATTCCCGTCCGTCAGTTCACTGACCGCGCCCGCCGGCCAGGGTTTGAACCAGCGGGGCTCGTAATGAATGCCGTCACCCGCCAGAAAGCGTTTGCCCGTAAAACCGGCAATGCGCCCGTCCACCAGCATGGCCACCATATTGAAGACGCTTTTCCGGTGCCGCACCGGCAGTCCCGCGGACACGATCAGGCCGGTCGTCTCCGGGGCGATTTCCCGCAGCAGCCGCCAGGCCGCCGCCGTCACGCCGGGAGCCTGGAAAGCGTCCTCGCAGCCGTAACCGGTCAGACAAAGCTCCGGCAGACAAACCACCGTGGCCCCCTGCTCCCGGGCTTCCGCCAGGGCCAGACGCACCCGTGCTCCATTGCCCCGCCAGTCCAGCGGCGTCTGATTCAGCACACCGGCGGCCACTTTGATCAGTCTCATAACTCGGAAAGCAAAATTGATTGTTGCCCGGACTATGCCCGCTCCCGCCGTTCTGTCTAACGGGGAACAGGCTCAGGCTGTTGAGTTTCCACCGGAAGGCGGCCGGCACCGCAGCCGCTGCGGAGGGAATGCCCGCCCGGATCACTGATCCGGCCCCGCGGACATCAGGACCATGTCCGAAGCGATGGCGGAGGTGGGATCGCCATGAGGAGGACCGTCGAGCCTGATATCAATCCAGGACCATCCGTCCTCCCCCGCCACCAGGTATTTTTTGGCGACTTCGGGTTTGAATTTCGCGGCCAGATCCCGGGGAATGCCGAGCTGAACGAGGCCTGACAGAATTTCCTTCTCGGCCGTGGCCGGCGTGTCCAGCTGGGTGCCCAGGGGGCGGGTGCGCTCGTAACGCAGATGGCCCCTCAGTCTGGCGCTGTGGGACACGATTTCGAAGGAGGGAACTTCAACCACCACGCCTGAACTCGATTCCGAGCCCCCGGTTTTCAGGGTGAATTTTCCACCTTTCATCGGCAGGCTGCCGAACTGGGTTTCCCCTGTGATCCGCTGCAGGGCGTTGAGAATGTCGAGGGGGCTGAATCTTCCACTGGCGATCTGGAAAATCCCTTCGGTCTGGATGCCGGTGCTGCGGTTGGTGCTGCCGGTAAGCGTGAGATCACCGCTGACCTCCGCATTGAAGAGGTTGGCAAAAACCGGAATCACCAGATCCTG
This sequence comes from Verrucomicrobiota bacterium, assembly GCA_040386695.1. GTDB lineage: Bacteria > Verrucomicrobiota > Verrucomicrobiia > Verrucomicrobiales > V1-33 > CAIZWU01. The sequence continues at coordinate 34,256 of JAZKFB010000086.1, forward strand.
CAGCGGCAGGGCATCCACCCGGAGGTGGCCCTGGACTTCGGGCACGTCGCCCAGAATGATTTCCCCGCTGAATTTTCCGGTTCCCTCGCCCGCGCGTTTGAGAACTGTTTCCCCGATGACGGCTTTGGATGCCGAAAGTTTCACCTCGGTTTTCTGAATTTGCCACTGATTCAGCCAGCCCTGCTCGAAGCGGCCGCCGGTGGCGTTCAGAGTCCAGCCCTCCACCGTCCGGCTGAATTCCGCCTGGGTTTTTTTCAGTGAACCCGCCGCCGCCGCTGATCCGCCCCAGTTCAGGGTCAGTTCGGCAATCTGCACCGCGTCAATGCGCAGGGATGAAAAATCCGGATCAATGCCGTATCCCGCCGTCAGCCGCCCGCCGGGCTGCGGTTTTGCCCGCAGGGCTCCGGTTTTTTTGGAGGGGCGCGCCGCGGGCGGGGAAGTCTGATCGCGCATGAAAGGCTCCATATTCAGATCCTCCTCCTTCATCTCATAAATGGGAACCGTGCCCGCTCCGCCCGAGCGGAGGAAAAGATCAAGGCTGGAAATGCTCACCCGGGGAAGAACCCATTCCCGCCGGATGAACATGGGGACGGGCACGCGGGTGGTGACGGTTTCAGCCTGAAATTTTTCGTAAAAAGCGCCGGGAGCGCCGGCCGCTTCGAGCGCGGGCATGGCCAGCTGGCCGCTGATCTGCCAGGTGGCGCCGGTGGGTTTAACGTTTCCGGCGTTCAGGGTGGTGGCCAGTCCCCGGGCCACCATGGTGTTGAACTCGGGACTGCCCGCCCATTTCATCACAAGATAGATGTAAATACCGGCGGGCACCGCCAGGAGAGCCACCAGGCGGCCAAGATAACCGATGATTTTAGCGACGGGATGGGCGTCGTAGGGAGGGTGCAGAAGGCGGCTGCGGCTGCTTTTCACGAAGGCCTGCTGGGCAGCCCATTCGTTCATGACTTCGCTGTAGGATTTGCCGCTGGGAGGAGTTTTCTGATCCATAGGTAACCGTGGACCCGCTGGGTGCGGGCATGAAAACGGGAACTGTACAATCGTTCCAACCGCGCTGCCAGGGGAAGTTGTCCGATTAAATCCGGAGCGCCCACCATTAAAAACTGACGGCGCGCTGCGGTGATTTTTTCCAGGCGCTGGGCGACATGCCGGTCTGCTGGCGGAACCAGCGGGAGAAGTAGTTGTTGTCCAGAATGCCGATGCGCTCGCCCACGGTCTGGATGGGAAGCCCCTGCTGGATGAGCCGCTGGGCGCGCTGAAGGCGGTGGCGGGAGCGCAGCTGGCCGAGGGTCAGGCCGCATTCCGTTTTCAGGCGGCGGTTCAGATGGTCCATCTGGTAGCCGGAGCGGGCGGCGATGGCCTCCAGCGTGACCTCCGGGCCGTCCAGACGCTCCAGCACCCGCTCCACAAACTTTGTGGTGTTCATCAGCTTGCCGTCGCCATAGCGGTTGAAGGGCTTGATCCAGCCGATGGCCAGGAGGGCGCGGTCCAGGATTTCCAGCATGATGGAGCCGACGGCGAGCATGGACTCGCGGTGCTCCGCCTGGCGGTTCTGAAAAAGCCGCATCACCGCCGTGCGCACTCTGGCCAGATCCGCGTCCGGCATCTGGGCGCAGGGGTGCGGGGTGGCGCGGGTGATTTCCAGGTCGATATCGATGACCAGCACCAGCGGCGGCCGCACCAGGGCGCGCTCGAAGGCGTGGCTGACGCCGGCGGCGTGGTAAATGGTGGTGCCCGGACGGCAATCGTAGGTTTTTCCGTCCGCCGTCTGCCGTCCGCGTCCCGTCAGATAGATGAGCAGCTGCCCGTGATCATGGCTGTGGGCGGTCCATACCGCCTCCGGTGTATGCTGGTTGAGCCGCAGCTGTCTCACCTCCACCCCCGGGACCGTGATGGCCAGGTTCTGCAGCAGGATGGGGCGGTAATTCTTCATGCGGCGGGCATACTGACCCGTTTCCTCCGCCGGATGCAACCTCATCCGGCGGGGAATTTCACCGCTAATCCCGTATTAATGGAGATGGTGAGGAATCAGGCCAGCAGCTCCGTGGCGGACGTGAAGGGCAGGCCGTGGGCTTCGGCGACCGGACGGCAGGTGAGGTGGCCACCGAGGCAGTTGATGCCGCCGATGAGTTCGGGCCGGAGCTGGCAGGCTTCGGCAAGGCCGCGTTCCGCCAGGAAGTGGACATAGCGGTGCGTCACATTGGTCAGGGCCTGGGTGGCGGTGCGGCTGAAAGCGCCGGGCATGTTGGCCACGCAGTAGTGAATGACGCCTTCCTCCACGTAGGTCGGGTTGTTGTGGGTCGTCGGGCGTGTGGTTTCCGCGCAGCCGCCCTGGTCCACGGCGATGTCCACGAGCACGCTGCCTTCGGGCATGAGACGCAGCATTTCCCGCGTGATGAGTTTCGGGGCTTTGGCTCCGGGCACCAGCACCGCGCCGATGATCAGATCCACCTGCGGCAGCAGCGTGGTCAGGCTGGCTTCGCTGGAATACAGCGTGTGGGCGGTGGCCATGGTGATGTCGAGGAACCGCATGCGCTCCATGTCCACTTCGAGAATGGTCACATCCGCGCCCAGCCCGGTGGCCATGCGCGCCGCGTTCACGCCGGCCGTGCCGCCGCCGAGGACGACCACTTTCCCCGGCAGCACGCCGGGCACGCCGCCGAGGAGCACACCGCGTCCCCCTTGGTGGCGGGCAAGGTGGTAGCCGCCGACCACGACGGACATGGATCCGGCGATCTCGCTCATCGGCTCCAGCAGGGGCAGGCGGCGGTTCACCTCCACCGTTTCATAAGCGATGGCCGTGCATTTCGTTGCCAGCAGGGCTTCGGTGAGCTCCCTGTTGGCCGCGAGGTGCAGGTAGGTGAAAAGTGTCTGGCCTTCCCGCAGCATGGCGACTTCCACCGGCTGCGGCTCCTTCACTTTGACGATGATGTCGGCTTCTCCGAAAATCTCCGCCGCCGTGTCCGCAATCCGGCAGCCGGCGCGCTCATATTCCGCTGTCAGAAAGCCGGAACCGGCCCCGGCGTCGCGCTCCACCACCACCTGATGCCCATTTTTCACCAGCTGCCAGGTGGCCGAGGGCGTGAGGGCGATGCGGTTTTCCTGGGCTTTGATTTCGCGGGGCAGGCCGATGATGGATTGTTTCATGAGTAGGTTTGGGGTTTTGGATGAAAAGAGAGAGCAGTCGAAAAAAGGAAAGGCGGGTCCGTATCGCTGCGGCGGAGGGACGGAAGATGAAAAACGGGAAGCGCCGCCGGACGCATCTTTCCGGCCAAACCGGGAATCAGTCCCGGGGAAAATCCTGACGCCACCAGTCCGCGGGCTTTTCCCATGCGGGCCGGTTCTGTCCCTTTTCAGATTTCAGCGGCCGAGAGGGCGCGGAAGACGGCGGCTGGGCCTGATTTTCATTCTCCCGGCGAAGTTCATCCAGAAATTCCGCTTCCGGACCGGACCTCTTCTGATGCCGCCGGATACCCCAGCCGCAGGCCGTGACCATTCCAAAAGTGAGAAACGCCGTCCCCAGCAGCGACCAGGCCAGAGCGTCCTCCCGGGTTCTGACGGCGGAGCTGGAGCGGGTGAAGGACGTTTCCCCCATGGCCGCCCGCCCGTTGCCCGTCAATCCCGCCAGACAGAGCAGCATCAGACAGAGGAAACGGGGAAAGGGAGGAATCATGGCCAAACCGGCGGCGGCGGCAGCCCCGGATGGGATCAGACTCATGACGCGCGGCGGGCGGAACACAACGGGGAAGCGGGCGCAATTGCCCGATAGAACACAAATGCCGCGTCATTAATTTGCCATGAGCCGGGCAGGCGCGACAATGCGCCGCCGGAATGCCACTCTTTCTTTCTCAGCCACTCATGACTCATCGCCCCTTCAGGCTGCTTCGGTCCATGCCTCCGGAAATGCTGGCAACGCTCTGTCCGGTCGTGGCTTTTTCAGCGTTCACCTCCACGGTTGCGTCCGCCGCCGATGGCGATGCGGTGTTCTACCGGGCTCTGAACCTGAATGGTCCCGCGCTCAGCATCGGCGGGCATGACTGGGAAAGCGGGGCCGGAGCGCGTGATTTTGAAGCCAGAGGCAAAACCTTCGATAATCAGAATGTGCCGCTGGTTCCGAAAACCGGCCTCAACCGCAGCCGGATGATCCGCAGCAGCGTCTGGGGAGGGGACGTGGAGCTGACTCTCAAGCGGGTCCCCGCCGGGAAATTCCAGGTATTCCTTTATGTATGGGAGGACAACCGGAGCGAAACCTTCAATCTTCTGGTGAATGACCGCCTCATCCAGCCCGGCGTCCGCAGCGGCGGGGCAGGGGAGTGGAAAAAGCTCGGTCCCTGGCACTGCGAAAGCCGGGACGGTCAACTGAAGATCAGCGCCCGCGCGGAGAGCAGCGGCAACGGCGCCGCCAATCTGTCCGGTCTGGAGATCTGGTCCGGCGACGGTCCGGTGCCTGCGGAGCCCGCGCCGGCTTTTGCGGACAATCCGACTCCGGAGCAGCTGGCGTTTTTTGAAAGCAAAGTCCGCCCGCTGCTGGTGGCCAACTGTTACGACTGCCACAGCGCCGAGTCCGGCAAAACGAAAAACAGTCTGTCCGTGGATTCCCGCGAAAGCATTCGCCACGGCGGCGACAGTGGCCCGGCGCTGGTTTCCGGCGCTCCTGACGAAAGCCTGCTCATCGCGGCGGTGCGGCACACCAATCCGGAACTCACCATGCCTCCCCGCAAAAAACTCCCGCCGGAGGACATCGCGGTGCTGGAGGAGTGGGTGAAAATGGGCGCGCCGGATCCGCGCGTGGGCGGCCCTTCCGCCGCGCCCGCCGCCCGGGCTCCGGTGGATTGGGAAAAAGCGCGCGCCTGGTGGTCCTTCCAGCCGCTGACCAAACCCGCGCCGCCGGTTGTCCGCGACACGGCCTGGCCGGAAAACGGTATCGATTCCTTTATTCTCTCACGGCTGGAAACCGAGGGCCTGGCGCCCGCCGAAGACGCCGCCCCCGGCGTGCTCATCCGCCGCCTGACCTACGACCTCACCGGCCTGCCGCCGTCGCCGGAGGAAGTGGACGCTTTTGAAAAATCCGCCGCCGCCAGCGGGCTCACCGCCGCCATCCGCGAAGCCGCCGGCCGCCTGCTGGCCTCGCCCGCTTACGGCGAGACCTGGGGCCGGCGCTGGCTGGATGTGGTGCGTTACGCGGACACCGCCGGGGACAATTCCGACTTCCCCATTCCCCAGATGCGCCTTTACCGCGACTGGGTCATTTCGGCCTTCAACCGCGACCTTCCCTACAATGAGTTTGTCCGCGAGCAGCTCGCCGGCGACCTCCTGCCCCAGCGCACGAACGACCAGCTGATCGCCACCGGTTATCTCGCCAATGCCCGGCGCTTCGGCTCGCGGGTGGACGATTACCCGACGCACCTCACCATTGAGGACACCATCGACAATTTTGGACGCACCTTCCTCGGCCTCACCATCAACTGCGCCCGTTGTCACGACCACAAATTCGACCCCATCGCGGCGGCGGATTATTACGCGCTCTACGGCATCTTCAACAGCACCCGCTACCCTTGGCCGGGCATTGAACTGGAGCAGCGGCAGCGCGATCTCGTGCCGCTGGTGCCGGAGGATCAGGTGGCGGCGGTTCTTGCCGCCGAAAGGCAGCGCTCCGATGAACTGGAGCGCCTGAAGAAGAATGAGAAGAAACTCGCCGAAGCCGCCAAAAAAGCCTCCGACGGCCCGGAAAAGGAAGACGCCAACCAAAAGCTGGAAGCCGCCCGCCAGGCGGTGAGGGAAGCCGCCGTCCGCCCCCAAGCGCCTCAGGCCTACGCCGTCGCGGAAAGCGAAAAGCCCGCTGATGTGCCCATTCAGCTCCGGGGCGATCCCACGAAATCCGGCCCCATGGTGCGGCGTCATTTCCTGACCATTCTCGGCGGCGCGGAACTGCCGCCCGACGATCACAGCAGCGGCCGCGGGAAGCTGGCGGAATGGGTCCTGGCTCCCTCCAATCCGCTGCCCGCGCGGGTCATGGCCAACCGCCTATGGCAGGGGCATTTCGGCAAAGGCCTCGTGGCCACGCCCAACGATTTTGGCAAACAGGGCCGCGCGCCCACCCATCCGGAACTCCTCGACTGGCTGGCGTCGGAATTTGTCAGCAAAGGCTGGAGCGTGAAGGAAATGCACCGGCTGATCGTGACCTCCCGCACTTACCGCCAGTCGTCCACGCCCCGCTCTCCGGAGGCTCATGAAAAAGACCCCGGTCAGGCGCTGCTCTCCTCTTTCCCCCGCCTGCGGCTCAGCGCCGAAGCCATCCGCGACACCCTGCTGGAGCTGGGCGGCTCCCTCGACCGCGCGCCCGGCGGCGAGCACCCGTTCCCGCCTCAGGAAAAATGGGAATACACCCAGCACAATCCCTTCAAAGCCGTTTACCCCACCAACAAACGCAGCGTCTATCTGATGACCCAGCGCATCCAGCGGCATCCGTTTCTGGCGATCTTCGACGGAGCCGATCCCTCCACCAGCACCGCCCAGCGCACCACCAGCACCACCCCGCTGCAGGCGCTTTTTCTCCTCAATGACCCGCTGGTGCACGAGCAGGCCGCCAAATTCGCCGACCGTCTACGCACTTCTCTCCCCGCCGAACCCGACCGCTTCCACGCCGCCTGGCTTGAACTCTTCGCCCGTCCCCCGGGCCCTGAGGAAGTCGAGTCCGCGCAGGCTTTCCTGAGCGGCCTCCGCTCCAAACTTGCCGCCACCGGCCAGCCGCCCGAAGCCGTGGAAAGCGAGGCCTGGCACGCCCTCATCCGTGCTCTGCTGCGGCTGAACGAATTCGTGTACCTCGACTGACGGCGGCTCTATCCATTTCCATCCGTCCTTCCTCACCCGCACCATGAATCCCCGATCCTACAACCGCCGCGCTGTTCTCCGCTCTCTGGCCGGAGGCTCGCTTCTGATGCCGGGGCTGGTTTCGCAGCTCCTGGCGGACGATTCCTCCGCTGATCCCCTGGCCCCGCGCTCCACCGAGCTTCCGGCCACCGCCAAGCGCGTCATCTTCATCTTCTCCAACGGCGGGGTCTCGCACATGGACACCTTCGACCCCAAGCCGAAACTCTTCGCGGCGGACGGGAAAACCATGGGCATTGGTGGCGGGCTTTCCAATCAGCAGCGCGTCCTGCTCCGGCCCGGCTGGCAGTTCAAGCCCGGCGGCAAATGCGGCACTCCCGTCAGCGATCTGTTCCCGCATCTCCGCGAATGCATGGACGACGTCTGCGTCATCCGCTCCATGAAATCGGACGACAACGAGCACTACAACGCCACTCTCGGCCTGCACTGCGGCTCCTTCTTTTTCTCCCGGCCCAGCATCGGATCGTGGATCAGCTACGGCCTCGGCACCTCCAACCGGAATCTGCCCTCCTTCGTGGTTCTCGCCGCCGCCTCGCCCTATGCCGGGACGCAGATTTTCAATAACGACTTCCTGCCCGCCTACCATCAGGGCGTGCGCGTCATGCCGGGCAAGGAGCCCATCACCGATCTCGATCCCCGCAGCACCCAGGAGGGATTGCAGAAAATGGAGATGGATTTCTCCGGAGCCATGAATGCCCGGCATCTCAAAGCCCGGGGCGGCGACACCGATCTCGCGGCGCGCATCCGCTCCTTTGAAACCGCCTTCCACATGCAGAGCGAGGCCCGCGAGGTCTTTGACGTGGACAAGGAAACCGATGAAACGATGGCGCTTTACGGCATGAAACGCGGGCAGACCGACGGCTTCGGCTGGCAATGCCTCGTGGCCCGCCGCCTCGCCGAGCGCGGCGTCAGGTTCATCGAACTCGTGGACGGCAGCTCCAGCCACAACTGGGACCAGCACGGCGACATGGCTGAGCACGCCAAACACGCCGAATACATCGACCAGCCCGTCGCCGGTCTGCTCAAGGATCTGAAACGCCGGGGCATGCTCGACGACACCCTCGTCGTCTGGACCACCGAATTCGGCCGCACCCCCGGCGTGGACGGCACCAAAGGCCGCGGTCACCACAGCGCCTGCTTCTCCTCCTGGATGGCCGGCGGCGGGGTGAAAGGCGGCATCACTTACGGCGAAACCGACGACATCGGAGCCGCCGTCGCCGGGAACAAAGTCCACGTCCACGACTTCCACGCCACCATCCTCCACCTCCTCGGCATCGACCACGAACGCCTCACCTACCGCCACGGAGGCCGCGATTACCGCCTCACCGACGTCTTCGGCAACGTCGTCAGCGACATCCTGGCGTAGTCCCGGCTTTGACTCATGAACCATCAGCTCCCTGGAGGGAGTCTGCGGATGATGATTATCCGGCCCGGGGCGGCCGCCGCTTTACTTCACGGCGGCATAAACGCGGTGGACGTCACTGTGATCGTCGAGAGCCGCGAGGAACGCGCCGACCTCCTCATGCTGCTCCTCAGTGAGTTCAGGAAACGATTTGGCGAGGTAGCGGAGTTCGCTGGCCTGGAGCTTCCAGCCGAGAGCGGTCAGGGCTTTGGAAACGGCGGCCAGTTCTTTGGGCTCGGTCAGGAAAGTCGCGCCGGTGTGGCCTTCGGGCACCTCCTCGGCGTCGAGTTCCTCCACGTTCTGCGCGCCGGCCTCAATGGCGTCGGTTTCGCTGTCGCGGCCGGCTTCGGGATGCACGGCCTCAACGACGCCCATGTGCTCAAAGAAAAAACCGACGCTGCCGGGCGTGCCGAGGGAGCCGGCTTTGAAAAGGGTGCGGATTTCCGGGCCGGTGCGGTTCCGGTTGTCCGTGAGGGCCTCGACCATCACCGCGATTTTGTGGGGCGTGAAACCCTCGTAAATTACGGTCTCCAGCTGTGTTTTCTCGCCGCCCTGGCCGGAGCCGGTCTTGATGGCGCGCTCGATGGTGTCGCGGGTCACGGAGTTTCTGCGGGCCTTCTCCAGCGCCGCGTAAAGCCGGGCGTTCATGTCCGGATCCGTGCCGCCCTGCTGCACCGCGATCTGGATTTCGCGCACCAGCTTGCCCACCACCTGGCCTTTTTTGTTGGCGGTGAGTTCACGCCATTTCTGTTTCCATTGTGCGCCCATGATTCGTGTCGTTTGAAGGTGAAAATTAAGGCCGGAATCCTACCGGCCCGCTCCCGCGCGGCAACCGGAACTTGCCCGGACCGCCGCGCCGGATTCACGGTTTCGCCGTCTGGCGCATGGACGGAGCGCCTTTGTCGCAGGCGCAGCCGTCCTTTTCGAGAGCGGTGTAGGTGTCCTCGGGGACCAGGCCCAGCCAGGCGTCATAGTCAGGCGTCAGGAAAAGCTCCTGATAAATCCGGCGGTTCAAGGCCTCGACATCGCGGCTGAATTTGCCGTCCCGGTCCTCCTCCAGCCATTGATGAATGCGGTTATGGTAATAATATTCATTGCGCACCATATCGCGGCCGATGGCGGCTTCAAAACGCTGGAGCTGGCGGCCAAAGGGGGACTGATCCGAGTCGGCGGTTCCCGAGGTGTTCTCCGACGGACTGATGATTTCCGCCGGGAGTTTCTGCATCATGAACCGGCGGCTGGATTCGTCCAGAGCCACCGTGGCCTGAAACGGTTCCGCGATCCGGCTCCAAAGAGCGGGAGTCATGCGTTCCGCCAGTGACGGACCCGACCGGGCGGGGGAAGCCGGATCCTGGGCGGGAAGAGCCCCGCTTTGCGGCACCGTCCGCTGAATGATGGGCCGTTCGACCATGGCTTTGGGCGGGTCAAATTCGGTGGGATAAGGAAATTCGCGGATCACCTCCGGATGGGGGGCTGCCGGAGGGTTCACATTCCCGGGCGGGCTCTCTACAGGGATCAAAGGGACAATAGCGGAGTTGTTCGGGGAAAGCGCTTTCCCGAAACGCAGAGTCTGCCATTCCTCCAGAGGCAGGCTTTGGGTGAAGGTGAGGGACGAGGACGCTGTTTTATAGCCGGAGCTTTGAGGGAAGGCGGATCCGAAGACTTTGCCCGCTATGTCCTCCAGGGTGGCTTTGGATGGAGTGAACTCCCTGTCGTAAGAGCCGGCTCTGATGGCGGCCCCGAGCCATTCCGTGCAGAGATTATGGGCCTCGCGTCCATGCCATTCGCGGATGGCACCCATGATTTCATCATTTCCTGCCGCTGAGAAGGATTGGGAGCCCGTCACCCGCCAGAGTGGATCGTCCCCCCTTTTAGCCTCCTGCGTGCCAAAGGCGGCCCGGCCCAGCGCGGCCAGAAAAGCCTGGGGACTGTAAATGCCGGGCAGGGCATCAAGAACATAACCTTCAGGATCAAGCAGATAGTGGATGCTGTTGCCGGTAATGGTTCTCTTTATCCGCCGTCCGTCCCCCATGTCGATGGTCAGCAGCGGGGCGGGACGCACGCTTTTCCAATGCAGGACGTAATGGTCGCGCAACTCTTTGGAAACTCCGGCGCTGGCGTAAAGCACGGTGCGGAAAAAGCGGCTGTTGGCGCAGGAATACTCCTCGTTCAGATTTCCCAGCAGCCGCAGGGACAGGATGGGACGGCGGGTTTTCCTGGCTTCGGTTTTGGCGGCCTCCAGATCGGTGAACCAGTAGAGGCCGGAGGCGTAAGCATCGCGCTGGCCGGCCACCGCGTCGATGGCGGCGCGGAGTTCCGTATTTTCCGGGGCCTCCAGCCGTATTTTGTTCAGCCGCAGCGCGCTCACCTGGTCCGCGGCGGCGGCCAGCAGTGCCGCCAGACCCGGCGGCCCCGCCTCACGCAGCGCCTGGGCGGCATTCCGGTCACCGGTCAGGGCAGCCTGAATTTTGGCGGTAAAATCCTGGCCTGGATTCTGATTCTGAGCCAAAACCGTAAGCGGAAAGACAGGCAGTATCATGAAGGAAGCCAGAAACAGGCAAGCGCGGGAGGAAACCATCATGGTGGAATAACAGATTCAGACGCGGGAAGGCAACCAAATCCGTCTTCGGCCGCTTTTCTTCGGCTGGTTCCTTTTCCGGGAGTTATTTCCCGCTGGCTCCGGGGGCGGTATCGGCTTTCGCGGGAGGGACGCCGGTTTTTACCGGGGCGGTGAGGCTGACGCGGACGGATTCACGGGTGAGGCGGTTTTCCATGACGATGACCTGGGGCTCGATGGCCGTGATTTTGAGCAGGGTGGTGCCCAGGCGGAACTCGTCGCCGGCGGCGGCGCTCCAGACGGTGGCGGACCCGCTGATGCGCAGGAAAGCCGAGCTGTCGGAGGAAAGCACCGGAATGCCGGGAGAGGCGCGGAAAACCTCGCTGGTGCGCGCGCAGCGGAAGGTGAGGTCGGAGGTGTTGGCCCGTTTCCCCGGTTTGGTGTCGTCGTAAACGCGGCGGCGGCGGGCTTTCTCGATCACGCAGTCCGTGCCGGGAATGGTGGAGCCCACGCGGACATTGACTTTGCGGTTCCCTTCGAGCGTGAGCTCCACGTCCGCGGACTCGTTGCCGCGGTCCACATCCCACAGCAGGAAGGGCCAGGGGCGGAGCTGATAGGAAATCATGCGCAGCAGGCCGGGCACGTCGTCCACGCCGTCGCAGGCCAGCCGGGGAAACCGGGCGGAGGTGATGGAGCGCGTTTCCGGAGGGGGACCCGCGTCCGCGTGATTGAATGCCGCCACGGCCGTCGCGGCTTCCGGAACCGGGGCCGACGGAGGGGGCAGGGTTTTGGAGGCGGCGGCGGAAGCGGCGGCATCGCTGGTGGTGGAAGTCCCGGACGGAGCCGGACCAGCCGCGTCACCCGCCGGAGCGGGGGAAGCTGAAGCTGAAGGTGGTGGCGGAAGCGGGCCGGCGGAGGCGAGGGCGGTTTCTCCCGGCTCACCGGGGGTTTCGTCAGGATGCCGGGCCGCCCATTCCTCCAGCCAGGAGGCCGTGGTCAAATGGCCGGCGGCCTTGGCCAGTCCGGCGGCGGTCTGCTGTCCGGCATCGCGCGGGGAAAGCCGCGCCTGGCGGTGACAGAGCAGTTTCACCGCCGGCAGATGCCCCGCCATGGCGGCCAGCATGAGCGGCGTCCGCTGCTGATCCCCGGGAAAATTGATGCCGGCTCCGGCGTTGAGGAGAACGTCCATCACGGCGGTGTGTCCTTTGCCGCTGGCCAGGCGCAGGGCGGGACCGGGCGGCTCCCCGGAAATCGGGGCCAGGATTCCGGCCAGCGCCGCGTGCCCAAGCAGGGCGGCGGCGGTCAGCGGTGTTTCCCCGTTGAGGCCGCGCTGGGTGGGATCCGCTCCGGCCTGGAGCAAAGCGCTGACGGCGCGTTCATCACCGCCGTGAACCGCCGCCAGCAGCGGCGTGAGGCCTCCCGTCCCGGCGGAGGTGGCTTTCGCGCCTCTGGCCAGAAGCAGCTTCACCGTTTCGCCCTGACCCCGCGAGGCGGCGGCCAGCAGGGCGGTCCTCCCATCAGCCAGGGTGACATCGGGATTCATGCCGGCGTCCAGGAAAAAGGTCACGGCGGTCAGCCGGCCCTCTCCCGCCGCTTTGAGAAAATCGCCCACGGTGAACGAGAAGGACGCGGCCTGAAGACCCGCCCGGGCTTTCTCCTGACGGTCCCGGCAGCCGGTTCCGGCCACTGGAATGGCGGCGATGGCCAGAGCGGTGAGAAAAGCCTGGGGACGCGGAAAGGGCATCGGTGGGTCAGGTGGAATCGGAAGTCATGGCCAGTCGCGTTCCTGCGGTTGGCGGTCAATAAATATTACAGATTTGCGAACAAAATAACAACAACTTCCGGCGATCAATTTTGGCGGAGGCTTCCAGGCACGGCCAGCCCGCCGCGGGGGGATGGCTCCATCCGCAAAAATGGTGATTCCCGGCCAGCCTTGGAGCGGGGCTCCCTCAAAAAACGCGCTCAGTCCGCAAGCAATGGCTCAAGGGCGTCGGCCCAGAGGGCGTAGCCTTTGGCGGCGGGGTGGAGGCTGTCGGGCATCAGCTCCTTGGGAATGCCGCCGTCGGCATCAAGGAACCGCGGGCCGATGGTGGGAAAAACGGCTCCGGTGGATTTGGCGATGGCGGGAAGCCGGGCGTTGATGGCGGCAATTTTGGCGCGGGCGGGATCGTCCGCTTTGGCGCCTCTGGGAAACACGGCCATGAGGATGATTTTGGCCGACGGACATTTGGCTTTGGCCTGGAGGATCACGGCCTCGATGCCGTCGGCGATTTCGGCGGGGGTGTTTTCCCGGGCATTGGCGGTGCCGGCGAGATTGTTGGTGCCGATGTGGATGACGATGTGTTTCGGGCTCAGGCCGTCGAGTTCCCCGTGACCGATGCGCCACAGCACGTTCTGCGTGCGGTCCCAGCCGAAGCCGAGATTCAGGGCTTTCCGGCCGGCGGTGAGTTTCTCCCACGACTCCCGGCCGCGGTTGCCCCGGGGCTCATCGGGCTGGCCTCCCCAGAGGTGGGTGATGGAGTCGCCGATGAAAACGAGGTCCGGTTTTTCGGTTTTGGTCAAAGCCAGCACGGCGGCGTGCCGCTGGTCCCAGTCGTAAAAATCGTGCTCCAGACGGCTTTTCGGAAAGCAGGCGGTGTTTTCATCGGTGCCGGCCTCCTGATAAGGCGTGCTGGTGACCAGGCCCCGGGAATCCGTGGCCGTGAGGAAAAAAGTGAGCGGCTTCTCCTGCGGCAGGCCGGCGGTGATGCCGGAACCGGAGACGGTGGCGGGCAGCGTTTTCCAGGTCCGGGTCTGCCATTTGCCGGTGTCGGACGTGACGTGCAGCTCGGCGGAAACCGGGGGCGGACCTGACAATACCGGGGCGGTGACGGTGCTGGTGCTGGTGCTGGTGCTGGTGCTAGTGCTGGCCGCGCCCGCGGTTTCAACGCGCATTTCCCCCAGCCGGATCAGCGGCGGGGAGGCGGGTCCCGGACGCAGGTGGCTGTCCATGAAGGCGTCCACCTCCGGAAACGTCCAGATGTGGCCGTGGGCCAGATCGACTTTCACGGAAAGCGTCCGCCGTTCCTCCGGCACCAGCTGGAAGGTTTTACGGTAGCTGCCCGGCGGGTAGGCGAAATCGTGGGTGCCGTTCACAAAAAGCACCGGACAGACGGAGCCGGCGAGGGTTTGTGAGGGATCCAGCAGGCGCAGCCAGCGCTCCCGGGCGTCCTGGGACATCCCGGCCAGGGTGCGGTCGCGCCAGTAACTGTCATCCCCGAGAAACCCGCAGCCGTAAACCGGCACGGCGGCTTTGAGCTTCGGATCCAGCCCGGCGGTCAGGCAGGTGAGGTAACCGCCCCAGCTGATGCCGGTGATGCCGATGCGCGACGCGTCCGCCTCCGGCAGCGAGGCCAGCAGAGCATGGCCGCGCAGGACGGCGGCAACGGCGTGATAAGTCCAGGTGTCCCGGGCGGTGGCGTCCGTGAAGTTGGTGAATTTCGTGACGTCGTCCTGATTCGGTCCCGCGTCCTGATGCCGTTGGCCGTCGGGCCCCTGGCCGGAAGTGTCCATCGCCAGCGCCAGATAACCGCGTCCCGCCCAGTGCCGCGCCCATTCCTGAAACGCCTTGCCGCCGCCGCCATGCACAAGGAGCACGGCGGGCAGGGGACCGGGATTTCCCGCTTTTGCGGGCTGTCCCAGCCAGGCGAAAATGCGCGTGGGTTTGCCGGCCAGCGGCTCGCCGTCATACCAGACCGGCCGGGTGAGCCCGTCCGTCTCCACCGCGCCCAGCTCATGGGCGGGGGGCGAGGCCAGAAGCCGCGGCACATTCCACAGGGTGGCGGCGGTGAGCGGCCTGGCTCCCGTCTCCTCCGCCGGAGCGGACGGCATCAGGCACAGGGAAAGCAGCAGCGGAAGCGGCAGCAGCCGGGTGAGGCGGGCCCGGAATTTTCCCCGGCCGGCGGGCGCGGAGGAGGAGGACGGCAGGCAGGTCAGTCCGGCGCGCATGATGGTATTTAATCCGGCTTTGTTAAATGAAGGAAAATGGAGGAAATCACCGGGCTGGAAGCCCGATGGCCGCGCAGGCTGGAAGCCTGCACCACCAAAGACGTGGCGGCCCGGGTCAGCGGGCGTTGCGGTGGGCGATGAGCCAGGCGACGAGATTGTTCAGGTCCGCCTCCGGGATGGACTGGGCGAAGGCGGCGGGCATCAGGGACAGGCCGGTCTCCTCGTTGGTGGCGATTTCCGATTTGGAAAGGCGTGTCTCCTTGCCGGCGGCGTCCACGCAGATGAGCAGCTGGCCGACTTCCCCGCGCTCCAGGCCGGCGAAGACAGTGTTGTCCTTTTTGGTGATGATGTGCAGGCGGAAGTGGGAATCCACATTCCGGCTGGGGTCCAGAATATCCTCAAACAGGCGGGCGGCGTCGCGGTTGCCGATGCCGTCCAGCTGCGGACCGACGATGGCGCCTTTGCCGTCGATGGAATGGCAGTTGGCGCAGTGGACGGTGAAGACGGCCTCGCCGCGGGCCGCATCGGGTTTGGCGGCGGCGAAAGCGGCGGTGCGGGCGGCGATCAGTTTGTTGGTTTCCGCGAGCTGCTCCGGCGTGACGGGGGAGGGCGGCGGCGGGGAGGCGGGCGGCAGGTAAGCGGCCAGACGGTCGCGGAGTTCGATGGGCGCGGCGTATTTCAGCAAAGCGGCCAGCTGAGTCAGGCGGGCGGTGGTCTGGCGGGTGGTGTCGAAGGATTCCACCGTGATGACCGGAGGCTCGAATCCGCCCGCTCCCAGCCAGGCGTAAGCGCTGCCGGTGGCTCCGTCGGCGATTTCAAAAATGACCTGCTTGCCGGTGTGGCCGCTGAGGTCCCAGGTCAGGCGTCTGGCGGCGTCCTGGCGGGGCGGTTCGGCGCGGACGATTTCCGTGTTGGTGGCCACATCCATCAGGCGGACATAGTTCTGGCCGCGGGCGGGCTTGTCGGGCGGGCCATTGTGGCCGCAGAGGACAAAGGAGAACTTGGCGGGCGCGGCGAAGGGCTTCGAGCGCAGGACACCGGTGCGGTTTTCGGGCTCATCGCCAGGAGCGGATAGGCTGGAAAGCACCATGATTTCCCCGTTTCCGCCGTCCAGCGGACGTTTCTGCGCGCCCCAGGGGGATTGCGAGGCCGTGGAGCCGGGGTAGGGCAGGTTGGCCCAGGCGGGAGTGGCGTCGGCGGGCAGCGTCGCCAGGAGTTGGGCGGCCAGGGCGCTGCCCCAGGCGGTCAGGGAGGCTTCCGGCAGATCGCCGCGCTGGCGCACGCCCTCGACGATGGCCAGCAGGAGGTCGGCCTGGGCGGCGGGATTGCCGGCGTAGGTTTTTTTCACCCAGGGGCCGAGCTTGTCCGCCGGGATCAGGGAGGCGATCCGGGTCAGCGAGGCCGCGTCCCCGGCCACATCGCCGTGCTGCTGCTCCAGGCGGCTGAAGAGGAAAGCGGCGGCCTCGGGCGAGGCCACGGCGCGGGCGACGACGGTCATTTCCTCGGTGGCGGCGGGGGAAAGTTTCAGGTTCTCCAGGGCGCTGATGGCCCCAGGAAGCTTGAGATGCCCGCGGAGAACGATGCGGATCTGGTGCCGCAGGGCGGGATCGTCAGCGGGGGTTTCCTCGAAAGCCTTGATCAGGCGGGGCAGCCACGAGGCGGAAATCGGGTTCAGCAGGCTCTCAATGGCGGCGCGTTTTTCAAAGGGATCGGTGGAATCAATACGCGCGGCGATGGCCTCGCGGGCCGGCAGGTCGAGGGTGCCGGAACGGGACGCGAAGCGCATTTCCGCAATTTTGTCCGCGGCGGCCGGCGGGCGGCTGGTGACGCCGTCCTTGACCACGCGCCAGATGCGGCCGCGTTCCTTGTCGCGTCCGGGATCGGTGAGGGGAACCTCGTAGTGGCCGATGATTTTGTTATAAAAATCCGCCACATACAACGCCCCGTCCGGGCCCATCTGGAGATCGACCGGGCGGAACCAGGGATCGTCGCTGATGATGAAATCCGCCTCCTCCTTCGCCCGGGGCATGGTGCCCGTGAAAGAGATGCTGTCCGTGTTCACACGGCTGGTGACCACATTGCCGATGAACATGCGGTCCGCCCATTCCGGTCCCCAGACGCCGCTGTCGAGGTAGGTGATGCCGCAGATGCCGGTGCCGCTGTGGGTGTGGTGGATCATCACCGGGGCAAAGCCGAGCCCGTCGTCCGGTTTGCCGAAACTGGGATAGCAGGCCCCGGGGATCAGCTGGTAAATCGGGGCGCTGTGGCAGTCGGCGCTGTAGAGATTGCCGTGTTTGTCAAAGGCGAGGCCGAAAGGATTCACCTGGCCGGCGGTGAAAAGCTCGATACGGCTGCCGTCGGGGCGGAAGCGGTAAACGTTCCCGGAGTTCACCTTCATCTCCGTGCCCGGATCGCCGGCCTTCGCGCCTTTCAGGTTTTCCGGGCGGACCTGGAAAAAGCTGGTGTTGCTGAAGCCGTGGGTGCCGTAAACCCAGCCGTCCGGGGCGAGGCGGAAGCTGGAGCAGTTGCCGTGCACATCCTTTTCCCAGCCCAGGGGGCCGAAGAGAATGGCGCGTTTGTCGCAGACGCTGTCGCCGTTGGTGTCCTCGAAATACCAGATGTTGGGAATGCTCCAGGCGATGCAGCCGTTTTTGTAGGGCAGCACGCCCATGGGAATGTTCAGGCCGTCGGCGAAGACCGTTTTTTTGTCGGCTTTGCCGTCGCCGTCGGTGTCCTCCAGGATAAAAATGCCGTCCCGGCTGTCCTTCACAAAACTGCCCTCGGGATCCGCCCAGCGGTCCCGGGCGGCGGCGTAGGGATATTCGTGGCTGCTGGTGACCCAAAGGCGGCCCTTGCCGTCAAAAGCCATGTTCATGGGCTTGTTGATCTGCGGCTCGGAGGCGAAAAGCTGCACTTTGAAACCTGCGGGCACCTTCAGCCGGGCCTGCTCCTCCGCAGGCGTGAGCGGACCGGAGGACCGGATCACGGACAGGTCCTGGGCCGGGGCGGAGAGGCCGGTGAGGAGAAGGAGAAAAAGGGGACGGCGCATGGGAGGGTAAAAAGGGAGTCCTGGCAGGGGAAACTGCCCGGACAAAAAACGCCAACCCCCGCTTAATCTATCGCGGGGAACCGGGATTTAACCCTCACTTTCCGCCAGCCCGCCGCCATGCCGCACGTCGCGGGCGGTCAGCTGGTAAATGGTGTCCTCGGCGATGTTCACCGCCTGATCGCCAATGCGTTCCAGCAGCCGGGTGATGAAGATCAGCGCCACATAATCCGCCGCCCGCGCGCCATTGCCGGCGATGGCGTCGGTGAGGCGGTCGATGAACTGGTAATGCGCGATGTCCAGCGGGTCGTCGTTGTCCACAATGCGCAGCGCCAGCGCGAGATCATGCCGGCAGAAGGAATCCACGCTCTGCTTCAGCTGCGCGGCCGCCAGTTCGTAAATCGCCTGCACCTCGGGGGTTTCCGGCAGGGGATCGGACTGGGTCAGCAACCGGGCGCGGCGGGCGAGGCTGCCGGCGTGATCGGAGATGCGCTCCAGGGAGGCGCAGACCTTCATGCAGGTGATCACGCGGCGCAGGTCGAGGGCCACCGGCGAGAAACGGAGGATGAGGGCGTGACATTCGGCATCAATCAGCTTTTCCAGGGCGTCCACCTCGGCGTCATCCGCGATGGCCCGGTTGCAGAGCTCCGCGCTGCGCTCCAGCAGGCCGCGCACGGCATTGGCCAGATTCTGCTCCGTCAGCGAGGCCATCCTCGCGATTCTGGAGTCGAGACTGGCGAGGGATTCCTCCATGGAGGTCAGGATGTGGCGGAGATCGGGCATGGGACGGGAATCGGGGAATTTGAACAGAAGGGCGCGAAGGAAACGAAGGGGAAGAAAGCCGGAAATGAGGAATCAGCGGCGGGCTGCGGGCCAATAACGGGGGTACTCATCACTGAAAATGTCCCCGGCCTCACTCCGCGCCTTCGCGGACCGGGTGGCGGATGTCCTCGGCGGTGAGGAGATAGACGGTGTCCTCCGCGATGTTCACGGACTGGTCGCCGATGCGCTCCAGGAAGCGGGTGGCGAAGAGGAGATCGACGTAGGATTTCACCTGAGCGCTGTCGCATTCCAGGCGGGCGATGATCCGGCGGGTGAACTCCTCGTGTCCGGCGTCGAGTTCGGCATCGCGCTTTTCAATAAGCCGGGCGGCGGCGAGATCACCTTCGCAGAAAGCGGCCACGCTGTCCCGGAGCTGGGCGGCGGCGAGATCCGCCAGGGCGGCAATGCCGGCGGCTTCGGGCAGAGGCGGGCGCTGATTGATCTGCCGGGCGCGGCGGGCCAGGCTCACGGCATGGTCGGAAATGCGCTCCAGGGCGGTGGAAACCTTCATGCTGGCGATCACGCGTCTTAAATCCGCCGCCACGGGGCCGAACCGGGTCATGATTTCCAGACCCTCGTGGTCGATCCGTTTTTCCAGAAGATCCACCTCCTCATCCTCGGCGATGGCGCGGTTGCAGAGGTCGGTGTCGCGCATCAGCAGACCGTCGGCGGCATGGCGCAGATTGGCCAGGGCCAGCGCGCCCATGTGCCGCACATCCGCATCCAGCGCGGAGATGGCCGCCGAGTTGACACGGAGAATGTGGGGGGAGGAATTGAGCATGACGGAGGAGGGAAACGCGGTGACGAATCCGTCACGCACTACCCATACCCGAGAGCGCGGGGGGAAGTCGAACCGCCAAATGTGACATTTTTGTCAGCACCGGCCAGCGCCGGGGATGGGAGGATCTCCCTCCGGACATGGCGCGGAAGCCTTGAAACCGGGGAATCATGCGGCGGATACCGGACCCACGAATGTGGAAATCAGGCACATGAAAAGGATTGTTCAGTTAAACAATTTCTTAAATAATCCGTAAAGTGCGGAAATGGATTAACCAGTACGGTATTTTTCATTGTTTCCGGCTCTTCAAGCACACGCCTCCCTATGAAAATCTCATTCAATCTCGTCTCCTTCAGCGCGCTGACCGCGCTGAGTCTGTCCTCGCAGGCGGCTCTCACCAATCTTTACACCTTCAACGACGGCACCGCGAACGACTCCGCAGGCACCAAACACGGCACCCTGGTGAATTCCGGCAAGGGAGTTTTCACCGGCGGCAGGCTGGACTTCAGCGCCAATGGCGGCTCCGGCGACGCCGGGGTGGAGGGTTATGTGAATCTTCCCAATGGTCTTTTCAGCGCCGCCGTGAGCGGCGGCACCGCCGGCGCCGCATCCTTTTCCCTCTGGTTCACGGTCGCTGAAAACCGCAACTGGGCTCCGGCTCTTTCCTTCGGCACCAGCACCAGCGGCGAGGACAACACCTCCGGCGGCGGCAGTGGAGCGGATTATCTCCAGCTCATCCCCAGAGCCGGAAACGAGGGCAACACCCTCCGCCTCACCACCCATGCCGCCAATGTCGGCGCCGAAGGCTTTGTCAATGCCGCTGCGGAAGCCCCCATCGGCTCGCTGATCAACGCGGTCGGGGTGTTTGACGGCGGGAATTTCAGCTTCTACGTCAACGGAGTGCAGATTGGAGCCACCACGGCCATGCCGGCGGCCCTGAATCTCTCCACCTTCAACGACAACAATAACTGGCTCGGCCGCAGCCAGTGGGGTGACCCGGTGTTTGACGGGGCCTACGATCAGCTGGGCATTTACAACACCGCGCTGAGCGCCGGTGACATCGCCACCGCCTATGCCGCCGGTCCCGTGGCGGTTCCGGAAACCTCCGGAGCCCTGCTCGGTCTGCTCGGAGCCGCGTCCCTGGCGGGCCGCCGCCGCCGTGCGGTGTGAGCGGATTGAAGGCCGGAAGGCGCTGAAGCAGGGCATACCTGCTTTTTAATCCATTTAAAATTCTTTATAAACTGGTGGACAGGAAACTGTCCGCCAGTTTTATTTTGCCTTTCAAACGCGAACGCGGCGGTCGGAAAAAGATGTGATAACTGTTCTTTTGATTATAAAAATTATCAAATCAGAAAGTGAAAAACAGTGTAAACCATTGAGTGTGAATTACCCATGTGAATTCAGCCCGGCAATTACAGTTGCCAAACAGGGAATCTCAGTTCACCTATTCAGAACCACACACCCATCTCAAGCCGATTAAACAAAAATGTTATTTCAATGAATGTGGCCCTAATGCTGCCACTGTTTTACGAATATGCCCGGAACTTGAGAGAAGGGATTCTGGAATGGGTGGATTCCAATCCAGGCTGGAGGATCATTGAGATCGATCCTCAGGAGCAACCGCTGACCGAAAGGCTGGCGGGACACCTGCATGGGGCGATCGTGATGACCGAGATGAGCAGCCCGTCGGGGCATGGAGCCCGCCTGAGGGGACTGCCGCTGGTCAATTGCCGTTGCGCCTCCATGCCGTCCCCGGAGGATGAGAGGCAGAACGTGGTGACTTTTGACCGCCGCACCATCAGCCGGCTGGCGGTGGACCACTTCAGTGACCTGGGTCTGGAGACAGTGGGCTATGTGGGCCTGCGGCTGCGGGAAGGGGAGGCCCGGGTTCCTCATGTGGCCGCGATGCGGGATATGGCGCAGACTGCGGGAATGCGCTGGATGGAGCTGGACCTGCATCCGGTGGATCCCTCGGAGCAGCCGGAGTGGCTCTGGGAAGGGCGGAATCTCCGCGAACTGGTGGCTTTTCTCAGGGATTGCCCGAAACCCGCGGGTTTTCTCGCCCAGGATGATTATGTGGGGGCCATGCTCTGCGAGGCCGCCGCCAGTCTGGGATTTCATGTGCCCGACCATATCGCCGTGCTCGGGCAGGGGGACCGCGTGGTCGGCCGGACCGGCTTTCCGGCGCTGTCCTCAGTGGTGATTCCCGGGCACAAAATCGGCTGGACGGCGGCGGCGATGCTGAAGGATTTGCTCGACGGAAATCCCGTGAACCAGCGGCACGCCCTGGTGCCCTGCGAAAAAATCGTGATGCGCGCCAGCACCGGCGGCATGTCCCTGGACATTGGCGTTGAACGCGCCAAACGCCATTTCGAACGTCATGCGCTGGACGGGGTGACGGTCCAGGAGCTGGCGGAGGTGGCGGGCTTCTCGGTCAAAACGCTCCGTGTGCGGTTTATGGAGAATTACGGCATGGAAATCGCCAGGACGGTGCGCGACCGGAGGAAAGAGATGGCCCTGCACCTGCTGGAGTCCACTGATCTGGATATTGCGGAAATCGGCCGCCGCTGCGGTTTTTCCTCGGCCCCGAATTTCTTCAATTTCGTGCGGCGGCAGACCGGAGGCGCCGGTCCGGCGGAATACCGCAGAAGTGCCGCGCGCGCCCGGTTGAACAGCAAGCATGCCTGAGTGAATCAGCAGGGTGGGATGGCGGGCGCCTGCTTCCGAAGCCGGAAAACCGGCTTCCGAGCGCGGACAGCGCCACTTTACTTCCGCCGCAGGGGCGGAATGTGTTTCATTCCCCTCATCTCCTCCGGGGAATACATGTCCCAGCCCCGTTCCTTCAGGAGAAAAGCAAAGTCCGTGTAGAAGAAGACACGTCCCGCGCGGACAAAGTCCAATCCCGCACACCTTCGCCCCAGAGCCGTGAGCAGCCGTTCATCAGAGGGAAGCGGAAGACGCAGCTCCGCCAGACTCCACTCCATAAAGCGGAGTTCCCGCAGCGCGGGATCGGCGGCGGACTGCTGGAGATATTTCCGCCACTCCGCCGGCAGGGCCGCCGCCGCCGGCTCATCCATGACAATCATCAGCCGGCGGTCCGTTCCGGAATACATTTGAAAAGCCAGATACCGGTCCCAGTTTCCAAACCGGGACAGGACCGGCGGCACCGTCACCAGAAATCCCAGAATCAGCCCCGGAACCCGGAATTCCCGTGCCGTCAGGGATTCCCATCCGCAGGCCGACACCCGCCGGAAAAGGAGGATAACCAGCACGGGCATCACCGCATTCCATGGCCAGACGACCGCGTTTGTCCCCGTCCCGGCCGGACCGATGAGCAGCAGCAGAAACAGATGCATGCCAACCGCCGCCACGACACCCGCGGACCGCAGACGCCGGAAGCACAGCGCCAGCGCGATGCCTATTTCAGTCCATGGGACCATGGAAACGCTGTTCCCCAGGGCGGAGACCGCCCAGTCGGGCCACTTGCCCGCCAGCGACTGCACAAACGCCCGCTCAAAAAGATGATCAAACCCCGGTCCCAGCTTGTGAACGCCGCTCCAGAAATAAGTGGCCACCATGAACAGCCGCCATGCCGCCGGAAGAGCGGGGGAATTTCTGCTTTTGGCGGCGGCGGCCAGAGCCAGCATCAGGAGATACTGATAAAACCAGGGCTGCCAGCGGGTCTGATCCTGGAGCGCCAGCAGCACTCCGGCCCCGCAGGCCAGCCCCAGGGGGAGCCGCCGGTCCGGGGTCAGCGCGGCGATGGCCAGGCACAGCGCGGCGGCACTCAGAAGCACCGCGTCCCAGGGCTGGGGGAAGGGAGCGAACACCGCCGCCACCGGCAGATGCGGAAACGCCCGGCGGTTCAGCCAGGCGGGAAGGGAAATGGCCCAGCCCGCCAGCAGTCCGGCCACAATTACCGTCACAATCCACTCTCCCCGCGAGCGCGGCAGCCGGAAACAGGAATGATCGGACATTGCCGCTGCCTATCCTGGGGAACTGTCCGCAGGCAATGGAAAATTCATATCATTTCCATTTCGAAATCCGGGGAGTCCCCTGACGCGGCCATTCGTCAGGGCACCGATGCCAAAGCGGTGCAGGTGCTACGCGCTCAGGGATTTAAACAAAGCTTGAGGGATTGGGGCGGGCCACTATGGTCGGGCGCAATATGACCGGCCAAACGCTTTTTCCGTGGCCTGCCCGACTTTCCGGGCGGGCGGCGGCTTTGGCGCTGAGCCTGGCTCTGGCGGCCTCGGGTTTGGCGGCGGCGCCGGATCCGGTGAAGGCGCGGGAGCAGCTGCGGGCCGGCGGGTATGCGCCTGCGCTGACGGCGGCGGATGAGGCTTTGAAGGACGCTTTTAATCAGACGGAGGAATGGTTTCTGATCAAGCTGGAGGCCCTGATGGCTCAGGGGAAATACCCTGAAGCCCTGAAAACGGCGGAGGAGGCGCTGGAACGGGATCACCGCAGCCTGCAGCTGCAGTGGGCGGCGCGGGAGGCTTTTCTGGCCAATGGGGACACGAAGCGCGCGGAGGAGGCGGTGAATCAGATGGAATATCTCATGTCCAGCCGCCGCAGCGGTTACCGGGATGTGCAGAGCATCGTGATTCACGGGAAGGTGATGGTCCTGCGCGGCACGGATCCGAAGGACGTTCTGTCCAAAATTTTCGCGGCGGCACAAAAACTGGTGCCCAGCGCCCGGGAGCCGCAGCTGGCGGCGGGGGAACTGGCGCTGGAGAAAAACGATTTCGCGCTGGCGGCGAAGACCCTTCAGGCGGCTCTGAAGGCTTTTCCGGACGATCCCGATTTCCTCTGTGGTCTGGCGCGGGCCTTTGCCCCCAGCGACCGCAAGGCAATGCAGGCCAATCTGGAGGCGGCGCTGAAAGTGAATCCGCATCACGTGCCCTCGCTGCTGCGCCTGGCGGATCATTTGATTGATGCCGAGAAATATACGGAGTCGGCGGCGCTGCTGGACCGGGTGGCGGAGGTGAACCCGCACCGGGCGGAAATGTGGGCTTACCGCGCGGTGCTGGCGCATTTGAAAAACGATCCCGCCGGCGAGTCGGCGGCCCGGGCGGAGGCCCTGAAATTCTGGCCGGCGAATCCGCTGCCGGACCATCTCATCGGCCGCAAGCTTTCCCAGAAATACCGCTTTGCCGAGGGCGCGGGGCATCAGCGGAAGGCGCTGGAGTTTTCGCCCGGTTACGCCCCGGCGGAGGCGCAGCTGGCGAGCGATCTGCTGCGTCTGGGCGACGAGGATGAGGGCTGGAAGCTTGCGGCGAAGGTGCAGTCGGATGACGCCTACAATGTGGCGTCGTTCAACCTGATGACCCTGCATGACGCCATGAAGGCGGATTTCGCGACACTGAAGGACGACAATTTTGTGGTGCGCATGGCGGCGAAGGAAGCGCCGGTTTACGGAGCCCGGGTGCTGGAGCTGCTGGGGGAGGCGCGGACGAAGCTCGGGCAGAAATACGGGTTGGAAGTAGCCAGGCCGACCATTGTGGAAATTTTCCCGACGGAAAAGGATTTCGGAGTGCGGACCTTCGGCATGCCGGACAATCCCGGTTATCTCGGCGTGTGTTTTGGCCGGGTGGTCACCGCCACCAGCCCGGCGGCGAGGCCGGGACAGGCGATCAACTGGGAGGCGGTGCTGTGGCATGAGTTCTGCCATGTGGTGACGCTTCAGGCCACGAATAACAAGATGCCGCGCTGGCTCAGCGAGGGCATTTCCGTTTACGAGGAGCGCCAGGCGGACCCTTCCTGGGGCGAGCACATGAATGGCGAATACCGGGAAATGATTCTCGGCGGCAAGCTCACGCCGGTGGGCGCGCTGAGCGGCGCTTTTCTGGCTCCGCCGTCGGCGATGCATCTCCAGTTTGCTTATTTTGAGTCGTCGCTGGTGGTGGAGTTCATCATCAGGCACTACGGACTCGACGCGCTGAAGGCGGTGCTGAAGGATTTGGGGGAAGGGCAGGAGATCAATGCCTCGCTGGCGAAACGGGTGGCTCCGCTGGAAACGCTGGAGCGGGATTTTGCGGTTCATGCGAAGGAATTGGCGGAGAATCTGGCCCCGGCCATGAACTGGGAGCGGCCCGATCCGACGCTGCTGCTGCCGGACGCGGCGGTGGCCCTGGCCGAATGGGAGAAGGCGCGGCCTTCCAATTTCTGGGCGCTTCAGCGTCAGGCCGAGGAATTGATGGAGGATGGGAAATGGGTCGAGGCCAAGGTTCCTTTGCGGAAGCTGATCGATTTTTATCCGACTCAAACGGGCTCCGACAGCGCCCGCGCTCTGTTGTCACAGGTTCACCGGAAGTTGAATGAAACGGCGGAGGAGACCGCCGT
Source organism: Verrucomicrobiota bacterium (assembly GCA_040386695.1). GTDB lineage: Bacteria > Verrucomicrobiota > Verrucomicrobiia > Verrucomicrobiales > V1-33 > CAIZWU01. The sequence continues at coordinate 60,087 of JAZKFB010000086.1, forward strand.
CCTGACGAAACTGACGGGTTTGGATGCGGCCGCGCCCGAGGCGACTCAGCGGCTGATGGAACTGGCGGTGGATTCGGGCGACTGGGCCACCGTGGCGAAACAGGCGCGGCGCTTTCTGGCGGTGAATCCCCTGATTGCCACCGGCTGGAAATATCTGGCGCAGGCGGCGGAAAAAACCGGGGACAACGCGGCGGCGATTTCGGCTTTCCGCACTCTCCTGGCGCTGGATCCGCCGAACACGGCGGAGCTGCACTATCAACTGGCCGCGGCTCTGCACCGCACGGGCAGCGGGGAGGCGCGGCGTCAGGTGCTGATGGCGCTGGAGGAAACTCCCCGTCACCGCGCGGCCCTGAAACTGCTTCAGGAAATCCCGCGTCTTCCCGCTGCGGCGGCTCCTGCCCCGCCGGCTTCCCCTGTCACCAGTCCTCCATGAAAACGCGACACCTGTTTCTTGTGACGCTTCTGCTGGCGGCAGGCGTGGTGTTCGCCCAGCGCGGAGGCCGGGGCGGGCGTGGGTTCGGAGGCGGTGGGGGCCGGGGCGGCTGGGGGGATGACGACAGCATCCGCACCGCGCGCGATGTGCCGTCGGACAGCACGGGCACGCCGACCTGGGAATATCCGAAAGCCTTTGAGCACGATGTCTTCACCTTCACGCGCATCCGCTATCAGCGCGGCGGCTGGGGACGGGGCGGCGGCTGGCGCACGGACCTGCCGGACAGCGATCTGAACCTGTCGTGGAGGCTCCAGCAGATGACCTCCATGAAGGTGGACCCCAATGGCCGCATTGTGAATCCCACCGATCCGGATCTGGCGGACTTTCCCTTCATCTACATTGTGGAGCCCGGCGGGCTTTCCTTCACCGACGAGGAGGTGCTGGCCATGCGGAAGTATCTGCTGAACGGCGGTTTCCTGATGCTGGATGACTTCTGGGGCGAGGACGCCTGGGATAATTGCGCCATGGAGCTGAAGCGTGTGTTTCCCGACCGTGAGTTCAAGGAGATTCCCCTGACGGATCCGCTTTATAAATGCGTTTTCCAGATCAAGGAAAAAGCCCAGGTGCCCAACATCCGTCTGGGGGCCAACAGTGAATTCGACGGCGTCACCTGGGAGCAGGACGATGCTCAGGAGGTGCATCACCGGGCGATTTACGACGACAAGGGCCGCATGATGGTCATCGCCACGCACAACACCGACAACGGCGACGGCTGGGAGCGGGAAGGGGAGAGCGCTTATTATTTCAAGCAATTCTCCGAACGCACGGCCTATCCTCTCGCGATCAATATCATTTTTTACGTGATGACCCACTGAATGGAACTGCATCCCCCCCACCCCACCGCGTCCGTCCCCTCCGAATCCGATCATGATCTTGTCGAACGCCTGCTGGGCGCGCGGGAGAAAATCCGTGAGGAACTGGGCAAAGCGATTGTCGGCCAGCGCGAGGTCATTTCGCAGATCATGCTCAGCCTGCTGGCGGGCGGGCACTGTCTGATCACGGGCGCGCCGGGGCTGGCGAAGACGCTGCTGGTGAAGTCCATTGCCCAGATTTTCGATCTGCATTTCCAGCGCATCCAGTTCACGCCGGACCTCATGCCGGCGGACATCACGGGCACGGAGATTCTTCAGGACACCGGCAACGGTGGAAGGCGCATGACCTTTGTGCCCGGCCCGATTTTCGCCAACATGGTCCTGGCTGACGAGATCAACCGTACCCCGCCCAAAACTCAGGCCGCGCTGCTGGAGGCCATGCAGGAGCATCAGGTCACGGCCATGGGCGTGCGGCATCCGTTGTCAGAGCCGTTCTTTGTGCTGGCGACGCAGAATCCGATTGAGATGGAGGGCACCTACCCGCTGCCGGAGGCGCAGCTGGACCGTTTCATGTTCAATGTGGTGGTGGATTATCTGCCGGAGGCCGAGGAGGTGCAGGTCATTCTGCGCACCACCGGTGGAAGGCCGCCGAAGATCGAGCCGATCTTCACCGGGGCGGACGTGCAGCGTTTTCACCGTCTGGTGCAGCAGGTGCCGGTGACCGAGGAACTGGTGACTTACGCCGTGCGTCTGGCTTCGGCCTCGCGTCCGCATCAGGCGGGAACGCCGGATTTTGTGAACAACTGGGTCAGCTGGGGCGCGGGCACACGGGCGGGGCAGTCGCTGATCCTGGGTGCCAAAGCCCGAGCGCTGATGGAGGGCCGGGTGCATGTGAAGCTGGAGGATATCCAGGCCCTGGCGGCTCCGGTGCTGCGGCACCGCGTGCTGCTGAATTACCGCGCCGAAGCTGACGGCGTGCGGGTGGAGGAAGTCATCCGCCGCCTGCTGGAGCATGTGAAAGGCTAGCTATTCCATTCATTTCATTTCGTCTCATTATCTTCGCCACTCCCATCCATGCCCGCGAAACCCGCCACGGACAGTCCTTCCGCGCCTGCGGCGTCGATGATCGACGCCAGGACGCTGATGAGTCTGGGCAGTCTGGAGCTGCGGGCGCGGGCGGTGGTGGAGGGTTTCCGGTCCGGGTTGCACCGCAGTCCCTATCATGGTTTTTCCGTGGAGTTCACGGAGTACCGGCAATACACGCCGGGCGACGATCCCCGGCATCTGGACTGGCGGGTGTATGCCCGCAGCGACCGGTATTACATTCAGAAATTCGAGGACGAGACCAATCTGCGCTGTCACCTGCTGGTCGATCAGAGCAAATCGATGGCCTACGGCACGCCCGGCTGGTCCAAGGCGGCGTATGCGGCGACGCTGGCCGCGACCCTTGCCCGGTTTCTGCACCTTCAGGGCGACGCGGTGGGGCTGCTGTGTTTTGACGAGGAGCTGCGGGATTATTTTCCGGCGCGGAACCGCACGGGGCATCTGCGGCAGCTGATGCTGGCCCTGGACAAACCGGCGGGCGGCGGGGACACCAATCTGGTCCGGCCTCTGAACCGCATCGCGGAAATGGTCCGGAAGCGCGGGCTGATGGTGGTCATTTCGGATTTTGTGACGCCTCTGTCGGACCTGGAGCGGGCGCTGATGCAGCTGACTTCCGCCGGACAGGAAGTCGTGATTTTTCAAATCCTCGATCCGGCGGAGCTGGACTTTTCGTTCGCCACGCCGGCGGTGTTTGAGGATGTGGAGACCGGGCGCACCCTCTTCATCGACCCGGCGGCGGCGCGGGAAGGGTATTTGCGGAAATTCGGCGCGCATCAGGATGAGCTGGACGGCATCTGCCGGAAGCTCGGCATCGCGCGGCACGTGGTCTCCACGGTTCGTCCGCTGGAGCAGGCCCTGACCGAATTTTTCCAGGACCGCCTGCATCGCGGCCGTCTCGTCCGCCGAACCCCCGCCCGGAGCAGCGCATGAATCTTTTCCACAACATATTCATCAAAGAAAGGAGCCCAGGCGTCCGGCCTGAGCGGCCAAGCTCCAATGCGGTGCGGAAGCTTTGGACTGCGGTGACTTGTCACCGCTTTTGTGAGCGGGACTTGTCCCGCGCCCGATGTCCCGGAGCGTTATTCGCGGGTTTGGCGGCGATTCACGCGACGGCGACAAGTCGCCTTTCCCAAAGCGGGGACAAGTCCCGCGCAGTCCAAAGCCTGACGACGGCGGCGCGGAAACTTGGGAATACTCACAGGCGGGACGCCTGTGCTCCCATAAGGATCACAGATTTTTCCGAGGAAAGGAGGGCCGCATGAGCTTTCTGGCTCCGTTGTTTCTGCTGGGCGCGCTGGCGGTGGCGGCTCCGGTGATTTTTCATCTGATCCGCCGGACGACGCGGGAGCGGACGCCGTTCAGTTCGCTGCTGTTTCTGCAGCCGGATCCGCCGCGCCTGACGGAGCGGAGCCGGGTGGAGCACTGGCTGCTGCTGCTGCTGCGGGCGGCGGCGCTGGCGCTGCTGGCGCTGGCGTTCGCGCGGCCGTTTTTCAGGGCGGAGGCGGTTCCACAAAGTCCGGACGGCAGCGCGAAACGCACCGTGCTGCTGGTGGATGTCAGCGCCTCCATGCGACGGAGCGGACTGCGGGAGGCGTCGCTGGAGAAAGCGGAGAGCGTTCTCGCCAAAGCGGGACCGGGCGACGCGGTGATGGTGCTGGCTTTTGGTGATGGCACGAAAACGCTGATGGATTTCACGCAGTGGTCGGAGCTGCCGCCGGAGTCGCGGGCGGCGCAGGCCATGGCGCGGCTGAAGGAGGCGGAACTGACCTGGGAAGGCACGGATTTATCCGAGGCGCTGACCACAGCGGCGGATTTGTTGCGGGAGCAGTCCGGCAGTGGCGTGGACGGCGGCGCGCGGGCGGCGGAGGGCGGGGAAATCGTGGTGGTGACCGACCTCCAGGACGGCAGCCGCCTGACCGGTTTGCAGGGCCGCGACTGGCCGCGAGGGGCGACGGTGTCCATGGCCTTGGTCGCGCCTCAAAAACCGGGCAATGCCGGCATCACCCTGGCGGCGGAAGGAACTCCTCCGGTCGGCGGTGGCGTGCCCCCGGCGCGGGTGCGGGTCTGGAATGCGCAGGACTCCGGCGGTGAGCAGTTTCAACTGGGCTGGGCGGCGGCGGACGGGGTGAATTTCGCGGGCAAGGCGCTGGATGTTTATGTGCCGCCGGGCCAGGCGCGGGTGGTCAGTCTGGACTGGCCGGAAGGGGCGGGAGCGCAGGCGGCGGGACGCATTCTTCTCAAAGGCGATGCCGAGCCTTTTGACAATTTGATCCATGCGGTGCCGCCCTCGCCCGCGAAAGTGACCGCTTTTTACTTCGGCAGCGAGGCGGCGGAGGACCCGAAGCAGCCGCTCTTTTTTCTGAACCGCGCGCTTCCGCAGTCCCGGCTGGTCACGGTGGAGCTGGTGCCTTTGCCTCCCGCCGCTGCGGTTCCGGCCGAGGAGATTGGGAAGTCGGCGGTTTATTTTGTGGGCGGATCGCCTTCGAAGGAACAGACGGAAACGCTGCGGAAAAGAATCACGGAAGGGGACATGGCGGTGGTGGTCCTGACAAATATCCAGCAGGCGGCATCGCTGGCCGGACTGGCGGGAGTGGACGTGGTGAAGCTGGAGGAGGCTCCGGCGGACAAGTACGCGATGCTGGGCGAGATCGATTTCAAACACCCGCTTTTCGCTCCTTTCGCTGATCCGCGCTTCAGTGATTTCACGAAGATCCGCTTCTGGCATCACCGGAAACTGGAGGCCGCCGCGCTGCCCGGCAGCCGGGTGCTGGCGAAGTTTGATTCCGGGGATCCCGCCGTGCTGGAGCTTCCGGTTGGCAAGGGGCGGCTGGTGGTGCTGACTTCGGGCTGGCATCCGGCGGACAGCCAGCTGGCGCTGTCGTCGAAATTTGTGCCGCTGATGGCCTCGCTGCTGGAATCCGGCGGCGTGGTCCGGACGCCGGTCACACAGTTTGCGGTGAGCGCGCCGGTGCCGCGCGTGACCCTGGGTTTTGCGGAGGGACTGCCGGTCGCCTTCACGCTGCCGGACGGGAAATCGGCCAGCATGGAGGCCGGAGCCGCCGCTTTCACTCAGAATTCGACGCCGGGACTCTACACGGCTTCCGCCGCCGGGAGGACCCTGACTTTTGCGGTGAATCCGGATCAGGCGGAATCCCGAACCGCGCCTCTGCCGGTGGAGGAGCTGGAGAAACTGGACGTGCCCATCGCGGGGGCCGCCTCCACTGTGAAATCCGCCGCCAGGGAGATGACGGCGGACCCGGGAGCGGTGGAGACAGAGAGCCGTCAAAAGCTCTGGAAGTGGATCATCGTCATCGCTCTGGGCGTATTGCTTTTCGAAACCCTGCTCGCCGGGCTGACCGCCCGCCGCGCGATTGCCACCCCCATTTCCAACGGAGGACCCGCCGTATGATCAATCCTTTTCTCGCCGCCCGGCTGCAGCCGGTTGTGAAGCTTCACCGCCAGCGGCAGCTGGCTTTAAGCATGACGCTTTGGTGGTCCCTGGCGGCAGTGGCGGGCTGGGCGCTTTTTCTGCGGGGGCAGCCGCCGCTTTCAACGGAGTTTCTTCCGGATTACATTGTTATGGCTCTGCTGGGAGCGGGAGCGATCTGGGTGGCGTGGTATTTGACGCCGACCGGATTCCGGGGCATCGCGCGGCGGATTGAGCGGCGGTTCCCCGCGCTCGACGGACGGCTGCTGACGGCGGTGCAGGTGGATCAGGAGGATGATGGCGAGGGCAAACCCGCGTTTATCCGGGAACGGCTTTTGTCGCAGGCCATGCAGCACAGTCTGGATCACGACTGGCGGAAAGCCGTGGGGCCGCTGGCGGGGGTGAGTGGTCAGGTGGCGGCGGGGCTGGGGCTGCTGGCGTTTGCGCTGGTGCTGTGGTCGGTGCCGCGCGGTGCGGATGATGGCCTGGCGGAGGCGGTGGCTCCGGTTTCCTCGCCTGAGGAATCCGTGAAGCTGGCGGACGGCGTGGAGGTCACGCCGGGGGACACGCTTCTGGAAAAAGGGAGTAATCTAGTGGTGCTGGTGAAATTTTCGCAGTCGGTGCCGGAAAATGTCAGCCTGGTGGCGGGCAATACTCCGGAGACCAGCCGCCGGGTGCCGCTGACGCGGAGTCTGCGGGATCCGGTGTTCGGCGGGAGCCTGCCGGATGTGAGGGAGGATTTCCGTTATCACATCGACTACGATGGCCGGAGCACACGGGAGTTCACGGTGAGGGTGTTTGAGTATCCGCGCCTGGAGCGGTCGGATGTGGTGCTGAATTATCCGGACTGGACGAAGCTGCCGGAGAAACGGATCGAGGACACGCTCCGGGTCAGCGCGGTGGAGGGCAGCAGGGTCAGCCTGACGCTGAAACTGAACAAGCCGGTGGTTTCCGCCACGCTGAAGCCGAGGGATTCCAGCGCGAAGGAGATCGCTCTGGAGGTGACGGCGGACAAGCCGGTGGCTTCCCTGACGAATTCCCTCCTGACGGTCAGCGGGACCTACGAGCTGATTCTGAAGGATGACGCGGGCCGCTTAAACAAAGTGCCGCCGGTCTTCACTTTCGAGGCTTTGCCGAACAGCGCGCCGGAAATCAAACTGGCGCAGCCGCGCGGGGATCAGACGCCGTCGCCGCTGGAGGAGCTGGTTTTCGCGGGCACGGCGCGCGATGATTTCGGGCTGCTGACCTGGGGACTGGCGTTCACGATGGGCGGGGGCGATCCGGAATATCTGGAGCTGGGCAAAGGGGCGTCCGGCGGCGAGATGCGGAATTTTGATCACCTGCTGCGGCTGGAGGAGAAGGCGGTGAAGCCCGATGATCTGGTGTCGTGGTTTGTGTGGGCGGACGACATCGGGCCGGATGGAAAACAGCGTCGGACGGAGGGCGATCTGTTTTTTGGCGAGGTGCGGGAGTTTGATCAGATTTTCCGCCGGGGACAGGATCAGGCCGGCGGTCAGCAGCAACAGCAGCAGCAGCAGGGTGGTGCGCCGCAGGGCGCGGGAGCCAAGCTGGCGGAGCTTCAGAAGCAGGTGATCAACGCGACCTGGAAGCTGCGGCGTTCGGCTTCCCCGGCGAAGGCGGATATTTCGGTGGTGAGGGACTCGCAGAACGACGCCTTGACTCAGGCGGAGGAGGCGGCGGCCGAGGCCGGCGATGCGCGCCTGGCTGCTTTGTGGGAAAAGGCGAAGGGGGCGCTGAAAAAGGCGGCGGAGTCGCTCAAAATATCGGTCGATCAGCCGGAAACCTTGCCGGCTTCCCTGGCGGCGGAGCAGACGGCTTATCAGGCGTTGCTGAAGCTGCAGGCCAAGGAATTTGAAATCACGAAAAACCGCAGCCAAAGCTCCGGCAGCCAGTCGGAGGCGGAGAAACGGATGCAGGAGGAGTTGAACGAGATGGAACTGACGGAGGAGAAAAACCGTTATGAAAAGGAGAGCGAGGCCAAGGCTTCCGAGGAGGCGGAGCGCCGTGAGGACCGGCAGGTGCTGAACCGGCTGCAGGAGCTGGCGAAGCGTCAGGAGGAGGTGAATGAGAAGCTGAAGGATCTGCAGACCGCTTTGCAGGCGGCGGAAACGCCGGAGCAGCGCGAGGCCCTGGAGCGCGAATTGAAACGTCTGGAGGACGAGCAGCGCGAGATGCTGGCGGATGTGGATGAATTGAACCAGCGCATGGAGCGCCCGGAAAATCAGTCGCGCATGGCGGAGGAGAAAAAGCAGCTGGAGCAGGTGCGGGAAAACGCGCGTCAGGCTTCGGAGGAGGCTTCGAAGGGCAATGCGGCCCAGGCCCTGGCCTCGGGAACGCGGGCTCAGGAACAGTTGAAGGAAATGCGGGAGGAGATGCGGACGAAGACCAGCAGCGGATTTTCGAATGACCTGCGCGACATGCGCTCGGAGGCCCGGAAGCTGGCCAGTGAGCAGCGGAAGGTGAATGACCAGTTGCGGACGATGGAGGATCCGAAACAGAAAACCCTGGGCGATGACGGGGAGAGGGATGCGGCTTTGAGGACTTTGGCGGAGCAGAAACGGCGGTCGGAGCAGCTGACAAAGAAGGCGGCGGAGATTTCCGAAAGCGCCGAGAGCGCGGAGCCGCTGGTGTCGCGTCAGCTTTACGACAGCATGAGAAAATATGCCCAGGATGACGCCGCCGGGGTGAAGCAGGCGCAGGAGGAGATGCTGCGCAGCGGGGATATTTCGCGGCAGATGTACCGTCAGATTCAGGAAATGCAGAACCGTCAGGAAGGCGCGAAGACGCTGGATCTGACCTCCGATCTTTTGTCGGAGGATCTGCTGGCGCAGGCTCAGAGCACCGGGAAAAGCGCGGAGTCGGGGATTGAGGATTTCAAGAGCGGCATTGAGCGGGCGGCGGAAAGCGTGGTCGGAGATGACACGGAGGCTTTGAAGCGGGCGGACCGCGAGCTGGAATCGCTGACCAAAGAGCTGGAGAGGGAACTGGCGGAAGCCACCGGCGAGCCTGCGGACGGCGGCAGTGCCGGAAACGGCCGCGAAGCTGGGGCGGAAGGTCAGGAGCCGGGTGGTCAGGACCGGTCCCAGGCTGCGGCGGGCCAGGGAAAAGAGGGAAGTCAGGAGCCCGGTCAAAGCGATCAGGGCGGGCGTGGCGAAAATTCCGAAAAGGACGGGCAACCAGGCTCCTCCGGCGCTGAGCAGGGGCCTGAGGGGCAGGAAAAGGACGGAAAAGGTCAGTCGTCGGAAAGCGGATCGCTTTCACAGGATGAAGCTGGCCAGAGCGGAAAAGCGCCCGGCGAAGCTCAGGCCGGAAAAGGCCAGGACCAGGGACAGGACCAGGACCAGGGACAGGGACAGGGACAGGGACAGGCGGAGAGCGAAGGCAAGGAGCCGGGCCAGAACGGAGACCCGCAGGGTCAGGGCAAGGGGGAAGGTCAGGCTCAAGGACAAGATGATGGGCAAGGCCAGGAGGCTGGGAATGAACCCGGACAGAGCCAGGGCGAGGGCCAGGGACAAAGTCCTGGTCAACGTGGCCAAGGGCAGGGTCGTGGACAGCAGGAAGGGCAGGGTTCCCAACAAGGGCAAGGCGAAGGCCAGCCCGGCGAGGCTTCACCGAGCCAGGAGGGCGCTCAGCCCGGACAAGGACAGGAAGGTCAGCAGGGACAGGGGCAAGGTCAAGGCCGTGGCGAAGGTCAGGGCCAGGACGGGCGGGAAGACGGAAACCGAGGCGGACAGGAACAACGTGGTCCTTCCGGTGAAAACCGGTCCGGACGCGGCGGTGGTGGTGGTGGCGGCTCGCGTGGGGGTTCAATGACTGCGGGCGGACGCGGCGGGCTTACCGCGCCGATCGGGGGGGATGGTTATGGCGAGTGGTCGGACAGTTTGCGGGATGTGCAGGAAATGGTCGAGTTTCCGGATCTTCAGAACCGCATCGCCAACGTGCGCGAGAGCGCCCGGCAGATGCGCGTGGATGTGAAGCGAGATTTGAAAAAACCGGACTGGGCGGTGGTGAAGGCGGAGATTCTGACGCCGCTGGTGGAGGTCCGGAAAAATGTGAGGGAGGAACTGCTGCGCCGCCAGTCGGACGAGGCTCTGGTGCCGATTGACCGCGATCCGGTGCCGGGCCGCTATTCCGAGCAGGTGCGCCGGTATTACGAACAACTGGGAAAGGACTGACGGAATGATGATCATGGGTGTGGTGACATTCACGGGAGAATCCTGGCGGTGGCCGGTGGCGCTGGGCCTCGCGGTGGCGGCGGCGCTGGTTTTCTGGAGTTACCGGGGACGGCCGGTAAAACGGCGCTGGTGGTGCGCGTCGCTGAAGGTGCTGGGCCTGGCGCTGCTGGCGCTTTGTGTGCTGGAGCCGCAGTGGAGCCATCAGCGGGTGAAGCCGGGAGCGAATATCATGGCGGTGGTGGCGGACAACAGCCGCAGCCTGCAGGTGCGGGACAGTGGCGCCTCGGCTCCGCGATTGGAGGAACTGAAGCGGATTCTGGACCCGGTTTCCGGGAAATGGCAGACGGTGCTGGCGGATTCCTTTGAGCTGCGGCGCTATCTTTTCGATCAGCGGCTGCAGGCGGTGGAGGGATTTTCGGGGCTGACGGGGGATGGGGCCGCCTCGGGCATCGGCTCGGCTTTGCACACCCTGGCGGACCGCTTCCGGACGCGGCCGCTGGCGGGGGTTTTATTGCTGACGGATGGCAATGCGACGGACCTGGCCGTCCTGCCGGAGGAGGTGTCAGGCTGGCCGCCGGTTTATCCGGTGGTCATCGGCGGCAGCGGCCCGGCGCGGGATTTGAGTGTGCGGAAAATTTCGGTGACGCAGACCGCTTTTGAGGACGCGCCGGTGACGGTTCAGGCGGAGGTGGGAACTTCCGGATTTGAGGGCGCCAGCATTGTGGCGAGGATCATCGGGGTGGATGGGAAGATCGAGGAGGAGCAGAAACAGATGGTGGCGGCGGGCAGCGCCCAGGCGGGATTCCGCTTTGAACTGAAGGCGGCCCCGGCGGGCTTGTCGTTTCACCAGTTTTCCGTGCGGGAGGAGGGGGAAACGGGGACAGTCACCCGCGAGGCCACCCAGGAGAACAATCAGCAGGTGCTGGTGGTGGACCGGGGGCAGGGGCCTTACCGCATTCTCTATGTCGCGGGCCGTCCCAACTGGGAATACAAATTTCTGAACCGCTCATTGCAGACGGATCAGCAGGTGCGGCTGACGGGTCTGATCCGGGTGGCTCGGCGGGAGCCGAAGTTTTCCTTTCTGGGGCGCGCGGGCGAGACGAGCAATCCGCTGTTCCGGGGCACGGATGATCAGACCAAGGAGGGCACGGCGGGCTATGATCAGCCAGTGCTCGTGCGGCTGAACACGGTGGATGACCAGGAGCTGCGCGGTGGCTTCCCCAAGGTGCCGGAGGAGTTGTTCGGCTATCACGCGGTGATCGTGGATGATGTGGAGAGCGAGTTTTTCACCCGCACGCAGTCGGCCCTGCTGCAGCGCTTTGTGTCCGAGCGCGGCGGTGGATTTCTGATGCTGGGGGGCATGGAAACGTTTGGTGAGGGCGGTTACGCGCGCACGCCGATTGGCGACATGCTGCCGGTGCATCTGGACCGTCCGGACACGACGCCGGGTCCGGGACCCGTGAGGTTTGATCTGGACCGGGAAGGCTGGCTTCAGCCCTGGGCGCGGCTGCGGGCCAATGAATCCGACGAACGCGCGCGGCTTTCAGAAATGCCGCCGCTGCGGGTGATGAACCGGGTGCGGGATGTGAAGCCGGGCGCGGGCGTGATCGCCACGGCGCTGGATGCGGCGGGGAAAAAAGCGCCGGCTCTGGTGGTGCAGCGCTTTGGACGCGGGCGGACGGCGGGGCTGATGATCGGGGACATCTGGCGCTGGGGCATGAAGTCTCCGGAAGCACGGACGGACATGGAGAAAGCCTGGCGGCAGCTGATCCGCTGGCTGGTGGCGGATGTGCCGGGGCGGGTGTCGCTGACGGTGGAGCCGAAGAAGGATGAGGCGGGCGGTACGGTGGATTTACAGGTGCGGGTGCGGGATGCTGGTTTTCTCCCGGTGGAGAATGCGGCGGTGACCGTGGAGGTGGAGCCGGTGGTTTTTGGCGGAACAGCAGCAGCGGAAAAATCCAAGGAGCCGGAAAAGACGCAAAAGACGGAAGGCGCGGCGTTGGCGAAAGCGGATGTGGCAGCGGCGCGGACCGGGAAGTTGACCTTGCAGGCGGAACCTTCGCTGGAGGAGCCGGGGCTTTACACGGTGTCGTATGTGCCTCACGGCAGCGGTGGCTGGAAGGCCACGGCGCGGGCGGTGAACGCGGCGGGAGCCGAGGAGGGCCGGGCGGTGGCGGGAGGCGCGCCGGAGCTGGCGGCTCAGGAATTCCGGTCGCTGCAGCCGAATGTGGCGCTGCTGGAGGAACTCGCGCGGCGCACCGGCGGGCGGGTGGTGGCGGCTTCAGAGCTGGATGCTTTCGCGAAGCAGCTGCCGCAGGAGAAAGCGCCGGTGATGGAGACTTACACCGAACCGCTGTGGCACACACCGTGGATTTTTCTAACCGCTGTCGGCTGCCTGCTCGTGGAGTGGGGCCTGCGCCGCACCCAGGGCCTGCCATGATGATCAGACTGATTCCCGGAATATTGCTTGGACTTCATTTTTCGGCATGGGCCCAGGAGCCCGCCGCCGCGCGCACACCTGAGGTTCAGGTTTCCGAAACGCCGCCCCCCGCGAAGTCGCCGGAGCCCATCTCGTCCACTGAGTCCATACCGTCCATTCCCGCTGCTGTCCCCCGGGTGATTCTGGTCCGTGGCGCGGACGGCGCGCCGGAGTATGCCGCCAAATTTGACGCCGGACTGGAGGCTTGGAAAAAGGTCTCCGTTTCAGTAGGCGCGGAGGTCACGGTGGTTCACGGGCCGCCATCGGCGGAGGGTGGGAATGACGCCGGAAGGCTGAAAAAAATCCTGACGGAACTTCCGCCGGAAGGCGGGGCGGAAGTGTGGCTGATTCTGATGGGTCACGGCACCTGGGACGGGAAAGAGGCGCGCTTCAATCTGGAGGGCCCGGATGTCTCCGCCGGGCAGATCGCGGAGTGGCTGAAGCCTTTGCACCGGCCCCTGGTGGTGATCAACACCGCTTCCGGCAGCGCGCCGTTTTTGAATGCCTTGGCGGGGCGGAACCGGATCATCATCACGGCGACGCGCAGCGGTTCCGAAAAGAATTACACGCGGTTTGGCGAATACCTCGCGGCATCGCTGGAGGATCCAGCGGCGGATTACGATCAGGACGGGCAGTGGTCGCTGCTGGAGTGGTTTCTGACGGCCTCCGCGCGCACGGCGGAGTTTTACAGAACCGAGGGACGCATCGCCACGGAACACCCCCTGATCGACGACAACGGCGACGGCAAGGGCACCCCGGCGGAGTGGTTCAAAGGCTTGAAAGCCGCCAAAAAATCCCGCGACAACACCCCGCTGGACGGGGACGCGGCGCACCGGACCTGGCTGATTCCGGATGCCGGCACGCGCCTTCTCTCAGTGGAAAAGCGGGCGGAACGGGACGGATTGGAAACGGAAATCGCGGCTCTCCGGGAACGGAAGGCCTCGCTGAAGGAGGACGAGTTTTACCAGCGGCTGGAGGAGCTGATGCGGCGGCTGGCGGCGGTTTATAACTGAGGCAAAGGCAACCCGCCGCCCGCGGGTGCTGTCAGGGCAGGGCCCGGGATCAGATCTCCGACACCTCGCCCTCGCGGTCCTCGAAGCGCATGAATTCCTTGCGGAACGTGAGCGGGACGCCGCCGGTGGGGCCGTTGCGCTGTTTGGCGATGAGGAACTCGGCCTCGCCGGCGGTTTCGGAGCGCTCCTCATCGTCCTCGGCGTAATATTCCGGACGGAACAGCAGGCCCACGACGTCGGCGTCCTGCTCGATGGAGCCGGATTCGCGGAGGTCGCTGAGCTTGGGTTTGCCGCTGGTGCGGGATTCCGGGCCGCGGTTGAGCTGGGCGAGGACGATGATGGGCAGGCTCAGCTCCTTGGCGAGGGCTTTGAGGCCGCTGGAGATTTCCGCGATTTCCTGCTGGCGGTTGTCCTGGGCGCGGCGGGAGGTGGAGCGGCAGAGCTGGAGGTAATCGACGGCGATCAGCTCGATGCCATACATCTTCTTGAAACGGCGGGCCTTGGAGCGCAGGTCGAGAATCGACAGGGCCGGGGTGTCGTCGATGAAAATCTTGCTTCCCGCGAGGGCGCTGGCGGCGCGGGTCATCATCTGGAACGCGCCCTGGTTCAGAAACTGCCCGCTCATCAGCGCCCGCATGTTGATTTTCGCCCGCGAGCAGATCAGGCGCTGCACGAGGCTGTCGGCGGTCATTTCCAGGCTGAAAACGGCGCAGGGCTTGCCGAGATCCACGGCCACGTGCTCGATGATGTTCATGGCGAAGGAGGTTTTCCCCATGGACGGGCGGGCGGCGATGATGATCATTTCCCCGGCGTGGAAGCCGCCCGTCATCTCGTCGAGTTTTTTGAAGCCGGTGGAGACTCCGGTGATGGCGTTGGGGTTCGCGGCTTTGGCCTCCAGGTCGTCGATGGCCTTGAAGACGCGGTCCTTCATGGTGATCATGCCTTTTTTCTCCTCCTCGCCCTCGCGGATGCCGAGAATCCGGGACTCCACCTCGTCCAGCAGCGGCCCCACGTTCTCCTGATCCTCGAAGGCGCGGTTGATGCACTCGCTGCAGGAGGTGATCACCCGGCGCAGCACCGCTTTTTCCCGCACCTGCTGGGCATAATGGGAAACGTGCGCCGGGGTCGGCGCGAAGGTGTAAATCTCCGCCACATATGCCGGGCCGCCCACGGAGTCCATGAGCTTCCGGTCGAGCAGAATCTGCTGGATGGAGACGGGATCGATGGGTCTTCCCTGGTCATTCTGCTCCACCAGCAGACCGTAAAGCAGCTGGTGCGCGGGGACGTGGAAGTGGTCCGGGGTCACTTTCTCCATGGCCAGGGCGACCGCGTATTCCGGGGCCTGCATCATGCAGCTGATCACGCCGCGCTCCATGTCGTGGGAGCTGGGCAGGGGCCGGGTGGGATCGTTCCATGCCGGCGCCTCCTCGCGTTTGCGCCAGCCTTTGCCCTGCAGGGCGGGGGCGTCCTTGGGGAATGTCGAAGGGGTATCGGCCATGAGGGTGTGGGAAACAGGAAACCGGGAGCGGAAACCGGGGAACCGGCACCCTAGGCCAGCCCGGAGAGGTGGAAAGCGACAATTCCAGTTTTGCGGAAAGGCTTGGCCCCGCCCGGCCTCCATCCGGTGAAACTCTTTTATTTTCAAGGTGTTACGTTCACCGAAAGCCCCGGTCGGGTTTCCCCGTGACAGCGGCGCGGCGCGGGACCACGCTCGGGCGGTTCTCATTCAACGCTTATCCTTTTCTTTCCATATGTGGACTCTGACTTTGCCCTGGTGGGAATTCGTGGTGCGCGGCGCCGTGGTTTATATTTTTGTGATCGTGCTGCTGCGCCTGACCGGCAAACGGCAGACCGGGCAGATGGAGCCTTTTGATCTCGTCCTGCTGCTGGTGCTCAGCAATGCCGTGCAGAATTCCATGAATGGCGGCGACAACTCCCTCTCCGGCGGGCTCATTCTGGCCGCGACTCTGGTGGGACTGAACTGGTTCACGGGCTGGATCACCTTTAAAAGCCGGAAGGCGGAAATCCTGATCGAGGGCCGCCCGGAGCTGCTCATTCACAACGGAAACCTGTTCCCGGAGGCTCTGGCCAAAGAAAAACTGACGCACGCGGAACTGATGATCGCCCTGCGCCGCGAGGGCTGCCTGAGCATCAGCGAGGTCCGCGCCGCCTTTATGGAAAGCAACGGCACCATCAGCGTGGTGCCCCGCCGGGCGGATTGAGGGGCCGGGCGGGAACTTCCGGCGGCCTCCGATGCCGGTGGACGGACTCCGCGCCAGACTTGACGCTCCGGTCCGCACGTGCAAACTGCGGCCTCCCATGAGCAGCCAGCCGTCCAAAAAATCCAAGTCCTCCGCCAAGCCCGCGCCCGCCGACTCCCCGCACCGCCAGTTTTCGGGCATTCTGGTCGATGGACCCGAGCGCGCCGCCAGCCGGGCCATGCTGCACGCCGTGGGTTTCAAAACCGGGGATTTCCGGAAAAACCAGATTGGCATCGCCTCCACCTGGAGCCAGGTCACGCCCTGCAACATGCACATCGACAAGCTGGCGCTGGAATCCGCCAAAGGCGTGGAGGCCGCCGGCGGGAAGAGCCTCATTTTCAACACCATCACCATCTCCGACGGCATCAGCATGGGCACGGAGGGCATGAAATACAGCCTCGTGTCCCGCGAAGTGATTGCGGATTCCATCGAAACTGTGGTCGGCTGCGAGGGCCTCGACGGTTTTGTGGCCATCGGCGGCTGCGATAAAAACATGCCCGCCTGCGTCATGGCCATGGCCCGGCTGGACCGGCCCTCCGTGTTTGTTTACGGCGGCACCATTCTCCCCGGCTGCCACAACGGCAAGGACGTGGATATTGTCAGCGTCTTCGAAGCCGTGGGCAAACACGCCGCCGGAACCATCGGCGACGGCGAGCTGGCGGAAATCGAGCAGTGCGCCATCCCCGGCCCCGGCTCCTGCGGCGGCATGTACACCGCCAACACCATGGCCAGCGGTATTGAGGCTCTGGGGCTTTCCCTGCCCAACAGCTCCGCCCAGGCCGCCGTCAGCGACGAGAAAATGCAGGACAGCTTCGACGCCGGAGCCGCCGTCCTGCACCTCATCAAGCGCGGCATCCGCCCCTCCGACATCCTCAGCCGCGAGGCCTTCCTGAATTCCATCGCCCTCATCACCGCCCTCGGCGGCAGCACCAATGCCGTGCTCCACCTCCTGGCCATGGCCCACGCCGCCAACGTGAAGCTGAGCATTGACGACTTCACCAAAGTCGGAGCCAAAACCCCGGTCCTCGCCGACCTCAAGCCCAGCGGCAAATACGTCATGTGGGAGCTGGTGAAAATCGGCGGCACTCTCCCGCTGATGAAAACCCTGCTGGAGGAGGGCCTGCTTTACGGCGATGTCATGACCGTCACCGGCAAAACCATGGCCCAGAACCTCGCCAAGGTGAAGCCTTACGCCAAAGGCCAGCAGATCATCCGCCCGCTCAGCGATCCCATCAAAAAAACGGGCCACCTCGCCGTGCTTTATGGAAACCTCGCCCCCGGTGGCGCCGTGGGCAAAATCAGCGGCAAGGAGGGCGAGCGCTTCAGCGGCAAAGCCCGAGTGTTTGACAGCGAGGAGGCCTCCATGGCCGCCATCACCGCCGGCAAGGTCAAAGCCGGCGACGTCGTCGTCATCCGCATGGAGGGGCCGAAAGGCGGTCCCGGCATGAGGGAAATGCTCGGGCCCACCGGTGCCATCATGGGCATGGGCCTCGGTAAACAGGTCGCGCTCATCACCGACGGCCGTTTCAGCGGCGGCAGCCACGGCTTTGTGGTCGGCCACATCACTCCCGAGGCCTTCAGCGGCGGCCCCATCGCCGTCGTGAAAAACGGCGACCCCATCACCATCGACGCCGTCAGCCGCAAGCTCACCCTCGACATCCCGCAGGAGGAAATCGACGCCCGTCTGGCCAAGTGGAAACAGCCCAAACCGCGCTACACCCGCGGTGTCCTGGCCAAATTCGCCAAACTCACCACCACCGCCTCCGAAGGCGCGGTGACGGACAAGAATCTCTGAGCCCCGCGCACGCGGAAAGCGCTGAAACGGAAAGACTTGGGAAAGCATCATGAAATCCCCGCCTCCCTGAGGAATGACGCGCCTTTGGCGCTGAAAGCCTCCCGCCAGCCGGAGACTGCGGCGGATGCACAAAAACGGCTCCCGCCTGAACCGCTCCGATTGCGGCTTGCGGGGACAAACGGGGCAGGGGATAGAAGCGGCCAACCCATTCACCACCCCATTCCATCGATTTGTTATGAATATCGCCAAAATGATGAAGCAGGCCCAGGAGATGCAGAGCAACATGCAGGCTCTCCAGACGGAACTCGCGGCCCGCACGGTCGATGTCACGGTGGCCGGCAAGGTCAGCGTCACCGCGAACGGCGCGGGCGATGTGCTGTCGCTGCGCATCGATCCCTCCGTGGTCAGCGCCGATGACGTGGAAATGCTGGAGGATCTGGTGCTGACGGCGGTGCGCCAGGCCATCGGCAAGGGCCGCGACATGGCCGCCGAGGAGATGAAAAAAGTGACGGCGGGCATGGGCCTGCCTCCCGGTCTGGGCTTCTGAGGCACCGCTGCTCCGGCATGGCGGGAAGCCGGGCGGGTGGAGCGCGCCGCTTTTCCCGTCCGCTTCCGGACGGCGCATTGAACATCCGTGTGCGCCGGGGCGTCCAACCGCCCTTTTCCCGGCCGTTTCCGCTTTGGCTTCACCTGATCCGACGGAACCGGCCGACTGATCCCTGTCCGCTTCCTCCCCAGCTTCATGCGCCGCCTTTTTCATCTCGCTGTCACCACCGTTCTGCCGGCGGGCGCGCTGCTGCTCCATATTGTCATCTTCATCTGCTACGCCCGGCGCTGGGACAAGGTGGCGGCGCTGACCGTGTTTCCGTTCTGGGCGTGGGCGCTGCTGGGAATGCTGATGGCCGGATCCGCCTGGCTGTTCACCCGGCGGCGGCTGGCTCTGGGGGTGGCGGTGCTGTGGCTGGCGACGATGGTGATTTATTCCGATGAGACCCGGCCGCTCCTGCGTTCCGCCTCGCGGATGCCGCAGCCGGGCCGGGCGGCTCCCTCGCCGGACGGCAGGCCGGCGCTGCGCATTGTGACCCTGAACTGCAAAGCCGGACATTTTAACCCGAAATCCCCCTTCGAGGTGATTCCCTGGCAGCCGGATATTGTGCTGCTTCAGGAATCCTCCTCGGCGCCGGTGCTTCAGGAGGTGGCGAGGCAATTGTACGGGGAGGACACGACGGGGCATTTTGCGGGCGGATGGGAATGCGGCGTCATCACCCGCGGGCGGATTCTCAAAATGGTCACCGGGAATTTTCTGCACTCGCTGCTGGCCACCATCCAGTTTGGAAAAGACAGCGACGGGCGTGATATAGTGGTGGAGGTGGCCTGTGTGCATCTTCAGGGCGCGGAGACGGACATCCGCCTTTACAGCCGCGAAACCCTGTCCAAACACGCGCTCAACCGCCTGCGGCGCCGGGCGGAGCTGCAGGAGGTGCTGACCATTCAGACGCTCATCAGCGGCCAGCGCCCGGCGGTGGTCGCGGGGGATTTCAATGCGCCGCAGGGGGACGCCATTTTCCGGCTGCTGAGTTCGGCGGGGTTCACGGACGCCTTCGCGGCGGCCGGCGCGGGCTGGCCGGATACTTTTCCCAATGCCGCGCCCATGCTGCGGATTGACCAGCAGTGGTGCAACAGCCGCCTGACGCCGCTGCGGGGCCGGACGGTGCGGAGCAGTCATTCGGATCACCGGATGGTGGTGTGCGATTACACGGTGCAGTGAGGAGGGGAAATTAATTGAAACAGAGGGGCGTGAAGGGCAGGAGGAAGTCAGGGCGGGGAAGAAAAAGGGTGAGAAATTGAACAAAAGGAGCGGAATCGGCGGCACGGGAGGGCCGGGGACGTGAATCCGTCCGGATCCGCAGTTGAGAAATGGTGACTTTTCCGCGAGGCGGGGCGCGGCAGAAGCGTATGCTGCTGTGGTTTTCCCATGCTGAATTTCCCCCGGATTCTTCTTTCGGCCCTGGCGTTGTCCGCCGGTCAGAGCTTTGCCGCCCGCGAGCCGTGGCAGGACTTCAAAGCCGCGCCGCACCATTACTGGTCGCGGCCGGTCACGGACCGGTTCACCCTGCTGAAGGACGGGCTGGCGTCCGGGGTCATTCCGCTGGACACCAGCAGCGAGAAAGCGTTCGTGGTCAGCCTGCTGGGTGCCCTGAAAGTGCCGGCCAGCTCGCAGATGCTGGTTTTCTCGGCCACCAGCCTGCAACTTCCCCGGATTTCCCTGCGCAATCCCCGGGCGCTGTATTTCACGGACGATCTTTACATCGGCTGGGTGCCGGGCGGAGAGATTGAAATTGTGTCCATCGATCCGGAACTGGGCGGGATTTATTACATCATGGACGTCCCCCGCCGGGCCGGAGCGCCGCTGAACATTGAGCGCTCCACCCGCTGCATGAACTGCCACGGGGCGACGGACACCGGGTTTGTGCCCGGTCTGGTGCTGAGTTCCGTGATTCCCGGCTCCAACGGCGGCAGTCTGGTCTCGTTCCGCCAGGAAACTCTGGGGCACGGGGTGCCGCTCAGCGAGCGCTTCGGCGGCTGGCTGGTCACGGGACTGGGGAATTTGAAGGATCACCGGGGCAATGTCACGGGCCGCCTTTCCGGTGACGAGCTGAGCACCACGCCGGTGGAATGGGGGACGACCTTCAATCCCGCCCGGTATCCGTCCACAGGGAGCGATCTGCTGCCGCAGCTGCTGCACGAGCACCAGGCGGGATTCATCACGCAGACTCTGGAGGCCACCTACCGCTGCCGTGTGGCTCTGGAAGCCGGCAAGGGCACGGTTCCGCCGGACCGGAACGCGGAAATGGACACGGCGGCGGAAGCCGTGACGCGGTATCTGCTTTTCAGGGACGAGGTGCCGCTGCCGCAGGGCGGAGTGGCGGGAGAGCCGCCATTTCTCAGGGATTTCGCGGCCACCAACCGGCTGACGGATGCCTCCGGGCGCTCCCTGCGGGATCTGGATCTTAAAACCCGGCTGCTGCGGCACCGGTGCAGCTATATGATTTACTCGCCCGTTTTCACCGGCCTGCCGCCGGATATGAAATCCCGGGTTTTTGAGCGGATGAGGAAAGCGCTGGATCCGGCGGTTCCGGATGAGGCTTATGCTTACCTCGACTCCGCCGAGAAATCCTCCATCCGGGAAATCCTGAAAGCCACGCTGAAGGATCTGCCCTCCGGATGGTAATGGCTGACGGATGGCTCCGGCTGTGTTCCATCCTCCCCGGTCCCTCTCGGGGAAGGACGCAGGGAAACCGGCAGCAGAAAATAAATAACGGAGGCCAGCCGGGAATTAATAGCCGGAGAGTTCATCGTGGGCGACGGGCGGGATCACCATGGTGATGTTGGTTTCAGTGTCCTCGACGATGGAGATGCGGACATCCCCGAGACTGATGCCGATGACGCTTTCCACAGTGGCTTTGGGACTGGTGAGAAGCTGCCGGCGGAAAGCGGGATCGCGGTAAGCTTTGAGGGCGATGATTTCGCGGAGCTGGCCTTCGGTTACGTGTGACATAAGCCTGAGTAAGTTAAGGGTTGAGAGGAATCCGGAGCAGGGCCGTTGGGCCGTCCGCTGTCTGGGGAAAAGGATAGCGTGCCGCGTGCCAGCGGTTTTCAATGTATGATAGTGTGTTGAAAATGAACGAAATATAAACGAAATATTTTTTCCTGAAGTTCCGCTGCCCGGCTGACGGGAGGGATTCTGGAGCCGGGACTCCATTCATTGGAATCCCCGCTCCACTTTGAGCCGGTCCATCCCGCGCAGCCGGAAAACGCGGGGTGGAAGCCAAGAGTGTTCGGCACGGAATCAGCTGCGCGCCATGGGCCCTCCATTT
>JAZKFB010000087.1:0-11247 GCA_040386695.1 Verrucomicrobiota bacterium
CTGGTTAAAAACGGTTTCCTGAGCGCAGCACCATCCATGCCGAACACTCTTGGCCCTGAGCCCGGGCGCATCCGGCAGCTTATCCGGACTTCAAATCATCCCGGGGACGGACCAGTGCCGTTTTGGCCTGATTGATGGCGCTCTGAATGGATTGTCCGCCGCTCACCGAAAGAATGGCGGCGGGCCCGGAGCAGCGGTCAGGATCACGAGGGCGGGCAATACGGTTCTCTTGGCGGGGAGAGATAAAACAGGATGTCTTCTGTCAGGAGCGCCCATGATGCGTGATCCAACGGCTGGCAACCGCAGGAACCCGGCCGCGCGGCAGGGATTGTGCTTGGCATGTCAGGGGAATGCCTGGAGTAATGTTCATAAACACAACGGGCTGCCTAAAAAACAGCTCGCATTTCGGGCTTGGCGGCCTATGGATCCGCCATGCCCGCTGTCTGTCTGATGCTGTCCGCCGCCTGTCCTTCCGGAGAGTCCCTAACCTCCCGGCATGGACTCCGGGCAATCTGAGCCATCCGCCCCGCCCCGCGCCGCTCAGCCCGGCCGGCTTCCCGGAGTTCCTGGGACAGGGCCGCCGCTCCCGCTTTCCCGGTTCCCGGAATCTGTCCGCAGGCGCGTGAAGCGGGCCGCTGATGGCTGCGCCGGTTCCCTCAAGATCCGCTGTTTTTTGAAATAATGATCGCGCTGATATCTCCTGTTTACCGCCGGTTCGCCAAAGTGGCCTCCTTCCTTCAGGGACAGCTGAGGCTGCTGCACCTGAGACTCAAGCACGGCTCCGCGCTGCGCATGCACCGGTCCGTGCGGATAGGCTCAAACGTCCTCATCTCCATCCGGAATGGCGGCCGGGTTGAAATGGGTGAGGGTGTGCTGATCCGCGACGGGGCCTCCCTCAACGCCAATGGCGGGGCCATTCTGCTGGGGGCGGGCTCGTTCATTAACCGGAACAGCTCCATCAATTCCCAAAAATCCGTCGAACTCGCGGCCAATGTGCTGGTGGGGGAGAACGCGGCTATTTATGACCACGACCATCTGATTGAGGCCGGCGGGACTGTCGCCCGGAACACGTTCACGGTGGACCCGGTCAGCATTGGCGAAGGCGCGTGGATCTGCACCGGAGTGGTGGTTCTCAAAGGAACCCGCGCGGGCCGGAATGCCGTGATCGCCGCCGGGGCCATCGTGAAGGGGGAGGTGGAGGACAACACCATCCTTATTCAGAAACGAACCTCCATTTTCCGAAAACACGCCTCCATTCCCCAAGGTTGATGAAGATTATCTATGCCACCGGTGCCCGGATTCCCTCCACTCAGGCGAACTCGGTCAATGTCGTCAATTTCTCCGATGCCCTGGCGGCGGGCGGTCATGAGGTGGAGCTGATGTGCGGCTCCCCGTTCCGCTCATCCGCGGAGCTGGAGCCGCAGTATGGTCCCAAATCACCCTTCCGCCTGCATTCCGGCATTCTGGGTCTTAAGCTCAAACGTCCGCGGAAAAAAACCTCCGCTCCCTCCTCCGGGACTGGAGGCGCTCCGGCGGCAACCGTCAAAAGCGCGTCCGCCACGCCATCTTCTTCCGCCGCCCCGAAGGCCAAAAAGGAGGCTTCCGGCCTCAGCCTCAGGACTCTCAAACGCATCGCGTTCGGCTGGAATGCCGCCTGGAGATCAAAGCGGCAGAAAGTGGATCTGCTCTATTCGCGTTCCGAATATGCCTGCCTGTTCGCCTCCCTGCTGGGCGTGAAAACCGCCTGGGAGGCCCATGCGGTGATGGAGATGGACCCGTTTTCCCACACCCGCGTCATGCCCGTTCTGGCGCGGCGGGGAGTGCCTATTTTTCCGATCACGGAGGCCCTGGCGGAGGATTTGAAACAGGCCTACGGCTTCACGGACGCGGGCATGACCGTGCTTCCCGACGGTGCCAATCCCCCGCTGACGGCGGAGCGCTCCACGGAGGTCCCGAGTGACGGATTCAACGTGGGCTATGTCGGCCATCTTTATCCCGGCAAGGGCATGGAGGTCATTTCCGCAGTCGCGCCCCTGTGCCCCTGGGCCACTTTTCACATTGTGGGGGGCTCCGATGATCTGCGGGCGGAGTGGCGGGAAAAATGCCGGGAGATGCCCAATGTCATCTTCCACGGCTACGCCAACCAGACCAAAGTCTCCGAGTACCTCAATGCGTTCGATGCCGCGCTGCTCCCCATCCTCAGGAAGATTTCCGTTCCGGGCGGCTTTGACATCGGCCGCTGGACCTCGCCGCTCAAACTGTTCGAATACATGGCCCACCGGAAAGCGATTGTGGCTTCGGATGTGCCGGTGCTGAAGGAGGTGCTGAACGACCGGAAAAATTCGATCCTGTGCGACCCGGACAATCCTCAGTCCTGGGCCGATGCCCTGTCCGAACTCCGGTCGAATGAGGAGTTCCGGCGGGAGCTGGCGGCCACCGCCCATGCGGAGTTCGAGGAGCGCTACACCTGGAGATCCCGGAGCCAGATCATGCTGTCGGCGCTTTTTCCTGACAAAACCTGAGCCGGAAGGGCGGGCCGGACGGAAATTTTCCGGGAAAAACTTGCGGACCGCACGGCACAACCGGCAGAGTGGGAGCATGATCCGCCTGTTCCGCTCCGCCGCCGCCGTTCTCATGGGATTTCTGACCACCGTCTCCGCCGCGCCTCCCAATGCGCCCGCGAACCGGGAGCCGGACAAGGTGATTCATTTCTGGCAGGAGGGGGACTGGAAAGGCGGGTTGCCGGATCAGTGGAAACTTGAAGGTCCGGAACTCTCCGTGCCCACGGATCACATGGGCGGCATCACCACCATCAAAAATATTTCCGATCCGGTGCTCGCGTACTTTGCTCCTGACAAAGCGCATGCCGCCGAAGGCAAGGGGAAGGGCATTATCATCTGTCCCGGCGGCGGCTATAATATTCTCGCATGGGATCTGGAGGGCACGGAAATCGCCACCTGGCTCAGCGGTCTGGGTTACCACGCCTGGGTTCTGAAATACCGCCTGCCGCGCCCCGGCACCAAGGACGTCCGGCACCTCGCCGCCCTCCAGGACGCCCAGCGCGCCCTCAGCCTCGTCCGCAGCCAGGCGAAGGAAACGGGACTCAACCCCGACCAGCTCGGCATCATGGGCTTCTCCGCCGGCGGGCATCTCGCCGCTATGGCCTCTCTTAAATTTGACGAACGTTCCTACCCCGCCCGCGACGCCATCGACGCTGTCTCCTGCCGCCCGTCCTTCACCGTCCTCATCTACGCCGCTTATCTGGTGAAGGATAACGACAGCCCGATGGATCCCGAATACGTCGTCACCGCCAGCACGCCGCCCGCCTTCCTCAGCCACGCCGCTGATGATCCGATTCCCTGCCGCACCCCTATCGAATACTTCCAGGCCTTGAGGAAAAACAAAGTCTCCGCCGAACTCCACATCTGGCCCGACGGCGGTCACGGCTACGGCATGAGGTCCGCGCTTTCCCCCAAGGACTGGCCCAACCGCCTCGCCGCCTGGCTGGCGCGCTGAAAGTTTGCAAAAACGCGGTTTGGCGGAACTTGCGGAGAATCCGCCTTGCGCGGGAAAAAAGCAGGGAGCTCTGTCGTGTCCGGATGACCGGCGGGTTTAGGGAAGGAGAACGCCGATGATCTCTCCACCCGATTCCCTGCTCTCCGACACCGGCCTCTCCTCCGGGGCCTTCGCCCAATGGCGGCGGTCCCGCGGTCCTGACGCTTTCCGCCAGGTGGTGGCCGCCCATTTGCCCTGGGTCCTCGCCACCGCCCGCCGTCGGCTGGAGGCCGGCGGCGAAAGCCACGCCGAGGACGTGGCGCAGCAGGTCTTTCTCGACCTGGTGCGGCACACTTCCAAAGTCCGGCCGGAAAATCTCGGCGGCTGGCTGCACCGGCATACGGTTTTCTGCGCGGCCAAAGCCATGAGAGCCCAACGGCGGCGCGCGGCGCGGGAGCAGGCCGGAGGGCAGCTCATGAATGAATCCATCACGGACGCTCCGGAGGAATCCGCGTGGCGGGAAATGGCGCCGCTTCTGGACGCCTCGCTGGATGAACTGCCCGCTCCGGACCGCGAGGCCCTGCTGCTGCGGTTTTTCCAGTCACTGCCCCTGGCGGCGGTCGGTGAAACCCTGGGAACCTCGACGGCAGCGGCTCAGAAGCGGGTCGAACGCGCCCTCGACCGGCTGCGCGCGGCGCTTCAGCGGCGCGGGGTGACGGGGACCTGCGCGGGTCTTGGCGCGGTCCTGCTGATCCATGCCAAGGGCGAGGCCAGAGCGGCGATGGCCGAAAAAATCGCCTCCACCGCGCTGAGTCCCGCAGTGGGAACGGCCGGTGGTTTTCCCTGGGGACTGGCCACGGCGGCCAGCGTGATTTTGTCAGCAGGCGTGGCCGGCTGGGCGGGAGCCTCGTCTTCCCCGCCGATCCCGCATTCGTTTGCCGGAGGGGCCGCATCCGCTCCGCTGGTGGAGGATGGGAAGGACCGGGACGCCCGGCTGGCGGCCACCCTGGCAATGCTGGAAAAGACGGGCAGGGAGGGCTTGAGCGCTCTGCGCTCCCTGCGTCTGGCTGCGGTGTTGAAGGACATGCCGACGGACGAACTGGCGCTGCTGGGGCCGTATGCTCTGGCGCATTCACAGGATCCGGCGGTGCGGCGGGCGGTGGTGGCCCGCTGGGCGGTGACCGATTTTTCCGCCGCCTGGAAAACCGCCGCTTCGGCTCCTGCTCTGGAGCCCGCCGTCTTTTCCCAGGGCCTCACGGCTTTGGCGGAACAGTCGCCGCAAGGCGCGGCTGATTTTTTCAAAACGCTGCCTTCACCGGACCAGCGGCAACTGGCGGCCGCTATACTCGAAGGTCTGGGGCAATCCCGGCCTGACCTCGGCCGGCGCATCATCACGGAACTCGCCGCGTCCGTCAGTCCGGTGGAAATCCGGGATCTCCTTCTGCCGTTTTACGCTTCCTGGGCGCGCCGTGATCCCGCCGCCGCCGCGCAATCCGCCGCCCAGGGCGACTCCGCGCTCAACCGCCGGGGCCGGCCGGACGGCCCGGCTTTTGCCGCCGTTATCAATCAGTGGGCCTCGCGGGATCCGGCCGCCGCCGCCGCCTTCCTTTCAAACCAGCCGCCGGGCGAAAACCGCAGCCGGGCGTATGGCACCACCCTGAGTCATCTGGTCAGAGCCCGGCCGGAATCTCTGGGCAACTGGCTGGCGGCCATGCCCGCTGACGAATTGCCCGCTCCCGGCACTAGGGCCGCCGCCCTGGCCAGTCCCAACTTCCTCCAGCTGGTGGTCGCCGCCGAAGTCTGGAGCCGCGACCATCTGACCGAAGCGCAGGCCCTCGCCGCCAGCACCGGCAATGGGGTGCTCCGGCGCGCCCTCTGGTGTGGAATCGCCAGTGCCCTGGCGCCGGTGAATCCGGTGGAGGCTTCCCGCCTTGCCGATGCCCAGTCCGAGTCCGTGCTGGTGGACGCCATGCGAGGAATCATTGCCAAAAAATCACCCCTCACGGTCCCATGAATTCTCACGGGCTCCGACTTTTCCTGTCCAGTGCCGCCGCCGCGCTGGCCGCCTTCCTGATAGGCCGCGAATTTCAGAAGGCATTCCCGATCACAAGCGACGCGCGGATTTCCCGCAAAGTCCCGGGCTCCGCCGGGAGCGCTCCCGGCGCGGCTGCGGTGAAGCTCCCGTCGCCCGGCGGACAAATTCAGCGCGGTTGGCTGCAAACCGCCGCCAATGATCTGGTGATCAATGAAGCCTGGCGGGCGGAGGCCCTGACTCAGCTGGAGCACCTCCCCGACAGCGCCCTGGCGGATCTCCTCCACCGGATTGTCAGGTCCCGGTCGGCAACTCCCTCGGCCGCTGAACTCAAACGTCTGGCTTTGCTGGTGCTGGCGGAACGTCAGCCGGAAGCCGCGCTCACGCTCATTGGCAAGCTGGACACCGGTCTCGAATATCCCAACAAAGGGATGCGGGAGGAGTTTTACAGTCTGGTTTTCGAAACCATGGCCTTAAAGCCGGGAACGCTCACGGAGGCAAAAGTCAACGAATGGATGGCGGGCAAAAATCCTGAGCTTTGCGGAGCCCTTCTTCCGGCCTGGGCCAGTCTTCAGGCGGAATCGGCCGTGGCGCTCTGGCGGGCGGGAATGAAATCGGAGCGGCCGGCGGAATATTCAAAACCGACGCTCATCAGCGCTCTGGCCCGGAATCTCACGGAGCGCGGCCATCTCGATTTGGCCCTGAGCCTGGCGGAGGGCGAAAAGCCGGGGCGCTATCGGAATGTGGCGTTGGGAGAGGCTTGCCGGGCGATCACCCGGGAACAACTGCCTGCGGCTTTGGAAGCCGTCACGGCCCGCAAGGACGCCGAGGTTCCCTGCCGGGTTTTGGCGGGGCGGTTTTTCGAATTCGATCCAGAAGCCGCCGTGCAATGGGTTAGAGATCACAGTGGCTCGCCGGCCGCGCCCGCCTTCTGGCAGGGACTCGCGGCAACCGCTGCGGGAAAGGATCCCGGCAAAATCAAATCCTGGCTGGCGGAGCTGCCGCCGGGTCCGGCCCGCAGCGCAGTGCTGGATGGCGCGCTCGACGGGCTTCCAACGGCGGAGGCCAAAGCGCTGCTCAGTGCTGAGACGGAGTTGCCCGGAGACATCCCCAATCTCCGTATGGTGGCCAGCGACATCACGCGCGGCGACCGCCCGGCCGGTCTGGCCTGGGCGGAAAGTCTGCCCGACGGGCCGGGAAAGCGGCAAATTCTGGAGCGTATCCGTATGGACTGGAGGGGCGACGATCCCGCTGGTTTTCTGGATCAGCTTGGCAAGGAACCGGACACCGAGGCCCGGCAGGAGGAAATCCGCCGCACGGCCCAGTCCTGGTCCGGATCGGATGCGCCCGCCTGGCTGGAGTGGTCGCGGCGGCTGGCCCCGGAGGACCGGGTGGCGCTGCTGAAGGAAACCTGGAAACGGGTGATCGCCGAAGCTCCCGGCCCCGCCAGTCAGGAAGCGCTCCGGCTTGCTGCAGAGTCTCCCGCCTTCGCTTCCGAGCTGAACGCGGCGGTCACCGGCTGGACGGAGCAGTTCGCGGACGAGGCCGCCGCCTGGGTTGCCGCGCTGCCGCCTGGCCCCGCCCGCGGGGAGGCTTTGCGGAGCGTGGTCCAATCGTGGCAGCGGACAAACCGCCCAGCCTTCGAGCGCTGGCTCGGCACCCTGTCCGCGTCCGACCGCGGGTTTCTCCAAAATCCGTGACCAGTGTGGTCCGCAGCCTTTGAATACGCGGTGGCTTGACTCAGCGGATTTCCTTTCCGCTCAGGTAAGCCTCGGCGGCCTGCGGATCCTTGCCGCGCCACAAAGTGGAGACTTCCCGCAGCGCTGTAGCCCGCAGCCCGGGATCGCTGATGGTCAGGGCCCAGTCCACGGCGGTGGGCGGCTCGCGTTGAATCACCTCGCGGGCGAAGGCCGCGATGGCGGCGTCCTTCTCAGGGCCGGAAGCCTGTCCGTCCAGCCACTTCCCGGCGTCGTTGATATCCTGGGGTGCCCAGGAGCTCATGATTTTGGAAAGAGTCTCCGCGCGTTCCCCCGGCGTGGAGCAGGCCTCCAGCGCCCAGGCGATCCGCTGCTCTCCATCCGCCCCCATGTTCGCCGCCGCCGCCACGGCGCGGAAATTCCGGTCCGCCTCCGGTTTCAGACCGGACTGCGCCGCGCAGGCCCGCAATTGCGCGAGCGTCAGGGTTTTGCCCAGATACGCCGCCGTGGCCGAGGAGGCGCGGGACCGATCCGGGGCTTCCGGTGGAACCTCCGGCGCTTTGTCAAAGCCGGCGGGCGACGGCACGCCGTCGCGGGTTTCCGCGGGATCGGGCCCCGCCGGGCTTTCGGATCCTGGCAGGTCAGTGGCCTGCCGCTTGGTTTCAGAAGCCTCCTGATTGGCTGATTTTTTGAGGAAAGCCATGGCTTCCAACAGCTGTGCCCGCTCCGCGCGGGCTTCGGAAAACCACACCTGGCGCGTCAGCAGAATAACCAAAGTGACGGCGGCGAGCGCCAGGAGGATTCGGGTGGAAAGCATGGTAAGCAAAAAGTAAAAGGATTCAGTTACGGGCGGTTCGGAGAGGAATGACCGGTTAGTGATGCCCTCAGCCCCGAGGGGGCGAAATACGATAGCCCGGGGCAACGCTCCAGGAAATGCCCGCCCAACGGCCTGGAGTCCTGAAGGGGCGGCATCGGCGGAGGGCACAACACCCCGCCGCTCATCCCCCTGCACATCACTAATTCGACTTTGTTAATTCCCCGGTGGTGCAGGCTTCCAGCGTGCGTGGCCATCGGGCTTCCAGCCCGATGATTTCCTCCATTTTCTTTCATTTAACAAAGTCGAACTAACCGGTCACCTCCCCCCGAGGCGGGTTTTGAGAGTCCCGGGTAAAGACGCGGCTTCAAGGGATTTCCGGGCGGCTTCCGGGTCGTGTTTTTTGTAAATTTCCACCACTCTGGCCAAAGCCGCCTCCTGGCTGGCGGAATCCTCCAGTTGAACCGCCAGCCGGAAATAACGTTCCGCCGCCGGTCCGCTGTTATCCGGAATATGGCTGAGAAAAGCGCTGAGCGCCTCCTGTCCGGCCGAGACTCCGCCGATGGAGTCAAAGCGGTCCAGAGCCCAGGCCGGATCGTTGCCCGCCAGCCGTGACAGGAATCCGGACTGGATGGATTTTTGGGAATCTCCCGCCGTCTGCTCCGAAAGCCATTGCCAGGCGGTTTCCTGCCGGACCGGAGAACTGGCGTTGCGGTTGATGGCGGAGCTGACGGCGGTTTCGAGTGCGGCGGCGTTTCGCGTCTCCTGGCTGGAAAAGGGAATGGTCCCGAATAAAACCGCGCTCTCCGCGAGGGAGGCGCTTTGGGCCAGCCGGGCCGCGGCGGCTGTCAGGGAGGCGGTCCGCTCCGCCTCCGGCAGGGTGCCGGCCATGCGGATGATTTCCTGCAAACGCTCGGGACTCTTGGTGTTGCGGACAGCGGCGGTCAGGGCGGGCGAACGGGCTTCGGCGGGCAGGGAAGTCAGAAATTCCTCCGCAGGGACCGTTTTCCGGTTCATCAGTTCCACGAGCAGGGCACCGGCCAGTTCCCCTGCCGGTTCGTGGGAGGTGAATCCCGGCGACAGCTTGCCCGATTCCAGGGTCCGCCGATACCAGGCCAGAGCCGCCGGGGGATTTTCCTTCAGCCATTCCCGGATGGCCGTCGTCGCCGATTTCCGGACAGACTCCCGGTTTTTCTCCGGAACCCTGCCCCAGGCATGGGCGGCGAGCGCCAGCGAGGCTTCCGGCTGCCCCGTCATCGAACCCAGCAGCAGATCCCAGAGAGCCGTCTGATCCTCCTCCGCCAGGTCCAGGGAAGTGCTCATTTCCGCCGCTTTGAGAAGCAGCGGCCCCTGAAGCAAAACCGCGAACTGCGCCAGACCCGGCATGGCGGCGGGATCGTTATCCTCCCGCGCCCGTTTGACGCGCCGCGCGAATTCCATGAGCGCCTCCGGGCTGAGACGGCCCGCCCGCAGATCCGCCAGATGCCGGTCCCAGGCGGGAACTCCGGTTGCCGTTGCGGAAGCCGGGCGTGCGGCTGCGGACAGCCGGAGCCCGGAAGCCTGCGACCATTGCGCTTGCTGAAGGCGGAGCGCGGCCACTTCCTTTTGATAGGAAGCGAGATGAATTTCCTGCCAGGTGAGAGCCGAAAGACAGAGGACAGTAACGGCGATGGCGGCGGTCTGCGTGGTGTTCATCGTTTGGAGAATGTTGACGGAAAGGGAGAGGACGGAGACGGAAGGGGCGGCGGCCAGGGCGGTCTGCGCGATGCTGGCGGCCAGGGCTGCGGAGGCGGGCCCCGTCAGTGACTGGGACAATCCGGCCGTCAGCACCGCCGCCGGAACCACCACACCCCGCCGTGCGCCAAGAAGTTTCGCCAGCCGTTCCACCGCCCGGCGGGAACGCTGCCGGATGGCTTCCGGCGAGGCTCCCAGCCGCTCCGCGATCCGCGAATGAGGCAGCCGTTCGTAAAAATGAAGCAGGATCACGTCGCGGTCGGCGGAGGGAAGAGCGTCCATCGCGGCATCCAGATGAGGCCGCAGCGCCTCCTGGAATTCCTGAGGATCATCGGGAGAAGTGTCCGGTTCATTCATAAGCCGTTCCAGCTTCCGCGCCCGCCGCTGCTCCGCCGCCACCGCCCGCATGGCCTTGAACCGGGCCGTGCGGTGCAGCCAGGCCGCCAGTGGCACCTGGCCCCGCAGCAGCGCCGCCGCCCGCGCCGCCATCAGCGCAAAAACATCCTGAGCCACCTCCTCCGCCAGCGGCGGACGGCCCGTGATTCTCGTGGCCGTGCCCAGCACCAGCCCCAGATAACGCCGGACGATTTCCCGGAAAGCGGCCTCGTCCCCGTTCCGCACAAAACGGCCCAGCAAATCATGTTCGGTTTTCTCTGTCATCGCGTCCTGAAAGAATCCCGCGCCGGCGCGAAATGTGACACGGAATTTTTCAGGCCGGACTGGCGAAGCCCTGTGGAGCGTGGCCCAGCCATGGCGGCGGACAAACTTGGAGGTATCAGCGCGCCTGGACACGCTTCCCGCTCCCGACCAGGAATTGATCCTGCAAGGCAGGCCGAAATAGAGTCATCGCTCCGGCAAGCCGGCAGCAGCTGACGGGGTCACCATGACCCACCTGAACACTTTCCTGCGGGAAATCCGCTTCCAGGGAGTCGATCCCCCCTTGCGGACCACCGCCGCCCACCGCTTCTTCTCCGAAGACCGGCAGGACTGAGCCTCGACCGATGAACTCCATGAAGGTGAAAAACTGCGCAGCGGCGGCGGATCGGTCCGGATCGCCTCCATCACCAAAGACCCCGGTGCCCGGCAGGTCTTCAACCTTGAGGTCGAAACCGACCATGTTTATTACGTCGGGGATGAGTGGGTGCTGGCGCACAATGGGTGTCTTGACGCCGCAAATACGGGACCGGGCCAATTTGGCCGTGTCATAGAATCCATGAGTGATCGTGCTGCAATCTGCGCGAACTGCTAGAGGCAATTGTCGCTGTCTGGGAGCCCGAAAATGCTGTGCTCACATCTCCACAATTGATCGCCCAGAATGGCGGAGGAATGCCTTGGCAAACGCGAGGTTGGTTGAATTACCGCAAGAATGAAAACCCATATTCAAGTAAACGTCAACACTCGATTCGTTGCCTTAATCCCGCGCGCATTGACTCAAAAATAATGACACCGGGGAGTGTCTCCCGGAGCCGGGTCTG
>JAZKFB010000088.1:0-9515 GCA_040386695.1 Verrucomicrobiota bacterium
ACCACCCCCGCCTCCCAGGACCTCTCCGGTGTCATTTTAATCTGAGTCATCGCGGACGGACCCGCTCCATTCCGGGCGGAGGATTATCCCGGGGATGGCGCAGCGCTCCGTCCGGCTTCTGACGCCGCCCGTGGCTCGAACCGGATGGCGCACCGGGGGCTAAGGTTAAAACAGCCCGCCGCCCCCCATGAAGGAACTGAGGGAACTCATGCAGGCATCCAGCGCGGGCAGGTGGTGCCGGACATGAAGGGGGACGCTCAGGGCTTTGGCGGCCGGGGCCAGCAGGGCGCGGGTGGCTTCGGAGGCGACGCTGATGGACGCGGGGCGGATGCTGTGAGCGTCCCACTGGCGGAGAAAATGATCGGGAGTGGATGCGATCAGTTCCTCATATGGATGCTCGTCCACGGAAAGCATCTCCATGCCGAGCACGAATCCGCCGGAGCTTTCCACGCTGATCACCATATAGGGGTAAACGCGCTCCGCCGGGGAGGGACCGACGGGATTGGGAATCAGGGCAAAGTGACACTCCACGTCCGCCTTCCGCGTGTGGCGCGCCACTTTGGCGGTGAGCAGCTCGCTGGGCTCGGGGGAGGGGAAGCTGAAAAGCCGCTCGTCGTCCGGAGTCCACACCGTGCGCCAGACGCCGTCATTGCGCTCCCGGGTGAGAATCTCGGTGCCGTTTTCCCCGGCCCGGTAGTGGGCGAAAGGGTCGGAGTCCAGGAGAGGCGCGACGGCCATGAGCTGCTCCATGCCGTGCTGGAGCCAGACAGCCTCCTCCGCATTCACCGGCCCGGGCGCGCGGCCCGGCCGGAAGCTGCGGAAACACGGCCAGTTGGCGCCGCGGTATTTGCGGCCGAGGGTTTTGATTTCCCCGCGCTCGCTTTTGAAAAGCTCGTCCCGGACAGTGAAGGACGCCTGGACCTGGCGGGAATCCAGGATGAGGGCCGCTCCGTCCTCCTGGGTGAGTTCGATGCCCTCGCCGGCGGCGTGCTGCATGAGATTGAACCGGTGCAGGGCCTCCTCGCCCAGATAAATGGCCAGACTGGTGTGCTCGCCGGCGCTGCCCATCAGGCTCAGCCGCGCCAGTTCCCCGGTCTCCGGATGCCGCAGGCCGATGACCTGCGTTTCGTTCATCCATTTCCACGGGGCGAGTTTATAAAGGGCGTCAGCGGTTTCGTAAAGTCGGGCGCGGTCGGACACGGATGGGGAACAGGTTGGCGGTTAAAAATTTTTCGGGAAGGGCGGGAAGGAGCCTGATTTCACCAAATGACCCGGATGGGATAAGGCTGAATGAGAGGATCGGGAGTGAGAATCGGCAGTCCTTCATGGATGGCATGAGCGATGAGAAGCCGGTCGAAGGGATCCCGGTGAAGAGGAGGGACTTTTTCAAGCGTGTAAAGGGTATCGTCATCCAGTGTATGGTAGTCAAGTCCCAGCCGCTCAATAGCCTGAGGCACAGCGATCCTTGGGGGATAGGGAAGGGGCAGCTTGCCCAGGCTGTGTTTGATCTGAATTTCCCAGGCGCTTGCTTGGTGGAGGCAGAAAGTGTTGGCAGGATCCTCAAGAATTTCGCGGGCTTTGGCGGAAAGGTGATGGGTCTGGTCGGCCAGCCAGAGGAAGGCGCAGGTATCAAGGAGGATTTTCACGGGCGGGCGGGAAAAACCGGGGTGTTTTCAAGAGCTTGCTCCAGTTCGGGGTCGGGCGCATTAAAGTCATCCGGAACCGGAAACCAGCCCTGCATGAGACCAAGGGGGCGCTTGGAGAGAGAAGCGGCCGGCAAGCCAAGCGGGCGGATTTCGGCGAAGGGCTTGTTCCGGTCGCAGAGAATGATGGTTTCGCCAGCTTTGACTAACTTGGCATAGTGGGAAAGGCGGGACTTGACCTCATTCAGGTTGATTTGAGTCATGTCCGCAGAGTAATTGAGGTCATGTTTCAGGTCAAGTTCCTGAATTTGAGACCGCAGTCTGTGTTTTAGTAGAGTTTTTTCCGCATATTCCGAAAAACAGGGTGAGCAAAAGAACGAATCCGTTGGACAAGAAGTCCGGCCTTCCGAAGCGTTCAGTCCTGACCGCTGTCGGGTAAACCGGTGCCAGTCCGGATGCGGCGTGGTTTCTCCTGAATCTCATAAATCCCTTTCCTCCCATGAATGTATCCCTGCCGGTTTTGGAGAACGAGAACGAGGTGCCTTCCCCCGCGCTGCTGATTGATTGGGAACGCGTGCAGGAGAATCTGCGGCGGATGATCGCCATGGCGGGCGGGCCGGAGCGGCTGCGGCCGCATGTGAAGACGCACAAACTGCCGCAGATTGTGGAGTATCAGGTCTCGCTGGGCGTGACGAAGTGCAAATGCGCGACCATTGCCGAAGCCGAGATGTCCGCCGCCGCCGGGGCGCGGGATGTGCTGCTGGCCGCGCCGTTGGCCGGGCCGAACATCGGGCGGTTTCTGAAACTTCAGGCCGGTTTTCCGGATGTCGTTTTTTCGGCGCTGGTGGATGATGCCGATGCTCTGGAGGCGCTGAATGCCGCCGCTGTCGCCGCCGGGCAGGTGGCCGAAGTGCTGGTGGATCTGGATATTGGCCAGCGGCGGACGGGGATTGTTCCGGAGAAAGCGGCGGCGCTTTACCGGCGGCTGGCGGCCTTGCCGGGAATCCGGGCGGGTGGGCTTCATGCTTACGACGGGCATCTGCATCAGCGTGATCTGCTGGAACGCACGGCGGCCTGCGATGGGGCTTTCGCCAAGGTTGAAACGCTGAAAGCGGAGCTGCTGGCGGAGGGCCTGCCGGTGCCGCGGGTGGTGGCGGGCGGGACGCCGACTTTTCCGATTCACGCCAAACGCGAAGGCGTGGAATGCAGTCCGGGAACCTGCGTGCTCTGGGACGCGGGGTATGAGATCAATTTGCCGGACCTCGACTTTCTCGCCGCCGCCGTGCTGCTGACGCGGGTGATCAGCCGGCCGGGCCCGGACCGGATCTGTCTCGACCTCGGCCACAAAGCGGTGGCCAGTGAAATGCCGCATCCACGGGTGATTTTCCCATCATTACCGGACGCCCGGGCAGTGGTTCACAGCGAGGAGCATCTCGTGCTGGAGACGGACCGGGCCGCTGAATTCCCCGTGGGAACGGCACTTTACGGGATTCCCTGGCATATTTGCCCCACCGTGGCCCTGCACAGTGCAATTTTTCTGGTCAAAAACGGACGGACTGTTGATGAATGGTTGGTAAAGGCGCGTGCGCGCCGGCTTACCTACTGAAACATGGCCGATCCTCTCTCCCTGCTGTTCCTCGCTCTCGGCGCCATCGCGGTGCTGGTGCTCCTTGTCACCTGGCGGAAGGTGAACGCGTTTCTGGCCCTGATGGTGGCCGCGCTGGTCGTCGGCGTGGGGGCGGGTTTTCCCATGGTCCCGCCGCCCGCCGCTCCCGCCGCCAGTGCCGCCGCAGCGTCGGCGGTGGCCGGAGCGCCAGCCGCTGCCGCCGTGACACAGTCCATTTTTGAGCGCGCGGGCCTGGCGCTGAAGTTTTTCCAGGAGGGCCTGGGAGCGACCATGGGCGGAATTGCGGCGGTTATCGCCCTCGGAGCCATGCTTGGGAAACTGCTGGCGGAATCCGGCGGGGCCAAGGTGCTGGCGGAACGGTTCAGCGCCTTCTTCGGTCCGGCGCGGGTGGGCTGGTGCATCGCGGCGCTGGCCATTGCGGTTGGCTTGGTGACCTGGTTTGCGGTGGGTCTGCTGCTGCTGCTGCCGGTTTTGATCACCCTGGCGAAGGAAACCAAGCGCCCGTTTCTGCTGCTGGCGATTCCGCTGCTTTCCTTCCTCTCCGTGATGCACGGCCTGATGCCGCCGCATCCGGGGCCGGTGGTCGCGATTTCGGCCCTGGGAGCGAATACCGGCGCGGTGCTTGGTTACGGATTTCTGGTGGGTTTGCCCACTGCGGCCATTGCCGGGCCGATGTTCGCGCGCTGGGCGACGCGGTATGTTCATGCGGTGCCGCCGGAGCTGGCTCCCGATCTGAACGCGGACCGGCCCAAACCGACTTTTGGCGCGACCATGCTCATCATCACGCTGCCTGTCGGCCTGATGCTGCTGGCCACGGCGGTGGAACTGATCCCGGTGGACATGCTGGCCGCCGCCGATCCGGTCCGCAAGGTGTCGAAGTTTCTCGGCGATCCCGTTTTTGCCCTGACCGCGGCCGTTTTTGTCGCGGTTTATCTGCTTCAGAAAGCCTGCAAATTCTCCCGCAAACAGGTCTGGGCCTTCACCGAGCAAAGCATCGCCGGCATCGGGATGACCCTGCTCGTGGTCGGCGGGGGCGGTGGTTTTGCCCGCGTGCTCAAGGAATCCGGCGTTTCCAACGCCATGGGCCAGCTGGCGGGAACGCTGCATCTGCCGCCGCTGATTTACGGCTGGATGGTCGCCGCGTTCATCCGCGTGGCCACGGGCTCGGCCACCGTGGCCATCACCACGGCGGCGGGAATTCTGGTGCCCCTGGTGGCGGCGGACCCCACCATTCACAAGGAAATGCTGGTGCTGTCCATCGGCTGCGGCTCGCTGTTTCTCTCGCACCTGAACGACGGCGGATTCTGGATCGTCAAGGAATCGCTCGGTCTGACCGTGGGTCAAACTTTACGCACCTGGACGATCACGGAAACCCTGGTCGGCCTCTGCGGTCTGGGCGTGGTGGTGCTGGTCGATTTCCTGCTGCCCGGCTGAGCCCGCGCCCGCCTTCCGTTCCTCCATGAATAACCCATTCGTCTTCGACGCCCACCTCGATCTGTCGCTCAACGCCATCGAATGGAACCGCGACCTGCGTCTTCCCCTGGCCGAGGTCCGAAAAGCGGAAGCCCATCTGAGCGACAAGCCCGGCCGGGGCCGCAACACGGTCGCCCTGCCGGAAATGCGCCGCGCCCGCATCGGCCTTTGCGTGGCCACGCAGCTGGCGCGCCTGGAACACGATGCCTACAGCCCCGTCTTTGGCTGGAAATCCCCGCCTCAGGCCTGGGCGATGACGCAGGGGCAGCTGGCGTGGTATCAGGCCATGGAGGAAGGCGGCGAAATGGTCAGCATCCGGGACGCCGCCGGACTGGAGGCGCATCTGGCCGCGTGGGCTGCCGTGGCGGAGGGCGATGCCGGTGACGAAGCGGCGGCGAAACTGCCGGTTGGGTATATCCTCAGTTTGGAAGGCGCGGATTCCCTGGTGACGGTCGGGCATCTGGAACGCGTCTGGCAGTCCGGCCTGCGTGCCATCGGGCCGGCGCATTACGGCCCCGGCGTGTATGCGCAGGGCACGGATTCGCTGGGCGGATTTCCCCCGCGCGGCCTGGATTTGTTGAAGGAATGCGGCCGCCTGGGCATGATTCTGGATGTCACCCATCTCAGCGACGATTGCTTCCGGCAGGCTTTGGAAAAATATGAGGGACCCCTCTGGGCCAGTCACCACAACGCCCGCGCGCTCGTGCCGCATCAGCGTCAGCTCAGTGACGAAATGTTCCGCGCCCTCGTGGACCGCGAAGCCGTGGTCGGCCTTGCGCTCGACGCCTGGATGATGGTTCCCGGCTGGACGCGCGGGAAAACGACGCCGCAGTCCGCCAATCTGTATCTGGAAAAACTGGCCGACCATCTTGACCATTTCTGCCAACTCGCCGGCAACGCCCGCCACGTTGGCCTTGGCACGGATCTGGACGGCTGCTTCGGCACCGAACAGACTCCGCAGGACCTCGAATCCATCGCTGATCTTCAGAAACTTCCCGCCATTCTTGCCGCGCGCGGCTACAGCGAAACCGACATCAGCGGCATCATGAGCGGTAATTTCATCCGCCGCCTGCGCACCGCGTGGGCTTGACGGCGGCAATCCCTCCGGCGGCAATGCCCTCAAAGCTCAAGAAAGCGGAGGCTCCCGGTGATTCATTTCAAATTAACATTGGAAATTTTCTCCGGAATCACATTCAATGGCGGCGCATTCCCATGAAAAAACTACTTTGCCGTGCGCTTTTCGCTTTTTCCCTTCCGTTTCTCAGCCAGACGGCATCCGCCGTGGTGCTGCTGACGGATAATTTCACGGTGACCTCGAATTCGCAGAATGTGAATCAGGAACTCGCCGGCCGTCAGGGCGGGACGATGGCTCCGCTGACTTACACCTCCTCCGTCAACAATCACCACCAGGTTGGAAACGCCGCCACGGATGTCGGACAGCCCGGCGGAGCCCCGAACAGCAATTTTGTGCTGCTGGCCACCAATGGATGGTTCCGCAGCGACATGGATGTCGGGGGTTCCGCCATCGGTCCGCTGACCATCGGCTTTGATATGTATGTGCGGGGGACCAATCCCGGAGGAGGCGCGGCGGACCGCTGGGCCGCTTTCACGCTGAGGGCCGACAGCGATGGCTGGCCCATCGCCGGAGCCGGGGAATTCGGTTTTCTGATCCGGGGCAATGGCGGCATGCAGGTCTTCCAGAACGGAGCCAGCATCAATCCCGTCGGCTGGGACACGCTCAATTTTGCCTTGGCTGACCAATGGACACTCACTTTCACCAACACCGCCGGCACCGGTTCCGCCTTCAACGGCACTGGCTCCCAGGTCACGCTGATGAATGGCTCCGCCACCATCGGCACCCTGCCTCTGGCCCAGCTCAACAGTTCCGGCCTGAAGCTGGGTTTCCGTAACTATGAAAACCGCTACGCCGGAATTGATAACCTTTCGGTGTCCACCGTGCCGGAACCCGCGGCAGCCCTCCTGGTGCCCGCCGCGTTTGGCCTGATGACACTGCGGCGCCGTAAACGTGAGGTTTAATAAAAGCTGCCTTTCAATGAAGGGGGCGGAAAACCAGTCCCTCCGCCCTCTTTTGTGATTCCCGCGTCTTGGTTTGTCTCTCATCCGGTTCCTCATGAAAATCCATCTTCCGGTCATTTCAGCACTGTTTCTCGCCGGTTCGCTCCCGGCGGCTCATGCCGGTCTCGCCGGATGGTGGCCGCTTGACGGGACTTTCACCGATGACGGCGGCGTCAATGACGGCACGGAACTGGGCGTGCCGGTGTTTGAGGCGGATATCCGGGCCGGTCTGACCGGCCAGTCGCTGCGCTTCACCGCTGACAGCGACGCCGTGACCATTCCCGCCGACGTGGTCCTGGACTCGGATATTTTCACGCTGGGCTATTTCATCAATCAGTCGGGAGCCACCCAGGGCAATGCCGGACTGGAGCGGCTGACCAGCCGGGGCGGCGACTCCTTCGAGACCGCCATCGGTGACGCCCATGCTCTCGGCAGCCCTCCAGACGGGAATTCCCAATTGAGCTATTACTCATCGGCCAGCGCGTGGCAGAGAACAGGGGTCCAGATTCCAGCCACGGGATGGGTGCATGTCGCCTGGCACAACACGTCCACCAGCATGCAGCTCTATGTCGATGGCGTGCTGGCCTTCACCGGTCCGAGGGTCGGGACTCCGAACGGCGGCATGAGCATTGGAGCCCGCCTGAATACCGGGCCTATGGAAGGCTTTGAGGGCCTGATGGACGATGTTTTTCTCTGGAACGATGCCGTCGCCCCGCTGACGCCGGCCAATATCAAAACCATCGCAGGGACCGGAATCGCCCCTTTTCTGGGGGATACGGACGGGGATGGCCTGCCTGATCTCTGGGAGCAGCAATACAATTTCGACAAGCAGGACAACGGCGCCAACCCCAACAACAACGGCGTGGCCGGCAACCCGGTCAATGGCCCGGCCGGGGATCCCGACACGGACGCCCTGACCAATATTCAGGAGCTTGAGCATGGCACCGATCCGCGGGATGACGACAGTGACGACGATGGTCTGAAGGACGGGGCGGAAATCACGCTGGGCACGGATCCGAAAAATCCGGACACCGATCATGACGGTCTGAACGACAAAGCGGAGGGAACGGCGGGCTCCGATCCTCTGCTGCCGGACACGGACGGCGACGGGTTCCTGGACAGTCTGGAAGTCGCGAAGGGCTCCAGCCCGAAGGATATCAACAGCATGCCCGCGCCCGCCGACACCCTGGTGGCTCATCTCAATTTCAATGACACCGCCGCCGACCAGTCGGGCTTCGGGAACAACGGCACTCTGATCAACGAACCCGTTTACAGTGCGGATATTCCCGCCGCTCTGACCAGTGGCCGCTCGCTGACGCTGGCCAATGGCGGGGGCGTGGAGAATCAGGGGGTGAACATTCCCGCCAGCGCGTTTCTCAATTCCCGGCTGTTCACGCTCGCTTACTGGATCAAACCAACAAGCGCCCAGGAAAGCGCGGCGGGTCTTGAGAGGCTCACCAGCCGCACCGGCTACGGATTTGAAACCGCCATCGGCAGCGCGTCGG
Organism: Verrucomicrobiota bacterium; assembly: GCA_040386695.1. Taxonomy (GTDB): domain Bacteria; phylum Verrucomicrobiota; class Verrucomicrobiia; order Verrucomicrobiales; family V1-33; genus CAIZWU01. The sequence continues at coordinate 8,325 of JAZKFB010000088.1, forward strand.
GGGCCGGCGGGACCAGTTCCCCCTCCGGGCTCACGCTGAGCTATTACGACGGCAACTGGCATGTCACGCATGTGGAGATCATCCAGGACGAGTGGGTGCATGTCGCGTGGGTGAGTTCGGATGCGGAGATGAATCTGTATCTCAACGGCGTGCTGGCTTATACCGGTTCACCCGTTTCCGCCACGGCTCCGGGGCAGGGGCTGATGAGAATCGGAACGTCCTTCCAGTCCAACGAGGGATTTGAAGGAAACATGGACGACTTCCGCCTGTATGCGGCCCCGCTCAGCGCGGAGGACATCGTCCGCATTTCCGGCAGTTCCGTTCCCCCGGCGGGTTCCTTCGATTTCACCGCCTTTTCCCGGACCAGTGACGGAGCCAGCGTGTCCCTCACCTGGAGTTCGCAGGCGAACCGCACCTATGCGCTCGATTACTCCACAGATCTGAAGCTGTGGCTGGGAGTCAGCGGCGCCATTCCCTCCGGCGGGACCACGACGACGTTTGTGGACACGGTCTTCCCGCCGCTCAACCGCTCCCGCCTTTACTACCGCGTCCGCCGGAACTGAGTAATATTCCCCTGAATCCTGGGCGCACTCCCTTTATCCCGGGACTGGCGCGGTAAGCCTGCGTCGCTTGTGGTTTACTGTCGATGTGTCCGCTTTGCCCACAGCCTTCAAGGTTTCACTGCTGTTTATCGGAAGCAGGGACTTTGCCTCCCGTTCAGCGGTGGCGTGAGCCGCCGCCCAGGCAAAAAACTGGTGAAGATCAAAATTAAAGTCCTCCGCGACGGCTGCCCGGGCGGCACGGACTTCCTGAAGAATGGTGTCTTTCATGGCTGGGGAGTGATTAGAAGCTCGGGGGTGCAGATTACCGGCATGTGCAGCCGGTGGTAGGTGCAATAATCAAAAAGGGTTTTTTGAAGAACCGCGTTCGCCAAATGGGTGCAGTTCCAGGTAAGCAGATAATCCATCCGGTAAACGATGGCAAAGGCCACATGCGTCGCATCCATGAGCGCTTTCGGCGGCAGTTTTAAAAGCTGCACGATGGAGTCCGCGAGTGGCTGCACGGAGGCTGTGACATCAAGCTCAGGTATCCCCGCCATCCATTGCAGTCTCTTTGCCGCGGCGGTGGCATCGCCTTTGGGGGTGTAAGATCTGTTCTGTAAAAGACTTTAGCCTTGCGCCGCGCGACCCT
>JAZKFB010000089.1:0-51105 GCA_040386695.1 Verrucomicrobiota bacterium
CTGGTTAAAAACGGTTTCCTGAGCGCAGCACCATCCATGCCGAACACTCTTGGCTTTCAGCCGGACTGCACAGCCCTGAATTCAGAATTTTCAACAGGTTCTGAGGCCCAGGACAGCAGGGTGGTTGAAATCATCTGGACTGCGAAGTTAGGCAGCCCGGCGGCGGGTTCGGCGGGGCCTTATTCCCTTTTGATCTCAGGTGAACGGGATGCCGGGAACAGGAAGCGGTGAGGCGGGCGACGGGTACGGTGAGGGGAGTAACGCGTGGAACAGGCGGGGTGGCCTGTTCTGGCCAGTCTCGGCTGTCGCTGCGGAGTTTTGGGGCGGCCGCAGAGTTTTTTTGCTAAAGTTTGTTTGCCGTGATGCGCCAGAACGCATAAAAGCATGAGAACCGGGAGCTTTGCCCGCGTTAATTCCCTCCATCCGTGAAACTCAAACTTCTTTCCCTCACCGCCGCTGCTTTTGCGGGGCTTTTTCTGACCTCCGGTGCCCGGGCCGACATCGGGATTATTTCCCCCGAGGAAGCCGGCAAGCTGATTGAAGGAGCCGACGTCAGGACCCGGCCCATCGTGCTGGACACGCGGGGCGGTTATAAGGACTACTTCCGGGGTCACCTGCCGACCGCGCACCATATTAACTTCGATACCCTGCGCGGCACTGAGGAAGGGGTGCCGGTGCAGTATCTGCCGGCGGAACTGACCAAGCCTCTGCTGGAGCGCGCGGGAGTCACGGAAGGCCGCACCCATATTATCTACGCCACCGGCGAGGCTTTGCCGAATGATGAGGTGCTCAGCGCGACCATGGTGGCTTTTGTGCTGGAGAAATACGGAATTAAAGACATCCGCATCGTGGATGGCGGCCTGCCGGGCTGGAAAGCCGCCGGATTGAAGGCGACTCAGGAATATTATGGCAATCCCGCCGGAAAACTCCCGGCCGGTGGCGAGTCCTCCATCGCGGTCAAGGCGGATGAGGTGATCAGGAACAAAGGCCAGGCCGGCTACGTGCTGGTGGATGCGCGGCCTTTGAATGAATTTCAGGGCAAGGACGAAGTCTGGCTGCGCAAAGGCCACATCCCCGGAGCCATCAGTTTCCACTGGGCGCGGCTCATGGAGAAGGACAACACCCACAGGTTCAAACCCTTCGAGGAGGTGAAGGCTCAGCTGGAGGCCGCCGGCATCACGCCGGACAAGGAGATCATGTGCTACTGCGGCACCTCCCGCGAGGGCAGCCTGCTCCGCTTTTACCTGAAGTATGTGGCCAAATATCCCAAGGTCCGGCTCTACGAGGGCGCCTGGAAGGAATATGTGTGGCTCAACAACAAATCCCTGCCCGCTGAGGAGGGCGGGGTGGCCGCCGGGGTGAAATAGACATGACCGGACGCCGCAGGCTTTGGAGTGCGGAGACTCGTCTCCGCTTTGAGAAAGGTGGCTTGCCGCCGTCGCGTGATTCGCCGCTGAATCCGCGAATGTCCAACCTGCGGCGGCGTGCGCGGGGCAAGCCCCGCTGGAGAAAGCGGAGACAAGTCTCCGCACTCCAAAGCCTGCGGCGCTTCCCTTTAAAGCATCATCCAGCCTCCACCCCTTCTCTTTCTTATCACCATGAAATGCCTCCTCCTCCTCTCCGCCCTCCTCACCTTCTCCGCGGTCGCGGACACGCTTAAAGTCAATGGTTCCACCACCGTCAATCTCCCCGTCGCGGAAGCGGCGGAGCTTCTGCGCGCCGAGCGGAGGATGGATATCCAGATCGACACTCAGGGCGGCAGCTCCGGGGGCATTTCCATGCTGGGCGAGGGTCTGGTGCAGATCGGCATGATCTCCAAACACGTCAGTCAGGCGGACCGCGACAAGTTCCCGAAATGCCAGTTCAAGGAAACGCAGATCGGTGAGGACGCCGTGGCCCTGATCGTGTCCAAGGATGTCTGGGACGGCGGCGTGAAGTCGCTGACCAAGGAGCAGATCGCCTCCATTTACGAAGGCCGGGTGAAGAACTGGAAGGACGTCGGCGGGCCCAACCGGCGCATCGCCTTTTTCAACAAGGAGCCGGGGCGCGGCACCTGGGAGGTGTTTGTGCACTGGCTCTATGGCGACTCCAAAAAGGCGCCGCAGGTGAACTTCCCGGAAGTCGGCGGCAATGAGGAGACGCGCAACAAAGTGGCCTCCACCAAAGGCGCGCTGTCCCAGCTTTCCTCGTCCTGGGCGGACGGCAAAACGGTCTTTGCCCTGAGCCTGACGGTGGACGGCAAGACCATCGCTCCGGTGAATGAGGCCATCGCCAACCGGACCTACCCGCTGAGCCGTCCGCTCTTTGTCCTGACCAACGGCGATCCCGCCGGGGAGTCGAAGACCCTCATCGACTTCATGCTCACCGACCGCGGCCAGCAACTGGTGAAGAAGCACGGCTACCTGACTCTCGCGGAACTGAAAGCCCCGGCTCCGGCGGCCAAACCATGACCGCCCGCCGACGCTGGAGCGCGACCAAATGGGTCAGCCTCGCGCTTTCCCTCTTTGCGCTGCTTTCCCTGGTGCTGCTGGTGGCGCTTTTCGTCCAGCAGAGCCTGCCGGTGTGGCGTCAGGAGGGCTGGGGGTTTCTGACGGGGAAGAAATGGTTCTACCGGCAGGAGGAATTCGGTATCGCCTCCATGCTCTACGGGACGGTGGCCGTGGCCCTCATCGCGCTGGGACTGGCCGCGCCGCTGGGCATCGGGGCGGCGGTTTTCACCGCCGAGTTCCTGCCGGCGCGTCTCCGGCTGGCGGTGAAAATCGCCATCGAGCTGCTCTCCGGCATTCCCTCGGTGGTTTACGGGCTGCTCGGGATTCTGCTTTTGCGCGACTGGGTTTACGAAACCCTGCAACCCTTCGATCCTCTCAGCGGCGACACCCTGCTCACCGGCGGGATTCTGCTGGGCATCATGATTCTGCCGACCATCATGACCCTCAGCGACGACGCTCTGCGCAGCGTCCCCGCCTCCCAGCGTCTGGCGGCGCGGGCCCTGGGGCTGAACTCCACGGAGGCCGTGCTGGGGGTTTCCCTGCGGCAGGCGGTGCCGGGGATTTTCGCCGCCGTCTTTCTGGCAATCGGCCGGGCCTGCGGGGAAATGATCGCCGTCTTCCTCGTCGTGGGCCGTCAGGACAACCAGTGGCCCGAAAAACTGCTTTCGCTCCAGCCGCTCATCGACGCCGGGCAAACGCTTTCGACCAAACTGGGCAGCTCCGAAACCAACATCGCTTACGGCGACCCGCTGCACTGGGCGGCGATGGTCGCTTTGGGCCTGGTGCTGCTGGTGCTGGTCACCATCGTCACCGCCATCGGCGTGCGGTTACAGCGTTCCCCCAAACATTCTCATCACCATGGAACGTGATCCGACTTTGGCCGCTGCAGGGAATCACCGGGCTGGAAGCCCGGTGGCCGCACAGGCTGGGAAGCCTGCGCCACGGAGACTTCCTCAACGGCGGCGTGGGCTTCAGCATCACGCCTTCCGGCTTCTCACCGGCCTCTGCGCCGCCGTGACCTGCGGCGTTCTGGGGATCATTGTCTGGGCCATTGTCAAACGCGGCTGGCCGGCGATCTCGTGGGGCTTTTTCAGCGAGCAGATCAAGCTGGTGGGCGCGGACGGCGGCATCTTTTACAACCTCCAGGGCACGGGCATCCTGCTGGTCACCGCATTCCTCGTCTCCGCTCCCGCCGCCCTGGCGCTGGCGCTGCTGCACGGCGTTTACCTGAAGCCGCAGCGGCGCGGCGGGCTGGCGCTGATGCTTTATATTCTGAATGGGGTGCCCTCCATCCTCTTCGGGATTTTCGGGATGATCGTCTTTGTGCAGTATCTGGACTGGGGGAAAAGCTGGCTCACCGGCGGCATCCTGCTCGGCTTCATGATCCTGCCGACCGTGACCATCGCTCTGATGGAGCGCATCGCCGCCATTCCCCGGCGCTACACGGAAGCGGCGGCGGCGCTGGGCCTGCGGCAGTCGCAGATCATCCGCTCCGTGATCCTGCCGCAAAGCGTCGGCGGGCTGGTCACGGGGTCGCTGCTCGGCCTGGCCCGGGCGGCGGGCGAGACCGCGCCGATCATGTTCACGGCCACCATTTTCGCGGGCGCGACCTTTCCGACGGGCATTAAGGAAAGTCCGGTGCTGACCCTGCCTTACCACATCTTCATCCTGGCGCAGGATTCCTTCGATCCCGCCGTGGGCTCCAAGCTCTGGGGCACCGCGCTCACGCTTCTTCTTCTCGTTTTCCTCCTCAGCCTGCTGGCCCTGCCGGCGCGGCTGAAACTCCGGCAACCGGCGCATCATGACTGACCCCCTGTTTCAAATCCGCGACCTCACCGTCCACTCCGGCCCGCGGCCGCTGCTCCAGTCCGTGGATCTCGACATCCCCGGCGAGGGCGGGGTGTTCGGTTTCGTGGGTCCTTCCGGCGCGGGCAAGAGCACCCTGCTGAAATCCCTCAACCGTCTCCTTGAACTCACGCCGGGCCTGACCATTGGCGGCGGGGTGAAGTTCCAGGGCGGCGACATTTACGCCCGCAGCCTCAATCCCGACGCCCTGCGCGCGAGGATCGGCATGTTGTTCCAGCAACCCGTCATCTTCCCCGCGGGCATTCTGGCGAATGTGCTCTTCGGCATCAGACGCCTCGGCACCGTCCCCCGCAAAGCTCTGGCGGAAACGGCGGAGCGCGCCCTCCGCGACGCCGCGATCTGGGACGAGGTGAAGGATCGTCTCCGCGAATCCGCCCTCCGCCTTTCCACCGGCCAGCAGCAGCGGCTCTGTCTGGCCAGAACCCTCGCCTGCCAGCCGGAAGTGATCCTCATGGACGAGCCCACCAGCGCCCTCGATCCCCGGTCCTCGGCGGCCATTGAGGAGCTGATCGAGAAACTCAAGGTCCGCCAGCCCATCGTCCTCGTCACCCACAACCTCCCCCAGGCCCGCCGCCTCTGCGGCAGCCTCGCCCTGCTCTGCGCCGGCCGCCTCGTCATGACCGGCCCGGCTTCCCAGGTGCTGGACGCGCCGGAGCTGGAGAGCTGTCTGACGCCGTCGCTCTGTTGATCCTCTTCAACAGCATCAGGAGCGCCGGCAGGAAGGCCGGAACCACGTTGTGGTTCGGAAACACGATGGGAACAAACCTGGGGTAGCCTCCTGCCGTCGGCAACCCCAGGCTGAGGGACGCAACGCCGTTGGCGTAAAGAAATCACCTGATTTTAAGTGCCCATGGTATCAGTGCTCATGAGTGATTCCGCCTATTCCGAAACCCTGAAACGTTTCACCGGCTTCGGAGGCCAGTATGACGGGGTGCGGCCCGCCGCCCCCGCCGCTCTGGCGGATCTGCTGCTCTGGTTCTGGAGCGCGCGGGTGCGGATCGGGATAGTCTGAACGGGCCCGCCGGGCACGGCAATTTTTTCCTTTCCCCGGGCTCCGCGGGGGAGTCTTAGTGCCCGCACCACGACATGACTGATTCCCCCGACGCCTACCAGGAAATTCCCTACGAAAGCCGCTCCTATCCGCAGTCGCATCCCGCCAGTCTGGCGGTGATCGCCACGCTTTTCGGCATGCAGCCGCGGAATCCCGACGGCGCGCGGGTGCTGGAGATCGGATGCGCGGGCGGCGGGAATCTTCTGCCCATCGCCGCATCTTATCCGGGCAGCCACTTTCTGGGTATTGACCTTTCGCCGCGCCAGATCGCGGAGGCCCGGGCGGGAGTGGAGGCGCTGAAGCTCAAAAACATTGAATTCAAGGCCATGAGCCTGGAAAACTTTGAGGCTCCGCCCGGCTCCTTCGACTACATCATTGCCCACGGGGTCTATTCGTGGGTCACCGCACCGGTGCGGGAGCGGCTGATGGCGCTCTGCTCCCGCCTGCTGGCGCCGATGGGCGTGGCTTACATCAGTTTCAACACTCTCCCCGGCTCCGGCACCCGCGCCGCCCTGAGGGAGATGGTGAAATTCCACACGAAGCATGACTCCACGATCAGGGAGCAGGTCCGCCACGCGCGCTCTTTCCTCACATTCATGGAATCCGTCCTCAGGGACCGTGAGGACGCCTACGCCCGGAGCATGACGGAGGAACTCGCCCAGATGGCCAGCGGAGGGGATTTTTACATTGCCCATGAAATTCTGGAGGAGACCAACGAGCCCTGTTATTTCCATGAATTCATGAGTCATGCGCAGCGGCACGGGCTGCAGTTTCTGGGTGAGGCGGAGATCCGGACCATGTCCAATTCGGCCTTTCCCGCTTCCGTCCGGGCGGACCTGCGGGAAATGTGCTCCAGCGTTGAGGAAGCGGAGCAATATGCTGACTTCGTGCGCGACCGGGCCTTCCGCCAGACCCTGCTCTGCCGGGCCGCCGTTCCTTTGAAACGCGGCATTTCCCCCGCGCTGGTGCCGCAGTTTCACTTTGCCTCCCTGCTCGAACCCGTCGATGGCGCGGGCGGGGCCGGGACCGGGACGGTCTCAAATTCACATCCGGATCCAAATCCGGGCTCACATCCCGGCTCAGGCTCAAATGCCGCCGGGCAGTTCCGCGACGCCGACGGTCTGGTCATCCAGGTCCGGGACCCGCTGACCAGCGCCGCGCTGCTCGAACTCCGCGCCGTCTGGCCGCAGTCCCTGCCTTTTGCCGGACTGCTGCGGAAAGCCTGCGTCCGCGCCGCTGTTCCCGCGGATTCCCGGCCGGCGGCGGCCACGCTGGCGAACAGCCTGCTGAAATGTTACTCGGCCTCGCGCGGTGTGGAGTTCCATCCTCATCCGCAGGTCTTCCTCACCACCGTTCCGGATTTCCCCAAAGCCAGCCCGGTCTCCCGCTGGCAGGCCGGTCGCCATCCGCTGGTGACCAGCCGGCGCCATGAGAACGTCCTCCTGAGCCCCATGGAATCCGCTCTGCTGACCGAACTCGACGGCACCCGCGGCCTGGCCGCGCTGGAGGCGGAATTCGGGGACATCCGTCCAATCCTGGAGCGCTTCGCGCAGTCGGCCCTCCTGATTCCCTGAAAATCCGGACTCCACCCGCAGGCAATCCCAGGAAAGGCTCCGGTCCTTTTTGCCCTGATGCCCGCCAGCGCAAAGAAATCGCCGGATTTTAACGGCAATCGGCATTACTCCTTCCGGATCACCGGTCTCCGGCCCCCGCACCCGCCTTTCATGATCAAATTCCCCCTCCTTTTCCTGACTCTCGCAGCCCTCCACGGCCCCGGCCGGGCGGCGGAACAGCCGGCCCGGCTGCCGTTTCATTTAAAAAGCGGCGCGGGCGGCGGGCTGAAGGAGGTGATCGCCAGCGGAGCGAAGGACATCGTGCTTCATGGCGGCACTTACCATCTTGAAAAACCGCTGGTGCTGGACGGGAAAAACTCCGGCCTGACTCTGCGCGCGGCTCCCGGGGAAATCGTGATCCTCAGCGGCGGACGGGTGCTGAAACCGGACTGGAAACCCGGTCCCGACGGGAAATTCAGCGCCCTGGTCCCCGGCGACATCACGGAAATCGACTCCCTCTGGATCAATGGCCGGCTTCAGCACCTGGCGCGTTATCCCAACTACGATCCCCAGGCCAAATACCTCAATGGCGGCTCCCGGGACGCCCTGTCGCCGGAGCGCGTGGCCCGCTGGAAAAACCCCGCCGGCGGGTGGATTCATGCCCTGCATTCCGCGCACTGGGGCGGAGTGCACGACCGCATCACCGGCGTGAGCCCCGACGGCACAGTCAAAACGGAGGGCGGCTGGGGCAACAACCGGGGCACCAAATTCCACGCCAGCGACCGCTTTGTGGAAAACATCGCCGAGGAGCTGGACGCGCCCGGCGAATGGTTTTTCGACGCCGCCACGCACACCCTCAGCGTCATTCCCGAAGCCGGCACGGACCTGGCGGCCGGGGAGGTGATCGCCTCCCGGGCCGAATCCCTGATCGAACTGCGCGGCACCAGGGAAGCGCCCGTGAAAAACGTGACCCTCCAGGGCCTCACCTTCACGCGGACCGCCCGCACTTTCGCCAAAACCCGCGAACCCCTGCTCCGCAGTGACTGGATGATCCACCGCGGCGGGGTGGTGTTCATGAACCGCACGGAAAACTGCGCCGTTCAGGACTGTGACTTCCTCGGGGTGGGCGGAAACGCCGTTTTCCTCAGCGGCGCGAATCTGAAGGGCCGCATCACCGGCTGCCTTTTCAAGGACACCGGAGCCAGCGGCGTGTGTTTTGTGGGGGAACAGCAGGCGGTGCGCAATGCCTTCGCCAGTTTCGACATCCCCATGCTGAAGTTCAGCCAGCTCGACCTCACGCCGGGGCCAAAAACGGACGATTATCCCATGGAGTGCGCGGTCACGGACTGCCTGATGGAGAATCTGGGGATGACGGAAAAACAGACCGCCGCCGTGACCATTCACATGTCCCGCCGCATCACCGTCAGTCACTGCTCCATGCATCATCTGCCCCGCGCGGCCATCAACATCGGCGACGGCTGCTGGGGCGGGCATGTCATTGAGGGCTGCGATGCCTATGACACGGTGCTGGAAAGCGGCGATCACGGCAGCTTCAACAGCTGGGCCCGCGACCGCTGGTGGGGGCTGGATCTGGAGGGGCATCCCTGGGACGACAAGCTCACGTTTCTTGACGCCATGGAGCCGGTCATTCTCCGCAACAGCCGCTGGGAATGCCATCACGGCTGGGACATCGATCTCGACGACGGCAGCTCCAACTACCTCATTGAGAACAACCTCCTGCTCAGCGGCGGCCTCAAGCTCCGCGAGGGTTACCACCGCACGGTCCGGAACAATCTCATCCCGCGCAACGGCTTCCACTTCCACGTCTGGCCGGACAACAGCGATGACAACGTCATCCGGCACAACATCACCAGCGGCGGCTACACCGGCAATGTGCGGCAGCCCGCGGGCTGGGGGCGGCACTGCGATGAGAATTTTGTCCACCGCGCCGGCCAGCCGGTGGGTCCCGCCGTCAAAATGCGGGAGATCAGCGGACACGACGCCAAATCGCTCCAGGGCGACGCCAAATTCAAGGACGCGGACCATGCCGACTGGACGCTGGCGGCGGACTCCCCGGCTCTGGCGCTCGGCTTCAAGCCCTTCCCGCTCGACCGGTTCGGCGTGGCCGGCGGCCGCCTGAAACCCGCCGCCGAAGCCGCTTACGCCGCCTTTCACCAGTCGCACGAAGTCGCCGCCGCGCGCGACGGCACCGTGCACGAGTTCATGGGCGGCAAAGTGAAGAATCTCGAAGCCTACGAAAAAGCCGGCCTCGGCATGGAAAGTGTCTTCGGCGTCCTCGTCGTCGAAGCTCCGGCGGAATCCGCCCTCGCCGGAGCGCATCTCGTGAAAGGCGATGTCATCCTCAGCTGGGACAAGGATGAAATCCCCGGCATCGACGCTCTGTTCAAAGCCGCCAAAGCCAATCCCTCCCCGGTCCTCATCAACGCCTGGCACGATTTCGCTAAACTCGGCCTCTACCGCTGACAGTGCGGGCGGGCACTGTGTTTCAGGCTTCCCGTTTTCCGGGCCTGGCGGGCAGGTCCGTCAGGCTTCCCCGGAAAACTCCCTGCGGCATTCGGCAAAGGCGTTGACGGCCTCGGTAATGTCGCGGCTGGTCAGCGCGGAACTGATCTGGGTGCGGATGCGGGCCTTGCCCTGGGGAACGACGGGGAAGAAAAAGCCAACGGCGTAAACGCCTTTCTCCAGCAGCCGCGCGGCCATTTTCTGGGCCAGCACGGCATCGCCGAGCATGATGGGGATGATGGGATGCTGAGCCTCGCCGACGTCGAAACCGTTGCCTCTCATGCCGGCGACGTATTGCTCCGTGTTCGCCCAGAGGGTTTTGCGCAGGGAGTCATCGCGCTGGAGCAGTTCCAGAACTTTGAGGGAAACGGCGGTGATGATGGGCGCGAGGGTGTTCGAGAACAGGTAAGGCCGCGAGCGCTGGCGCAGGAGGCTGATGATTTCCCGGCTGCCGCTGGTGTAGCCGCCGCTGGCCCCGCCGAGGGCTTTGCCGAGGGTGCCGGTGATGACATCCACCCGGCCCATGACGCCCCCGCGCTCGTGGGTTCCCCGGCCGTTGGGGCCGACAAAACCGACGGCGTGGGAATCGTCCATCATGACCAGGGCCTGGTATTTATCGGCCAGATCACAGATTTCCCGCATCGGCGCGTAGGTGCCGTCCATGCTGAAGACGCCGTCGGTGGCGATCATTTTGAACCTTGCGCCGGCCGCATCCGCCGCCTGCAGCTGAGCTTCGAGATCCCGCATATCCCGGTTCTGGTAACGGAAACGCTTCGCTTTGCACAGCCGCACGCCGTCGATGATGCTGGCGTGGTTCAGGGAGTCCGAAATCACGGCGTCCTCCGGGCCGAGGAGCGTTTCGAAAAGCCCGCCGTTGGCGTCGAAACAGGAGGAATAAAGAATCGTGTCCTCCGTGCCCAGAAATTCGGAAATGGCGATCTCCAGCTGGCGGTGCAGGGTCTGGGTGCCGCAGATGAAACGCACGCTGCCCATGCCGTAACCCCACTTGTCCACGGCTTCATGCGCGGCCTCCACGATCTCCGGGTGATTACCCAGACCGAGGTAGTTGTTGGCGCACATCACGATGACCTCGCGGCCACTGTCGAGAGTGACGCGGCCGCCCTGGGGGGTGGCGATGAGGCGTTCGGTTTTGAAAAGACCGTCGGCTTCAATCTGACCGAGGATGGACTGGAGATGGGAGGAGAAATCGGAATTCACGGCTGGGAAACGGGGAAAAATGAAGGGACGGCTGAGCCTGCGGGACGTTGCGGAATCCGTGCCTGGCGGCGCCGTTAAAGGTTTATGGCTTGATCTCCGGAAGCGCAATCTCCGGCGCTTTGCTCTCCGCGGGGCGGGTGAAGGGATCGCCGAATTTCGTGAAACCCTCCACGAACCCACCGTTCGACAGGAAAAACTTCCCGCTTTCCACGCCCATGAACCGGTCCAGACGGTCGGCCTTGCCGGTGGCGTCGTGGCTGAAGGTGGCTTTCGTCAGCTCCCGCCAGTCACCCTGCGCGGTGCGGATCCACTGCGGACCGTAAAGCGCTTTGCGCTGGAGGCAGCCGGATTCGCCTCCGAAGTTCTCACAGAACGAGTGCATCCGCTGAATGTGACCGCCGTCATGCGGAGCCTGAAAACTGGCGATGAGCATCCACGCTTTCTTCTCCGGATGGAACCAGAAGCCGCTGTAAACCGTGGTCTGGCCCTCCGGCTTGGCGGTCAGGGCGAATTTCTGGGCCTCGCCGGTTTTCCATGAATACGTCAGGTGACTGTGGCCGCCGGTGCCCTCATTGCCGAACACCCCGGCATCCACGCCCTCGCCTTTGGCCAGAAGCCGCGTCTGATTCGCGGGATCCACGGTGGAGCGGTCCTTGGCGTTTTTACCGCTGCCGCTGTCCCAGACGGAGAAGATGATGCGGCGCTCGGTCGGCGAATTCACCTGCATCCCGAAATAGCCCCGCGAAAAACCGCAGGCCATGTAGAACGTGTGCTCCGGGTCCTCCACCGCTGTCACCTCGTTGTAAAACACCGCCACCTCCGGCTTGCTCTCGACGGGGTAATTCATGTGGACGGAAGCCGCATTGCGCCGCGGTTTCAGATTGAAATGCGCGCCCTCCGTGGCCGGTCCGTCCAGCGTCAGGGAGCGGATATTCCCGGCGTCCATGCCCTTCGGATTGAGCGATTCCAGCTCAATGGCCGCGTATCCCGCTTTGGCCAGAGTGAAGCCGCCGAATTTCACGGCCTGCGCCTCCCCGGTGCCGGTCACGCTGGCCTTCGCGCTTTTGCCGTCGATGGTCATCTGAAGCTCCGATTTCGCGTCTTTGGGCAGTTTCACCTCCAGCGCCGCCTGAAGCTCCCCGGCCTGCTTGAATTCGCCGAACCATTTCAGTTTCAAGGCCGGATCGGGCCAGCGTCTCACTCCATCCTCATCATCCAACCGCAGCGGCAGGGTGTGGGGAATGCCGTAAACGGTGGCGGCGGGCACGGTGATTTCAGCACCGGCGGGCAGGACGGCGAGAGCAGCGCAGAACAGGAGGAGTTTGTGGAGCATGGAAAAATAAAATAGGACTCTCTCCGGCAAACCATCAGGCCGTCCAATCAAGGACCACTTTGCCCGCCTGGCCGGACTTCATGGCCTGGAAACCCTCGTTGAATTCCGTGTAGTGCAGGCGGTGGGTGATTACCGGGGCGATGTTCAGGCCGCTCTGGATCATGGTGGTCATCTTATACCAGGTCTCGTACATCTCGCGGCCGTAGATGCCTTTGATGGTGAGCATGTTGAAGATGACCTTGTCCCAGTTGATGGCGAACTGCTCCGGGAAAATCCCCAGCAGAGCGATGCGCCCGCCGTGGCAGGCGTTGTCCACGATGGTGTCCATGGCTTTCGGGGAACCGGACATTTCCAGACAGACGTCAAAACCCTCGGTCATGCCCAGCTCCTTCTGCACCGCGCCGAGGTCCTCTTTGGAAACATCCACGACCCGCGTGGCTCCCAGCGTTTTCGCCAGCTCCAGACGCCAGGGATTCACATCCGTGACCACCACGTGCCGCGCGCCGGCATGACGCGCAATCGCCGCCGCCATGCAGCCGATGGGACCCGCGCCGGTGATGAGCACGTCCTCCCCCAGAACGTCGAAGGACAGCGCGGTGTGCGTGGCGTTGCCCAGAGGATCGAAGCAGGAGATGATTTCCTCGGGAATCTTCGGATCCGCATGCCAGACATTGGTCATCGGCAGGGCCAGATATTCCGCGAAAGCCCCCGTCGTGTTCACCCCGACTCCGCGGGTGTGGGCGCAGAGATGGCGGCGGCCCGCGAGGCAGTTCCGGCAGCGGCCGCAGACCAGATGCCCTTCGCCGCTGACAATTTCACCCGGATGAAAATCGTGAACATTGCTGCCCACGGAAACGATCTCGCCGCAGAATTCATGCCCCACCGTCATCGGCACCGGAATCGTCCGCTGCGCCCAGGCGTCCCATTTGTAAATATGCAGATCCGTCCCGCAGAGGGAGGTTTTGCGGATTTTGATGAGGACATCGTTGATGCCGGTTTCCGGTTCGGGCACATCACACAGCCAGAGTCCGGGCTCCGCGGATTTTTTGACGAGGGCTTTCATGCGGTGGGTAAGGTTGCGGGTTGCATCCATCCGCCCCGTCCGTCCCGCAATGGGTTTCGCCAAATTTGATCAGCAGAATTCCATACAAATCGAACTCCTTCAGCCGGATTTCGCCCGCCCCGTGAAAACACCGTGAGTCCGGAGCCTTTAAAAGGCTTCCGCTCATCCTAAATGAAGCATGGGGAACTTCCCTGCTTCCTTTCCAACCCCTCCGTCTCATGCCGTCCGCCCCCAGCCTGCCGCCCGCCGTCAGAACCAAAACCGCCAGTGCCCGGATGCGGGCAGCGTCTCATCTCACCACCGGGTTTGCCGCCCTGGCTTTTTTCCTCGGCATAAAATCTCTCCCGGCCGAAGCCGCGCAGCCCGGCCTGTCCGTGGGAACCGGCGGCGGTCTGCTGCTGGAAGGCAAACCCTGGCGCGGGCTGGGCGTGAATTATTACGACGCCTTCGCCCGGCTGCTGGGAGACGGAAAAATCGCGGATGCCGAGGCCGGATTCCGCGCGCTGGCGGCGGAGAAAATTCCCTTCATCCGCTTCGCCGCCTGCGGCTACTGGCCGGTGGACTGGAAGCTGTATCAGGCGGACCGGGAGGAATATTTCCGCCGCTTCGATGCCCTGGTGAAACTGGCGGAGAAACACGGCATCGGCCTGATTCCCTCACTCTTCTGGCATCAGCCGACGATTTCCGATCTGGTCGGGGAACCGATTCAGGAATGGGGAAATCCCGCCAGCGGAACGACCGCATTCATGCGCGGTTACACCCGGGAAGTGGTGCTCCGTCACCGGGATTCAAAGGCGGTCTGGGCGTGGGAGTTCGGCAACGAATTCAACCTTCCCGCCGACCTGCCGAACGCCGCCGAACATCGTGCCCCCGTCATTCCCGCGCTCGGCACGGCCGCCGGGCGCTCGGAACTTGATGACCTCCGCCATGCCGATTTCCGCAGCGCGCTGGCGGAATTCGCCAAGGAGGTGCGGCTTCATGATCCCCGCCGCCTGATTATCAGCGGAAATGCCTTTCCCCGTCCCTCCGCCTGGCACCAGATGCGGAGCCGGACCTGGGAAAAAGACTCGCCGGAGCAGTGGGCCACGATGCTGGACGGCGATAATCCCGCGCCGCTTCCCAGCTACAGCGGCAGACTTTACTCCGCGGGTGATCTGGAGTTTCTGCCCCGGGCGGCGGCCCAGTCCGCAAAGGACAACAAACCGCTGATCATCGGGGAATTCGGCGTGTCCGGCGTGCTGACCGACGAGTCGAGTCAGCAATTCCGCACCCAGCTGGAGGCGCTCGATCAAAACCGCATCCCTCTGGCGGCCCTGTGGGTCTTCGATTTCAAAGGTCAGGACGCCGACTGGAACGTGACTTCCGTGAATGCCCGCGCCGGACAACTGCGCCTGACCGCCGAAATGAACGCCCGCTGGCAATCCACCGATGCCGCCGCACGGACACCCTGAAACGGCCCGCCAGGCCTGAAACCGGGCCGGCGGAGCGCGCAAAACCGGGCCGCCGGGGGCGGACGGGCGGCCGTTTGCAATCGGCGGGGTTTGTGGGATGGCGTTTTATGCGTCTTGAAGTCATCAACACCGGCACGGAACTCCTCCTGGGCAGCACTCTGAACACTCACCTCGGATTTCTGGGGGAAACGCTGCTGCCTCTGGGACTGCGGGTGGGGCGGCAGGTGACGATTCCGGACGGGGAGATCATCCGGGAGGCGGTGATGGAAACGATCGGGCGGGCGGAAATCGTGATCGTCACCGGCGGGCTGGGACCGACCAGTGATGATATCACGCGTGAACTGACCGCCGAACTCCTCGGTCTGCCGCTGGAGGAGAATCAGGACGTGATGGAGGACATTCTCGTGATTCTGCGCCGCCGGAACCGCGAGCTTTCCGGACAGACCCGCCGCCAGGCCATGGTGCCGCGGGGCGCGACGGTGCTGGCCAATGCCTGGGGCACCGCGCCCGGGCTGTATCTGCCACCGCATCCGGTGCCCGCGGCCGGCGGGAGGCTTTCACCGCACCTGATTCTCCTGCCCGGCCCGCCGCGCGAGCTGCATCCGATGGTGAGGGAGATCGTGGTGCCGCTGCTGCGGGAAATCTGTGAGGGACACACGGTCATCCGGGGCATGAAAAACTTCCGCATCGCCAATCTCGGTGAAAGCCAGGTCGCCGCCGCTGTGGAGGAGCCGATCACGTCGCTGGGGGAAGTGGAGCTCGGCTATTGCGCCCGCGCCGGTGAGGTCATCGTGCGGGTGCTGGGCACCCCGGAGCAGCTGGCCGCCGCCGAAACCATTGTCAGCGCCGCGTTTCCCGCGAATTATTTCTCCTCCCAGGAATTCCCGCTGGAGCACACGGTGGTGAATCTGCTGGCGCGCATGGGCCAGACGGTGGCCACGGCGGAGTCCTGCACCGGCGGTTTTGTGGCCCACCGCATCACCAACATCCCCGGCTCCTCGGCCGTGATTCCCCTGGCCTACGTCACTTACGCCAATGAGGCGAAAATCGACATCCTGAACGTGCCGGTGGATCTGCTGGCCGCGAACGGAGCCGTCAGCGCGGAAGTCTGCGCCGCCATGGCCGAAGGCTGCCGCGCCGCCGCCGGCACGGATCACGCCCTGGCCATCACGGGAATCGCCGGTCCCGGCGGCGGATCGGACGCCAAGCCGGTGGGGACGGTTTTTATCGGTCTCGCCTCGCGCGGAGTGACGAAGCCCGTGGTGGAGCATCATGTTTTTAATGTGGAGCGGGAAACCTTCAAACAGCTTGCCTCCCAGATCGCCCTCGATCTGCTCCGCCGCCGCCTCATCCGGCTGGTGTGAATTCCGTGCCTTGAGGCCGCCGCCGGGAGGCCGGGCGGTGTCAAAACGGATGCGGAACCGCCGTTCCGGTGCCAGGGGGAGGCATGTCTGACTTTGCGGCCGTGAATGGCGACGGAGCCCTGTGGCTGATCGCGGCCGACCGGGGCGGAACGTTCACCGACTGCTGCGCCCGCGATCCCGCGGGCGGCTGGCACCGGGCGAAACTGCTTTCGAGCGGGCGGCTGCGGACGGCGGTGAAATCGGTGACGGACTCGGCGGTCCAGGGAATGGCCGACTGGGTGCGGGCGGAGGGATTTTTCACAGGATGGAGGGCGGAGCTTTTTTCTCCGGAATCACCGGCTCTGCCCGCATGGTGCGGGGAAATCACGGGTTCCACCGCTGTTCCGGGGAGTGGGGACGGCCCCTGGCTGAACGTCTTCCCGGCCCTGCCGGCCGCCGCCGCCGCGGGCTGGACGCTGGAGGTTTTCACGGGTGAGCCCGCGCCGGTGACCGGAGCGCGCCTGCTGACGGGCACCAGGCTGGAGGCGGATTTTCCGCCCCACGCGTTCCGCCTGGCGACGACGCTGGCGACCAATGCGCTGCTGGAGAATCAGGGGGCGGAGGTGGCGTTTTTCGTGACCGGAGGTTTCCGCGACCTGCTGACCATCGGGGATCAGCGGCGGGCGGATCTGTTTGCCCTGGGGCATCACCGGGACCACCCGCTGCACCGGCACACAGTGGAGGTCAGGGAACGGCTGGATGCGGAGGGAAAAGTGCTGACGGCTTTTGATCCCGGCCGTCTGGCGGATGCCGCGCGCGGACTGGCCGCTCAGGGCGTGCGGACCGCCGCCGTGGCCCTGGCGCATGCCTATTTGAATCCCGCACATGAGCTGGCGGTGCGGGAGGTGCTGCGGGAGGCGGGTTTCACGAGCATTTCGCTGAGTTCGGAAATGTCGCCCATGATCCGCCTGCTGCCGCGCGCCCGGACGGCGGTGGTGAATGCGGCGCTGGCTCCGGTGATGGATGATTTTGTGGGGAAGGTGCGCGCCTGTCTCGGCCCGGCGGCCAGGGAGTTTCATTGTCTGACCAGCGCGGGGGGGCTGGAGGAGCCTCACGCCTTCCGCGCCCGCGACAGTCTGCTCAGCGGTCCGGCGGGCGGCGTGGCCGGCTGCGCGGCGGCGGCGCGGCGGGCGGGGCTGAAGCGGATTCTTACGCTCGACATGGGCGGCACGAGCACGGACGTGGCGCGGTGGGAGGGGGATTTTCTTTACCAGTTCGAGCAGCGGCTGGGGCAGTCGGTGATCCTGGCTCCTTCCCTGCGCATCGAAACCGTGGCGGCGGGCGGAGGATCCATCTGCGAGGTCACGGCGGCCGGGCTGACCGTGGGTCCGCGCAGTGCGGGGGCGGATCCCGGACCCGCCTGTTACGGACGCGGCGGGCCGCTGACGCTGACGGATGTGAATCTGCTGCTGGGCCGCATTGATCCGGACAAAGCGGGAATTCCCCTGACCCGCGCGCCGGCGGAACGGGCGCTGGCGGCTTTGAAATGCAAAATGGCGGATCACGGGCTGCCGGTGCCGGAGACGGACGAAGGGCTGCTCCGAGGTCTGCTGAAAATCGCCATCGGCCGCATGGCGGAGGCGGTGCGGTCGATTTCCGTGCGTGACGGCTGCGATCCGGCGGAGTGCACGCTCGTGGCCTTCGGCGGAGCGGGGCCGCAGCACGCCTGCGCCATCGCGGACCAGCTGGGCATTCCGCAAATCCTCGTGCCGCGCGACGCGGGACTGCTCAGCGCCTCCGGAGCCGCCGCCGCGCTGCCGGAAAAATTCGCGGAACGGCAGATTCTCCAGCCGCTGGACCAGGCCGCGTTTCTGGCGCCGCTGGTGGCGGAGCTGGAGGCGGCGGCTCTGGCATCCCTGGCGCATCCTGAAGGTGAAATCCGCCGCCGGCTGGCGGAGGTGCGGCTGCGGGGCCAGGACACCAGCCTGACGCTGGATTTCACGGAACCGGGGGATCTGGCTCCGGCTTTCGCGGAGGAATTTCACAAACTGTACGGCTACCCGCCGCCGCCGCACCGGGCGTTGGAGCTGGTGTCGCTGCGGATCATCGCCTCCCCGCCCGCGCCGGGAGTGGAACCGGAGATATTTCCGGAAACCGCGGACCAAGGGACGGGAGCGGATGATTCCGGGACGGAGGCCGGACAGGAGCCCAGGCTGATTCAGGACGCGTTCAGCACGCTGATCATTGATCCGGGCTGGTCGGCAAAACAGGGCAACCAGGGCTCATGGCTGCTGACGCGATGTGTTTCAAAGGACGAAATCCCGGCCATCCCGGCGGCGGCGGGGGCCGATGCCGGGGCGGCTGCGGCGGAGCTGTTCCGCTGCCGTTTCCAGGGAATGGTCGATGCCATGGGCGAGCTGCTGCGCCGCACGGCGGTGAGCACGAATGTGAAGGAGCGGCTGGACTATTCCTGCGCCCTGCTGGATGCCGGTGGCCGCCTGCTGGTGAATGCCCCGCACATTCCGGTGCATCTGGGCGCGCTGGGGGAATGCGTGCGGCGCAGCGTGGCCGCGCTGACGCCGGAGCCGGGCGATATTCTGGTCACGAATGATCCGGCGTTCGGCGGCTCGCACCTGCCGGATGTCACGGTGATCTGTCCGGTTTTCGGGCCGTCGGGCCGTTTGCTGGCCTACACCGCGAACCGGGCGCATCACGCGGAAATCGGCGGCATCACTCCGGGCTCGATGCCGGCTTTTGCCCGGAATCTGGCGGAGGAGGGCGTGGTCCTGCCGCCGATGCGCCTGGTGAAAGCCGGGGTTTCCTGTGAGGACGGGGTCGCCGCCAGGCTCACCGGCGCGCCGTTCCCCACCCGGGCTCTGCCCGACAATCTCGCGGACCTCCGCGCCCAGACCGCCGCCGCGCGCCACGGGGCGGAGGCGCTGCTGGAGCTTTGCCGGGCGCATGATGAGGGCACCGTCCGCTCCCGCCTGGCCGATCTGACCGCCCAGGCCCGGCGGGCTCTGGCGCGCACGCTGGCAGCGGCCCCGCTGACCGACGCCCGGGCGGTGGAGGCGCTGGATGACGGGACCCCGATCGCCGTTTCCCTGACGAAGGCCGGGGGCAGGCTCACCGTCGATTTCACCGGCAGCGGCGCGGTGCACCCCGGCAACCGCAATGCCACGCCGGCGGTGGTCCGCAGCGCGGTGCTGTATGTGCTGCGGCTGTGGACCGGCGAGCCCATTCCGTTGAACGAGGGATTTCTGGATCTGGTGGATCTGGTGCTGCCGCCGGGGTTTCTGAATCCGCCGTTCGCCGCCGATCCCGCGCAGTCCCCCGCCGTCGTGGGCGGGAATGTGGAGACCAGCCAGCGGGTGGTGGACACCCTGCTGCACGCGCTGAGGCTGGAGGCGGGCAGCCAGGGGACGATGAACAATGTCATTTTCGGCAATGCCGCCTTCGGCCACTACGAAACGGTCTGCGGCGGTTCCGGCGCGGGACCGGGTTATGCGGGCACGGACGCCCTGCACACCCACATGACGAACACGGCCATCACGGACATGGAGATTCTCGAACGGCGTTATCCCGTGCGGCTGGAGGAGTTCTCCATCCGCCCGGACTCCGGCGGCGCAGGCGCGTTTCCCGGTGGCTGCGGCGTGGTGCGGCGTTACCATTTTTCCGCGCCGCTCACGCTTTCCCTGCTCACCGAGCACCGCCTGACCCCGCCGCAGGGACGGGACGGAGGAGAATCCGGCGCCTGCGGGGAACAATGGCTGACCCTGCCCGACGGCTCACGGCGGGAGCTTGCGGGCACAGTGACGCTGGCGGTGGAGGCGGGCACCACCCTGCACCTGCTGACGCCCGGCGGCGGCGGATGGGGGGCGGCTCCGCATT
This sequence comes from Verrucomicrobiota bacterium, assembly GCA_040386695.1. GTDB lineage: Bacteria > Verrucomicrobiota > Verrucomicrobiia > Verrucomicrobiales > V1-33 > CAIZWU01. Next base: position 19,782 of record JAZKFB010000089.1, read on the forward strand.
CCCGGACGGATGAAAAGAGTTGCACCCGGATAGACGCTGCGGGTAAAGCCGTAACTGGAACCGCGCCGAACACTCCGCCAACCACCCATTTATGAAATCCAAGTTTCTCCTCGCTCTGCCTCTCGCCGCGTTTTTCAGCACCGGCGTCACCTTCCTCGCCGTCGCTGAGGACAAGGCCCCGGCTCCCGCTCCCGCCGCCGTGAAGCCGTTGAAGGCCCTGCTGGTCCTGGGCGGCTGCTGCCACGACTACGGCAAACAGAAGGACATTCTCAAAGCCGGTCTGGAGGAGCGCGCGAACATCGTCGTGGATGTGTGCTATTCCGACGACAAAAGCACCAAAGCGACCTTCACCTGCTACGACAAAGCGGACTGGGCGGCCGGTTACGACGTGATCATCCACGACGAATGCTCCGCCGACATCAAGGATCCGGCGGTCGTGAACCGCATCCTCGACGCCCACCGCGGCGGCGTTCCCGGCGTGAATCTCCACTGCGCCATGCATTCCTACCGCACGGCGGCCAATGTCAACAAAGCCACCGAAAGCGGCACCCAGGACTCCCTGTGGTTCGACTACATCGGCCTCCAGTCCAGCGGCCACGGCCCGCAGAAACCCATTGAGATCACTTACCAGAAGGACGCCGTCACGGAAGGTCTGGCCAACTGGACCACGGTGAACGAGGAGCTTTACAACAACATCAAAATCTACCCCGAAACCAAGGCGCTGGCCAAAGGCAGGCAGGGGAACACGGAAACCGTCGTCGCCTGGAGCCACGAATACGGTCCGAAAAAGACCAAAGTCTTCTCCACCACCATCGGCCACAACAACGAGACCGTCGCCGATGACAAATACCTGAGCCTCGTCACCCGGGGCATTCTCTGGACCACCGGCAAACTCGGCGCGGACGGCAAACCCGCCGCCGGCTATGAGGCCCGTACCGTGACCAAATAGGTTAAACAAAACGGGAAAGACCGCTGCGGTGGCGGAAATTTGAACAGAAGGCAGCAAAGAGAGCGAAGGATTTCAGGAAACGGGACGGTGGCCGCTGAGGCTGCCGTCCCGTTTTTCTTTTCCCCCGCAGGATCCCCCACTGATAAGATCGGATCAAAGCGTGCTGCCCGACCACTTGAGCTTGTCGCGCAGGACCTCGTAGAAGGAATCCTCGCGGAAGGCGATCAGCGGGACTGTCCAGGAGGCTTTGCGCAGGATCACGGGCTGGTGACGGGCCAGCGACCAGGCGTTGCCGCCGTCCACGTTGAGCAGAACCTCGTCCACCGGATCCACCGGCAGGACCTCCAGGGTGATGTTGTCATTGACCACAAACGAGCGGTTGGACAGCGCGTGCGGGCAGATCGGCGTCAGACAGAAAACCCCGGCCTCCGGATTGATGATCGGGCCGCCGGCGGAAAGGCTGTAGGCGGTGCTGCCCGTGGGGGTGGAGACGATGAGGCCGTCGCCGCTGTAGCGGTTGAGGAATTCGCCGTTCACCCGGGTCTCGAGATGGATGAGGCGTGAGAACGTGCCGCGGGTGATGGTGACCTCGTTCATCCCGCCCTCCACGTGGCGCGTGCCGTCACTGACCGTGAACGCCGCCTCCACCAGACTGCGGTGTGAGAGCCGGTAGTCCCCGGACAGGATCGCGGCGGCAAAGCGGGGGATTTCCCGCTCCGTCGAAGTGGTCAGAAATCCCAGATGCCCGGTGTTCACGGCCGCCAGCGGTTTCACGCCGGAGCCCAGCAGCCGGGCGGTGCGGAGAATGGTGCCGTCCCCTCCCAGAACCACGATGACATCGGCCAGAGCGGCGACTTCCGCCAGCGTCAGGCCTCCCGGCGCTTCCAGAAGACCGGCGGCCTCCTCCTCCAGATGAACGGCGGCTCCCTGCGAGGAAAAGGCCTGCCGCAGGCTGCGCACGTGATGCGCGGCCTCGGGCTTGGTGGGATTTGCGACAATGCCGATGACCGGGTGCTCCATGCCAGAAATACTGTGTTAACTACCGTCCGTGGCCTTTATGGGCGAGGGCCGGGAGCCGCGCCAGGGAAATCCCCCGCGCTTTCCAATAAAATCCAAACGCGTGACCGGCCCTCCATCACTGACCAATCCCCGTCCCGCCGGGAGAGGCCGGAGTCCGGCAAAAGGGTTGACCGGCGGCGGGGGCGGCGCTAAGCGACTGGCCTCAACTGATTTCCAACCTTCCCGATTTTTCTGTTTATGGCACTCGCAACCGGCACCACCGCCCCTGATTTCAAGCTCACCACCCTCGGCGCGAACGGCCCCGAATACGTCACCCTGAGCGCTCAGGCCGGGAAGACGAACACCCTTCTGCTTTTTGTGCCCATGGCCTTCACCGGCGGCTGCACCAAGGAACTCTGCGAGGTCTCCGCCGGGCTCAATGACTTCGCCGGACTCAACGCCACCGTCCTCGCCATCAGCGGCGACAATCCCTTCGCCCAGGCCGCCTGGGCCGAGAAGGAGAACATCAAAGTGCCGCTCCTCAGCGATTACGATCACAGCGTGGCCAAAGCTTACGGCGTGGCCTACGACAGCTTCCTCCCGGAGAAAAATCTCGGTCAGGCGGGTGTGGCCAAACGCTCCGTTTTCATTGTGGACCGCGAGGGCGTGATTCAGTATGTGGAATCCCATGATATTCCCAGCGAACTGCCCGATTTTGAAGCCATCAAGGTGAGGCTGGCCGCTCTGAAGTAAGATAATCCGGCCTCTGTTGACTTTTCCCTTCCGTTCCCTGTTTCAATTCTCCGCTTTCCGCCCGTCCCCCTGCCATGCCCCATTACGATTACGTCTGCGAAAAGTGCGGTCACGAGTTCGAGGTTTTCCAGTCGATGAACGACAAACACCTCACGAAATGCCCGGAAAAAGGCTGCAAAGGCAAAGTGCGCCGTAAAATCGGCACCGGAGCCGGCCTCGTTTTCAAAGGCAGCGGCTTTTACATCACCGACTACCGCAGCGAATCCTACAAAAGCGGCGCCAAACAGGACAGCACCGCCGCCACCGCCGCCTCATCCAGTTCCACGCCGGCCCCGGCAGCCTCATCCTCAGGCGGCGGCGGCGAAAGCTCCTCCGCCCCCGCTCCCGCGCCCAAGCCGGAAAAGAAAGCCGAGCCCGCCAAAAAATCGAAACCGGCGAAGTAGAGGCGGGCGGGCTCCTGTGACTCTGGAATCAAAAAGACCGGTATAAGGTTCGAAGGCTCAGGGAACGAGAACAGATTGACAGACGTGGAATGTGCTCCCATTTTGTAGCACCATGAAAACAGCCACCGTTCGGGACTTGAGAAACCGATATACAAGTCTTCTGAAGTGGGTCGGAGCCGGGGAGGAGATCCTGATCACCCAGCGTGGTAAAGCCATCGCCCGGCTGGTTCCCGAGCATGATGACCCGGGCGGTCAGGTGGACTGGTCTCAAAGTCCCGCAGTGAAGCGTGACCGGTCCGGCTCCGGAACGCTGTCCGCATCCGAATCTCTGGAAATTATCCACGAGGCCGGCGGCCGATGGTGATTTACGCCGATACCAGTTTTCTGTTCGCTCTTTACGGCAATGATTTCCACACGCCGCGTGCGGTGGCCTGGCTGAAAGGGCTGCGGACTCCTCTGACACTCACTTCATTGAATGAATTGGAGTTGGGAAATGCCCTGCGCTTTGCGGAATTCCGCAAAGTGATCGCTCCCGGCGCAGCGGCGGCATTCTGGGCACAGTTTGAAGCGGACCGGGCTTGTGGAAGGGTGGTCCTTCGGGTCTGCAATCTGGCTGATCTGGTGGAGGAGGCCAAGCGGCTGTCCTCAACCCACACCCTGACAGGCGGGCATCGCGGCTTCGATATTCTGCATGTGGCCGGGGCGCTGATCCTGGGGGCCAGGGAGTTTCTCACCTTCGACGGCAATCAGAAAAAACTCGCTGAAGCCGAGGGATTAACTGCACCGCTCTGACCGTCCCGCTTTTTCGGCGGATCCCGGACCCCGGATTCCCAGGCGGCAGGGCAGTGGAATCGGGGCTTGCCGGTGGATGAATTTCCGCCTAGTCAGGAGCCGCGATGTCAGAAGCCGCTCCCTCCCCCACTCCCCCCGCCGGCCCGACCAAGGCGCAGGTGTTCGCCAAACGGCTGATCAGCACCCTGTCGCTGTGGGTTTTGGTGGCGGCGGCGATCATCGTGGGGAAAGCGCCGCTGTTTTTTGTGCTGCTGGGCCTGCTGGGCATCGCGGGGGTGCGGGAATTCATCAAAATGGATCCGACATTGCCCGGTCCCTGGCGCTGCTGGCTGACGGGTCTGACAGTGGCGTGGTTCGCGGTGACTTTTTCGATTTCCCTTCAGAATGGCTGGGGATGGTCCCCGCTGTGGGATATGGCATTCATTGCGGCGGCGGTGCTGGGCGCGTTTTTGCCGACGCTTTTCCGGCCGCTGGAGGGGCGGGCCACGCTGTGGGCCATTATATATACCATCGCGGGATTTCTGTATGTCCCCTGGCTGTCCAGTTTCATGACCCGGGTGCTGTTTTTCCCGGGCACGGCGGAGAACGGCTGGCTGCGCGGGCTGCCGTATCTGGTTTTTCTGATCGGAGCGACCAAGTTCACGGACTGCGGGGCCTACGTCGTGGGCTCGCTGATCGGCAAAAACAAGATGATCCCGCATATCAGCCCCGGCAAAACCTGGGAAGGCATGATCGGCGCGGCCCTCGGTGCGGTCGGCGCGGGGCTGGCGGTTTATTTCGGCTGGCGGTCGGAAATGCCGCTTCTTACTCCCTTGAGCGCCACGGTGATGAGTCTGGTGCTGGCGGCGGTTTGCGTGGTCGGGGACTTGGCGGAAAGCGTGATCAAACGCTGCCTCGGCGTGAAGGATTCCGGGAAATTCCTGCCGGGAATCGGCGGGGCGCTCGACTTGATCGACAGCCTGCTGTTCACCGCTCCGGTTTTCTATTTCTATCTCTGGTATGTCAGCGGCAAATGATCCTTCAAACGGTCCGGTGAAACGGAAACGCATCATCATTCTCGGCTCCACGGGGAGCATCGGCACCAGCGCTCTGAAAGTGGCGCGCGACATCCCGGAGCGCATGGAGGTGGTCGGGCTCGCGGCCTGCCGGAGCGTGGCGGCTTTGGCGGAGCAGGCGAGGGATTTCGGCGTCAGCCGGGTGGCCATCAGCGGCGGGGCGGGCGCGGTGGCGGAATTGCGGGGGCTTTTACCGTCGGAGACAGTGGTTTTTGAAGGAGAAAACGGGCTGGTGGAACTGATCCGGGAAACGGAGGCGGACATGGTGCTCATCGCCATCATCGGCACGGCGGGGCTGCGGCCCGCGCTGGCGGCCATTGAAGCGGGCTGCGATCTGGCCATTGCCAGCAAGGAAATTCTCGTCATGGCCGGCGAAACCGTGATGGAGGCCGCCCGCCGGAAGGGCGTGGCGGTGCTTCCCGTGGACAGCGAGCACAATGCTATTTTCCAATGCCTCGAAGGCCGGACGCCGACGGAGGTTTCCCGGCTGATTTTAACGGCGAGCGGCGGCCCGTTCCGCACCTGGAGCAATGAACGCATCGCGTCCGCGACTCTGGCTCAGGCCCTGAAACATCCGACGTGGGCGATGGGCCAGAAAATCACCATCGACAGCGCCACACTTTTCAACAAAGGCCTCGAAATGATCGAGGCCCGCTGGCTTTTCGGCGTGCCCATGGAGCGGGTGGAGGTGATTGTGCATCCACAAAGCATCGTGCACAGCATGGTGGAATTCATCGACGGCAGTGTGCTGGCCCAGTTGAGCCACAGCGACATGTGTTTCCCGATCCAATATGCCGTCACCTGGCCGCAGCGGGTGAAAAACTCCCTGCGTCCGCTGGATTTTGCGGCTTTGGGCAAGCTGGAGTTCGAAGCGCCAAGACGCGCGGATTTCCCCGCGCTCGACCTCGCGGTGGAAGCAGGCACCACCGGCGGAACGCTGCCGGCGGTTTACAATGCGGCGAATGAAATGGCGGTGGCCGCGTTCATCGCCGGAAAGCTCGACTTCCCCGGCATCTGGCAAACCGTCGCCCGGACCATGGACGAACACCACGCCATCCCGCACGCCGCTTTGGAGGAAATTCTGACAGCGGATGCCTGGGCGCGGGAGGCAGCGACGCGGCATTTGGGGGAGCGGCTGGTGCCCGTTTAAGAAGCCGGAAGCGGCCGGGCCGCCGAAAAATGGCGGTGGTTTGCTCGCCTCAGTGATTTTCCTGAATTTTTTGGTCACAGACAGGACGCGGCGGGCCATAGCTCTGTGAATGACGAGGAGTGATCACGCTTTGCTGAAGGAATACGGGCGCGGAGGCCATGCGGCTTTCCGGGAACTCGTGGAGCGTCATGCGGGTCTGGTGTTTGGAGCCGCTTGGCGGGTGTCCGGCGACCGGACCATTGCCGAGGAGGTGGCTCAGGATGTTTTTTGCCTGCTGGCCAAAAAGGCGGTTCTTTTGGAAGCCCACCCCAGCGTGACCGCCTGGCTGCACCGCACGGCCGCCAACACCGCCAAAGCGCGGCGTCGGGCCCGCCGGAGCCACGATCAGAAACTGGCGCGTTTCGCGGCGGAGAGTGAGACGGCGGGCGTGCCCGAAGATGCGGAAAAAGGGGAGGCGGATGGCGAAATCGACAACGCCATCAACCGCCTGCCATTGGACGAACGGGAGGCGGTGGTGCTGAGGTATTTGCGCGATTTGGATTACCCGATCATCAGCGCGGAGCTGGGGATCACCGAAAGCGCGGCCCGGAAGCGGGTTTCCAGGGGCCTGCAGCGTCTCCAGCGTCTCATGCGGAGCACGGCCACCGCCCGTCTCAGCCCCGCCGCCTTTGCCGTAATCGTCCCCCAAAAACTGGTGGGAGCCGTGATGGCCGCCGCTCCGGCCCCGATTCCCGCGAGCGCGCTGCTCTCTTTTTTCACTCTTATGACTCAGAAACAAACCATCACCGTCGCCGCCGCTGCCGTGCTTGCCGGCGGTCTTCTCTGGACCAGCGGCAATCTATGGCAGGAAAACAAACGGCTCAGTCGCGAACTGGCAGCCTTTCAGGCACAGAGTTCCGCCGCGCCAACCGCTCCGGACGCGGCGGAACCGGAATCAACGAAGGGCAAAGGGCCGAAAAGCGCCCCTGCCGCTGCCGAGCTGGCATCCCTTCGTGCGGCTCTGGAGGCCGAACGCGAAAAGAGGCTGGCCGCGGAAAAGGATGCCAGGGCGGTCCGCGATCAGGTGGCGCGGCTGGACCAGGAGGTGGTCGTGTCCTTCGGGAAGGTGGGCGAGATCGGGAACACCTTCGGCTCGATTTACACCGAGGCTCTGGCTCTGGTGGAGGAGGAGAAAAAGGGCGCGATCAACAGTCCGGAAAATCAGCTCCGTTTTGCGAAGTTCATCGAAAAGGCGGGCTCCGTCTCCGGTATCAGCAAAGAGATCATTGAGTTTGAGGACGCGCCGAAGGAGGGCAGCGGCTTCATCGCGGCGGCTTATGGCGCGGCCTTCGGCCTCAGCGAAACCGAACAGAGCGGCGTGGCCGCCTTTTTTGCCAAGCAGCTGGAGGATGCCTCCCAAAAGAAATTCACCCTTTCGAATTTGCCCGAGCGGGGATCAGCCGAGTTTGAGCCATGGCTCAAGCAGCGCTGGGATTATTTTAATGAGAGCCGCGCTGAGTTGCGGGCTCTGATTCCCGAAAATCATCAGGCCTCTTTTGATCAGTATGTCGAGAAGGGAGGCTACGGTTTCAAAAATCTGAAGCTGAAGGGAATGCCCCTGATGTTTTCCCTCGGGGGAGATCCGCGCTGACATCTCCCATCAGCAGCGGGTTTTTGCGTGCATCCGCCACTTGCCTTTTGGGAAAGGGCGTCTAAAGTCCGCCCCCTTGTCGAATTTTCCGATTTCCGCCGGCGTCCCCGGGGTGGCCTGTCTGCCGCTCCAATTTAAAAGGACGACTGCCAATTGGTCAACGCCACAACCTAACCACTAACCCGTTAAAAGCATTATGAATCCAGAGCTTATGGCCCTGATGGAGGCCTCCTTCAAGGAACTCCGCGAACACAGCATCGTCAAAGGCATCATCCTTGACATCAAGCCGCAGGTCGTCCTCGTGGACATCGGCTACAAATCCGAGGGAGCGATCCCGGTCAGCGAATTCGAGGATGAGGACATCCAGATCGGTGACGAAGTCGAAGTTTTACTCCAGCGCCTCGAAAACGACGAGGGCATGGTGGTTCTCTCCAAGGAGAAAGCCGCCCACAAACAGAACTGGGACAAAATCGTCAAGGTCTTCCATGACGGCGGTCTCGTTAAGGGCAAGGTCAAGGGCGTCGTCAAAGGCGGCCTCACCGTCAATGTCGGTGTCGAGGCCTTCCTCCCCGGCAGCCAGATCGACATCATTCCTCCCAAGGATCTCAACGAATACGTGGGCAATGTCTACGAATTCAAGATCGTCAAGGTCAACGACGAGCGCAAAAACGTCGTTCTCAGCCGCCGCGAGGTCATCGAGGCCGAGCGCGCCGAGCAGCGTCAGCGCTTCCTGGAAACCGTCAAGATCGGCGACCGCGTCGAAGGCGCCGTCAAGAACATCACCGACTTCGGTGTCTTCGTGGATCTCAGCGGCATGGACGGCCTGCTGCACATCACCGACATGAGCTGGGGCCGCGTGAACCACCCGACCGAAGTGGTGGCCATCGGCCAGAAGGTGAACGTCATCATTCTCGACGTGAACCGCGAGAAGGAGCGCGTCTCCCTCGGCATGAAACAGCTCCTCAGCAATCCCTGGGAGCAGATCGAAGGCCGCTTCCCGATTGGCCAGCGCGTCAAGGGCAAGGTCACCAAGCTGGTGGCTTACGGCGCCTTTGTCGAACTCGCCGAAGGAGTCGAGGGTCTCGTGCACGTTTCCGAGCTTTCCTGGGTCAAGCGCATCGCCCGTCCCTCCGACGTTCTCACGATCGGTCAGGAGCTGGACGCGGTGGTTCTCGGCATCAACAAGGAGGAGCAGAAGATCTCCCTCGGTGTCCGTCAGCTCGACGGCAACCCATGGGATCAGATCGACGCCCGTTTCCCGATCGGCATGAAGATCAAGGGCAAGGTCCGCAACCTCACCGCCTACGGCGCGTTTGTGGAAATGGAGGAAGGCATCGACGGCATGGTGCACGTCTCCGACCTCTCCTGGACCCGCAAGGTCAACCACCCGAGCGAAATGCTCAAGAAGGGCGACGAAGTCGAGGCCGTGGTGCTCGAAATCGACAAGGCCAACCAGCGCATCAGCCTGGGCATGAAGCAGCTCGAAAACGACCCCTGGTCCGACATCGACGAGAAGTTCCACGTCGGCGACCTCGTCAAAGGCACGGTGGCCAAGATCGCCAGCTTCGGCGCCTTCGTCCAGCTGCAGGACGACATCGACGGTCTGGTCCACATCAGCCAGCTCAGCGAGGACCACGTCAACCGCGTCAAGGACGTGCTCAAGGTTGGCCAGGAAGTCGAGGCCCGCGTCATCAAGGTCGACAAGGTCGAGCGCCGCATCGGCCTCTCCGTCAAAGCCGCGAACTACAGCGAGGAGGACCTCCGCAAGGAAACCGCCGCCTTCGAAGCGCTCCGTCCGTCCACCGACATGGTCGGCCTGGAGGAAGCCTTCAAGTTCGCCGCCGAGGAATGGCGCCCCGGTCAGAAATGATCCTGAGCGCCTAGCCCAGCCCAAACTAAAATTCGAAAACCACCCCGCCAGCGAGAGTTGGCGGGGTGTTTTTTGTTTAAACTCCCATTCCTGGCAGCAGCGGGCACTTTCCCAAAGTAAGTCCTATAGGGCATATAAGACTTATAGGTCCCGTTTTCCTTCCTCCTCCGCTCCCGCAAAACCGGGCATCGGAGCTTGCAATCCGGCTCTTCGTCCCTTTTGATACCGCCATGCTGCGATTTCTCCGACTGCTTTTCTGTTTACTCCTGATTCCCGCGCCGGTGATGGCCGGGGCCAAATCAAAAGGACCTTTTATCGGGATGCACCCGGAAGGGGACGCCCAGGAGGGCCCCCGGATGGTGCGGCCGGACACGGTGAACGGCGAGAAAATATGGTTCCGTATCTCTCCGGAGGTCTCCGGCCGTCATTTCGGGGGCTATGCACCCTTCATGGCGGATGATGGAAGTTTCGGGGTGGCCCTCCAGTTGAAATCGGAGGGCGAGCGCGCCGTGCAGGTCATGTGCTCGACTTATCAGGGCAAACTGGCGCGCATCATTGTGAACGGGCGTCCGGTGGACACTCTTCGCCTGGACCAGCCGCCCACGGATGGCCGCATCATCATCTGGTCCGGACTGAACCGGCAGGATCTGCTGCTTTTTGACAAGGCCATGAAGCGGTTTGGCGGCATTGATCCGAAAAAACTCTGACTCATGGGATTGGCCAGAGCCAGATACCGGTGGCTGATCGCCCTGCTGATTATCCTCGTCATTGTTTTCGGATGGCCGGAAAAACTGCGCCGGGCTCCGCAGGCCGGCGGCGATCCGCGGGAGAATGCGGAAAGTCACCCCCCCGGGGAGGGTCAGGCGGTTTCCACCGGGACGGAGGAACCGGAAAAAACGGCGGCGGGCTCAGGGGATGACTCCTCTCCCGCCGGCGAAGTCCCGCTGCTGCCCGCGCCGGAGCCGCTGATGCGGTTCCAGCTTCCCACCGCCAACGGGGGATTATTCAGCGGCGATCCGGCGGCGTTCTTTATGTTTGTGGACCGCTATACCCCTCAGGGTCAGATTCAGGTGTGGGAGGGCGGCTCCTATGGTTTTGTGCGCAATCCGCGGGATACGCCGCAGGGCACGGTTTACACCAAATTCCATGAGGGCATCGACATTGCCCCGGTGGAGCGTGACGCCAGAGGCGAGCCCCTGGACTCCGTTCATGCCATCGCGGACGGGCTGGTCGCCTATGCCACGGCTTCGGCGCGGACCAGCAACTACGGGAACTACGTGGTTGTGCGGCACACCATCGGCGGTGCCGGGGATTTTTACAGCCTCTACGCGCACCTCAGCCGCATTGACGCCGTGCCGGGCACTCCCATCAAACGCGGTGATCCGGTCGGCCGGATGGGCCACACGGGCGACGGCATCGACCGCCGCCGTTCGCACACGCATCTGGAGCTGGGGCTCATTTTATCCGAGCGGTTTGAGGAATATTACGGCCTGAACTACAAGCTCGCCAACGGCCACGGGATTTTCCACGGCACCAATCTGATCGGATTGGATGTGGCCTCGTTCCTGGCGGCGAATCACAAGGACCCCATGCTCATGCCGGACGCGTTTCTGCGCGGGCAGGAGGTTTATTACAAAGTGACCGTCCCCAACCGCGGCCATGAAATTGAAATCGCCGCCTCCCATCCCTGGATGCGGCAGGGCGGCGTGGCGGGCGTTTCCTGGGAAATCAGCTTTACCAATGCCGGCGTTCCTGTCGCCGTGAGCCCTTCAGCGCAGGCCGTCTCGTTTCCCGTGGTTTCCTGGGTGAAACCTTTTGCCGGATACCATTCATGGAACACCCGCTCCATTTTGGGCGGCAGCGGTTCCAATGCCACGCTCACCAACGACGGCGGCCGTTTTATCCAGCTGGTTGCGGGGGATTTTTGAAATCCGGGCGCGGCTGACCGCCACCGTTCGGGATTGCCCGGAGAACGGGGCCTGCGGGTCCTCCGGGATACGCAAACCCTTTGCGCCGAACAGTCAGGGTGAAGCACTCAGTGAAACGGAGCGGTCCCCGCCGCCTTGCCCGGTCCGGTTGGGCTGGATGACCGCCTGGCATACCAGGCGTGGATCATTCCGGCCTGGAAAAAAAGCACGGGGACGTCAAAGCCGCCGCGCATGATAATGCCGCGGATATCCCGGGGAGGCAGGACCGCCACGTCCCGGGTGTAGGCCTCACGCATCCTGGCGATCCCATCCGGAGAAGGGGAGGCTCCACTGTCCCTCGTCACCTGATACCAAACCTCAGGAAGGTCCATGGATTCCGCCGCGACGGACAAATCGCCGGCGAGATCGGAACTGACGAGAATGCCCCCGGGGCGGAGACGTCCGGAAATATTCAGGAAAAACTCCGAGCGCGCCTGGCGGTCCGTAATGAATTGCGATACCAGAAAAGCGGTGGCGGCGTCGAATGATTCACCCGCCGGGAGAGAGTCGAGATAACCTGAATGAAACAGGCACCGGGACGAAATCCCCTGTTCCTCCGCCCGGCGGCGCAGGACCTCCAGCATCGCGGTGGACGGCTCCACGGCGGTGAATCGCCATCCGGGAAATTGCCGGGCCAGATAAAGAATTTCGGCGCCTGTTCCCGCTCCCACGCAAAGAATGCGGGCTGTCGGAGGAAGTTCCGAAAGCACCGCCTCAGTGAGCAGATGCAAAGCGCTGTTGAGGGGCGCCAGCCTGCTCCATTTCTGGTCATAGGATGACGCCTGCTGATCAAAGATCGCGTTGATTTTCCCGTTTTGCATGGAGCGGCGTGAAATTCCCGAGCCGGACAGCCGGATGACGTCAGTAAGCCTTCGCGAAGATCACGCGGCGGATGCTGGGCTGGCCGGTGTAAAAGCAGGTGCCGGCCTCCTGCCATTCGTCGCCGAAGGGAAGGCAGCGGATGGTCACGCCCAGCTGTTTCTGGAGGGCGTCCTCGTCCTCGGAGCTTCCCGCCCAGGCCACATTGGCGAAACCGCCATGAATCTCGGGCTTCTCGGCATTCCTCGGGGTGAAAAAGGCTTCGAACTCGTCCTTCGATTCGATGCGGGTGGTGTTGGCATCGCGGAATTCGGTGGCGCGGGCCAGCAGACCGTCCTGGATCTCCTGGAGCACGGACACGGCTTTGCTGACAAAGTCGGCGGTGGCGATGAACTCCTTCTCCTTGATTCCCTTGTCGCGGCGGGCGACGGCGACGGAGCCTTTCTCCAGGTCGCGGGGACCGATCTCGATGCGGATGGGCGCGCCTTTTTTGATCCACTCCCAGTTGCGCGTGCCGCCGGGCAGGTCGCGGCGGTCCACCTGCACGCGCAGGCCTTCGCCGCCGAAGCTGAGGGCGCGCAGTTCCCTGGCGAGGGCGTCGCAGGCGTCGAGAACGGCGGCTTTGCTGTCCTCCTTGGGGGTGACGGGGAGAATGACAATCTGCTGGGTCGCGATGCGGGGCGGCAGAACGAGGCCGTCATCGTCGCTGTGGGCCATGATCAGAGTGCCGATGAGACGAGTGCTCACGCCCCAGGACGTGGTCCAGGCGTGCTCGCGCGAGCCGCCGCGGCCGGTGAACTGGATGCCGGAGGCTTTCGAAAAGTTCTGTCCCAGGAAATGGCTGGTGCCGGCCTGGATGGCTTTGCGGTCCTGCACCATGGCCTCGATGCAGAGCGTGCTGTCGGCGCCGGGGAAACGTTCGCGGGGCGATTTCTCACCGGTGATCACGGGAATCGCGAGGTGGTCACGGACAAAGGTTTCGTAAACCCGCAGCATCTGTTCGGTTTCAGCAATCGCCTCCTCCCTGGTCTCATGCGCGGTGTGGCCTTCCTGCCAGAGGAATTCGGCGGTGCGCAGGAAGATGCGGGGACGCATTTCCCAGCGCATGACATTGGCCCACTGATTGATCAGCAGGGGAAGATCGCGGTAGCTTTCCACCCAGCGGGCAAAGGCCGCGCCGATGATGGTCTCGCTGGTGGGACGGATGACATAGGGCTCCGCCAGCTCGCCGCCGGGCACCATCTTCATGGAGCCGTCAGGCTGTTTCTGCATTTCAAGCCGGTGATGAGTCACCACCGCGCATTCCTTGGCAAAACCTTCCACGTGGGCGGCCTCTTTTTCCATGTAGCTCAGCGGAATGAGCAGGGGAAAGTAGGCATTGGAGTGCCCCGTGTCCTTGAACATTTTGTCCATCTGCCGCTGGATGTTCTCCCAGATGCCGTAGCCCCACGGTTTGATGACCATGCAGCCGCGCACTTCGGAATTCTCCGCCATGTCGGCGGCTTTGATGACCTGCTGGTACCACTCGGGAAATTCCTCCTGACGGGTGGGGCTGATGGCGGTTTTGGGCTGGGCGGGAGCGTTGGACATGAGAACGGAAAAGGAAACCCGCGCGCGGCGGGAGGCGGATCATGCAGGCTGGGAGGCTTCCGCGCAAGTGACCGATGAATGGCCCGTGAATTAAACCGGGGACTTGCACGCGGTCCCGGCGGACGCGCCGTGTCATGGCTGCGGACGGCAGCAAAGCGGTGGCGTGCTCCTCAGCGCCTGCGGGAAACCGGTCCTCAGCGCGCAGGCCGCATGAAGGAATTCCGGGCGGAATCCTTAATTGACGGGAATTTTCAGGGCCATTCCCCGTTTTCTGCCCATGCCGGTTCCCTCCCGATCCCTGCCGCCAATCCGCCAGCCTGTCCTCATGAAACTCAAAATCCTGTTCCGTTCCCGCCATTTCCCCGGCCTTGGCCGCCGGCCCCTCACCAACGGGCAAAAGCGGTCCCGGCCGCAACAGGCCGCCGCCTCTCTGCTCCGCTGTCTGGCTTTGGGAATTCTGGCGGGCTCCCTGAGTCCTGGAAGCGCGGCCGCCCAGGCACCGCTGGAGATTGGAGGCCGCAAACAGCTTTTCATGGACCGCCGCTTCATCGCCGCCAGCGAGGGTGTGGAGCTGCGGATGAATCCCGCGCAGAAGCTCGGACTGATTCTCAACGAAAACGGCCAGCCGTCGGACGAGTCCGGCCACACCAGCCGGGTGATTGAGGATCAGGGGAAGATCCGGCTTTACGTCGGTGCCGGGGATCTGCGGGTGCTGCAAAGCGACGACGGCATCCGCTTCCGGCGGACCGGCATCGAGATCGGACGCGGGGAGCTGCCGACCATTTTCCTCGATCCGCACGATGCCGATCCCGCCCGGCGATACAAACTGTTCTGGCTCCAGACCCAGTCACCCTTCAACCCCGCGACCGACGGCATCTTCGCCGCCCACTCGGCCGACGGGCGGAACTTCACGACCACCGGCCGGGTGCTGCCTTTCCTGATCGACAACCCGACGGTGGTGGACTGGGACCCGCGGATCGGCAAATACGTGATCTTCACCCGCACCTTCTCCTATGATTCCGAAAACCAGCGCCGCATCACCCGGATCGAAACCGATGATCCCCTGAAACCCTGGCCCTTCCAGCCCGGCGATCCCAAACAGGAGCGGCTGACTCTGGCCAACGCCCCGGCCATCCTGGAGGCGGACAGGGAGGACAATCCGCACTCCGATATTTATTACAATTCCGCCACTCTCTACCCCTGGGCGCAGGATGCTTATCTGATGTTCACCGCGCAGTTCCGCCATCTTTCCCCCAACCGGAACCCCGCCCTCCGGCCCCCGAACGGGCATTGGGAGGACTTTGGGCTGCTGGAGATCCAGCTGGCGTCCAGCCGCGACGGCATTCAGTGGAGCCGCCTCAGCCGCGAGCCCTATTTCCCCACCGGTCTGGCGGATGAATGGGACCGCTGGTATGCGGTCATGGCTCCCGGCATCGTGCGGCGCGGCAACTGGCTGTATCAATACTATTGCTCCACCGGCCGCACCCACGATTCGGCGATTCTCCGGCCGGAATATGAAAAAACCGCTCCTCGCCTGGGCGGAATCGGTGTCGTGCGGCAACGGCTCGATGGTTTTGTCTCCGCCGACGCCGGCCATCGCGGCGGCTGGCTGGAAACGCCGCCTTTAGTCTTCAAAGGCCGGGAACTGCGCCTGAACATCGACACCGGAGCCATGGGCACGGCTTTTGTGGAGCTGCGCGGAGCCGACGGCAAACCGCTCCCCGGCTTCACCCTCGCTGACTGCGAGGAAATCGGCGGCAATTTCATCGACCAGCGCGTTTACTGGAAAGGGAAAGCCGATGTCTCCTCCCTCGCCGGCCAGCCCGCCCGCCTTTATTTCAAACTCACCCGGGCGAAACTTTATGCTTTCCAGTTTGTCCCGGATTGACCTGAAGGCTCCTCCTTCAAGCCGGATAATGACCACCACGGAATCGCTATGAACCTGCCTCCTGAACTTTTCTCCGGCCTCGCCGTTCTCACCGCCGTGGGCTGCGGCCTGATCGGCGGGCTGCTTTTCGCATTCTCGAATTTCGTGATGAAAGCGCTCGCGGAGCAGCCGCCGGAAAGCGGCATCCGCACCATGCGGGCCATCAACCGACGGATTCTGAATCCCCTCTTCCTGTCCGTGTTCATGGGCACCGCCCTGGCGTCGGCCATCCTGCTGGCTGCGGCCTTTTTCGGGAATACCGGAATGCGCCATCCCTTTCTGATCTGCGGCGGCCTCCTTTACCTGCTCGGCGGTTTTGGCGTCACGGCTGTGGTCAATGTCCCGCTCAACAACCGTCTGGAGGCGCTCGACCCCGCCTCTCCCGAGGCCTCCCGCTTCTGGCCGGAATACGTTTCCCGCTGGGTGAAGTGGAACCACTTCCGCGCCGCCGCCTCCCTCGCCGCCTCCGCTCTGATCATCCTCGCCCTGCGCCACGCGCCTTCCTCCCTGGAATAAACGCCCCCCAGACCGCCATTTTCAGCTCCCGGCCTCCGGCAAAAAAGCACCAAAGCGCCTGGAACGGATTCCGATGCACTTGAAACGGACTCCGAGGCACCTGGAACGGACCCCGATGGACTTGAAACGGACTCCGATGCGCCTGGAACGGACCCCGATGGACTTGAAACGGACTCCGATGCGCCTGGAACGGATTCCGATGCGGTGATCCGTTCCTGCGAGCGTCCGGGAGTGATTGCCGGTCCAGCCACCAGGGGGCGACGGGCAAGGAAAGGTGACGGATTTCCGCAAAACCCGGGGCGATGCTGATTTATTCCCGCCCGGTTTTCTTTCCCGCTAAAATGCGGGCGATGGTGTCGGCATTCCTCTCGTTTGGAGCCAAAACCGACCGATCCGCTTTGCGAAGACCACCGATGCCATTGCGGGAAAGAATGAGGACGTCCGATCCCCGGGCCACGCCTCCATACTCATATTCGATGATCCAGTAGGGACCGACTTCCTTCGCGCGCACGAACAGAGTTCCGGCAAATCCTGACGGGACCACGCAGCCGGCATTGAACTGCCGGGGGTTATCCGTGATAATCTCCTCCGCTTTCGCTGAGGGATATTCGGGATGCTTCCTCCGGAAAGATTTGGAGTAATCAAAATGATCCAGCAGGCAATGCCGCACATCCTCCGGAAGGGCGGAGAGTTTGGTGCTCCACGAAGGCGCGCCGGCAATGCCGGGGCGGCCGCACCCGGAGAGCAGCGCAAGTGAAAGGACGGTGACCGTCAGAAGGCTTCGCATCCCGCTTGCTGACCATCCCGGCGCGGGAATGTTCAGAGGCGGAAGAAGTTCCATATTGTCTGGCGGGATGAAAAATGGCGGAAGGAGACTGGCGACGCGGAGCGGACCGCCCGGAATTTTCCGGAATGAGCGGGAAACTCCAATCCTTTTCAGCCGCCGCACGATCCGTTTGCAATGTCCGGGGGGCTCTTTAATGGTGCCGCCCCCCCCCCGTGCCCGCCTCATGACGCTCCGCGCCGACAACAAGATTACCCGCCTCCGGATCCTGCCGGGGGCTTTTCTGATTCGCGGGCCCTTCTGCGGCTGGTCGGCGGTTTCCCGCTGACCGGGCATCGGAAGGGCGGGCGTAGCCAGGCCATCGCGCTCCCCGGTGCGCGTCATTATTCAGTGAAAAACCGGCCGGGATCCGGCCCGTCCCTCTCCGCCAGTCCGGCCGCGCGATGATATTTTTCGCGACACCGGCCGGCGGGTCTGACAGCCTCCGCGTTCCCTTTTCCCGTCTCTCAACAGCAGCAGCATTTTAACTTTTCTTACCCCATCCCCGAATGAAACAGGTCTCTCTTTACGACACCACCCTCCGCGACGGCACGCAGGGCACCGGCATCAGCTTCACCGTGGCTGACAAACTCCGCGTGGCGGAAAAACTCGACGGTTTCGGCATCGACTACATCGAGGGCGGCTGGCCGGGATCGAATCCCCGCGATGTGGAATTTTTCGCGGAAGCCGCCAAACGCACCTGGAAACACGCCCAACTCTGCGCTTTCGGCATGACCCGGCGCGGCCACACGAAGGTGGAGGACGACGCCCAGGTGCAGCTGCTTCTGGATGCCCAAACGCCGGTCATCACCATCGTCGGAAAAACCTGGCCACTGCATGTGACGGAGGTTTTCCGCGTCAGTCTGGAGGAGAATCTGGCGATGATCGGGGACACGGTGCGATATTTAAAATCCCATGGCCGCACGGTTTTCTACGACGCCGAGCATTTCTTCGACAGTTACCGCGAGGACCCGGAATATTCGCTGAAAGTCATCAAAACCGCCCATGACGCCGGAGCGGATCTCATCGTGCTCTGCGAAACCAACGGCGGAGCGCTGCCTGACTTCATCAGTGAAGTCACCGCCGCCGCTGTGGCGCATCTCGGCTGCGGCGTGGGCATTCACACCCACAACGACGGCGGCACCGGCGTGGCCAATGCCCTCGCCGCCATCCGCGCCGGGGCGGTGCAGGTGCAGGGGACCATCAATGGCTATGGCGAGCGCGTGGGGAACTGCAATCTGACCACCATCATTCCAAATCTTCAGCTGAAAATGGGCATCGAAGTGGTGCCGGATCTGACGCGGCTCAGTGAAATCTCGCATTTCATCGACGAACTGGCCAACGTGACGCCGGATCTCCGCGCGCCTTACGTCGGCCGCGCCGCCTTCACCCATAAAGGCGGACTGCACGTTCACGCGGTGCAGAAGCTGGCGCGGACTTACGAGCACGTCAGCCCGGCGCTGGTGGGGAATCAGCAGGTCATCGTGCTCAGCGACATGTCCGGCCAGAGCAACATCCTGATGAAGGCCGAGGGCATGGGGCTTTCCATCGAGAAAGGCGGCCCGGTGGTGCGCGATCTTCTGGAAAAGCTCAAAACTCTGGAGAAGGAGGGTTACGAATTCGAGGCCGCCGACGCCTCCTTCGAACTGCTCATCCGCCGGACCCTCGGGCAGACCACGCCGCTGTTCGACCATGTGGAATTCGAGTGCGTCTTCCGCCGGGACACCCTGCGGGGTTATGAAAACTGCCTGGCCACGGTGAAACTGCACCTGGGAGAGAAAACCATCCTCACCGTCGCCGAGGGCGATGGCCCGGTGAACGCCCTGGACGGCGCGCTGCGCCAGGCGCTGATCACGCGGTATCCGACCATCGGCCAGATGCAGCTGACGGATTATAAAGTGCGCATCATCGACGGCCACAGCGGCACCGCCGCCCGGACGCGGGTGCTCATCGACTCCACCGACGGCTCCCGCGAGTGGTCCACGGTGGGGGTTTCCGGCAATATCATCGACGCCTCCTGGCGCGCTCTGGTGGACAGCATGGAGTATTTCCTGATGAAAAAATAAAATCCCACCCGGCACTTTCCAAACCGGAAAGCCCGTCTCATCCTTCCCGCCATGTCGCCCAAGTCCCTGCTCAAGTCGTTTTTGTACCGCTTCGGATACAGCATTCACCAGATCCGTCCGGCGGCCAAAGCCGGCGCGGTGGCGGCGGGCACGGGCGGGCAGGATATCATGGGACTGATCCATGCGGTGAGCCCCTATCAGGGGTTTCCACTGACGGAATATCCCGCCGATCTCCAGGGCTGGGGCAGTCAGTCCGAGGCCTTCGACGCCCTGATCGCCCGGGTGAAACCCTCGCGCATCATCGAGGTCGGCACCTGGAAGGGCGGCTCCGCCATTCACATGGCGAAAGTGGCGAAAAAACTGAATCTGTCGCCGCAGATCATCTGCGTGGACACCTGGCTGGGCGCGGTGGAGTTCTGGACGGACCAGAGCGATCCCGGACGCTATCAGGCCCTGAAATGCCGTCACGGCTATCCCACGGTCTATTATCAGTTTGTCGCCAACGTGCTGCACGAAAACTGCCAGGAGCTTATCATCCCTTTTCCCCAGACCTCCACCATCGGAGCCCTCTGGTTCCGGCGTTACGGGATCACAGCGGGGCTCATTTACATCGATGGCAGCCACGAGGAGGACGACGTTTACGCCGATCTCGTGAGTTACTGGGATCTCGTCGAAGCCGGCGGTATCCTGGTCGGCGATGACTGGGTCTGGGACGGAGTGCGGATCGCCGCCACCCGCTTCGCCAAGGAACACGGCAAGGAAGTGAAATTCCTCGCGGACAAGTGGTACCTGGAAAAGTGAGCCCCCCCGCTCCAGGCTGTCTGGAGGCTCGGCGGAGGGCGGCGCATTCCGGGTGGAAAGCCTCACTCTCGAAAGCGGCGTGGCCATCCTGCGGGTGAGCGGCGGCAGGCGGGGCTGGACCTGCACTCCGCGGTGCGGCGCGGATCTGACGCCGGTTTCCTGGAAGCCTGCCGCCACCGTCGGCCCGCTGGCGGCGGACGGTATTCTGGAGTTGAAGGACACCTCGCCGCCTCCGTCGCGGGCGTTTTACCGCGTCACCGGCCAGTCGCCGTAGGCGGGTCCCGCGCTATTTCAACCCGCCTGCAGGAGGTGACTGAATCCTGCGCAATTCCATATAAAATGAACGGGATCTTTGGCCGGGCGCTGGTGTATATCCGGGACAGCCAACTCCCGCCCAATGCTTATCCCATCCCGAAAACACCTGCTGCCGCTTGTTCTTGCCCTGAATCTGCCGCCCCTGCTGGCGGAGGCGGCGCCCTCGCCGCTGCGGGTGCTTTTTCTGGGAACTGAGGAGACCGGCGGGCGGCGGCACTGCCATACGGTGATGCGCGATCTGGGGCGGGAGGCGGTGTGGTTTGACTACACGGCGGACCCGGCGCAGGTGACGCCGGAGTGGCTGGCGAAGTTTGACGCCGTGCTGCTGGATGCGCCCGCCGCGGGCTTTCCGGCTCTGGCGGCTTTGGACAAGGCGAAGGTGGTGACGGTGGATTTCAACGGCAGCGCCGGGAATCCCGCGCCGGATTCGTTTCTGAAGCCGCTCCAGGAAAAACTGACTGCCGCCGCCGGACCGCAGCGGAAGGCGGACTGGGAGGCTTATCTGAAGGCGCGGGAGCCGGAGGAGCGGACCGTTGATGCCAATGTCGCCAACTATGAGCGCCGCGCGCAGCCCCTGACGTTTCAGCATCCGCTGAGCGTGAAGGCCAGCCTGGAGCGCACGCAGGTGGCGCCGGATCTGCGCATCGAACTCTTCGCGGCGGAGCCGGATATTTCCAAACCCATCGCCATGGCCTGGGATGCGCGCGGACGCTGCTGGGTGGCGGAGACCAGCGATTATCCGCACGGCGTGACGCCGAACGGGGAAGGGCATGACCGCATCAAAATCTGTGAGGACACCGATGGCGACGGCAGGGCGGACAAGTTCACGGTCTTCGCGGACCACCTGAATATTCCCACCAGTCTGACCTTCGCCAATGGCGGCATCATCGTCGCGCAGCCGCCGCGTTTTGTGTTTCTGAAGGACACGGACGGCGATGACAAAGCGGACGTGAAGCAGGACATCATCACGGGCTGGGGCATCGGCGACACCCATGCGCAGGCCAACAATCTGCATTACGGCATCGACAACTGGTTCTACGGCTGCGTCGGTTATTCGGCTTTCGCCGGCACGGTGGGCGGGGAGCGGAAGCGCTTCACGCAGGGCACTTACCGCTTCAAAGCGGACGGCTCGGCCCTGGAGTTCCTGCATCAGTTCACCAACAACTCGTGGGGCCACAGCGCCAACGCCGCCGGGGATCAGTTCGGCGGCACCGCGAATGGCGCGCCTATTTTTTACGGCGGCATCCCGGCCACTCATGTGCCTGCGGGGATGCGGGTGATGACGGCGAAGAAGATCAACACTGAGGACGACGTCCACACCATCACGCCGAATTACCGTCAGGTGGATGTCTTCGGCGGCTACACGGCGGCGGCGGGCAGCAATTTCATCGAGTCCGCGAAACTCCCGCCGCGCCTTCAGGGCAAGGCCATGGTCTGCGAGCCGACGATGAAAGTGATCACGCTGATGGATGTGAGGCCGGACGGCGCGGGCACGGTGGCGGGAGACGGTTTCAATCTGGTCGCCAGCACGGATGAATGGATGTCCCCGGTCTTCGCGGATGTGGGACCCGACGGCGCGGTGTGGTTTGCGGACTGGCAGAATTTTATCATTCAGCACAATCCCACGCCCAGCGAGCGCAGCGGCGGCTACAACGCCAAAACGGGTCCCGGCGGCGCTCACGAGAACGATCTCCGCGACCATTCGCGGGGCCGCATTTACCGCGTGGTCTGGAATCAGGCCAAGGATTCCGCCGCTTTGCTGAAGCTGAATCCGACGGACCCGGCGCAGCTCACGGCGGCGTTGAACTCCGATGTGCAGGAACGCCGTCTTTCCGCCCAGCGTCTGCTGGTGGAGGGCAAGCTGACGGTCGCCGCCGATGGTTTGAAAAAGCTGGTGCCGGCCAACGACGGAGCCATCGGCGCGCTGCACGCGCTGTGGACGCTGCAGGGTCTGGGCGCTTTGGACGAGGGCACTTTCAGTGCCGCGCTGTATACCAGGGACGCCCGTCTGCGCCGGAATGCGGTGCGGGCGCTCCCGCCGGACGCGGTGGGGCAGAAATTGTATTTCGGCTCCGGCATCGTCACCGATCCCGACCCCGCCACACGGCTCGCGGCTTTGGTGAAGCTGGCGGAATTTCCCACCACGCCGGAGATTCAGACTCTGGTGAAAAAGCTGGCGATTGATGAGGCCAACCGGAAGGATGAATGGCTGCACGAGGCCACGCGTCTTCTGACCAAACAGCACAAGGCGGAAGCGTTCAAAGAAGGGCCGAATCTGCTGCCCAATCCCGGCTTTGAAATCACGGGAGCCGACGGCCTGCCCGAAGGCTGGACCCGCCGCGATTACAACAACGCGCCGGGCACGAAGGCGGCGGAATGGAAAACCGTGGATCTGCCCGGTTGGGCCCACGGCGGTGAAAAGTCCGTCCGCTGCATCACGAAGGACATGGCGGACACCAGCCTCCATGCCGATGTGGAGCTGAAGCCGGATACCGAATACCGCCTCAGCGCGTGGATTAAAACCAACAACATGCGCGGCGGCAAGATCAGCCTGAACGATCATCTTGTCCGCGCCGAAACCGAGAAGATCACCCGCAACGCCGACTGGACCCTGGTGGAGGCCACCTACAGCAGCGGCAAGGCCACCAGGGCCAGCATCAACCTGCTGCACGTGGCCCGGGGCGACAGTCATTTTGACGACGTCAAACTCTGCGAGCTGATTCCGGAAACGGAGACGGAAACGCTCGCTGCCGGCGACGCCAAACGTGGCGAGGATATCTTCTGGAAACACCCCGTCGCCGCCTGCGTGAACTGCCACATGCTCGGCGGCAAAGGCAGCCCCGTCGGCCCCGCGCTCGACGGCATCGCCAGCCGCAGGGACGAGGCTTACCTGACCGAAAGCCTCGCCGATCCCAACGCCAAACTGGCGGAAACCTACACGGCCACGCCGATTTCCCCGATGCCTCCCATGCGCCTGATTCTCAAGCCCCAGGAGTTCGAGGACGTGAAGGCCTTCCTGATGTTCCTGAAGTGAGAAAGTAATATTTTCCCCACAAACACGCGGGGCGGACGCTGACAGAAGCGTCCGCCCTTTGCCGTTTGCAGGGGGCTATGAACCGCAGAACCCTCAGCCTCACTCTCGCCACTCTCACCGCCGCTTTTCTGGTGCCCTCCCTCACTCACGCCGCCGACCCTGCGCCACCGTCACCGCCGCAGCCTTTGCAGCTGCGGGTTCTCTGCTTCAACCTCCGGTACATGAACACCCAGGACAAGGATGAGCGCGCCTGGACGGCCCGCCGCGAGGTGGCGGGCAAAGTGATCACGGACGACAAGCCGGATCTCATCGGGTATCAGGAGGCCCTGCGCCCCATGCTGGATGATCTCACGGCCATGGTGCCGGGTTATGAGGAGATTGGAGTGGGCCGCGACGACGGGAAAACCAAGGGGGAATACTCCGCCATCTGGGTGAAAAAGGACCGCTTCACCGTGCAGGAATCCGGCACCTTCTGGCTGTCGGACACGCCGGAAATCGCCGGCTCCAAAACCTGGGGCAACCGCGTGACCCGAGTCTGCACCTGGGCCAAGCTCCTCGACAAACCGAGCAACACCGTTTTCCACTTTTACAATCTCCACCTCGACCACGAGTCCCAGGAGGCCCGCGACAAGGGCACGGCGCAGGTGCTCAAGCACATGGAGGCCCGCACTCCCGCTGGCCCCTTTGTGCTCACCGGCGACTTCAATTCCGGCGAGGGCAGCAACGTCGTGAAAGCGATCAGGAGCAGCCACCTGGCGGCCGTCGATTCCTGGCGTGATCTGCATCCGGGCGTCCCCGCCGCCGAATCCGGCACTTCCCACGGCTTCTCGGGCGCTCATGACAAAGGAAAGATCGACTACATCTTTGTGCCCAAAGGCACCAGGCTCATCGACGCCGAAATCCTGCACACGCGGAAAGATAACATTTATCCCTCCGATCACTTCCCGGTGCGCGCCACGGTGGAGTTCGTGCCGAAGTGATGAACCCCGCCGGAGTGAAATCCGGCACGGTGCCGCCTGGATCAGCGGCGGGGGCGGCTTCCCTTTTGACTACGGTGAAAAGGAAAGTCCGGTCCCGCCGCTTATTCCCGTGCCGGTTTGTTTTTGGGGGCGATACGCCGCAGGGTGGCGGCGCTGGAGAGCTGGCGCAGGGCATCCCGGCCGATCCAGCGGGCGGAGGGAATGCCGGATGCGGCGAGACGCCGGGAGACGGTGAGGGCTTCGGCGTGCAGGGCCGGATTGCGGCTGCCGATGGAGCGGAGAGCCCAGTTCACGGCTTTTTTGACAAAATTCCGGTCATCGTCCGCCGCCGCCTCAATGAGCGGAAGACCGTCCAGAAACTCCGCGTCGGAGGCCTTTTTGTGGTGCAGGGCCAGACTGGCCAGCAGGGCGAAGGCGGCGCGTTTTTGAAACTCGCCGGTTTCCTCCGCCCAGGCAGTCACTTTCTGAAACGCGTGCGGGACGCGGTCGAAAAGATGGAAACAGGCGGCATCACAGAGGGCCCAATTGTCGAAATCCGCGCACCAGCGGTCCATCTGCTCCGGTGTGACCCGCGCGGGATCGCCCGTGAAAATGGCCAGATGGCGGGCTTCATAAACGTCCGTGTCCCAGAGCGCGTTGCTCAGGGCGGCATCGCGGCCCAGGGATTTGGCGAAGGCCTGGACCGTTCCCACCGGCACCCCGAGCGCCTTGCCGCAGGGGATGCCGAAGCGCGCCATTCCGTCACGGACCCCGGAGCTGGCGGTCTCCCGCAGCCAGGAAAGCGCCTCCTGAACCGCCAGCTCCGTATCGGTGGAAGGGGTTGGGGATTTGGCTTTTACGGATGATTTTCCCATATCCGGCAATGACCGTCCGCGGATGGCGGGCGGTTCATGCGGGAAAATTAAAACATCGGTGCGCCGCCGTCACGGAAAAATCCGGGCACGGCCTCATTCCGCCGTTTTGGCCCACTGGGCGGCGGCTTCGGGGTCGTGCGGTTTCCCCTTCTTCCGCAAAAACATCATTGACGCACGCTACCATGCAATGCATTTTACCTTCGTGGATGACTTTTTTGACAACTGGACCGTGCAGGTGCGCAAGGGCGTGCTGGAACTGTGTCTGCTGTCGGCGCTGAAGGCCGGGGAGCTTTACGGCTACGCGCTGGTGAAAACCCTGAGCGCCACGCCGGGGCTGTCGGTGGCGGAAGGCTCCATTTATCCGCTGCTTTCCCGGATGAAAAATGCGGGGCTGGTGGCGTCGCGGCTGGAGGAGTCGCCGTCGGGGCCGGCGCGGAAGTATTATCAGCTCACGGATGCGGGGCGTGACCGGCTGCGGCTGATGCGGCCTTATTTCGAATCCCTGGTGCGGGCGGTGGCCGGATTGAACAAAGCCTGACTTTTCTTTTCCAAAGACGAACCTGTTATGATCACACCAGCGCTTCAGTGGACCGAGCCCGCCCGCGCGGGTCTTGAGCGGTATTTCGCCTCCTGTCTCACCTCATCCCAGCTTGAAGGCGCGGACGCCGGGGAGCTCCGGGCGGACCTGGAGGCGCATCTGGAGGAGGAGCTGCTTCAGAGCGGTGTGTCCGTGGTCACGCTGGAGGATCTGCGGCGGACGCTGGCGAAAATGGGCGAAGCTCTGCCGCCGCCGGGCGCGGCGTCGGTTTTTTCCGTGCCGACGATTTCCGCCGCGCTGTCACCGGCGGACTTTCCACGGACTTCCGCCGCGCCGCCGGAGGACGCCGCTTCCGGAAAGCTGCCGCCGCTCCCCGCCGCGCCGGAACCCGCGGTTCAGCCGGCACCGTCCGGTCAGACTTTCAAAAAACCGAAACCTCACCGCTGGATCCGCTTCGCCGGGCTGTGGTGGCCGCTGGTTGTGTTTGCGTTTGAAGTGGTCACGCGCGGCTGTGCGGGCGTGCTTTTTGACCCCATGCCGGACCTGCCGCATCATCTGCTGGTGCTGCTGGTGCCGCTGGCCACCTGGCTTTTTCTGAGGGCGGCGAGGGAGGGGGCTGCGCCCGGCTTGAGAAAAACCGTGCCCTGGCTGGCCGGAGCCGGGCTGGCGGCCGCCACTTATTATATGCTTTGTTTTCTGCCGGTGACGCCGTTCGCGCTCATCGGGGTTATCGCCTGGGGCGTCGGTCTGCTGGCTCTGGCCCCGGTTTTCGCCTTCACGGCCCTGCTGCGGATACGGTGGAGATTCAGGAAATACGGCTCGCCGCGGGACCGGCGGGGAGTGAGCGCCGGGTTCTGGATCACGGCGGCGCTGGTGCTGCTGCTGGAGCTGCCCGGCATGGTCACGGCGGTGGCCGTGGGTTCCGTGGCCCGGCCGGATGTGGCCTCCGGCGGCTGGGCTCCGGCCACGCGTCTGGTGAGGCGGTTCGGTTCTGAAAGAGTGCTGCTGCGGGCCTGTTACGGACGGGAAAATGCCATGGGCGGCATGCAGATGCTGACATCGACGCTCATTGGCTGGACTTCCGCCAGGGACCTTTCTTCAAGCGGGCGCGGCATTCAGGACGGCAAAAGCCAGGCCGCCCGCGACCTGTATTTCCGGGTCACCGGCAAGCCCTTTGACGGCGAGTCGGACGATCCGGGGATCAGCCCCTGGTTTCACACAATTTTCAATACCCGCCGGAATTTTCAGATCGACACGGACCGGGGCGGCACGCGGGTCGCCGGGCGGATTCCGGGGCTCAGTCTCGGCGAGGGCCGCATGGACTGGCACTGCGCGGAGGCCCCGGGGCTGACATGGGGCGAATGGACCATGACTTTTAAAAACGACGGCGCGGCGCCCCAGGAGGCCCGCTGCCGCATCGCCCTGCCGCCGGGAGGATTTGTCAGCCGGGTCACGCTGTGGGTGAACGGCCAGCCGCAGGAGGCGGCCTACAGCACGGTGTCCAAAGTGCGCGCCGCGTATCAGGCCGTGGCCGTGGTGGAGCGGCGGGATCCGGTGCTGGTGACGCAGCCGGATGAGGGCAGCGTGCTGGTGCAGGCGTTCCCGGTGCCGGCGGGCGGGCAGTTGAAAACGCGCATCACCTTCACGGTTCCCGCCGGCCTGGATTCCCGGGTGTGGCTGCCGGTGCTGCTGGAGCGGAATTTTGAAATTCCCCCCGCCGCCCCGCTGCCGCTGTGGGTGCAGGCGGATCACGGCACCCTGGAGCTGCCCGCCGCCGGCAATCCCCGGACCGTGCTGGAGGAGGGTTCGCCCACCGTCACCGCTTCCCTGACGGCGGCGGATATCACGGGGCAGGGCCTGTTCTTCACCTGGACGCACCAGGAGGCTCCGGTGGTGTTTGGTGAGGATCCCTTTGCGGCCCCGGAAAGCGGAATCGTGGTCCGCACGGCGGGTCCGCCGGAGGTTTTCAAACCGGGGGCGGTGGCCTGGGTGATCGACACTTCCGGCCCGCTGGCGGGGCAGGGAACGGCCATTGAGGAGGCGGTGCGGAAAATGTCCGTCCCTGGGCAGACGGCGGTTTTCCTGCCGGGCGAAGCGGATGCCGAACTGATCACGGTCATGGACGGCGGCATTCCAAAACTGAAATTCGAGGGCGGCCGCGACAACACTCCAGCGCTGCTGGCGGCGATGGAGTGGCTGCGCGGCAAACCGGGGGCCACGCTGATCTGGATTCACGGACCCCAGCCCCTGCTGAATGTCAGCAGGGAGGGGATGGATCAATTGCTTCAGCGCAGCGTGTCCGCCATGACGCTGATGGATGTGCCGGTCATTCCCGGGGAAAACCGGATCAGCGCCGCCTTCAGCGGACGGGATCACCTCACCGTGCTGCCGGTGCGTCACGCCGGGGGACAGGGGCAGGGGAAAGACGGCGGCGCAGGGGACCTCGCGGCTTCCCTTCAGGCCGCCTGCCGGCAGCGTGGCGGTAAATTCACGACCCAGGCCGCCGGCACCGCGCCACCCGAAGGCGCGGTGCGCACCGACGACAGCCTGGCCCGCTGGAGGGCGTGTCTGGAGGCGTTCCGCCTGGGCTCCGGCAACCCGGCCGCCGCCAGCGCGTTGGCGGCTTCCCACCAGATCGTGACCCCGTGGTCGGGCGCGGTGGTGCTGGAGCGCTCCGAGGATTATGCGCGGAATGGCCTGACGCAGTCCGATGTGGCCATGGCCCAGCAGATTCCCTCCATTCCCGAACCTTCCGGCGTGCTCCTGCTGCTGATGTCCGCCGGGCATTTCCTCTTCCGCCGCCGCCGGTCCTGATTCAGGTTCGGCCGGTGACGGTGAGGTCTCCCTTTTCATCCATCCGGATGATCCGTCCCATCCGTTAAATTTGGTCCCCGGCCATCTCCGCCGGGCTGCGGCTGCGGACCGTCCTGGTCATTTTCAGACGGAAGCTACCATTCCAGCCGGTAGCCGACTTTGTGGACGGTGCGGATCCAGCGGGGATGCGCGGAGTCCGGCTCTATTTTGGCGCGCAGCATGGCGATGTGATTGTCCACGGTGCGGGTGGTGATGCCCGCGCTGAGCCCCCACACCAGGTCCAGAAACTGATCGCGGGTCACAGGCCGGCCCCGGCGCTGAAGCAGCAGCCGCAGGACCGCGAATTCCCGGGCGGTCATTTCCAGAATCTGCTGGTTCCGCCGGCATTCGTGGCGGGTGAAATACACCGTCACGTCCCCCAGTGTCAGCGTTTCCCCGGCATCAGGATCAGCGTTTGGCGCGGTGCCGGGATTTTGTCCGGCCCGGGGAACGGCGGGTTCCGGATTTTCGGACGGCGCGGCGGCATGGGCCCGGCCGCGCAGCAGCGCCCGCACCCGGGCGAGGAGTTCGGCCCCGCTGAAGGGCTTGACGAGATAATCGTCCGCTCCCGCGTCCAGCCCGTCCACCCGGTCATTCACCAGGCCGCGCGCCGTGAGCATCAGTACCGGACACCACCGCCCGTGCCGCCGCAGCTCGCGGCAAACCGCCAGTCCGTCCCGCTTCGGGAGCATGATGTCGAGCAGAATCAGGTCCGGCCTGCCGTCCAGGGCCAGCCGCAGCCCGGTTTCCCCGTCCGCCGCCGTTTCCGCCGTGAAGCCGGCGTCCAGCAGCGTGTCCCGCAGGCCGGTGCGCATGATCTCCTCATCCTCAACAATCAGCACGCGGGGCATAAGTTTGGTTCTGTTCCGGGGGTGTTTTGAAAAAATTATCCTCTCATTCCGTCCCGCCTTCCGGCGGTGCCGCCGGCGGGGTCAGGGGAATCCGCAGCGTGAACTCACTGCCGCGTCCCGGCGAAGTTTTCACGCTGACCGAGCCCCCGTGAACGCGGGCGATGTGCCGCACGAGACTCAGGCCGATGCCCGCGCCCGGGGTTTCGCGCCGCAGTTCGTCACCGCCCCGGAAAAAGCGGTCAAAAATCCACGGCAGCTCGCTGTCCGGAATGCCGCAGCCGCGGTCGGCCATGGTGATGACCGCCGCGCCGTTTTCGTGAGTCAGCCGCACCCGGACGGTTTCGCCGGAGGGGGAGAATTTGACGGCGTTGTCCAGCAGATTCACCACCGCCTGCCGCAGCGCCGCCGCATCGCCCTGAAGGGTCAGCGCTGTTTCCGTTCCCGTTTTTGTTTCTGTTTCCCTTTCCGTATCCTGACAGATTTCCGGGATCAGACGCACGCCCCTCGCCGCCGCCAGCGGCTCCATGGTTTCCACGGCTTCAAGCAGGATCAGAGCGGGATCGCAGGCCTCGAAGCGGTAGGCTTTGCGGCCGTTTTCAATGCGGGCGAAGTCGAGCACATTCTCCACCAGCGCGCAGACGCGGCGGGCCTCACGCTCAATCATCCGGCTGTAGGACAGACTCTGCTCCGCATCTGTTTTCCCGGCGGCCATGCGCTCCGCCAGCAGCCGGATGCCGGCGACGGGAGCCCGGAGTTCGTGGGAGACGGAGGAGACAAAATCCGTTTTCATGCGGCTCAGCCGCTGCTGCCGGCGCAGGGCGCGCTCCAGCGCCAGCCAGCCGCCGAGCCCGCTGACGGCGGCCAGTGCGGGGAGAATCAGCAGCGTCCGGCGCTCGGCGGACAATTCCATGTCCAGCGCGGACGGATCGCGGAGCCGCACCCGCACGGTCACGCCTCCACGGGTTTCCACAGCGCTGATCCTGAAGCCGGAGCCGCCATTCCCGCCGCCGCCATTCCCGGCCCCGCCGTCCGCGGTTTTTTCCGCCTTCCAACCGGAATCCACCGCCTCCGGCCACGTTTTTCCGGCGATTTCCACTTCATGCGTCAGCCGCTCATCCGGCGGGTGAAGGGTGGAAATCACCTGGTCCTGAATGAATTCCAACCGCAGACCGCGAAAAATCCGCATGGTTTCGGTCCGGGTCCCGGCTTCATCAGCAGGCGCTCCGATTCCGGCACCGGGCGCGGCGCGGGTGTCCATGCCGCCTCCGGCCGGGCGCGCCAGCGTCACCAGCCAGGCGCCGTCCGGGGTCAGGAAAGGTTCGCCGGCCTCATGCCGCCCCGCCGCCACCGGGGTCAGGGAAGCGGTCAGCGACTCCATTTCCCGCCAGCGTTTCCGGGCGGACGCCAGCGCCGAAGCCGGGGCCGCCGTGCCGGGGCCGGCTTCCGTGCCGGAAGGGGTTTGAGTTTGAGTCTGAGTCCGACCGCCGGCATCGGGGGCGGGAAGGAGGGACTCCGCGTTCTCCAGCAGCCGCCCGCTGAGCAGGGAAGGCCAGGCGATCACCGCCTCCGCCAGTTCGCGTGCCCAGATCTCCGCCGGCAGCGGGGCCTCCTGGCGGCTGGCGGCGGCATACCACAGCAGGGGCGGCACGGGAAGGCCCGCTTCCGTGACGGCGCCGCGGTTTTCCAGGGCCAGCTTCCTTAATACTACAGTTGCAGATGTAAAAATTTGTGATTTCCTTGCCCGGCAAG